>NZ_BANH01000024.1 GCF_000964465.1 Gluconobacter thailandicus F149-1 = NBRC 100600 | reverse complement strand
TGAATCAAAATTCCCTACAAAAATCAATGGGTCCTGAGCCTAGGAAAATGTCTTGCTTCAGGTTTGGTGATATACATATGTAAAACACTGAACCAATGAGAAGGGACATGGCATGCTTTCGGGACAGCGCCTGGAGGACCGGTATGGATGGTGTGTGGAATGACAGTCAGCCAATCTATCAGCAGCTCCGGGACAAGGTGGCTGGCATGATGCTGGATGGGGCTGTAGGCGAGGGAGACCCTGTTCCGTCCGTTCGTCAGGTTGCGGCCGATTGCCAGATTAACCCCCTGACCGTCATGAAAGCCTATCAGCAGCTTTCCGACGAAGGGCTGCTGGAGAAGCGTCGTGGGCTGGGGATGTTTGTGGCTCCAGGCGCGCTGGAACGTCTGGCGCAAAGCGAACGTGAGAAATTTCTGACGGAACAATGGCCTGAGACTCTCCGGACAATTCGCCGCCTTGGTCTGTCCGTAAATGATCTTTTGCAAAGCGGAGACGGCGAATGACCTGCATTGAAGCGCATGGTTTGCGTAAAGTTCATCGCGGCGGGAAAGGTGTTCAGGGCATTGATCTGAGCATTCCATCAGGCCGGATTGTCGGACTGATTGGCCCGAACGGTGCTGGCAAGACCACCACGCTGAACGCCATTCTGGGGCTTGTGCCTTATGAAGGCTCTCTGAAAGTTCTGGGACGCGATCCCTGGCGCGAACGGGAAGCCATGATGCAGGATGTCTGCTTCATTGCAGACGTTGCGCTCCTGCCGCGCTGGATGAAGGTCTGGCAGGTCCTGAAATACGTTGAGGGTGTTCACCCCCGGTTTGACCGTCAGCGTGCCGAACAGTTCCTGTCCCGGACGGACATTCAGCAGAAAACCCGCGTGCGGAATCTCTCCAAAGGCATGGTGGCACAGCTACACCTGGCCCTCGTCATGGCTATCGATGCCAAGTTACTGGTTCTCGATGAACCAACGCTTGGCCTGGATCTGCTGTATCGGCGTGAGTTCTACATTACGCTTCTCAACGATTACTTCGATCATGACCGCACCATTCTGGTGACAACGCATCAGGTCGAGGAAATCGAGGATATTCTGACGGATGTGATTCTGATTGGCGACGGTCGCATCACGCTTCAGGATAGTATGGAAAATCTGGCTCAACGTTTCGTGGAACTGAAGCCGCGGGCAGATGCTGTCGAGGCCGCCAGAGCCCTTAGGCCACTCAATGAGAGGCTCATTCTGGGGCAATCCATCATGCTGTTCGATGGTGTTCCACAAAGTGAACTGGTTGCGCTGGGTGAGATCCGTCAGCCGAGGCTAGCCGATCTGTTTCTGGTGCTGATGGGACAGAACCGTTTGAACAAGGGAGCCGTGGCATGAGTGAAAAGCTGGTCTGGTCACTACGCCAGTATGTCTGGAGTGTGAAGCGGGAACTCTGGGGAAACCGGTTTCTTTTCTGGGGGCCGTTGGTCATGGTCCTTCTGTCCGTTGTTGTCTTCTGTACGCCGCTTCTCAAAGGCCTCAAATTTAACGGACCCAATGTCCCACCTCAGTTCCTCTTCTCCATAACGGCAGAAATGCTGTCTGGTGTCGCCAATCTGTCTGTATTGGTCGTGGGATGTATTTACGCGCTGGGCACATTCTACAATGAGCGGAAGGATCTCTCGATCCTGTTCTGGAAATCCATGCCTGTATCCGATCGTCTGAGTGTATTGGCTAAGGCAGGTGTCATTCTGGTCGTTGTTCCACTGTTTGCGCTGATGCTCACATGGGGCGGAGTTCTGGCGCTCGCCGTCACGATCGCACATGCTTATGGAGTTTCTCTTGGAGTCTTGACCGATCATACCGGAATTGTAGGTAACCTTGCGGATTACGCACTCTATGCGGTGCTGAATGCACTCTGGTGGCTGCCGGTTTATGCCATTCTTTTTGTGGTGTCCGTTCTGGCCAGAACCACGCCGACTGTCTGGGTTCTGGGGATTCTGGCAGCGCTAGGGATCACAGGAATGGCGGGGCTACCGACAAATCGCATCACAAATCTGGTCCTGGATCGCTTCATACGTTTTCCGGGAACCAGTATGAGTCACGCAAAAATGCAGATGCGGGCAGGACATGGTCAGGGACTCACTGTCGACCAATATACGCCAGTCCAACAGCTTACAAGGCACCCTAATTTTGCGGAGCTGTTTGTCGCCCCAGCTCTTTGGTGGGGCGTGTTGATTGGAGTGCTCTGTCTTGCCCTGACAGTCTGGTTACGCCGTCGGGCAGAACCAATCTAATTTTCGCGGTATAGAAATCCCCTGCCTGAGAGCTGGGCAGGGGAGCGCATGTTTACTTGTTTTCTGTTCCGAAAATGGTTTCCAGCGTCTCGGCCATCACGGCGCTGTCGAGCGTGCGGCCCAACCAGATTTCCACGCCGATCACGCCCTGGTTCACCAGCATTCCCAAGCCGTCCAGCGTCGTGCAGCCGATGGCTTTGGCCTCTTTCAGAAAGCGGGTCTGAGGAGGATTGGGTATGACATCGGCAACAACGGTGTCTTTCGTCAGGCTGCTCATATCAATCGGAGGGACCGTTTTTGGATCGCCCAATCCGATGGATGTGGCGTTGATGAGAATATCCGTCCCGGCTGGAGTGGAGAATTTTCCAGACCACTCCTGAGCATCCCCGCTAACATCGGTGTTGTCGCGGATCAGCTTCGCGATGGCCTCCGCCTTTGAAGCATCGCGGTTGACGATCGTAATGTGAGCCGCGCCAGCCAGTGCAAGTTCCACCGCAATGGCCCGCGCAGCGCCGCCCGCGCCAAGGATCACAACCTTCTTGCCAGTAGGGGACGTCACTGTTTTCAGAGACGTCAGAAAGCCTTTGCCATCGGTATTGTGGCCAATCAGCTTCCCGTCCCGAATGGCCACGCAGTTGACGGCGCCAATAAGTTTGGCGGACTCAGCGATGTCATCCAGGTGATCGAGAACAGCCACCTTGTGGGGCAGGGAACAGTTAAACCCTGCCCATTCCATGGCCTTGGCGCCTTTGACGGCGTCTGCGAGGCTGGCAGCCTTGACGTCACAGTTGATGTATCGGGCGTCAAGACCGGCGTGGTGGTACCCCGCTTCAATCATGGCTACGGTGGGGTTGTCCGCACAGGGGGTTGAAAACGACCCTGTAAGAATGCTCCGAAAGCTTTTTTCGCTCATGGTCGATTGCCCTTTCCCGAAAATGTCTCTGACATAGAAAGACAACCGCAGCAGATTGTAACCCGCAGACTGGCCGAAAAAGGCTGACTTTCGAATTTGTGATGGATTGTGAGGTCAGGCGGCCAGTGTGATGATGGCGCGCAGGCCCCCTTCAGCACGGTTCTGAAGACGCACATCGCCGCCCTGAGCGCGAAGGATGGTCCGGGCGATGGAGAGGCCAAGCCCCGTACCACCGGTTTCCCGGTTACGGCTGGTCTCGATCCGTACAAAGGGTTCGAAGACCCGATCCAGTTCCTCGTCAGGCAGGCCCGGGCCGTTATCTTCTACGATGATACAGGCGTACCGGTCTTTTTCTTTCTTCTGGGAGGGAGGAATCAGCGTGACATGCGCGCCGTTGCCATATTTGAGGGCATTGAGGATCAGATTGTTCAGGGCACGCTTTAGCGCGACGGATCGTGCCATGATTCTGACGGGTGTGGTGGGTGACTCATAGATCAGGTTGTCGGCCTGGTCAGGATGTCCCTCGGTGGCCTCGTCCATGATCGTTTGAAGCAGGGCCCGGAGATCAAGGGAAACCACCTGTTCATTCGAGGCGCTGTCGCGGCCGAAGGCCAGAGTGGCTGCTACCATGGCTTCCATTTCATCAAGGTCAGCAAGCATCTTGTTGCGAAGTTCGTCATCGTCGATGAACTCTGCCCGCAGTTTCAGTCGCGTGATGGGAGTCCGCAGATCGTGTCCGATGGCTGTCAGCATGAGTGTGCGGTCCGACACGAAGCGCCGTATCCGCATGGACATGGTGTTAAAGGCTATGGCGGCGCGACGGATTTCGGAAGCTCCGTTCTCCGGCAGGACAGTTGAACTGTTGACGTCACGCCCCAGGGCTTCGGCTGCATTTGCGAGGGTTGTAACAGGCGCGATCAGTCGGCGCGTGGCCCAGACGATCAGCGCTCCGCCGCAAAGAGACATCACCAGAAATGCGATGATGAAGGTGGGTGCTTCCAACGGATTGGGTAGCGGCATCACATAACGCACCACAACCCAGCACTGGCCATCCGGCAGCAGCAGGGAGGCGGAATGCGTTCGGAGTTCCTGCCCCGTCCACATTTCCCGAGGATAGAGAGATGCCGGCAGGAACGGCCATCTTCCTATGGGAGGCATCTCCCTGAAACCGGCATGATCGTCCATGCCCGGGACGTGCCAGCCTTCGGGGCTATCGGGGTGAGGAAAAGGACCGCCCTGATCAGGAACGCGACCTTCCGGTCCGCCATGTATTGGCCGCATGGGACCTTCAGGACCGCCGGGTTCAAAAGGCGGTCCATTAGGGCCAAAACCGTTTGAAGATGGACCGAAATGCTCTGGAAAAGGTGGCCTGCCCGAGGGGAAAAATGGAAGTGGTGTCTTGTGGCTGTGAATTTCCTGATCCGGCATGGGGAGGAGCAGGACTGTCGTACTTGACGGAATATGCAGTTCGTCAATGACGTTCTGGCGGTCTTCCGGCTTTGTTTCCGCGATAGTGCGGTAAATGGAGAAGACCTGCATCTGGTAATCGTGCATCTGGCTGCGCTCGGCCAGATCGAGCCGATCGAGCGCATGAATGCCCAGGCCTGCCAGTTCCACGATCCCAAGCCCTACAATCAGCAGAAGGCTGGTTCGGGCGACAAGAGAGCTGGGCAGGAACTTCATGTTTAGACGCGTTCGACTTCTGCTGCCAGAACATACCCGCCCCCACGGACGGTCTTGATGACCTGCGCGTTCCGGCCATCATCTTCAAGTTTGCGGCGCAGACGGCTGATGGCCACGTCGATTGCCCGGTCAAACGGCCCGGCCTGACGACCCCGCAGCAGCTCCAGCAGCATGTCGCGGGTCAGGACTCTGTTTGCACGGTCCAGAAGGGCCATGAGCAGGTCGTACTCGCCGCCCGTCAGGGAAATTTCTGCCCCCTCCGGGTTGAGGAGGCGGCGTCGCACAGGGTCGAGGCACCAGCCGGCGAACATGATCTTACGGGTATCGGTGGCCTGACGTTTTTCGGAGGCATCAACCGTGCGGCGCAGGACGGCGCGGATACGGGCCAGCAGTTCACGCGGGTTGAACGGCTTTGCGACGTAATCGTCTGCACCAAATTCCAGCCCGATGATACGATCCGTTTCATCGCTCATGGCCGTAAGCATGATAATAGGAACGTTATCCTGGGAACGCAGCCAGCGCGCCACTTCCAGGCCGCTCTCGCCCGGAAGCATCAAATCCAGCACAACGAGCTGGTAATGTCCGTTGGACCAGGCCTTGCGGGCTTCACGGCCATCCCGGGCCGCTGTGACGCGGAAATGATTGCGTTCGAGGAACTTTGTGAGCAGTTCCCGGATTTCACGGTCGTCATCAACGACCAGAAGATGGGGCAGGTTTTCCGTACCCATAGTGGTGTTACCTTCCTTGCGCTTGTGACGCGACTCTGTTCCGCCGCGTCACTGTCGTGCTCAGGCCAGCCAGGATGGAACCGGTAGGTTCTTCGCACGAAGGAACTCAGGGTTGAACAGCTTTGACTGATACCTGGCACCACCGTCGCACAGAATTGTAACAATCGTATGTCCGGGGCCAAGCTTCCTTGCGGTCCGGATGGCTGCTGCAACATTGATGCCTGACGAGCCACCTACGGAGAGGCCTTCTTCCGCCGTCAGGGCAAAAATCTGTTCCAGTGCTTCAGGGTCTGCAATTCGCTCGGCATCATCTGGCGCGCAACCCTCAAGGTTGGCGGTTACGCGCCCCTGGCCGATGCCTTCCGTGATGGAACCCCCGCTGATGGTCAGATCATTGGCTTTGACCCATCCATAGAGTGCGGAGCCTTCGGGATCAGCCAGAACAATTTTCGGTGCAGTCTTGCCAGCCGCAGCCGCCTGTTCGCGCAGACCAATCCCGATACCGGCCAGCGTGCCGCCGGTTCCGCAGGCGCAGGTAAAGGCGTCAATCTTTCCGCCTGTCTGGTTCCAGATTTCGACGGCGGTTGTTGTCCGGTGGCCTTCACGGTTGGCGGTATTGTCGAACTGGTTGGCCCAGAAACCGCCGGTTTCTTCAGCCAGTCGACGTGACACATGAACGTAATTGCCTGGATCGCGGAACGGTTTGGCCGGGACAAGGCGCAGATCCGCACCAATCATGCGCAGGAAGTCGAGTTTTTCACGGCTCTGCGTTTCCGGTACGACGATAATCGCCTTGCAGCCCATGGCCTGCGCCACCAGCGTCAGCCCGATGCCTGTATTGCCAGCCGTTCCTTCGACGACTGTCCCGCCGGGCTTGAGGGCGCCGGTGCGGAATGCGTCCTGAATGATGGCGAGAGCCGCGCGATCCTTGACGGAACCGCCCGGGTTCATGAACTCGGCCTTGCCATAGATTTCGCAGCCGGTTTCTTCCGAGGCACGTTTCAGGCGGAGCAGCGGCGTGCCACCGATGGCGGCCGTCATGCCAGCAGACGGAGCCTGCCAGCCTTTTGAAACGGACTGGTGTGCGTCGGTGATGTCAGTCATACGTTTTCTCCTGTGCTGACGGAATTAGACCGCGTTTTATAAGGATGAGGAAGGCCATGAAGGTACTGACAGCAAAGCAGGCATGGGACGTGCTTGCAAATGAGGCCGGTAGCGTCCTCGTGGATGTGCGGACGCCGGTGGAATGGGCGGAGGTCGGGCTGCCCGACTCTGCCTCTCTGCCACAGCCCGTCGTGTGCCTGACCTGGCAGCCCGGTCTGGAGCAGATTTTTCTGGAAGGTTTGCTGGATGCGGTTCCGGATCAGAACAGCCGTGTGCTGTTCCTGTGTCGCTCAGGCATGCGCTCCCACAATGCGGCCCTTCTTGCTGAACATGCAGGCTATGCGGATGTGACGAATATTGTGGATGGTTTTGAGGACAAGCATGGCCCCGGCACGGGCTGGCGCGCCGGGGGACTGCCGTTTACTCACAAGCCGCTGTCAGGTTCCTGATCCGCATCGTAGTGGACTTCAAGAACCGCACACCACGGGTAGCGGCTGTCATAGCTGTGGCCTGACCCATCCGCGATCCGGCCGTTTGCATCGGTCGGAACGTGGGTAAGGGATACGGCATCATCCACATTGCCGCCTACGATGCTCAGCTCATGCCCGAAGGGTTGGGCATTCTGGTTGACTGCCGCAACGATGCCGCAATGTGCCGGGAAGCCGTAGGATGTCGGTAGCATCGAGAACGTCACGGATTTGCTCCGTCCACGACCGACGCAGATCAGATCGCCCATCTTTGGGGTGTAGCTTCCCGGATCATGCGCGCTGACACCGCTGGATTGCCCGCTGGCTGCCGCGTTGATGTAAGTGGCGTGATTGGGAGAATATGGGAAGCGATCATTCGCGCCGGCAACTCGCATAACGTAGGAAATGAACGCGGCTGACCAGGCATAATGGCCATCGTGGGCTGCGTCGAAGCGCGTACCGCCAGCGTCCGTCTTACCGGTCCACGCAACTTCCGTTTCGTACGGGTCCTGGCCAATCCACCAGTATTCGCCGATGCGCTGCCACAGACCGGGGATACGTTCCGGCTTGAGGGCGGGATCGGTTGGTTCCGGGCGATCTTCCGGATCATCATCCGAAACCGGAGAGCCGAACATCCGCCATTCACGCAGGGCAATGGCTGCAACGTCCTGACGGTTGAAGGGCTCGAAATTCCGGCTGGCAAAGTCCGGAACATGGTTGTTGTAACCAAGGGGGCCGGTTGTGCCGTTCGCATACTGCGCGTTGGGCGTCTGGGCCGGATATGGGCGGACACTGTTCTGGCTGGCACAGCCAGTCAGTGCGAACAGTGCGGCCGTAGCGGCTGTTCGCCAGAAGATATGCGAGTCTGACACAATCATCCTCATGCGGGCTCGATGAAGTATCATCTTGAACGGCAAGTGTGATGGAGCGTCAAGGGCAAGGCATTCCGAGTAGGAGGGGATTGTCTTTACAGCGTTGAAATCTCCCCTTTTTCTTCGAGAGAACAGATTAGCGCGAGGATCAGCAGCTTGCCTATACGCTTCAATAGTGTTCGGGTTCGGCTGGAGACGCTCCAAAATAACGGGGAGCAGTTTCTCTGACGTCATACGATTAAGGATAAGCTGAGGATGACTTATAAGTTCGCATCTCGCCTATTCATGATTTCTCTATTGATGTCTCTGGCAGGGTGTCAGACATTCACCAGCGAACAATTCGGCCGATACCACAGTCGCCAGATGCCAGGAAATAACCCGGATGTGCAGGCTGGAAGACCGAGCAACATGCTTCTCAGTCCTCCTCGAAAGAGTGGTGTTTATTATTAAGGGCTGATGGAATTTTAGAATAGGGTATTGAAATTTTGGGAGAATATAGAAGAACGGGCTTATGGTTGGTGAATAAAAATGGATTTTCAGGCTGTAATTTTGAGGCGGGTATAGCCATTCGTTTTTAAGAATTGGAATGGCTATACGTCGTCTGATCAGCTTTCCGGGAACAAAGCCTTCAACCCTTCCTCGGAAGCATCACACCGGCCACGCTCAGTAATCAGGCCCGTCACCAGACGCGCTGGTGTTACGTCAAAAGCCGGATTGGCCGCCGGGCTGTTCTTCGGTGCAATGCGAACACGTCCCGGATCACCGCTCTCCGTGAGGCCCGTCATGAACAGAACCTCGTTCTGGCTGCGCTCTTCGATCGGGATTTCCTTCACGCCGTCGCGCACGCGCCAGTCGATCGTCGAGGATGGGAGTGCCACCCAGAACGGGACGTTGTTGTCCTTGGCGGCGAGTGCCTTGAGATAGGTGCCGATCTTGTTGGCGACGTCACCCTGTGCCGTGACACGATCCGTGCCGACGATGACCATGTCTACGTCGCCAGCCTGCATGTAGTGACCGCCAGCATTGTCCGCGATGACCGTGTGTGCCACGCCATGGCTGCCCAGTTCCCAGGCCGTCAGCAGGCTGCCCTGATTACGGGGGCGGGTTTCGTCCACCCAGACATGTACCGGAATGCCCTCGTCATGTGCCATGTAGATCGGGGCCAGGGCAGTGCCCCAGTCCACGGTCGCAATCCAGCCGGCGTTGCAATGCGTCAGCAGGTTCACGCGGCCCTGACGGCCCTTGCGTTCCCAGATTTCGCGGATCAGTTCCAGACCGTGACGACCGATGGCTTCGTTGACCTGCACGTCTTCATCACAGATCGCATCTGCTTCCACGTACCCGGCGTCAATGCGGCGTTCCGGCGGAAGAGAGCGCAGATGCTTCACCATGCGCTCGATCGCCCAACGGAGATTGATGGCAGTCGGACGGGTTTCGATCAGGTCAGCCGCAGCCTTCTCCAGCGCAGCATCGGAGGCGTCATCCTGCAGGGCAAAAACCAGTCCATAGGCCGCAACGGCACCAATCAGAGGCGCACCACGGACCTGCATGCTGCGGATCGCGTGGGCGACAGCGCCCATATCCCGAAGCTCGAGGACTTCTACTTCCCAGGGAAAGCGGGTCTGGTCGAAAATACGAATGCTCTTCGCGTCGTCAGATGGGCGCCAGACGCTACGGTAGGCGATGCCATTGATCTTCATGGGATGCTCCTGGGAGGCGCTCCGGCAGGCAGGGCACGGAACAGAAATAAGGTGTTTACCGCATGTGCGCGATACATGCGCTGAACTCAAGGGCAGAAACCCCCCGTACGTATCTTGCGTTTAGTGGTTGTCCTGTTGATATTCTTCGGATACCAGTAGTTCGCATTGTATTACATATTATGTCTTGATTCTCTTTCTAAGACGCTAGGGAAAGATAATGGCCTCTCTTGTGAACGCCGGAAAAACAGCTTCCAGTTCTGTCGCTGGTCGTCCGCCTGTCTCCCGGAGATCTGACCGGAGCGAAATGTCGGCCCTGGAAAAATATCGCCTTCTGCGTGAGACGCGCAAAGTCGTTCGTCGTCAGCGGATTGAGGAAGAGCAGAAGCATCAGCGCTCGTCCTGAGGCAGAGACTTTCGTTTTTTCTGCCAGGCCTGTTAAGCATTTTCCGTTTTTGGCCCGATGGCTGAGGGTTGACGGGAGAAGGGCGTGAAGCGGTGTCATTGCGTGTACTGACGGTTTTGCCACCGCGTGAGGCTTACGCAGAAGGGCATGCTGGTGCGATTGCTCTGCTTGTCAGCCGGCTGGCCCGGCCCGAAGACAGGATCACTGGGAAAGCAATAACTGATCGCCCTTTGCCGGGCGGGCATTTCGTTCCCCTTGAGATTTCGGGCTGGCCTTTCCCCCAGCGTCTGAAATACGGCATTGCCTGTCTGTCTGCGGCGCGAGACTTCAAGCCTGATCTTATAGAAGTCCATAATCGCCCGGATCTTGCGCTGTTTCTGTCCCGTTTCGCGCCCGTCCGTCTGATCCTGCATAATGATCCCTGTTCCATGCGCGGTGCGAAAACGCCAGCACAGCGACAGCGCCTGGCGAATAGACTGCTGGTCTGCGGGGTGTCACGCTGGGTGGCGCAGCGGTTCGCGGAAGGGTGTGGGCCTGTGTCCGTCGCCATCCAGCCAAATTGCATGAATATTGAAGAGGTTCCTGAAGAGCATCCACGGCAACAGAACGTCCTCTTCGCCGGGCGTGTTGTTGCCGATAAAGGTGCAGATGCTTTTGTCAGGGCCTGGAGCGCGATTGGTTCCCGTTACCCCGGATGGACAGCGACTATTATGGGGGCAGACAGGTTTGGCCCCGCATCTCCCGAAACGCCCTTTCTTGCCTGGCTTCGCCCTAAAGCAGAAGAGGCCGGAGTGTTGATGACAGGCTATCAGCCCCATGCCCGCATTCTGGAGGCTATGGCTGAGGCTGCCATTGTTGTTGTTCCAAGCCGATGGCCGGAGCCTTTCGGGATGACGGCTCTGGAAGCCATGGCATGTGGAGCGGCGGTAATCGTTTCTCCCGTCGGGGCATTACCAGATGTTGTGGGAAATGCAGCCCTCTTGGCGTCTCCTGACAAACCGGGAGCGTTGGAGGGTGCTCTATGCCGCCTGATGGACCAGGCGGCTTTACGATCCGAGCTGGGGCAGAAAGGCCGTGAAAGAGCGGCTCGGTTCGGTCTGGAACAGGCAAGGGCGCAGCTTCTGGAACTGCGCCAACAGGCCGTCAGTTTCAGTCGCGGTTTGGCGGCCCCATAAAGGTTGGGTCGATGGCCTCCGGCACATGATGCGCCAGAATTTCATCTACGGCCTTCTTTTCTTCATCCGTCAGAGACCAGCCAAATACGTCTCGTACGCCTGAGACCTGCTCTGGCTTGCGTGCGCCCCAGAGAGCAATGACCGGTCCCTGATCCAGTACCCAGCGGACAGCAAAGGCGAGAACGGACTTGTTCCGCTTGGCAGCCAGCTTCTTGAAGTCCTCGACGGCGGCCAGATAGCTCTCGAACTTCGGCTTCTGGAACTTCGGATCGCCCGACCGCAGATCATCCTTCGGGAATGTCGTATCCTTGCTCATCTTGCCGGACAGCAGGCCACGACACAGTGAGCCATACGCCAGAACAACCGCATCATTCTTCTTCGCGTACGGCAGAACGTCCTTTTCACAGGTGCGCTCGAACAGGTTTAGCGGCGGCTGGATCGTGGCGAGAGGTGCGACTTCTCGGAAAATATCCATCTGCTCCGGCGAGAAGTTACTGACGCCAAGGGCACGGATCTTGCCTTCCTGATGCAGCTTCTGAAGCTCGCGTGCGCTTTCGTCGATTGGTGTCTTGGCATCCGGCCAGTGGATCTGCTCAAGATCAATCGTTTCAACGCGCAGGCGGCGCAGGGAGGCTTCAACTTCCTGCCGGATACGGGCGGGGCGGGAGTCACGAAAAACCTTCCGGTCTTCCGGCTTGTCGTCCGTCCAGTTCAGGCCAAGCTTTGTGGCCACGAAGGCCTTGTGCGGCTTTTCCGCCAGCGCGCGACCCACAACTTCTTCGGAATGTCCAAAGCCGTAAACCGGAGCGGTATCAATCAGGTTGATGCCATCATCAAGGGCAGCATGAATGGTGCGGACGCCGTTTTCATCGTCAGGGCCGCCCCACATCCAGCCGCCGATGGCCCAGGTACCAAGAGCGACGCGGGATACGGGCGTATCAATGCCTGGAATGAGAATGGTGTCGGTGGACATGTCTGTCTCCATGGGAAATGGACTGTTTCGAAACAGCGCATACCTGCCGGGGTGGTTGCATGGAAAGTCGAAACCCGCCATCCAGACTGTCTATGCGCCAGTCTTCTTTGACCCTTACCCGCCTCGGCCAGTGGCTTGCCGTGATTTTGCCGCTGACCCTCACGCATCTTCGGGGGCTTGCAGAAGCGGATATGGACTGTCTGGCAGTTCTTCTGCTGGTTCATTCCGCCAGAAACAGGCAATGGTCCTGGGCGCGGGAGCCCTGGGTTGTCGCCACATTCTGCTGGTGGAGCTGGCAGGTTCTCTGCACGCTCTGGGTCTCACCGGGGCATGGAGCGCTGGGGCAGTCCCTGGCTGCCATCCGCTTTCCGCTCGCGGCGGCGGCTCTGGGATGTTGGGTGCTGCGTGATGAGGTATGGCGTCGGCGAACGCTCTGGGTCACTTGTGGATGCGGTCTCTATATTGCTGTTCAGATGCTGTTGCAGGCGACAATCGGCTATAATCTGTTCGGTGTTCCCCGCTTCCATGACGGCACCCTGACCGGTCCTTACACGCATCCGCGCGCTGCTGCTCCGCTCTCCCGTCTGATCCTGCCCATGCTGATGCTGGGATGCACCCTGATCGAAGGCTGGAAGACGCGCCTGTCGCGGACGCTGGGCCTGTGCGCTGCAACGATTCTGGCTGTCACGATCATGGTTCTTGCGGGGCAAAGAATGCCTTTCGCGCTGTCTCTGTTCGGGATCGGCGTCTGTGCGTTGCACTATCGCCCCATGCGGCCGGCCGCACTTGTGGCCGCTGCTCTGATGCCGCTTCTGGTCTTTGCCGCCAGCATGGTTTCACCGGGCAGCTTTTCCCATCTCGTTGTGCTGGCCCGCCAGCAACTGACGCATTTCAGCCAGTCTCCCTATGGGGAAATCTACACCCATGCTGTCGTCATGGCGCAGGAGCATCCGCTGCTCGGACAGGGTTACGACGCTTATCGCCACCATTGTGCGGACCCCTCTACGTTTCATGGTGTGCCATGGCTTTCTATGGAGTATCCGCCGGGGGGCTGGACGGATCTGTGCGTCCAGCATCCGCACAATCATTATCTTCAGGCGCTTGTGAATGCGGGCATTCCCGGCTTGATTCTGTTCATCCTTATGGTCGCTTGCTGGCTCAAGGCCCTCTGGCCGGGACGACAGGGTTCTGCGATTGCCATAGGTCTTTTCGCGGCCGTGTTTATTCAGGAATGGCCTATCGCTTCGGCCTCGGATTTCCTGAACCTTCCACTTGGGGGATGGGGCTTTCTGTTGCTGGGGTTTGGACTGGCGTTCCGCAACGGCTTTCAAGTCCGCCCGCAGAGGCCTATATCGTAACCCAGATTACGGAGGCCCTTCATGTCCAGCACCAGTGACCCGGCACGCACCGGAACCGTTCCCGTTACCGTTCTGACAGGCTTTCTCGGAGCCGGAAAAACCACCCTGCTCAATCATATCCTGACCGCCGAGCACGGCCGCAAATATGCTGTGGTCGTCAATGAATTTGGCGAGCTTGGCGTGGACAATGACCTCGTGGTGGATGCCGACGAGGAAGTGTTCGAAATGAACAACGGCTGCATCTGCTGCACCGTACGCGGCGATCTGATCCGCATTCTCGGTGGCCTGTTGCGTCGTCGTGGCCGTTTTGACGGGATCATCGTCGAGACGACCGGCCTTGCTGATCCGGCCCCTGTCGCACAGACTTTCTTTGTGGATGAGAATATCCGTGAGAAGGCCCGTCTGGATGCCGTTGTGACGGTTGTGGATGCCTTCAACGTCATGCAGACGCTGGACGAAAGCCCCGAGGCTGTCAGCCAGCTCGCCTTTGCGGATGTAATTGTTCTGAACAAGATCGATCTTGCGGATGAAGAACGCCGTAAGGAAATCGTTGCCCGTATCCGTCAGATCAATGCTGTTGCCGAGATCCATGAAGCCCAGCACGGTGGCGTCAAGCTGACGGATATTCTGGATCGCGGTGGCTTTGATCTTCAGCGCGCGCTCTCCACAATGCCTGACTTTCTGGAGAACGATCACCATTCCCACGAAGAGGGCATCGTCAGCATTTCCCTCTCGGTGAAAGAACCGATCGACCAGCGCCGTTTCCAGGCATGGATTGGGGCCCTTCTTCAGGAGAAAGGCGGCGATATTCTGCGCTCCAAGGGCATTCTGAATTTCAAGGGTGAAGATCAGCGCTTTGCTTTTCAGGCCGTGCACATGATGGCGGATGGGGATTTCATCGGCCCGTTCCGTGAAGGTGAAAGCCGGGATTCCCGTCTGGTCTTCATTGGCCGTGATCTGAACCGTCCGCAGCTTCGCCGCGGCTTTGAAAGCTGCATCGCGGAATGACACGGGAAATCATTGAAGATCGCGGCGCCGAGCGCCGTTTCGAAAGCCCCATCGTTGGTGTCGCGTCGTCGCGTGACGGCAAAACATTCGCGGCAGCGACTGCGGATGGCGAGATCATTCTCATCCCGCGCGATCAGATGACCACGCTGGGATCATGGACGGTCCTGCAGGTTCATGAGGGGGCGCTCTGCCTGTCACAGGACTGCCTGCCGGATGCATTTCTGACGGGCGGTGAAGATGGCAAGCTGGTTCGGACTTACGCCGATGGGCGGTCCGAAGTTCTGCGGGAAGGGCGGCGCTGGGTCGACTGCATCGCCACATCCACCACGCACCTCGCTTTCTCGACAGGGCGTGAGCTGGAAGTCCGTGCGGCTGAAGGCAAGGCGACGCTCAAGACGCTGGATCATCCGTCGTCCGTGACGGGTATCGTTTTTGATGCCAAGGGCAAGCGGGTCGCAGCCTCGCACTACAACGGTGCGTCGGTCTGGTTCGTGCAGGCGAAGATCGACACAGTGCGCCCCTTCGAATGGAAGGGCAGCCATATCGGAATTGCCATCCATCCGGGTGGGGAGGCGCTTGTGACGTCCATGCAGGAAAATGATCTGCATGGCTGGCGTCTGGCTGATGGGCATAACATGCGTATGAGCGGCTATCCGAAGCAGGTGCGATCCATGGCGTTCACGCGCAATGGCCGCTGGCTGGCGACGGCTGGCGCGGATGCGATTGTGCTGTGGCCGTTTTTCGGTGGTGGCCCGATGGGCAAGGCACCGTCCGAACTGGCACGTCTGCCGGGCCTGTTCGTCAGTGCGGTCTGCCCGAACCCCA
Source organism: Gluconobacter thailandicus F149-1 = NBRC 100600 (assembly GCF_000964465.1). Taxonomy (GTDB): domain Bacteria; phylum Pseudomonadota; class Alphaproteobacteria; order Acetobacterales; family Acetobacteraceae; genus Gluconobacter; species Gluconobacter thailandicus. The sequence goes on along the minus strand of NZ_BANH01000024.1, from coordinate 222,268 downwards.
AGGAAGACATCATTGCCGGCGGGTATGAAGATGGCACCGTTCTGCTCGCCGAAATCGGTGGTGGAGACCAGCGCGTGCTTCCCCTTTGCTCAGGGCAGAAAAGCAAGCGTGGCAAGGTGACGGGCATCAGCTTCACCCCGCAGGGTGGCGCGATCGTTTTCGGTACGGAAGATGGAACAGTCGGTGTTGTGGACCTGTCCGCAAAAAGCTGATCAGTCCGTTTGTTATGCAGAGTTGTAAAGAAGAGGCGTCCCTGAACCGGGGCGCCTCTTTTTTTGTTCAGGCCGTGAAGAAGTGGCTCAGACCCATCCCGCGCAGGCCGCGACGATAGGCAATGGAGCTTCGATCCGCCATCACGTGGGCTTCAAGGGTCGGGTCGAGCGGCAGGTTTTCTGGCTTCTGTGCTTCTACAATCTGTCGATCTTCTTCGAAGACACGCCGATTGAACTCGTAAACATCTTCCACTGACCCGGTCGTATCAAAGTTCCGGCAGATTGGTGCGAACATTCGTGTTACGCGGGCAGAAACCGGGGAGGCGGCGTTCATGATGACGAGCCTGCCGTTGTTCGGAAAGTGGATTTCCAGCGTTGCCGTAAATGGCAGAAAGACCCGGAAATGCCGTAGCCACTCGAAGCCCGCATACTCTTCAACGCCAAGAAGACCATGAGGGAAATTGGAAACGTTGCTGCGGTATTCAGCCTCGAAACCCGTTTCGGTCAGCTTGGGAGAATAGGCCAGAACAATCGGATTCTCAGGATCAGCAAACGTCTCGGTATGGACGAAGGCGAAATGCGCCACGTCAATGAAGCCCTCGACCTGGCGGCCTGCAAAGCCCTTGATGTCGATCCAGGGGCACGTGATCTGCTGGAACGCCGGATCATCCCAATGTGGCATGGGCGGCAGGTTCACATCTCCTTCTGGCCGCAGACACGTCCAGATCAGGCCGAACCGTTCGATAACCGGATAGGTTCGCAGGTGAAGTTTGGGCGGAATTTTGCTGTCCGGATGAGCTGGAACCCGCACGCAGCGGCCATCCTGTCCGAAACGAAAACCGTGATAGGCACAGGCAATTGTCTTGCCGTTGCCATTGCCCATGCTCAGGGGAACACCGCGATGCGGACAGAGATCATCCGCAATGACAATATCCCCATCCGCTCGATACACCACCAGCGGAGCATCCAGCAGGGTCACGCCCATTGGGCTGTCTCCCAGATCGCGGGATAGCGCAACCGGATACCAGGATTTGGCAAGGATCTGCCAGTCTGCGGGCTCGAATGTGCAGTTCCGCGGAAGATCGACGGATGTCGGAGAAAGGCTGGCGCAGGTTGCGGTCATGACTGGATCTCCGCAGGCTGAAACGTAGGGGATGACAGATCATTTCATGGAGGGAGTGTTCTCGGATATATCATAAAGACGGTTAATATGTTCTGATATTTAGGTAGGGTATATATCGGTACGTTTCTCACCTCACCGGTAGAGAGTGGCGTGTTGTTCCTTGTTCGAAATTATCTCATGGTCAGGGCAGATAATGTCATGAGGTCACTTTATGTCTGGGCTGTCTCTTCCGGATCATCTGCGAACAACTGGCATGTTTCTCCAGTATCGCGCCTGGGCCGACAGGCTGACATATGAGGCACTTCTGCAGCTTCCACGCGAGGAGATTGTGAAGCCTCGCCAGACAACGTTCGGCACTATTCTGCAGACGCTTGGCCATGTGCATGTCGTGGATGACATGTTCTGCCACCATCTTCAGGGGACGGAGCATAGTTATCGTTCACGGCAGGCCGACCAGACGCTGGATCTTAAAGACTGGTGGTGGGCGACGCAGGAACTGCACCAGTGGTACATGAAAGCCTGTGCTGGCTGGAGCACTGATGATCTGAAGGAAAAAATTTCTTTTGCCTTCATTGACGGGCAGGCTGGGATAATGACCCGGGAAGAAATCATCCTCCACGTTGTCAATCATGCGACCTATCATCGGGGCTTCATCGGCGACATGCTGAAGCAGATTCCGCATAACTGGCCAGCCAATGATCTGACGGTGTTTCTACGGGATCATTATGACAGGGGTGCCTGATCAGCGATCAGTGTGACCCAGGTTCTGCTCCGGAGCGATCACGTCCCGCACGCGCTGCTTGAGCTCTTTTGGGCCAGGAAATCCGCCATCGCGCTTGCGCTCCCAGATCAGCACGTCATCGACGTGAATTTCGAAGCGGCCACCTGTGTCAGGAACAAGCGCCACTTCACCGAGAGCCTGCCCGAACGTGGAGAGCAGTTCCTGTGCCATCCATCCGGAACGCAGGAGCCAGTTGCATTGCGTGCAGTAGCGGATCGAAACGCGCGGGGCTGTAGAGGACATGATAGTCTCCTGAAAAGGACAATTCTAGGGGCATGATGGCACAACGGGCAGGGTCTGCCAGCCAGCAGGAAGAAGCGGTACTGCCATGCAACGTTCACAAAGAAACACTTTCCGACCATCCCTGGAGAACATTATGAAGGCGAACTGTCTTTTCAACTCTGTGAGACCCCAAAACGCATGATTACCGCCGCTCGCCTGTCTGCCACGCTCCTGATGTGCACAACGCTTCTCGCTGCCTGCACTGCGTCGTCCCATCATATCCTGCCGGAAACGGCCATTCCGGACGCGCGATTGGTCCTTCCTTCGCCGCCGGCTCCGGGCAGTGCGGCACAGGCAGATGATGATCAGGTGTTTCATGAAACACGCGCCCTGAAGGATACTCCGCGTTGGGCGTTGGCTCAGCGGGATGCCGATCTGGAAGTGCCGCATCTCGTGCGGGATTTCTCCTGCGCGGTGGGATACACGCTGGATCTTTCGAAAGCGCCTCATCTGGCCAGCGTCCTGAAGCAGATGGAAAATCCGATTGTTCATCGGACGTCCGAAGCCAAGCACTACTGGCATCGGACACGCCCATTCGTCGGAACCAATCTGCCGATCTGCACGTCCCCGGAAGGGCTGGGCCTTCATTCGTCCTATCCATCCGGCCACACGACTGCGGGATATGGCATGGCGCTGCTGTTGGCGCATCTGATGCCGGAGCATGCCACAATGATCCTGCAACGTGGACGTGTCTTTGGAGAGAGCCGGATCGTCTGTGGCGCGCATTGGAAATCTGACGTCCAGGCTGGTTTCCTGAACGCGTCGTCTGAAATGGATACCTTGCTTGCTGCACCGGAACTTCAGGATGATCTCGCTGCGGCCCGTGAAGAACTGCGGGCCATGAAAGGTACGACATCTGCTCCGGATGCTGCTGAATGCGCGGTGGAGGCAGATGCGGCTGCGCACTCCATCCTGTCAGAGAAATAAAAAAACGGCAGGAGGCGGGTGTGCCTTCTGCCGTTGACTGCTTGATCAGGCTTTAGATCAGGATGTTTTTTCTGCGTCTTTGGCCTGAGCGACGGGTGGTTCAGGGGCGGCTGGCGGAGGCCGCATGGCGCGTTCATTCGCTTCCATGAAACGGTCGGCCAGCGCCGTATAGAGCGGGCGCGGACAGACCATGCGCGAGACGCCGAACGCCAGGAATGACGTGGCCAGAAGTGCCAGCGTGACCTGCTGGTTGTTGCACATTTCCATTACGATGATTGTTGCCGTTAGCGGGGACTGCGCCACACCACAGAAATAGGCGACCGTCCCGAGCAGCACGACAGCGCCCGGCGTTGTGTGGGGCAGGAACTGTTCGATCCATCCGCCGATCGCTGCACCGATGGCCAGTGAAGGCGCAAACATGCCCCCCGGAATTCCGGAGCAGTAAGACACCAGCATCGCCAGATATTTCAGCAGAAAGAAGGAGGCCGGATAGTGCTCAGTTCCTGCGAAAATGGCGCGGGCCTGTGCGTAGCCCGTGCCGTAAGTCGTTCCCTTTGAAATCAGGCCGATGATGGCCAGAACCAGCCCACAGGCCGCAGCGAAGGCAATCGGGCGTTGTCCGGCAAAGCGTCCGACTGGGCCGGGAAGGCCACGGGAGGCTTTGATGACGAGCGCCGCAAAGGTGCCGCCGGCCAGACCACCGAGGATGCCGCAGGTCAGCACCGCAATCCAGGCAGTGCCCACGGGAATATCAACGTCGGCATGGCCGAAATAGGTGTAGTTCCCCAGTAGCGCGATGGCTGTGACACCGGAAACCACAACGACCGTCAGGGTTCGACCGGATGTACGCTGCTCGAAGGAATGGGACAGTTCTTCAATGGCAAAGACGATCCCGGCCAGAGGGGTATTGAATGCCGCGGCCATACCAGCCGCGCCCCCTGCAAGGATCATGCTGCGTTTGGCCGCGATATTGGACTGTCCGAGCAGGCGGGAAAAACCATGCATGACGGATGCCCCAACCTGCACGCTTGGGCCTTCACGCCCAATCGAAGCGCCGCAGATCAGCCCCAGACAGGTCAGCAGGATCTTGCCGACTGAAATCTTGAGCGACAGAACCCGGTCCACCACCGTGTAATTGTCGATGTGGAGGGTCGCAATCGTCTGCGGAATGCCTGAACCCTGAGCGCCCTTGAAGAGCGTGCGGGTCATCCATGTGATGAAGGCCAGACCGGCTGGCGCCACAAACAGCATGGCCCAGGGGTGCCAGGCGATAATTCTGGACCGCAGATCTGCCGCCCCGTCGCCCATGCGTGTAAAAAGAACAGCAATGACGCCGACCAGAACCGCGCCGATCCAGTAAATGACCGTCCGGCGCCACTGCGTCGTGGTGGCGCGGGCAGAACGGCGCAGATGATGGATACGGTCTTTACGCCGTAGCGCATGTCGTGAGGACAGATGCGCAGGGGGAATCGGCTTGGGTGCGGATTCAGAGAGTTGGGGCGAAGTATCGGCCAATGGAAGACGTCCGGGAAGGAGTGTCGGGCAAGGGAAGATACGCCCGGTTCATATCCGCGCGTTACAGTTCCGGTCCTGCCAGTCTTCTTCGCGCCGGGTCAAGCAGTCTGAACCGATCAAGTGGAAAATCAGTGCAATAACCGGAAAAGACGCATCAGCATTCCGGAAAGCTGACCGCCAGACCGCCCAGTGAGGTTTCCTTGTAACGATGGTTCATGTCTGCGCCGGTTTCCCGCATCGTTCGAATGACCTGATCCAGCGAAACATGATGTACACCATCGCCCCGCATCGCGAGAGACGCTGCATTGATGGCCTTGATGGCGCCAAAGGCGTTCCGTTCAATGCACGGGATCTGTACCAGCCCTCCGACGGGATCACAGGTCATGCCCAGATGGTGTTCCATGCCAATTTCTGCGGCATTTTCTACCTGATCAGGCGTGGCTCCCAGTGCTGCGGCAAGCCCGGCAGCCGCCATGGAGCACGCGACGCCCACTTCGCCCTGACACCCGACTTCCGCCCCGGAAATGGATGCGTTGCGCTTGAACAGCGCGCCAATGGCGGTGGCCGTCAAAAGAAACTCTCGCATCCCTTCGCGAGATGCACCGGGGCAGAAGTCGCGATAATACCGCAGGACAGCAGGGATAACGCCCGACGCGCCATTGGTCGGCGCCGTCACAACCCGGCCTCCCGCAGCGTTCTCTTCATTCACGGCAATGGCGAAGAGGCTCACCCAATCCATGATCTCATGCGGTGCCCGCTGGTTCCAGCGGATGCCGCTTTCCAGTTTCCGAAAGAGGGCGGGGGCCCGTCGTTTGACGTGTAGCTTGCCGGGAAGGACGCCGTCTTCCTTGAGGCCACGGTCAATGCAGTCCATCATCGTATCGAGGATGCGATCAATATAGGCCGTGACGTCTTGATCGGCTCGCAATGTTGTTTCATTGGCGCGGATAAGACCGGCAATGCTCAACCCCGTACCCCGGCAGTCTTCCAGCAGTTTGTGCCCGGATGTCACATCATAGGGAACGCTGACGGATGGGATGACCTTGGTCGCCGGGGAGGTGTCTTCCGGAACGATGAAGCCCCCGCCGATGGAGCAGTATCGCTCACAGGCAATGGAGTTGCCGTCATCGCTGAAGGCTTCGAATTGCAGTGTGTTCGGATGAACAGGCGGAACGGTCTCGTAGTCGAACACAACATCTGACGCTGGATCGAAAAAGATAGTCTGGCCATTCACCGTCAGGCGTTTCGTAGACTGGATCGTCTCAATGACGTGTCGCGCGTGATCCGGAGCAATGTCATCCGGCAGCCATCCTTCGAGGCCGAGAAGTACGGCGGTATCCGTCGCATGTCCCGCACCTGTCCAGGCGAGAGAGCCATAAAGCGTGACTTGAATACGTTGGATTTCGGTGCCGGCAGGCAGGTTCTGCACGAAGGCCAGTCCCGCCCGCATGGGGCCAACCGTATGAGACGAGGAGGGGCCGAGCCCGATGCGGAACAGGTCGAAAAGACTGATCATATCAGAAGGCTCCGGCGCTTAGGACAGGACCAGAACGCCGGAATGCTTGGCCTTGTCAGCAGGTTCGACGTGAATGTGGATGGAAGCGCGCCCCAGTTCCTCACGAAGCGCGGCTTCGATGCTGTCACAGATCTCATGGGCGTCATGCACACTCATTTCGCTGGGCACCACGAGGTGGAATTCTACGAAATGCAGTACCCCAACCTTGCGCATCCGTAGATCATGCGCTTCCAGTGCGCCAGTTCCGCTGCTGGAGATAATGCCTTTGACGGTCTCGACCGTGTCAGTGCCGGGCGTCTCATCCATCAGGCCGGACATGGAAATGCTCATCATGGAGAACCCGGCGCGCAGGACGTTCAGGGCCACCAGTGCCGAGAGGACAGCATCCAGACGGTCCCACTTCACCAGAGGGATCAGGGAGACGCCAATGATCAGCGCAACGGTCGTCCAGACGTCAGACTGTACGTGTTCGCCTGCGGCCAGCAGAGCCTGAGACGAGTTCTTCCGGCCAAAGCCGATCAGCATGCGTGCCCAGATAAGATTGACCACACCGGCCAGTGCATTCAGGGCGACACCCTGGAACGGAGCATGGACCGGCATCGGATGTATCCAGTCATGCACAGCCACGACCAGGATTCCGAGCGCCGTCAGAACAACCAGAACGCCTTCAATGACGGCAGACAGATATTCCGCCTTGCCGTGGCCGTAGGGATGATTATCGTCAGCAGGCAAGGCCGCGATGGAGAGCGCCCACAGTGTTCCAACAGCGGCAATAACATTCAGAATGGTCTCAATGGCATCCGACAGCAGCGCATCGGAGCCGGAGACCCAGAACGCCGCGTATTTGATGGCCAGAACCACCACGCTCACCCCGATGGAAGCGCGGGCAATCTTGATACGGGTGGAAGGCATGAAGGTCCTTAGCAGCAGGCCTGTTGAAGATCGCAGGACGCTGGTGGGCTCTCGATCTGGAAAGTCGGATGGGAAATACCAAATTTCTCCCGCAGAATCACGCTTGCCTGCGTGATGATCTGCTCGGGTGTCTGCGCAGCCGTTTCTTCACGGAGAAGATGCACGGTCAGAGCAGTTTCCGTCGTGCTCATAGGCCAGATATGCAGATGATGCAGCCCGCAGACGCCTGGAACCTCAAGGAGAGCAGTCTGCACATCGGCGGGAACAATTCCCGATGGCACACCATCCAGAGAAAGGGAAACCGAGCCTTTGAGCAAGGACCATGTCGCCATAATGATGGAGGCTGACACGATGAGGCTGACAATCGGATCAATGATCTGAAAGCCCGTCCAGGCGATCAGAAGCCCTGCAATGACCACAGCGAAGGACATCATGGCGTCTGATGCCATATGCAGGAATGCGCCACGGATGTTGAGATCATTGGAGGCCCCCTTCATGAAGAGGAGTGCCGTGACGGCGTTGACCGCAATACCAACAAGCGCGACCCAACTGACGGCCATGCCTTCAACCGGAGTGTGAACAAAAAGCCGGACGATGGCTTCCCAGATGATGCCGCCCGTAACCAGCAGCAGGACCGTTGCATTCACGAAGGCTGCAAGGATGGTGGACCGGCGCAGACCATAGGTGAAACGCGTGGTCGGCGCGCGCCGGGCCAGACTTTCCGCCAGCCAGGCCGCACCCAGACCGAGAATGTCTGAAAGGTTGTGTCCCGCGTCTGCCAGCAGGGACAGGGAGTGTGCCCAGACGCCCCAAAGGGCTTCCGCAATGACATAAACCGTATTCAGTAAGATCCCGATGGCGAAAGCCCGGCCAAAGCTGGCAGGGGCGTGCACATGAGCGTGTCCAAAGCCAAACCCATGGTCATGTCCGTCACAGGAATCGTGGCCATGATCATGGCTGTGATCGTGCCCGCCATGCGCGTGGTCATGGCCGTGTGAGTGATCGTGGGCATGATCCGCATGGTCATGCGCGCAGGCGTGATGGGATTCTGAGGTCATGTCCGGACAAATCTGTGGCTAAGGGCGGAAAGCATACTGCATCTCCGTTCCTCAACCCAAGCAATGATCTGGCAAAGAGGAGAGAGGCTCTTTCGGCTATCACGGCTGGACATGAATGTAGCATTCCGTAACAAATGACGCGTCATACCCTGCAATCCTGCAGAGGGGACTTGCAGGGAGAGTGCCCATGAAGGGGACGGTTCTCGGATTTGACACTCTGACGGGCGAAGGCGTGATCCTGAATGATCAGGACGTCCGGTATTCCTTTTCGAAGACGAACTGGCGGGAGGCTCTGGCCCCCATGAAGGGGCAGCGGGTCGATTTCGAGCCTTGGGGTACGATGGCGAATAATGTGTTCCTGGATGTTCAGGTGGCGTCCCCGGCCGCGGATATATCTTTCGCAGAGGCCATCCGTTCCTGTTTTCGGAAGGTCACCGATTTTCAGGGCCGTTCTCGCAGGAAGGAATACTGGTATTTCAGGATTTTCGTGATTTTCTGCTCCATCCTGTCGTCTCTGATCTCCCATGATCTCAGACATAACGGGGGAGTAGTTATCGGGCTGCTGGGCATTGCCAGCTTTTTTGCGTGGATTTACCTCTTTGTCGTGGACCTCAGCGTTTCGGTGCGGCGACTGCATGACAGCGGCCGTTCGGGGTGGTGGGTCCTGCTTTATTTCACGATAATTGGAATAATTCCGCTGTTCATCATGATGTGCTTCGACACCGACCCTCGCATCAACAAGTGGGGCTATCCGGCTAAATAGCCTCAACTCCCGCTGGAGACATACCCTGCAACTCCGCGCCGCCACCACAGCACCATGAGGGCGAGAAAGACGAAGCCCATGGCGGGGGACAGGAGGCCGAACCAAACCGGCATTCCCAGCGGGTCCGGGTGGTTCAGCATGGCGAGGGCCGGGTAGTAGCAGACGGCGGAGAGCGGAAGGGCCCATGTCAGGAAACGCCGCAGCCATCGAGCGAACATGGTCAGCGGGTACTGTCCCGCTTCCACGCCGCCATAGGTCAGCACGTTCACGACCTCCAGCCCCTCCACCGTGATGAAACACAGAGCAGCCTGACCAATCAGGATGCCGAGAAACATCACAGCTCCGCCCATGACAGCCCAGGGCAGGAGCCACACCGTATTCCACGAGACATGAGGGGACAGCCAGAAACCCGCTCCCAGAACAAACGCGCCCTGAAGAAAACGACCGATCGAGCGCAGGCGAAGTTCATGCCCGAGCAGAAGAACCAGCGTTGAGCGTGGGCGAAGCAACAGCCGGTCAAACGAACCGGTCTTGACGTATTCGCTGCCGAAAACATCAAAGCCACGACCAAGCGTTTCGGCTACTGAAAAAGAGACGTTCACCAGTCCATACAGAACGGCGACTGCTCCAATATCCCAGCCCGCAATGCTGCCAAACCTGTGGAACAGGCTCCAGATGCCGAAGAAACTCAGCAGCGTCGTGACAAAATTGCCGACAAGTTGAAGGGCGAAGGTTCCGGGATAGCGAAGCTGCGCCTTGATCGAGGCGCCAGCCATCCGACGATAGAGCGTAAAGGCATTCATGCGCCCTGAACCTCCATCCTCGACACGGTGCGATTCATCCAGAAACGTCCGATAACGGTCAGTGCCAGTAGCCAGAAACACTGGATCCCAAGAGCCGCCAGAATGCCACCCGGAATGGGCATGCCCATGTAAAGCCGGATCGGAATATCCGAAATGCCTGCGAAGGGCTGGAGCAGCAGCAGTTCCCGCGCCCAGTCCGGATAAAGCGGAAGCGGCAACAGCATGCCAGACAGCAGAACAGCCAAAGGCGTTCCCACGGCATAGGTGCCAAGGGGCGACAGGGTGCGAGCGGCGATGATGTTCCACCACATCACGATGCTGGCTGAAATGAAGGCCCCCAGAACAAAGGATACAACCGCCAGAAGGGCGGCTTCAAAAGACGCGGGTGGGGCGAGGCTCCAGCCGTTCAGCCCGACGAGTGCTGCCAGAGGACCAGCGACGACAGCCAGAAGAATGGCACGGGGAACTGCGTTACCCAGAAGACGGGCAAGGGACGCGGAGAGCCACCAGTTCCACAGATCCACCGGGCGAAGCAGATCATAGACAATCGCCCCACTCTTTGCGGCCTCGCCAATCGCGGGTAGGCAGCCAAGAGGGAGCAGCGTGAAAAACGACTGCTGAATCCATGTGTAGGTCATGGCCTGTCGAAGCGTCATCGGCGCATTCACGTCGGGGGCGTGGTGATACACGGCCGCATAGGCCATCAGCGAGATCGCCCCGAACCACATCTGCGCAACCAGTCCCGCCAAAACGGCAAGGCGGTACCGCAGCCCGATTTTCCATTGCAGGACGAAGGACGTCACATACGGGCGGATCGTCACGAGGCATGATCCGCGTAAAAGCGTGTGATGATCTCTTCAATCGCCGGGCGGCCGATCCGTAGATCGCCCAGACCCGGCAGCTTGGAAAGGTGCGCAACAAGGGCCGGAGCAGGGAGGCGTTGCGGATCGAACGTGATGGTCACGCAGCGTGTTCCGCGCTCGGTTTCCACAGCGCCGTCTGGAAGGAACAGGTCCGGCGGCGGTCCCGTGAAATCGGCTTCCAGAATGCGTTCGGACAGTGTTGTGGCCTGAAGCGCCTCAAATGGGCTGTCCGCCAGAATACGGCCATGCCCGATGACGATCACCCGGTCGGCCAGAGCTTCGATGTCGTGCATGTCATGGGTGGTCAGGAGAACTGTCGTGCCGCGTTCCCGGCGAAGATCCCTCACGAAAGCACGTACCGCCAGCTTGGAAGGCGCATCCAGCCCGATCGTCGGTTCATCGAGGATGACCACATCCGGATCATGGATCAGGGCCGCAGCAATTTCCGCCCGCATCCGCTGCCCCAGCGACAGCTGGCGGACGGATTGGTCCATGATGCCATTCAGGTCCAGCGCCTCAGCCAGACGGTCCCGGTTCCGTCTGAACCGTTCTGGCTCCACGCTGTAAATATCGCGCAGAAGCGCCAGCCCTTCGGCGACGGACAGATCCCACCACAACTGCGTTCGCTGCCCGAACACCACGCCAATGCGCGCCACATGCGCAATCCGGTTCTCCCACGGAACCAGATCCCCAACGCGTACCGTGCCGGATGTCGGACGAAGAATGCCGGACAGGATCTTGATGGCCGTGGATTTCCCCGCCCCGTTCGGACCGATGAACCCGGCAATTTCACCAGCCGGAACAGTAAAGGAAATGCCGTCCAGCGCCGTGATTTCACGCGTCTTTCCACGCCAGCTTCCGCCATCGCGGACCTGATACGTCTTGCGGAGGTCACGGACCTCGATCGCGGCGGCAGTCTTCATGGATGAACGCGGTCCCTGACAGGCAATATCGCCAACAGTTCTGAGGCAGCTTTGCCTCTCCGGCAAGTGGGTGACAGGGCAGTGTGTCGTTACCACCTATTACCCACAGTCCTTCTGCATACGGTAAGAAGGAGTCCATCTTTTGAACCTCGATCGTCAGGATGATCTCATGGCTGGTAAACGTATTCTCATGCTCGCAGGTGATTTCGTTGAAGATTACGAAATCATGGTGCCCTTCCAGATGCTGCTGATGGTTGGGCACAAGGTGGATGTGGTGTCTCCGGGCAAGAAGGCTGGCGAGCAGGTGGCGACCGCCATCCACGATTTCGAAGGTCATCAGACCTACACCGAAAAGCGCGGCCACAACTTCACGCTCAACGCCACCTATGCGGGCACGAAAGCGGATGATTACGATGCGCTGGTCATTCCAGGTGGGCGTGCACCTGAACAGCTCAGCACAGATGAGAGCGTGCTGGACCTGATCCGGGCCTTCGTGACGGCCGATAAGCCGATTGCTGCCGTTTGCCATGGTCCGCAACTGCTCGCCGCTGCCAATGTCATTTCTGGCCGCAAGGTTTCCGCTTATCCGGCCTGTCGTGCTGAAATGATCCTCGCAGGCGCAGACTATCAGGCGATCGCGATTGATGGTGCTGTGACGGACGGCAAGCTCGTGACGGCCCCAGCATGGCCAGCACATCCGGCCTGGATCGGCCAGTTTCTGAAGGTTCTGGGCACGAAGATCGAAGCCTGATTTGTATTCGCAGGGAAAGACCCGCCATGTGTGAACTCTACGTCCGCGCCGATCCGATCTTTTATGAAAGCCGGACACGGTCCCTGCGGATTCATGGTGTCGTCACCACGATCCGGCTGGAGAACATGTTCTGGGATGTCTTGACGGAAATTGCCGCGGCAGATGGCATGACCGTCAATCAGCTCATCACCAATCTTTCGGATGAAATTCTGGAACTTCGGGGCGAGCTTCCCAATATGGCGTCTTTCCTGCGTATCAGTTGCCTGCGCTATCTGGACCGCGAACGTCAGGTCCGGGGTGCATCAGAGTGTGTGGCTGTTCAGCCCCTTCCGTTGCGAAAGGTCGGTTAAACCGGGGCATTGCAGCAAAGAGGCATTGGCGGACCGGGGCGCAAGATCGTAGAGAAGGGGCATGACGACTCCTTCTTCTCCGCAGGGCCAGCGCCTCACTGGTCATTCAGGTAGCTTCGGCCGTGCCGAAAAAGCAATGGAACGCGCTTTCTTTGCCACGCGCTGGATTGCCGCACCGCTTTATTTCGGCCTGACCATCGGGCTACTTCTGGTTGCTTTCAAATTCTTCCAGCAGCTTCTGGGTCTGGTTCTCAAGGCTACCGGTCTGGACTTTGATGACGTCTTTGTGGGCGTGCTGGATCTGATCGATCTCGTCCTGCTGGCGAACCTGCTGCTGATCGTTATGTTCTCAGGTTACGAGAACTTCGTCTCCCGTCTCGATATCCGTCATCATGAGGACTATCCGTCCTGGATTGGCCACGTGACGTTCGGGGACATCAAGATCAAGCTCATGGCGTCCATCGTCGCCATGTCAGCCATTCATGTTCTGGCTGATTTCATCCGCGTGGATGGTACGTCCACGCGTGCTCTGGAATGGAGCGTTGGAATTCATCTGGCCTTCGTCGTGTCCGGTGTTCTGATGGCCATCATGGATCGCATCATGGAAGGCTCCCCGGACACGCATCACGCCGACCCGCAGCCTGACACCGCCCAAAATAAAGAAAAGCACGACGCATGATCCGTCTGACAGAACTGCGCCTGCCTCTGGAACATCCGGAAGGTGCGCTCCGGGAGGCAGTCCTGACGCGCCTGAATATTGCGTCTGATGCCCTTAAAGATTTCAAGATCGCCCGTCGCGGCTATGACGCCCGCAAGCGCGGTCATATTGTTCTCGTGTACAGTATTGACTGTGACGTTGCGGATGAAGCGGCTGTTCTGGCGGCTCATGAGGGCGATCAGCACATCCGTCAAACGCCAGATACAAGCTATCATCTTCCGAAGGCGATATTGCCGGAAGGCATGCCGCGTCCCGTGGTTGTGGGGGCAGGGCCATGCGGAATCATGGCGGCTCTGACGCTGGCACAGGCGGGCCTCAAGCCGATCATCATCGAACGCGGCAAGGATGTCCGTTCTCGGACGGTGGACACCTTCGCCCTGTGGCGCAAATCTGTTCTGACGCCCGAAAGCAATGTGCAGTTCGGTGAAGGCGGTGCAGGCACGTTCTCGGACGGCAAGCTCTACTCCGGTGTGTCCGATCCGCGAAACCTCGGGCGGCGCGTTATCGAGGAGTTCGTTCGGGCCGGTGCGCCGGAAGAAATCCTCTACGTCTCCAAGCCCCATATCGGCACGTTTCGTCTCGTCTCGATGGTCATGTTCATTCGTGAAGAAATCGAACGTCTGGGCGGGGAATACCGGTTCGAAACCCGTGTTGAGGGTTTCGAAATGGAAGGTGAGGGAACGGAGCGCCGCTTGCGGGGGCTTCGTCTTTCAACGGGCGAAACCCTACCAGCGGAGCGCGTGATTCTCGCCGTCGGGCACTCAGCGCGCGATACGTTCGAAATGCTGCGTCAGGCCGATGTCGCCATGGACGCCAAGCCGTTCTCCATCGGGGTCCGGATCGAGCATCCACAATCCGTTATCGATACGGCCCGTTTTGGTTCCTATGCGGGGAATGAAATCCTGGGCGCGGCGGATTACAAGCTGGTGCACCATGCCTCCAACGGACGTTCGGTCTATTCGTTCTGCATGTGTCCGGGTGGGCAGGTCGTGGCGGCAACGTCCGAGATCGGACAGGTCGTGACCAACGGCATGAGCCAGTATTCCCGTGCCGAGCGGAATGCGAACAGTGGTATTGTCGTGGAAGTCACGCCTGAAAAAGATTTCCCGGATGATGTTCTGGGTGGTGTCGCGTTCCAGCGGAAATGGGAAAAGGCGGCATTCGTGGCAGGGGGAAGCGATTATCGTGCCCCGGCACAGCGGGTTGGTGATTTTCTGGTGGGGCGCCCGTCCACAACGCTGGGGGACGTTGTCCCGTCTTATCAGCCGGGCGTGACCCCAACTGATCTGACGCTGTGTCTGCCGGATTTCGTTTGTGAAGCCATCCGTGAAGCGCTGCCGCGTTTCGAGCGTAAGCTGAAGGGCTTTTCGATGGAGGATGCCGTGATGACAGGCGTTGAAACCCGCACATCATCGCCCATCCGTCTTCAGCGCGACAGGGACGGACAAAGCCCGACCCTGCGTGGTCTGTTTCCGGCGGGTGAGGGGGCGGGGTATGCCGGCGGTATCCTGTCCGCCGGGATTGATGGCATCCGCACAGCGGAATGGCTGGCAGCGTCTCTTTAAGGCGCTGCTTCTTCATCACCTTCCATGGTTTCGCCCGGAAGGTTTTTCGGTTGAAGCAGGGCGATACCCGCCGTCACGGCACTTGATCCCACCACGAAAGCTTCGGCTGTCAGCGGCAGGGTAATCGGTGTCCGTCCGATGCCCGGAATGAGCCATCCGGCGATACCCTGCCCGATGGAGCCAAGAGCGTAACCCAATCCCATTCCAAAGCTGCGTGTTTCAGACGGGAAGCACTTGGCCAGATAATGCGGCACCAGTGCGAAGATCCCGGAAGCGGCGGCCCCCATGATGAAGGCGGCTGTCAGCAGCATGTTCCATGACGGAGCGCTCAGGAACGGCCAGATCGTCAGCACGACAATGGCAATCGCACCCAGCATGACTTTCAGATCACCGAAGCGTTCGGCCAGCCATCCGCAAAGGATTTTTCCGCTGAAAGAGCCGATGCAGTAAAGCGTAATCGGGATGAAAACGTCCTGCGGCGTCAGGTGATGGGAGCCGCGGAGGATCGTGGGATAAAACGTGTAGATGGCCGCCTTCTGAAATTCCAGAAAGCCCATGAAGGCGATGGCTTGAATCGCCCCTGCGTCCAGCCGAAACCGGACCTTTGGAAGCGGCTGTGTCGGCGTTCGTGCCTGTCCTGCCGCACGTTGCGCACGGTTGCGGAGCCAAACCGGGCTCTCTTTCACGCCAAGCCGGATGAAAATGGCCAGAAGCGCCGGGGCCAAACCGATGAAGAACAGCATCCGCCAGCCGTAATGCGGGAGAATGAGAGCCTGCGCACCCGCCGCCGCAAAATATCCTACCTCATAGCCCGACATCATGAGCGCGGACGCCATTGGCCGCGTCCAGGCAGGCACACTCTCCATCAGAAGGGCTGCCGAGGCGGTCCATTCGCCGCCAAAGCCGATCCCGAACAGGAACTGCACGATGCCAAGCATCAGCAATCCATGAGACAGGCCCGTCATGGCGGAAAATACACCAAACCAGACGACACCCAGCATGAACGCCAGACGGCGCCCATAGCGATCCGCCAGCCATCCCCAGCTTGTATTGCCAATGGCGCGGCCGAAGGACTGGGCTGTCAGGATCATGCCCAGAGCGCCAATGGTACAGCCGAATTCATGGGCGATGTCTGGTAGCGTGAACATCAGGGACGTCTGGTCAAAGGCGTCCAGAAACCATCCCAGAAAAGAGGCGAAAGTAACCTGCCAGTAGGGAAGAAGAGCCTTGAGAGAGCTTCGGGAAGACGTGTTCGGGGCGGAGCGGGAAGAGGCGTCCGTCATCAACAATGTCCTGACAGGCAGATTGAACCTGCACGCTTGAAGGAAGTGGTACGGAAAATCCGCAGATACGAATCGGTAGCAGATTTGTCCTGATTGAGCGAACGAAGAATAAGCATGCAGGGTTTCAGCTGGATGCGCTGAGATTACACGGTAAAGTGAGGAGAAAAACGCGGGCTGTTAAGGGAAAATTAGGGGTCTGGCGTCATTTTCCTGTCTGGATAGAACAGGAGATGTCCGAATTGGATGATGTAGGACAGGAGGTCAGTTACGGGACGGCAACGCCTCGTGGCCTGGAGGTGGCAGGAGAGACCAAGAAGAACTGGCTGGAAAACAGTCGTTCTGTGGCGCCTGCTTCTCCACCCAGTGCTGGCATGTTTGCCACAACCCTGCGCAGTCGCCGTGCCCGCCAGAAAAGTGCTCTGCCGCCCTTGAGGTGGCTGCCACGCATGACGGGAAGTCGTGGGGGTATGGAGAAGCTGATTGGCGCGCAGGTTGATATGAGCCAGCTCTGGCTGGCTATCCCGCGACGGACCGTCCGCCGAAGTCGCCGGAAATCACTTGACCAGCAGCAGCGGGAGTTTGACCTTGAACTCCTTCAGGCAGCTTGTGCCCAGGCCGCAACTTGGCCGGACGATATGCGATTGATGGTCTCTCTGGAAGACGATCAGGCTCCGGACATTGCTTTCAACAAGCGGCTGAATGACGTTCTGGAACAGACGGGCTTTCCTGTTTCCCGTCTGGATCTGGTTTTTCAGGAAAGTGGCATTGCACAGGGTGAGCGGGAGGTCTGTTACACGCTTGCGTCTCTGCGGGATCGGGGCGTGCAGATCTTTACGAATGGCTTTGGGGCAGCAACGTCCAGCCTCACGCTTCTGCGGGACCGTGCCATCAGCGGTTTACTGGACGGCGTTCAGTTTGATGCATCTGTTTTGTCGGCATCCAGCCTCTCCTGGTCGCTGCAAGGAGATGTGCCGGAACTTGATGAGGGGGCGGTCGCCTTTTTCAAGGCTGCTTTGGATGCCGTCAGGGCGCTGGGTCTTCATATTCGCGCCACAGGGGTCGACACTCAGGCGCAACTGGAGTTCGTTAAGAAAGCCGGATGTATTGAAGCCTCCGGCATGGCGCTGTCGCCAGCAGAGACCACTGCCCAGATTGCCGAACGTTTTGCAGGTATGGAGGGAAAGGTTCGTCGGCGCAGGATGAGCCGCACGGCAGAAGGGCTATGAAAAATGACAGCAGGCTATACTTGGGCCTGCTGTCAGGCGCGTATCAGATTTTACACTGATACTGAAACAGGCGCTCAGGATCGACGCGCAGGAGCTTGCCAAGCATGGGCAGAACTCCCGTAAGGGCATTCTCAATTGCTTCGAGTGATTGACCGGTCTGCTCGGCAATGTAGTTAAGATGTTTCTCACCCATTAAGGTTTCGACTTCCTGAGGCGTGAGAGGGTTTGCTTCAGTGTTATGGAGTTCACTGACTCTGGTTGCCAGATGGCAGTCATCACGCATTAGCCGGATGGTGACTTCCGTCAGTCCTGACCTGTCCATGCTGGCATTGCTGAGCCAGTCGCCGAAACGGACGAACAGGGAGGTTTCTTTCTGGCCTTTGGTTTCGATGGTGGTTGTCATGACCTGTACTCCTCAGCATGGGAGGGACTGGCCGCATCCGGAGGGACTTGGCCCTGCATTAACAACGCATAAACCATGGTTCTGTAGCATGAGGCGGAACACACCTTTGCGTGATGTTTCCGCCGCATTTTGATTAGTCGAGCGGGCCACTTTCGACCAGAACGATCTCGGCATCTTCTTTCGCAGTCATAACAATGCGTTCCACGTCGGTCAGGGCCGCTCCGTCTCGTGTGGCGATGGTCTTTTCTTCTATTTCAAGGCTGCCGGTCGCGGGCACGAGGTAAGAAAAATTCTCCCGGCGCGTTTCGAACGTCAGTGTTTCGCCTGCTTTCAGAGTAGCCCCGAGGACGCGGGCCTCGGCCCGGATCGGCAGGGCGTCGTCATCCCTGAAACCGGATGCGAGTGTGACGAACCGCCCGTTACGCGCCTCTTTCGGAAAAGGTCGGGTTCCCCAGCCCGGTGTGCCCCCTGTTTCATTGGGAATGATCCAGATCTGGAACAGGGTGGTGTCCTCGGTTTCCTTGTTGAACTCCGCATGGACGATTCCGCTACCCGCGGACATGACCTGAACATCGCCAGCTTCCGTGCGTCCTTTGTTTCCCAGACTGTCCTCATGGGAAATGGCGCCGGTACGGACATAGGTGATGATTTCCATGTCCTTGTGTGGATGCGCGCCGAAACCGGTTCCGCCCTCGATCCTGTCATCGTTCCATACACGCAGGCGACCCCAGTGCATGCGATGACGATCCATGTAGCCAGCGAATGAGAAATGATGCCGGGCGTCCAGCCAGCCGTGATTGGCGTGTCCAAGTGAAGAAAAGGGTCTGATGTCGAGCATGGTGTGCTCCTGTTGGTTTGTTCTGACTTCCAACATGGGGCTGGACCAAGATAAAGAAAATGGAAATGATGGAAATGTAAGGTTTCCAGAAACGTCGTGAAGAAGAATGCTGATGCTTCCTGATCTTGAAGGCTGGGCCGTCTTCGCCCGCGTTGCGGAAAGCGGTTCGTTTGCTTCTGCGGCCCGGTCACTCGGGCTTTCCGCACCGACTGTGTCCAAGGTCATTGCCCGACTGGAACACCGGTTGAAAACAACGCTCTTTCAGCGCAGCGCGCGCCATCTATCCCTGACATCAGCGGGCGTTGCCTGCCTGGAACGCGCGCGACGCATGCTGGCAGATGGGGAGTGGCTGGAAGCGGAACTGCGGGAAGGGGCGGCTAATCCACGCGGGACAATACGGCTCGCGGCGCCAATGGGGTTCGGTCTGGATATGTTGGGGCCGGTCCTGCCCGGGTTTCTTGAACGATATCCGGAAATTTCCATGGATATTGATCTGGATGACCGGACTGTGGACCTGCTGGGTGGCCGGTTCGAAGCGGCAGTGCGTATTACGCCGGGCGAACTGCCTCCAATCTCAAGTGGCGGGGCTCATCTCCTCTGTCGATCCATGATGAGGCTGGTCTGTTCGCCCGATCTAAAAGCGAGACTCGGGCCTGCGGAGACTCCTGAGGATCTGTCGGGCAAGGCAGGGCTGCTCTACGCGAATGCCGACCTTCCCGATCTGTTGCGGCTTACGCACCAGAATGGTGAACAGGCGTCTGTGCGGCTGCATGGACGAATGACGGTCAATAGTGGCGACATGCTGCTCCCCGCGCTCAGAAACGGCACAGGTCTGGCACTTTTGCCCGATTTCATGCTGCGGAAAGATCTGGATGCAGGCCGACTGGTCGAGGCTTTGCCCGGATGGCAGGGAAACGTTCTGTCGGTCTGGTTCATGGTCGTCGGGTGTGGTGCTACACGCCAGCAGATGCCCGCTCGTCTGCGCGTTCTGCTGGCCTATCTGGAGCGGGTACTTGGCGGGAAGATTTCACAGGATTACAGTGCCGCGCAGGAGAAAACGCGATGAATTATGATGCGATGTTCCAGTCAGCCCTGGACGGTCTGCGTGCTGATGGCAGCTACCGTTACTTTGCGGAACTTGAACGCCGGTCCGGCAATTTTCCGAAAGCCTATCATCATGGGCTCGGTCGTGACGTCACAGTGTGGTGTTCCAACGATTATCTCGGCCTGGGGCAGCACCCGGAAGTTCTCAAGGCGATGCACGACGCCCTTGATGAGACGGGCGCAGGCGCAGGCGGTACGCGCAATATTTCCGGTACGAACCACTATCATGTGGAGTTGGAAAAAGAACTGGCGTCCCTGCACGGTAAGGAAAGCGCACTGCTGTTCAATTCGGGCTACCTGTCCAACTGGGTCACGCTGGGAACGATTGCAGGCCGTCTGCGGAACTGTGTGGTTCTGTCGGATGAACTGAACCATGCCTCCATGATTGAAGGCATCCGCCATTCCCGTGCTGAAAAGCAGATTTTCCGTCATAATGATGTTGAGGATCTGGAGCGTCGTCTGAAAGAACTCCCAGCGGATGTTCCGAAGATCATCGCGTTCGAGTCCGTCTATTCCATGGATGGCGACATTGCTCCGATCGAAGCTTTCTGTGATCTGGCCGACAAATATGGCGCCATGACCTATCTCGATGAGGTCCATGCCGTTGGCATGTATGGCGATCATGGCGCTGGCGTGGCTGAGAAACTGGGTCTGTCCCATCGTCTGACGGTCATCGAAGGGACGCTGGGCAAGGGATATGGCGTCGTGGGCGGCTACATTGCAGCCTCTGCACCACTTTGCGATTTCGTGCGCTCTTTCGGTTCAGGCTTCATTTTCTCTACGGCTCTGCCGCCGATGATTGCGGCCGGTGCTCTGGCCAGTGTGCGTTATCTCAAGCGCAGTAGTGCCGAGCGTGAGGGGCAGCAGCGTGCGGTTGCCTATCTGCGTGCGGCGCTCGACAAGGCTGGCATTCCTCATGTTAGCAATCCGAGCCATATCGTGCCGATTATGGTGGGCGAGGCCGAGCTTTGCCGGGACCTGTCGGATGAATTGCTGAACCGGTTTGGTCACTATATCCAGCCGATCAATTTCCCGACCGTACCGCGCGGAACGGAGCGTCTGCGTCTGACGCCGACGCCGCTTCATACCAATGAGGCGATTGATGAGCTGGTCGAAGCCGTCTCCACGCTGTGGCGTGAGCGTCAGCTCAAGCGGTCTGTAGCTGCCTAAGCAAGCGCTTTATCGCCCATAAAAAAAGCAGCCAGAAATGGCTGCTTTTTTTTATAGGGAAATGGGAATCACGCCTGGACGTAAACCCAGGCCGAACGACCTGAGCGGAGTGTGACTTCGATGCGTTTGTAGTCCGAGACTTCATATGCATCTGCCGCTTTCAGCTCTTTCTCCGTAATGTGGAAAACCTTTCCTGGTACTTCGTCCGACGGATTGTTGCTCGGTATGACCACCGGATGAAAGCGTTTGCCACTGGCTCGCAGGACTTCCGGGTCCGTAATCTCTACCATGGACGTCGTGTAGCCTGTCATGGCGTCGTCTTCTCCATGGAGCAGGCGGCCGAACGAGGACAGCTGCACCTCGTCCTGTTGCAGGGTTCCGTATGAGAAGAGGAAGATAGTCGGGTCCGTCATGGGTGGCCTCCAGAATGCCAGGAACGCAGGATGTCAGATACGCTGGTAGCCCTGCCAGAGGGCCGCGACAGGCTGACCATCTTCCTGTGGGGTAAGGGTAATATAGAGGCCGTCAATCTGTTCCAGCGGAAGGCAGTCATCGACTTCCATGAAATTGTCCCGGTGCTGATGATCATAGCCGACGAGCAGGCGCTGTTTTGCCTTCGCCTTGGCTTCTGCTTCTGAACTGGCAACCAGGAACGTGAACGCGTGTTCTTCCTTGAGTTCACCGGGAGCGTAACCGCCCATGTTGATGAAATAGAGTGTCTTGTCAGAAGTTGGTTTGGTTTTGCCGAGGGTTACGGCGTGACCGTCTGCCCATGAAACTACGCCATAAGCGTCCACATGCAGAGATTTCCGGATGCCGAACCAGCGTTCTCCAAGGGAAGGGTAGGCATCTTCCGGCTTTTCAGCGACTGCGAACTGAACGTCATGGACTTCGATATTCGCGCCCGGAGCGTTCCCGCCCAGATAAAAGACATACAGTTTCAAAAAACAGTCTCCTCGTTTCCAGAACGTCATAACAATTTTCATGTCGGCAGGTCACGACATTGGAAATGGCAACGGGATGGCAGACTGGTTAGAAACAGAACTTCATGAAGGAATATCCCCAGATGCTGTCTGTCCTCAGAATTGCCGCCCTTCTTGCGGTCCTTGCCCCTTTGGGAGCTGCGTCTGCGCGGGATTATCAGACGCAGGACAGTTGTGACGGCTTCCCCAAGGTCTTCCTGAAGACACGTCCCGGTTTGTGTGTGGGACTGGTGGCCAGCCATCTGGGGTTTGCTCGCGGGGTAACGATCATCGGGCACGATGTGTTCGTGCTGGATATGGGCGGCTGGCGAAAAGGCCAAGGCAGGCTGCTCCGGCTGAAACAGGACGGTCATGCCCCTTTGGAAGTTCTGCTGTCCGGGCTTGATAAGCCGAGCGCGCTGGTCGCGGGGCCAGATGGTGCGCTCTATATGGGCGTGGCCGGCCGGATCGTCCGCGTGGATCTGTCCGGGACGAAACCCGAAATGCGGGATGTCGTCACAGGGTTGCCTGAAACGGGGAGACATCCTCTGACAGCATTGGCCTTTGCGCCAGATGGGCAACTGTACATCAATATCGGGTCGGCAACCGACCATTGTGAGACGCCGGATGACGATGCTCCCGATGCGCAGAAAGCCTGTTCCGAAACAGCGCAAAACCCGCCCCGCGCCAGCATTGTGAGCGTTCGTCCGGGACCAGGCGCTGTTGCCTGGAAAGATGCAAAACTGGTCGCGACGGGTCTGCGCAACAGCATGGGGCTGGCAGTGCTGCCGAATGGAACGCTGGTTGCGGCTGTTAACGCACGGGACGCCATCAACAAGGCCGATCCCAATCTGTCTGATACCGCATTGCCGCACGACACCTATGACGTGATCCGTCCCGGGGCGAATTATGGCTGGCCCTATTGCTTCGATAACAATCTGCCCAGTCCGGAATACCCGCATCATGCCTGCGCGGACATGGAGAAACCTGCTTTGTTGCTTCCGGCCCATGCCGCGCCGCTCGGGTTGTTGGCGTACCAGGGAGACGCACTTCCGGATCTGCAAGGGCAACTCGTGGTGCCGTATCATGGTTATCGGAAGACCGGTCATCGGATCATGACCCTGAAAATCAGTGCGGGTGGGGAGCCCGTAGGCGTGCCTGAACCGCTGGTCTGGGGCTGGGAGGGACGTACTCCCCTTTCGCCGGTGGGGGCTCCGGTTTCCGTGGCGGAAATGGCAGATGGGAGTCTTCTGGTTTCCGAAGACCACAACGGCACACTTCTACGGATTGCGAAAAGTGATGTTCACGGGGAAACGCATTGACAGCATGACGCCAATGCGATGAGTGTTGCCCTCACCAGGGGGAGCTTCGCCACAAGAAGCTGAGAGGTCACTGAAGGGCTGAAAAGTCTGCGGTGTGACGACCCTGCCGGGCGCATCCTGCGCTCGGGAAACCTGATCCGGTTAGAACCGGCGGAGGGAATGGTGATGAAACACAGCATAACCGGCGCTGCCGGTGAGCCATGCTGTTGCCCCCGCTGCGAAAAAGGGGGCGACCATGGGTGATATTCCAAACAATCTGAATAAAGGTCCGGCTGTCGGTCATGTGACGACGGGCCCAATCCAGGGGTCATGCAAGAAGTGGTCTGAAGCGCCGGGACGTCCGGACATTCTGGTGCCGTATCGCGAGATTGCCCTGCATCCTTCGGCGAATGAAGAGCCTGTGCGTGTCTATGATACGTCCGGCCCTTATACAGACACGTCCGTCAGCATTGATGTGGAGAAAGGCCTTTCGACGCCGCGTGCAGCATGGCTGGCAAAGCGTGGGTTTCAGAAAGTCGACGCTCGTACCGTCAAGCCGGAAGACAACGGTTTTGCCAGCGAGGCACAGGCTGTTCCAGCCTGTCCGGCACCACATGATGTGTATTCTGGCGAGGGCGCGAAGCACGTCACACAGTATGAATACGCAAGGGCCGGGATCATCACGGAAGAGATGATCTATATTGCCCACCGCGAAAACGTCTGCCGTGCTGAAATGGCTGCCGGAGCCGAAGAGCGCCGTGCGGATGGCGAGGATTTCGGGGCAGATATTCCAGCGTTCATCACGCCGGAATTCGTGCGTGAGGAAGTTGCGCGTGGACGGGCCGTGATCCCTGCGAACATCAATCACCCGGAGCTTGAGCCTGTCATCATTGGCCGCAACTTCCTCGTGAAGGTGAACGCCAATATCGGCAATTCGGCTGTGACGTCGTCCGCCGCAGAAGAAGTCGAGAAGCTGGTCTGGTCCATTCGCTGGGGTGCAGACACAGTGATGGACCTCTCTACGGGGCGGAACATCCACAATATCCGTGACTGGATCATGCGGAATTCTCCGGTCCCGATCGGGACGGTGCCGCTCTATCAGGCGCTGGAAAAAGTGAATGGCGTTCCCGAGAAGCTGACCTGGGAGATCTTTCGGGACACGCTGATCGAGCAGGCCGAGCAGGGCGTCGATTACTTCACGATCCATGCCGGTGTCCGCCTTCAGCATATTCCGCTGACGGCAAAGCGTACGACAGGCATTGTCTCGCGTGGCGGCTCCATCATGGCATCATGGTGTCTGGCTCATCATCGCGAGAGCTTCCTGTATGAGCACTTCGAAGACATCTGCGACATCATGCGTCGCTATGACATTACCTTCTCCCTGGGGGATGGCCTGCGTCCGGGCTCAATCGCCGACGCCAATGATGCTGCGCAGTTTGCGGAGCTGGAAACGCTGGGTGAACTGACGAAGGTGGCCTGGGCCAAGGGCTGTCAGGTCATGATCGAAGGGCCGGGTCATGTGCCGATGCACAAGATCAGGGTCAACATGACCAAGCAGCTTAGGGAATGTGGGGAAGCGCCGTTCTATACGCTTGGCCCGCTCACGACCGACATTGCGCCGGGCTACGATCACATCACGTCTGGTATCGGTGCCGCGATGATCGGTTGGTTCGGCACGGCTATGCTCTGTTACGTCACACCAAAGGAGCATCTGGGTCTGCCGGACCGTTCTGATGTCAAAACAGGCGTGATTACCTACCGCATCGCAGCGCATGCCGCCGATCTGGCGAAGGGGCACCCAGCCGCTCAGTTGCGGGACGATGCCCTCTCACGGGCGCGGTTCGAGTTCCGGTGGGAGGACCAGTTCAATCTGGCGCTTGATCCGGACACGGCCCGGAGTTTCCATGATGAGACGTTGCCCAAGGAAGCGCACAAAACGGCACATTTCTGTTCCATGTGCGGTCCGAAATTCTGTTCCATGAAGATCAGTCATGACATTCGCCGCGAGGCGGAGCGTCAGGATGGCATGGCGCAGATGAGCGAAGTTTTTCAGGAGCGGGGTGGCAAACTCTATATTCCGGAAAATGAAGTAGAAACGATCGCGGAATAACCGGTTCTGCGGAATGATTGGGGGAGGTGGCCTTGCTTCTGCAGGCCATCACCCTCATCATGTCGTAATGCCGCTTAAGGAAGACCTTGTCCCATTCCGGAAAACCCGCAAAGTCACGAAGCTGGCAACACGGCTGGGTAATTCGGCAGCAAACTGCGTTTTGCATGTCATGATCAACGACCGGGGGGGACTGGTGCGGGAAAGTGCCGCATTCCTTGTCCAGCTTGAAAAGCTCTGGAAAGCGCGTGGTCTGGACAGCGATCAGGTCTGGGCAGAATTAAGCGAAAGAATCCGCCTCGCAGACGAACTTCGTGCTAATGGCATTCGTCCGCGCAAAGGCGGCCAATACCGTTCCACCAAACTGCCCTGAGCCATGCCCTCCCTCCCAGATCTGTCTCATATTTCTCCGGATGATTTGAGCCGGCTGGATATCGGTGTGCTGATCATTATTGGTCTGTCAGCGCTCTGGGGGCTGACGCGTGGCTTCACGACTGAGCTTTCAGGTCTTGTGGCCTGGGCCTCCGCCGTTATTCTGACCTACCGTTTCCACGCGGCTTTGGTGCCGTGGATTTCCATGTATCTGCATGAGAGCTGGCTGGCAGAAAGCGTCAGTGCGGCTGTTCTGTTCATCGTCATTCTTCTGATTCTGACGACAGTGGCAGGACGGGTGGGGGCTGCGGTGAGGGGCACTCTTTTTGGGGGCGTAGATCGCATACTGGGCGCTATTTTCGGCATTCTGCGCGGATATGTGATGCTCATTGCACTTTATCTGCTGGCGGGGTCTTTTTTTGGCTCATGGACCTCTTACCTGATGCAGGGAAGCGTTTCCGGCCCTTATATTGTGGCTGGAGCCGCACGGCTGGCAGGTTATCTGCCACATTCCTTGCAACCACATCTTGCATCGCCGCCCACAAGCGGCCATGACGCGTCGTTGTGAACCCAGTCCGGAAAGGCCGAACTCCATGACTGCCTCCGATACACTTAACCGTCCTTACGAGGAATGTGGCGTTTTCGGCGTCTGGGGCGTTCCTGATGCGTCTGCCCTGACGGCTCTTGGCCTCCACGCTCTTCAACATCGTGGGCAGGAAGCTGCCGGTATCGTCAGTTTCGATGGCGAACGGTTCCACCAGCATAAAGGCCTTGGCCTTGTTGGGGATGTCTTTGGGGATAGCCGCGTCATGGCGACTCTCCCGGGAAGCGTTGCAATTGGGCACAACCGTTACGCCACGACGGGTGGAACGCATGTGCGGAATGTGCAGCCACTTTATGCGGATTACGAGTTCGGTGGTCTGGCGGTTGCTCATAACGGCAATCTCACCAACTCCGCGACGCTCAAGCAGGCGCTCGTTAAACGCGGATGTATCTTTCATTCCCTGACGGATACGGAAGTTTTCATCCACCTGATTGCCATCTCTCTTTATTCGACAGTGCTCGATCGCTTCATCGATGCCGTCAAGCAGGTGAAGGGGGCTTATTCCCTCATCACCCTGACGCCGGATGATGGCCTGATCGGTATGCGTGATCCGCTGGGGGTTCGTCCGCTGGTTCTGGGGCGTATTCCTGGTCATGAGGGTGGAAATGGCGGTTGGGTTCTGTCCAGTGAAACCTGTGCCCTCGATATCATCGGAGCAGATTACGTTCGGGACATCGAGCCCGGTGAAATCGTGGTTATCAACTCGGACGGCCTTCGATCCCTGAGGCCTTTCGGAGATCAGGGTGGTCGTTTCTGCGTCTTTGAATACATCTACTTTGCCCGACCGGATTCGGTTCTGGAAGGTCAGCCGGTTTACGAAGCCCGCAAGCGGATTGGTGCGGAGCTGGCACGTGAAACGGCGGTTGAGGCAGATGTCGTGGTGCCGGTGCCGGATTCTGGCGTGCCGTCTGCCATCGGTTATGCCGCTGAGAGCGGTATTCCGTTTGAGCTGGGCATCATCCGCAATCACTATGTAGGCCGGACCTTCATTGAGCCGACGGATCAGATCCGGAACCTTGGCGTCAAGATGAAGCATTCCGCCAATCGTCCGGTTCTGGCTGGTCGCCGCGTTATTCTGGTGGATGATTCGATCGTTCGTGGCACCACATCCCGCAAGATCGTGGATATGGTTCGTGCAGCTGGTGCGACCGAAGTGCATATGCGCATTACGTCTCCGCCGACCCGTCATGCCTGTTTCTACGGCATCGACACGCCGGAAGAGAGCAAGCTCATGGCAGCGACCCACACGATGGAAGAAATGGCTGCTGCCATTGGTGTGGATAGTCTGGCCTTCATAAGCTTTGACGGTTTGTATCGTGCCCTCGGGCATGAAAGCCGTGCAGAAGGTTCAGGGCGCTACTGTGATGCCTGCTTCACCGGTGATTATCCCATTACCCTCGTAGACAAGGAGGGCAACCTGGTCTCCTGACCAGTCTGTCCTTGGAGGTACAAAAAAAGCACCGGCCCTTTGCAGGGCGGTGCTTTTTTGTTTCTGATTCTTTGAAGAATATTAGTCGGCGGTCTCTGTGGCTCCCATAACAACCGCGTTCCGACCTGTACTCTTTGCGACATACAGTGCGGCATCTGCTTTCTGCCAGACTTCAAGCCAGGAGGTTTCAGGCGAATGCCGGATGTCTGCGCCGATACTGAGAGTGGCTTCAATAATGCCATCTCCAATGTCTTTGACGTCCTGCGTAAAGGCGGCTTTCAAACGGTGCGCGATATTCAACGTGTGGCAGGTGTCGATGAACGGTAGAAAAACCGCAAATTCCTCTCCGCCGATTCGGAAGAAGCTGGCGCTCTGAGGCAGAATTTTCTGACTGGACCGGGCAGCAGCAATAATGACCTGATCTCCTGTCGTGTGGCCATGACAGTCATTGATGGCTTTGAAATGATCAATATCAAGCAGGAACAGGACATAAGGAGTCGAAGACGTTTCGTTCTGCTCCATCCATATAGTCATGGCCCGGCGATTACCGGCCTGTGTCAGCGGATCCTGAAGTGTCAGGAGATGGTGTTCCGCGGCCAGCCGTTCGCGGGGGATGGCAATCATCGCAAGAGCAATGAAAACACCTTCGATAATGACCAGAAGATTGTACAGGATGATGGCCCAGACCATCGTTGGCAGGCTACCAAGAGGCGCAGGAAGAGCGTCTGTCAGGAGAGCGAGGGTTCCGTAAATAGCTGTATAGACAACGATTACTGCAAGTAAAAGACGTTCAGCCGAAGTCCGTGTCCGGGAAGAGTAAAAAAGATCCTGCGCTACCTGAAAATGAAATCCCGTAATAATAAGCATACGGAGAACTGAACTGGCGACGTGCAGCGTCCCGGTTGACGCAGCAGTCGCAGAGACAGCCAGTGATAACATGCAAAGCATCAGGACTGTTTTCAGGCATGTCTGGCGGCCGAGCATCGTTCGGATAGCCTGCCAGCCAAGCCCGTAAGCCAATGTCATGAAAACTGCGCCGAGCCGCAGGCCCCACAGGCCCGGAATGACAGAAGGGCTCGTAAAGAAAAAACCGGAAACTGACGCTGCCAGAAACGGACTGGAATACCAGAACGCTTTTCTGCGCTTGCCATGGGTAATCTCGGAAACGGTGAAATAGAGACCAAAGATGAGAAAGAGAGTGGCGCTATATCCGAGCAGCGTTGTCGGGTCGGGTCTCATGACAGATGCCGCGGAAGTCCTTTAATCCGCATTGTTTGTTTCCATCTTCACGGAGCATCGCCTCAGGAATACAGCCCGTCCGGGTGCTGGTCGTGACCGTCGGACGGATGTGTAGCAAGCGGCACGGACATGACGGCTTCCAGGCCTGGATGGAGGGGGGTGTAAGTCAGAGTTCCTGAAAGACTGCTGACGACGGCCTTTATCATGCGTGTGCCGAAGCCACTGCCATTCAGGTCAATATCGTGGCGTCCCTGATCGGAAACGGTAAGAGTCAGACGGTCGCCTGTTTCCGAGAGTGTGATATGCAGCGGGCCTGCCGCACCGTGATAGGCGTATTTACTGGCGTTGATAACCAGTTCGGTCAGAACGAGGCCGACGTTGATGGCACGATCGGCAGACAGTGTGACCGGGACCAGAAACATGCGGAGCTGTTGTTCCCATGCTTTCCCCAGAGAGGAACACAGCTCTTTCATCAATTCTTCGAGATAGCGGCTCAGATCAACCACCCCCACATGGTCGCCCCGGTACAGTCTCCTGTGAACCAGACCGATTGCTGCAATCCGGTGCTGTGCTTCGGAAAGCGCCTGAGTGGTTTCCTCGTTTGTCGAAGTGCGGGCCTGCAGCTTCAGAAAAGAAGCAACCATCTGAAGGGAGTTCTGAACGCGATGATTCACTTCGCGGATCAGGAAGTCTTTCTGTTGCAGAAGGCTTTCGCGCTCCTGAACTGTGGCCGTCAATGTCGCATTCAGTTCGCGAAGCTGATGGGTCTGGTAATCGGCAATCAGGATCCGGCGCAGACGGCGCGCAGCCTGTTTCTGCTCGGCATTCC
Source organism: Gluconobacter thailandicus F149-1 = NBRC 100600 (assembly GCF_000964465.1). Taxonomy (GTDB): domain Bacteria; phylum Pseudomonadota; class Alphaproteobacteria; order Acetobacterales; family Acetobacteraceae; genus Gluconobacter; species Gluconobacter thailandicus. The sequence goes on along the minus strand of NZ_BANH01000024.1, from coordinate 192,339 downwards.
AGCGATGAGAATGACCGCGGACCGTCTGCTGCCAGGACGCAAAGGATTTGCGGGGATGCAGGATGCCATCCTGGTCAGGGGTGCCCTTGTGAGGATTGCCCGCCCACTCGATGACCTGCACGATTTCCACCCGGCTCCAGATCAATGTCAGGGGTGAACGGAAGGGTAGTGTAATGGCGATGATGCCAGCAGAGAGTTCTGGCCAGGCCTCTGCCGGAGGATAGTCTTTTCCCAGAGAAGAACTACAGAAAATACCCCCATTGCTGCCCAGTCTGAGCCAGTCCCGGATGGCGATCAGGTCAGACGTGGCAGGTGTCAATCCACAGGCCGTCACATCCTGCGTACCGATGACTGCAAACCCGTCGCAAGGGAACAGGCTTCGGAGTTCAGAGGCAAAATTGCGCAGATTGGTCTCGACCGATGCTGCGGCATCAAAGTGGGATGTCGCAAACTCAGTGGCGTTCCGGAGGCGCAGGCGCTCCTGATATGTGACCAGTTCTTCCTTGTTCCGTAACTGCCGGGACATGACGCCTGCCAGAGTCCGGCACGCCGCACGGATATCCTCGGAAAGAATGCGGGGCGTGGCATTATGACAGGTGATCATGCCCCACAGCACGCCATCCACAATCAGCGAAATGGATGCCGAAGCAGCCACGCCCATATTGGCCATGTATTGCAGGTGAATGGGCGAAATGCTTCGAAGCTGCACATCGCTCAGATCAATGCCCGAGAGACCGGCTTCAGCAGGCCGGATGAGCGCGGCCTCATAATGGATGGTTGGAATGACGCGGATGCGGTTGCGCAGATAGAGAGCCCGGGCCTGACGGGGAATATCACTTGCCGGGAAATGATGATTCATGAGGGAGGGAAAGACTTCGTTGCGATGCTCCCCCAGAACGCACCCAGAACCGTCTTCCTGAAAACGGTACACTATGACCCGGTCAAAGCCAGTCAGTCTGCTGAAGACTTTTGCCCCTTTGGCGGCAGACTTCCGCAACATCCGGGCACCGCTCGAAACGGTCTGCCGTGGCGTCAATTCGGCCAAAAATTTCCCATGTCAGAAGACGCGCTTCCTGAATTGGTTCGAGTTCGACCAGAAGCTTCCCGTCCGACGCGTGCACCAGAATACTGAAGGTCTCGTCCTGTAGCCCGGAAATCCGGGCGTCACTGAAGGATGCTGGCGTAAAATTATGAAAGCGTTCGGCTGTCAGGCCCAGCAGATCGTTCAGGGAACAGCCTAGCCACTCCGCTGAAAGGCGCGTTTCAAGATCGCCTGCACCGCCCAGAACAGTCAGGGTGCTGGCATCGGCAATAAGGAGAAGCCCGTAAGGCTGGATGGCGTCCGGACGATGGATCGGCTCGCGATCACATGCCGTCAGGAGAGCTTCCGCGAAAGGCTGGCCCAGCTGAGAATTTTTCGAAGACGAAGTCAAAGTCTGAACAGCCCTCTCAGCGGAGATTCAACAATCGCCCCAATGGGCAGCCTACCTGTGATGATCGGCAGGAGAAGGCAAAGGACACGATCCGGCTTCCAGGCTGAGGAAACTGGAAGAAATATACCGTGAACCTTAGGGTTTTCTCCCACCGTTTGTCAATTTGACTCAGTGCTGAATGGCGTCCTGCTGCATCCAGGATGCGACATCCAGAGACAGGGCGTGACGGCTGGCCGGACGCGTGTAAAGCATGTGACCACCCTGATACAGATGCAGGGATACGCGATCAGCACCAATTGTCAGATGATCCTTCATCCAGCGCGCCGTCCCGAAAGGGCAGGCTAGGTCATAATAGCCATTGGCGACAAAAACCCGCAGGCCCGGATCAAGCGCCAGAAGGCGGTTCAGAACCGGGATCTGATGGATCGGCGCCGGGCCACCGTTGCTCCACTTCCAGCTGGAATTCACCTTGAAAGATAGCAGGTCGTAGGTCAGGGGCGTCTGGAACCCGAGGTCATTGGCCGCATAGCCGGAAAAGGCGTTGCCATAGGCGCGACCGAAGCCGAACAGCGTTGGATCGGGGCTTTCGTCCAGCCCGTCAGCGGAGGGGTCAGCGATTGTCTGCGTGTAGTCGTAAAGACCATGCAGCTTGCCATCGCGGGACATCACGTCATGGGAGCCGATCGCCGGGACACCATGCTGGCGTGCTACGACATCTTCCGGGAGGCCGGTTCGACGTGAAATTTCAGCGTAGAACGCCTTCCCCTCATCGCCGCTGGGCAGCTTGCCAGCCACCTTCGTCAGATAAGTGCCCATGGCCCATTCATAGGCCGCATCCGCAAATTGCGGCGTAACGTTCGGGCTTTCATGCGCAGCAATCAGGCTCGGGATCATGAGCGCGGCAGACAGCGGATTTTCGTCCGTATCCAGCAGAGGCATCTCGATAGCGGGGGACAGCATGACCACACCGTTCAGCAGGATGCCCTGTTCCATCTGTAGGGCATTGGCGACCTGAATGGATCGGATACCACCATAGCTCTCGCCCACCAGATAATGCGGGGCGGCCTGACGATTGTTCTTGGCCGTCCAGAGCTGAATGGCCTTCGCGAAGGTGCTGGCGTCCTGCTTCACACCGTAGAACTGATCGCCAGCCTTGGCGGTATCGAGCGGGCGGGAATAGCCGGTACCCACTGCGTCAAAGAAGACCATATCCGTGAACGGGAGCCAGCTGTCCGGATTGTCGCCCAGCGTCGCATGCGTTCCGTCTGTCGCATCCTTGGCCGGCATGGTCAGGGCCATCGGGCCAGCAGCGCCGAGGTTCAGATAGGCCGTCGCGGCACCCGGGCCACCATTGAAGAAATAGGATACCGGACGCTTGGCATCCGGTGCACCATCTTTCGTGTACGCCACATAAAACATGCGGGCGGTCGGTTTGCCGTCTGGGCCGCGAAGCGTCAGCGTGCCAGCATGGGCAGTGTAGGCGATGCCATTCAGATGATGCTTCGTAACGGAATCGGTCGGCAGCAGCGCAGCTTCACCGGTAAAGCTGTCAGTGGACTTGGCTGTGTCTGTTTTACTCGCAGGGGCCTTCGGGGCATCGTCGGCCATGGCGGGCAGCGCAGAAACGGGCGAAAGCAGGGACAGGGCGAGCAGCAGCGCACGACGGGACATCATCTGTCTGTCATCTCCAGAAGAAGGATTACAGGATCAGACTGTCGCTACCAGTCCCGCTCGTCAGCCGCTACCAATCCTGCATGAAGTTTTCGTCATGCAGGATCAGATTGAATGTCAGGAGTTAGGACGGCTTGATGTTGGGAAAGAGCATGAGGCGCGGGTCAGCCACGCGGTCATAGTCTTCAGGCGTCATGAAGCCGAGTTCCAGCGCTGCTTCCTTGGGGCTGAGATCCTTCTCCATGGCATGATGGGCGACCTGAGCAGCCTTGTCATAGCCAATGGCGGGAGAAAGAGCAGTGACCAGTACAAGGGACTGATCCAGAGCCTGCTTCAGGCGCATTTCATTGGCCCGGATACCTTCCACCAGATGCTGGCGGAAATTATCAGATCCATCATGAAGAAGCGTAATACCCTGCATGATGTTGTGGATCATCAGTGGCTTGTACACATTCATGTCGATCATGCCGGATGCGCCACCCAGACCCACAGCAACATCGTTGCTCATGACCTGAAGTGCCAGCATCGACAGGGCCTCCGCCTGCGTCGGATTAATCTTGCCCGGCATGATGGAGGAGCCTGGTTCGTTTTCCGGCAGAAGCAGTTCCCCGAACCCTGCCCGGGGGCCGCAGGCAAGAAGGCGGATGTCATTGGCGATCTTGAACAGACTGCCAGCTGTCGTCCGCAGGCAGCCGGACAGATGCACGAGCGCATCGTGAGCGCCCTGTAAAGCGAACTTGTTTTCGCCAGCCTTAAAACCAAGGCCAGTCAGACGAGCGATCTCGTTGCAGGCGCGGGTATCGAAACCGGGGTCGGTATTGACGCCAGTCCCCAGCGCTGTACCGCCCAGGGCCAGTGGGAGAAGTCCATCCCGGGCAGCTTCAAGTCGAGCAATATTGTCCGTCAGCATCCCGGCATAACCGTGCCATTCCTGACCCAGTGTAATGGGAACGGCATCCTGAAGATGGGTCCGGCCCACCTTTACCAGATCCTTCCACTCCTCTGCCTTGGCTGCAATGGCATCCCGCAGTTTGGTCAGCGCAGGGATCAGGCGCCGATCAACGCCAAGTACGGCAGCGATGTGCATGGCGGTCGGGAAGTTGCAGTTTGTGGACTGCGCCATGTTGACGTGATCGTTCGGGTGCAGCGGCGTTTTGCTGCCGAGGGCGTTTCCGGTGAGCTGGCTGGCGCGGTTCGCAATGACTTCATTGACGTTCATGTTGAACTGCGTGCCGGATCCCGTCATCCAGACGTGAAGCGGGAACATGCGGTTATGCTGGCCGCTCGTAATTTCATCGCAGACTGTATGGATCAGAGCTGCCCGTTCCTGCGAAAGGCGACCACTGGCGGCATTGGCCGTGGCACAGGCGCGCTTCATGATCGCATAGGCCTCGATCATTTCCCGTGGCATCAGTTCGCGCCCGATGCTGAAATACTTCAGGGAGCGCTGAGTCTGAGCGCCCCAGAGAACATCATCAGCAACCTCGATCTGGCCCATGCCATCGGTTTCAATACGGCTCATGCGGTCTGGCGCTTTCCTGCAGGACGGGGGTTCATGCCTGCGCGGACCCTACCTCAAGAGGCAGAGCGGGAAAACCGGTTTGGCACTCTGTCTGCTAGCGGCCCAGCCATCGGTCTCCGCCAAAGCGGTTGTGAGAAAACAGGAAACCTGCGCAAAGACCGACCACAGCGAAGATGATCGTCCACAGAGACATGGGCATTAGCAATCGGGAGATGGCGGCCAGGATCACCATGCCCGCAAAAGCGCAAATGCCAGACTCAATCAGACGCGGCCCGAAATGACGTTCTGCTCCGCAGTTCGGGCAGTGTTCCGCTGTCGAGCGGATTTTCTGCCGACAGACCGGGCAGATCGTAACGGCGCTGGATAGCGGTTCCATCATTGGCCGGCATTCTCCTCATGTTCACCTACGGCGATCCGTGCCTCCACGGCCATGCGCCATTGCGCATCGGCCGGGGCAGCCGCCAGGGCACGGCGATACAGATCAAGACTGTTCGCAGAAATGTGCCCGTCCTTCTGGGTCTGGAGTTCTGCGAGTTGGATTGCAAGCTCTGGTGTGAAATGAGTCTCCAGTGCGGCCTTCCAGTCTGCAATCGCTTCGGATGTCAGGCCAGCCCGGGCTTCAATCTGGCCAAGCAGAACATGACCCGTCTCATAAGTCGGGCTATCTTTCGGGATTGTGGTCACCTGCGCCTGAAGTTTCTGGATCATCGCCATGGCTTTCGTATCCGGCTTGACCTGACGTGCACTCAGAGGTTGCGGCGGCAGGGACGGATGGCCATTCACGATATAAAGGCAGAACGCAGCGAGAGGGATACCAACGCCAACAGCGAGCAGGGGTACGAACCGCTTTGAGCGGGAGGTCCCATCATTCAGATCAGGGGCGGCAGATGACTCATCGGCAGCAAGCAGTCGACGCTGGATTTCGATCCGCGCGGCGCCATATTCATCGCCACTGACAAGACCGAGGTCCCGGTCCCGGTCCAGTTCAGCAAGCTGGCCACGATAAAGGGTGAGGGCAGAATCACGCGCATCCACACGGCGGCGGAGACGGCGCAGGCCATAGAGGGCCGGCAGCAGGGCGATGCCTGCAACAATCAGGATTCCCAACCAGAACAAAACTTACTCCCGGCCCGACAGGGCATCCAGACGCGCGCGCTCATCATCCGTAAGCGGCGCAGGCGTGACAATGCGGCGTCTCGTCGCACGCCACGCAATAACAAGACCGGCCACCAGCGCGAGTGCCGGCATCAGCCAGAGCAGGGCGGTTGACCATGAAAACTGAGGTGCCAGTCGGATGAACTCGCCGTAGCGTTCCGTCATCCAGTCCATAATCTGCTGATCGGACTTCCCGGCTGCGACCTGTTCACGCACAACCTTGCGCAAATCACGGGCGAGCGGCGCACTGCTGTCTTCAATGCTCTCGTTCTGGCAGACAAGACAGCGAAGATGAGCGCCGATCGCTTCGGCCCGCTTCTCCTGTAAGGGGTTGGGAAGCATCTCCGCGGGATCATCGACGGCAAAGGCAATTCCGCCCCCAACAAGCGTTGAGGCCAAGAGCAGCGCAGAAAGACGTTTCATTACAGGCCTGCCAGTCTCGGGCGGATTTCCGCATCATAAATCTGCGGGTCCAGAGCCGCACTGCCGTGCCAGAGAATTCGTCCCCCCGGCGCTACGAGAAAGCTCTCAGGAACGCCTGTCACACCCCAGTCGATGGCAACGCGGCCATGCCGGTCAGCCGCGACACGGGCGTAAGGCGTTCCATCCCGCTGAACGAAGGCGCTCGCATTTTCCGGCTTGTCTTCATAGGCAATGCCCCAGATGGGCATGTTCCGTGAAATGGAGCGGAGGCCCGGCATTTCCTGAACACAGGGAATGCACCAGGAGGCAAAGAAATTGACCAGAACCGGGCGTGTCTCCGCCCTGAGTTCCTTGTCGGTAAAGCCATCTCCCAGGCCCGGAAGGCCTGGCATGGCGAACTGCGGAATAGGGCGTCCAACATTCGGGTTTTTCACCGCGCGTGGATCAAAGCCACCACTTTCCATACCCTGAAGCATTTTCCAGAACCCGACGCCAAGCACGCCGGCACCAACAATCGGAAGGGCTGTCATAAGCCCGCGTCGTGTTGAGTTCATGCGTGTCTCTCCTCAGGCCTGGACCATGTTGCGTGCGGCAGCCCGCTTCGGGGCTCCGACGCGCAGGCGACGGTCTGAAAGCGAGAAGGCTCCGCCAATCGCCATGACCAGTCCGCCAAGCCACATCCACGGAGCCAGCGGGTTGCGGTGCAGACGTAACACATAGGTCGCATCCGCGCCCGTTCCGTGTCTGTCACCAACCACACCATACAGATCCGTAATGAAATTTGTATGAATGGCAACTTCCGTCGTGGTCTGGTTCTGCGTGGTGAAATCGCGCTTTTCCGGATGGAGTGTCGTGATCAGCTTGCCGTTATGGCGGATGGCAATATCGGCCTGCATGGCGCGATAGTTCGGGCCTGCATAGTCATGCACATTGAGAAGCGTCCAATCGTCCCCGGCAAGGCTGCGGGTCTCGCCAACATGGATTTCTACAATCGCATGCTGGGCGCCAGACATGCCGCATAGACCCAGAACCGTGATGCCAGCGCCAATATGGGCCAGAGCTGCGCCCCAGCTGGACCGTGGCAGGTTCCGGGCGCGGGCAAGCATGTCACTCATGCTGGAATGGCCTAGCCCTACGCGGCGCAGAATATCCGTAACAGATGCTGCCATGACCCAGATGGCGAGTGCGCCACAGGCGATTGGCAGTGCACCGGAGAATTTCCAGAAGCACAGCATCAGCCCGATAGCAGCAATGATGGCCGCCACGAACAGGTGCGAGAACGTGCGCGCCAGTTGTGCGCGCTTCCACGGCAGAGCCGTGCCGATACCCATGGCCAGAAGCAGCGGGATCGTCAGAGGAATGGTTGCGGCATCAAAGAACGGTTTGCCAACCGAGATGGTGCGCCCTGCCAGAAGCTGCATGAAGGGCGGGTACATCGTACCCGTTACAACGACGGCGCAGATGGAGCAGAGCAGGATGTTGTTCAGCACCAGTGAGCCTTCGCGGGACACTGGCGAAAACAGTCCGCCGGACGTCAGGGACGGCGCGCGCCATGCAAACAGTGCCAGCGAACCGCCGATGACCAATGCCAGAAGGGCCAGAATGAACACGCCGCGGGCCGGGTCGTTTGCGAAGGCATGAACCGAGTTCAGAATACCTGAACGGACGAGGAATGTGCCGGAGAGCGAGAATGAGAACGTCGCAATTGCCAGCAGGACCGTCCAGATCTTCAGGCCCTCGCGTTTTTCTACGACGATGGCAGAGTGAACGAGTGCCGTACCCGTCAGCCATGGAATAAGAGACGCGTTTTCCACCGGGTCCCAGAACCAGTAACCGCCCCAGCCCAGGACGTAGTAGGACCACCAGGAGCCCAGAGCAATGCCGCAGGTCAGGAAGCACCATGCTGCCACCGCCCATGGTCGAACCCAGCGTCCCCATGCGGCATCGACACGCCCCTCAAGCAGGGCGGCGACGGCAAAAGCAAACGGAACGGCAAAGCCGACATAGCCCGTGTAGAGAATGGGTGGATGAAAGGCGAGGCCGGGGTCCTGAAGCAGCGGGTTCATGCCCTGGCCATCCATAGGAGCCGGAAAAACACGGTCAAAAGGATCGGAAGTCAGAAGGCAAAAGAGCTGGAAGCCAGCGGAGACACCGCCAAGGATGGCCAGCACGCGGCCCCGCAGAATGTCCGGCAGGTTACGGCCAAATGCTGAAACAGCGGCACCGCAAACGCCGAGGATCAACGTCCAGAGAAGAACGGACCCTTCATGGTTGCCCCAGACGCCCGTGATTTTATAGAGCAGCGGCTTGGACGCCGCGGAGTTGGCGGCGACGTTCTGAACCGAGAAATCATCGTGGACAGCACACATAACGAGGCTGAAGAACGAAATGGCCAGCGCCAGAAGCTGCGACACCGCAAGAAACGGAGCCATCGCTACAAGGCGGGCATTGCGCTTGTGGGCGCCCCAGAGGGGAACAACAAACTGGATGAGTGCGAGAACACAGGCGAGGGCCAGGGCGAAATGGCCCTGTTCTGGTCCGAACATTATGGTGTTCAGCCTCCGGCTTTCTTGGCGGTCATGGTGTCCCAGCTGGCAGCGTCAGGAGCCTTGCCGAAGCGCGGGTCCCATTTGCCGGTACGTTTCAGTTCCTCGGCCACTTCCTTGGGCATGTAGGTCTCGTCGTGCTTGGCAAGGACTTCGCTGGCCGTGAAGCCCCCGTCTTTCTGCACGGTCCCGAGAGCAACAACGCTCTGACCTTCGCGGAAAAGATCCGGAAGAATGCCGGTGTAGTGGACTTCCACGGCAGCCTGGCCATCGGTGACGTTAAAGGAGTTCACCGGCGCACCGTTTTCCGTAATGCGATGCAGGGAGCCCGCCATCACCATGCCGCCAAGACGGATCGTCCGGTCCGGAGCGGGTGGGTGCGCTTTGACCTGCGACGGAGCCATGAAGAATACGATATTGGACGAGAATGCCCGCAGGGTAAGAGCCGCAGCAGAACTGATGCAGGCAAGGCAGGCAATGACAATCCAGAGGCGGCGTGTCTTGCGGGTCATGATGCGGAGCTTTCACGGTGGCGAAGCTGACTTTCGACAGCCGCCAGCCGGGTTTTGGCACGACGCAGGCGCAGGGCCGCCCCGATGCCGAGAACCAGCGAGCAGCCGATGGTGAGACCATAGGCTGCGGCGATATAGGGCCAGTGATTGGGAAGGTGCATCATGCTGCGGACCTGTCCGAACGGTTGAGCCGGGACCGTGCCATAAGCTGGCGGGTACGGCTCTCGTGGATTGCGGCACTCAGCCGGGCGAAAATGACGGCGGCGACACCGAGGGTGAAGCCGATGGTCGTGATGAGAAGTGGCCAGAGCATCGTCATGGACATGGTGGGAGCACCTGTCAGCGTGATGCTGTCCGGCTGATGCAGGGTGTTCCACCACTGTACGCTGAACTTGATGATCGGCAGATCAATTGCCCCCGCGAGTGCCAGAATGGCGGCGGCGCGTTGTCCGCGGGCCGGTTCATCGAAGGCACGGATCAGGGCGATATGGCCCAGATACAGGAAAAACAGCACCAGAACGGAGGTCAGGCGTGCATCCCAGACCCACCATGTTCCCCACATCGGCTGACCCCAGAGGGAACCCGTAATGAGGCACAGGGCAGCAGCGCAGGCCCCGACCGGACCAATCTCGATGGCGGCCAGGTCCGCCAGCGGATGGCGCCAGACCAGCGATAACAGCCCGCAGATTGCCAGGCCGAGGTAACAGGACGATGCGAGCCAGGCCATCGGAACATGCACATACATGATCCGGACGGTCTCGCCCTGCTGCCAGTCCGCAGGGGCGAAGAAAAGCCCCCAGACGATCCCGACAGTCAGGAAGATGATCGCACCGGTGGACAACCACGGCTGAAGCGCACGGGCCAGACGCAGGAACTGCCCCGGATTGGCATAACGATGGAGCAGATTAGGCGTAGGGCGCACGGGAACTCTCAAACTCCGCGAAATATTTCTACATGAAATAGTCCGAACCCCTCACAATCGGAAGAGGCGCATTGTCCCAATGTTCCTATGACTGTTATCACGTTTCACGGAAATGAGCGCGAAAAGGGAACTTTTCGCAGGAGAATGACGTGGCGTACTGGCTGATAAAATCCGAACCCGAAGCCTTCTCATGGAGCGAACAGATCCATAACGGAGTGGAACCCTGGACAGGTGTTCGCAACTATCAGGCCCGCAACAATCTGGCCGCCATGAAGATCGGAGATCTGGCACTTTTTTACCATTCCGTCAGTGAAAAGCAGATTGTGGGTGTCGTGGAAGTTGTGAAAGAGGCCTACCCGGACCCGACTGCCGATGATCCGAAATGGGTCTGTGTGGATGTGAAAGCGAATGGCGCTTTCGCCAAACCCATCACGCTCGCCCAGATCAAGGCTGATCCGGAACTGGAAAACATGGCGCTTCTGAAGCAGTCACGCCTGTCCGTTGCGCCAGTCACGGAACCGGAGTTCCGCTACCTGACGAAAATCGGAGACTGGGTTCGGGCCTGATGGCCCCCAACCCTGGTGCCTTCAGTCTTAGTGAATATCTGAGGCGTCGCCGTTGACCAGAACGTTGGTCTGCCCGTTGGACGGATGTCCGGCATAAGTCAGTGGCAGGTCTTCGCTATGATAAGGTGCCGTGACGGGGGCGTTGAACTTCACCGGCATCCCGAAAATGCTGAAATGGGACGGCAGGTTGTTCGGGCCGTTGGTTTTCTGCTCGGCATTGGTCCCTGGCATGCCAACAGGCAGATGCGTCCGGACTTCCCCGCTGTAATTCGCGAGCTTCTCTTCCGAGTCCTCAACCGTTGTATAGCCATGGGGCGGAGGAGGGGCGCCGCCGTCCGGCAGGGCAACCTGCTGTGCGGGTGTCAGAACTTTTTCAGGCTGATTGTTCAGCTGATGTGCCGTCGAGGGCGGGATCTGTGGCAGATCGGCCGTACTATGGCTACGATGGGCATGATGTGGAGCGGACAGGGCCGGAGTGGCTGCTGTCGCAAGGAGACTGACCGCCAGCGGGGCAGACAGGATCCAGCGGGAAAATGTTTTCATAGTATGTCCTTCTCCACACCCGGCCGGGGCACCCGTCAAGCAGGGGGCTTTCGTGATGCGATATGAAACCTGCTATCGGGTAAACGGTTTCGGGTCTTACGAACAGGAGTTTTGATCGTCATGACCGTAGAGAATGGCTCGCAGCTTCCGACCAGCGAATTTGCATCACTGGCGCTGGACGGGGAATCCCTTGCCCAGCTTCAGTCCGTGCTGGCACGTGTCGAGCAGGGGCGCGGCGTCCTCGTCCGTCTGGCGGATCTGATGGGTGGTGCCGTCGGCCAGGCTGCGCGACTCGGTATGAAGGGACTTGGTCTTGCGCCGGGCCTTCAGGAAAAAATCCAGAAGACGGCGGAAATCGCCATTGAGCAGGCGTTCAATGTCGCCATCGTCGGTATCAAAAATGACGTTCCGCTCAAGCGCGATATGTGGCGGGAGAACGCCGGGCAGGCGGCTGTTGCCATTTCGGGTGCTGTCGGCGGCTTTGGTGGCGTGTTTGGCCTTGCTCCGGATGTCGGGTTCACGACCCTGACCATCATGCGCGAAATCGCCCGCATCGCCCGCGAGGAAGGGGAGGATCTGCGTGATGAGGACACACGCAGGGCGTGCCTCGAAGTGTTTGCACTCAAGACCTTTCCGGCCCGGCAGGAAGAAGAGGACGGAGAACTTGGCTTCTTCTCGGCTCGTGCCCTGTTACGGGGACGCCCGGTCGTGATGCTGATTTCCGAAGTTGCGTCCCATTATGGCATCGGACTGTCGCGGAAGTTTGCGCTTCAGATGGTGCCGGTAGCAGGTGCGCTGTGTGGGGCATCGCTCAACTCGGCGTTCCTCGCGCATTACCGTGCGCTTGCCCGGGCACATTTTACGATCCGCCGTCTGGAACGGACGCACGGCCGAGCCGTTCATGAAGCAGCCATGGATCTGCGATCCGGGGCAACGTCTGAATCCTTCTCCTGATTTCGCGGGAGGCTGAAACCGGAGAAACAGGATGTCGATGAGTCTTATCTGGCTTGGCTGGACGCTTGTTCTGGCTTTTGTACACCTGTTTCTCACCTCGGCAGCCTGTCGGCGTCAGGATGGCGTTCAGTGGGCCACCGGAAACCGGGATGGCGAGGCGCCACATTATACGGGACTCGCTGCCCGCATGCGCCGCGCGCAGGCTAATCTTCAGGAAACGCTCCCGATTTTCATCGGGGCTGTTCTATTGGCCCACATCGCCGGAAAAGATGGGGCTCTTGTTGCCTGGGGTGCAGGGCTCTATTTCTTCGGGCGTCTGATCTACGTCCCGGCCTATGCGTTCGGCTGGGGACCGATCCGCAGTCTCATCTGGGGCGGATCAATGGTCGGGCTGTTTCTGGTACTTCTCGGCTTGATCTGAGGCCTAGCTCCTGCTGGGGCGCAGACGCCAGAAGTCCAGAAGACCCCAGAAAACAATTCCTGCAAAACAGATCTTGGCAAGTGCCATCAGCAGGCCGTGCGCTTCAGGAATAAGCAGGCGCAGAAGCGCCAGTGGCACCAGAAAGATCATGTAAACAAAGGCTATTGGCAAAGCGGCTCTCCATGAGATTGGAGATCTGTGTATCATGTCAGGAGACAGAGAGGCCAATATTTCCCCCATGCAGGACCGAAAGTATCGAAGGCATGTCTGACATCACACCGGAAAGCCTGCTTGATGCCTATGCATCAGGCATTTTCCCGATGGCGCCTGATCGGGACAGTGATGAGCTGAGCTGGTACTTTCCGGAGGAACGCGGAATTCTTCCACTGGATGGAATGGTGGTGCCGCGCAAGCTGATGCGGACCATTCGGTCCGGCAGGGTGCAGGTAACGGCAGACCGGGCTTTTGAAGACGTCATGCTGGCCTGCGCCGCTCCGGCACCTGGCCGGGAGGAAACCTGGATCAGCCCCAAAATCTGCGCGCTATACGGTGCACTCCATCAACGAGGCCATGCCCATTCCATCGAAGTCTGGGAGGGGGACGCGCTTGTTGGCGGTCTTTACGGCGTAACGCTGGGCGGCGCGTTTTTCGGGGAAAGCATGTTTTCCCGCCAACGGGATGTTTCCAAAATTGCGCTGGTTCATCTCGTTGCAGGATTGCGTCAGGGAGGGTATCGCCTTCTGGATACGCAGTACACCACGCCTCATCTGACAACACTGGGCGGTATCGGTATTCCCGCTGCGGAATATCTGGTGCTGCTGAAACAGGCTTTGATTGTTCGTGCCGTCTGGCCGGACGACTTCAGTCTGCACGCCCTGCGCGATGACATCGCGTCCCTGCGCCCACATCCAGGAGACACCTGATGATTTCATTTCTTCGGCGGCATCAGTCTGCTTTTCTCGCCAGCCTGTTCCTTGTGGCAGGCAGCGGCGCAGCATACGCCGATGACCATCCGAGACTGGCTCCGGCTCGGGATGTGACGGTCACGTATCATCTGTCAGCCCCGGGAATGCAGGGTGCCGGTGGGAACGTGAAGGTCTATTTTTCCGGATCGGGAGATATGCTGCGGATTGATTCAGCCGATGGTCGTGGCATCACGATTCTGGATCGCCCGAAGCAGCTTGTCACGCTCGTCATGCTGGAGCGGAAACTTTACGCTCATATTCGGCCTCAGCACGGGCTGCATAATCCGTTCATGCTTGATCTTGGGATGAAATACACCAAGGCGGGTCAGGCTACGATCGCCGGGGTTTCTTGCGATCGATGGGATATCCAGACAGCCCATGGCAAGGCCGCAGCCTGCGTGACGGATGATGGCGTTATCCTGTCCGAGAACGGTGTGGATGCGGATGGGGCAGAAGGCTCCATTCAGGCAACGACCGTCACCTACGGTGACCTGCCAACCTCCACTTTCGAGCCTCCCGCAGGGTTTCAGGAAATCACGCCGAGGGCACCAGCCCGGCATTCCTCAACCGACGGCAGTCAGTCCACATCGCCCACGCCGGCCCCTGTTCCGGAAGGCGGAGCGGCAGGAGACTCGGCCGTGCAGGCTCCAGGACATATTGCCGCACAGGGCACTCCGGCGGAGAACTCGGACGCGGTCCCGGCTGCCCCGCCCGCATCCCCCGACGACGTAAGCCAGCCCTCTGTTCCGAATGATTCCGCAGGTGATGGAACGGTCTCGACTCCGGATCAACCGCCGAGCGGCCCGTCCAACGGCGGTCAGAAATAATGCGGCGCGGTTTCTGGAGCTTCGGAGTTCTGGCAGGGCTGCTTCTTGGCACTCAGGTGGCACATGCCGCAGACACAGCCCCATACGTTACGCCGATGCATGATGCTGACATTGACTACGTGATGGTTGGTCCCGGCGGTCAGCATCTTCATCAGCGGATGCGCTGGAGTGCGAAGCTGTGGCGGCAGCGTGTGGATCCTGAAGGTGCGGCGACGGTCATGCTGACGGATTACCGGACGCATAAGCTGATGGTGCTGGATACGACTGCGAAAAGCGCCACCGTGACCGGAGCCCCTGGCGATTCGTTTTCCGCACCAGGCACTCTCGCACCCGGTGGGTGGAAACAGGTGGGGCCTGCCACAATTGCCGGCGAGAGCTGCATGATCTGGGAGAGTCTGGACACGAACAAACTCCCGACTGATTTCTGTTACACGGCGGATGGGCTGTTGCTGGGTGCAACGCAGGGGGGACGGCTTGTTGTGCAGGCTGCGTCTGTCAGTCGCGCGGCTCAGGCCGATGCTCTGTTTGACCCTCCGGAAGGATATCATCGGGTCGATTCCGGTCACTGAAGACACTCTTTATGGCAGTCATAATTTGAGAAATATCTGCCATGATTGTTGCCTTTTCCTGCCATTTTCGTGTGGCAGATTTTCTCTCACAGGGCGGGCAGAACCACTCTTCGGATCTCGCCCGTCTGACGTAATGAGGAGATTTGCCATGCGTCGCATCACCCGTGCAGTCCTGCTGGCTGCGCCCCTGCTGATCGGCACGGCAGTAGTTGCCCCGAACGCCGTTGTTCCCACCGCTGAAGCTCACTGGCATGGCGGTCCGGGATATGGAGGTCCGGGATATGGCGGCCCAGGACGTGGATATTACGGTCCGGGACCAGGCTGGAATCACGGTGGGCATCGTGGGAATACTGGCGCTGTTGTAGGCGGTATTCTGGGCGGTCTCGCCATTGGGGCCATGGGTGGCGCTATGTTGAGCCATCCTTATGGACCGCCGCCACCGCCGGTTGTCTATGCTCCGCCGCCACCTGTGGTTTATGCGCCACCACCACCGGTTGTTTATGCGCCGCCCCCGCCGCCAGTTGTGGTTTATCCGCAATACTGAGCCATTATTGCTCTTCGTCCGCCTTGATCGGGCGAAGGGTGTCAGGCAATCATGGTGCCTATGACAGAACATGCTCTTCAGCCGGGTGACCGCGCTCCAGCGTTTTCGCTTCCCATTTCGGGAGGTGGCACCGTCAGCAGTGAAACGCTGAAGGGCAAACCGTATCTGCTTTATTTCTACCCCAAGGCCGACACGCCTGGCTGTACGACGCAGGCCTGCTCCATTCAGGAGAGCCTGCCGTCATTCGACAGTGAGGGTCTGACGATCATTGGTGTCAGCCCGGATCCGGTCACGAAGATTGACCGTTTTGCCGACAAATATGCGCTTACCTTCCCGTTGGCGTCCGATGAAGATCACAGCGTCGCCGAGGCCTACGGAACGTGGGTTGAGAAATCCATGTATGGCCGGACCTATATGGGTATGGAGCGCAGTTCCTTTCTTGTGGATGGAGACGGTGTGATCCGCCATATCTGGCGCAAGGTGAAGCCGGCGGACCATACTGCGCTGGTGGCTGAGGCTTTCCAGGATATGACCAGCGGCGCCTGAGCGCCCTTCCGCCATTCTTTCCACAGACAGGGAGAACGCCGGACGTCCGCCGGCATACAGTGATGGCCCTGCCTGACCCTTATTCACCTGGACCGTTCTGCCTTCCGCGTCACCTGAGCGTTGCACGCTGGGTTTGCATTGCGCTTATGGCGCCTGTTGCTGCTGCTGGAGCAGCGGGAACCCTGCTGCTCTGGAAACTTGCGCACGGGCCGGTCGATGTTACGTCGGTTTCCCGTCTGATAGAGCCGATTCCCGTAGTAGCCGGCAAGCGGCCGGGCCACCCTGCGGGGCGTTTGGCCTGGTCGCAGCTCCGTGTTCAGTGGCAGCCAGGTTCTGGTGGAATTTCCGCAGGGTTGATGCTGGAAGCGCGCGGCCTGACCGTGACAAGGCTGGACGGCACCATTGCCGAGCGGGCCGGTGAGGCCGATGTGGTCATGGCGCTTGCCCCGCTGCTTCACGGGGTCATCGCGCCCCGTCGTCTGCGCCTTCAGGACGTCTCCCTTGTGCTGCGTCGACAGCCCGATGGCGATATTGATCTTGACCTTCCTGCCCAGAAACATGGCGGTCGGGGCGTTCCAACCCAAATGGACCGTCTGGCCGCCATTGACCTGCGGAACGTCTCCATAACGTTGCTGGGTCTGCCTGACAGGCAGAGTCTGCTGCTTGGCCCTATCGAAGCACATGGCCAGCGTCTGAAAGTTGCTGCGACGTCCGAGGATTACCTTTGGAATGGCTGGTGGCATAGTAGCGTGCGGGTCGGGTCGTTTCAGACTGTCCTGAGTGCCAAGGGTGGCCAGACCTCATCACGCATGGGTCAATGGCATCTGACGTCCACGCCGTTTCATCCGGGTGGCCTGAGCGTCTTCAATAAGGGTTTGGCCAACTGGGATCTGCCGATAACCATTGCTGCTGACATGCAGGTGGTTCCCCACAGGATGGGAGAACTCCCTTCCAGTCTGGCGATTCACCTCATGCTCGGCGCCGGACATATCCGGCAGGATTCCGAGGGACCGATTGATCTGCGCGGCGGTGAAGCGCAACTGAACCTTCGCATGGGTACACCCGGTGTGCAGGGCCCCGCCGCTCTTGCTGTTCCCTCCCTGAAAGTGACGATTGCAGATGTTCATGGGGCCCTGACCCATGTTCAGGCGACGGCCGCACTGACAGTGGACGAACTGAAGCATCCTCATGTGCTGGACGGGGATGCGACAGCCACTCTGGACGGCTTTGATTTTGCGACGCTGGGCAATGTCTGGCCGGCAGGTGTGATCAAAGGCGGCCGGAAATGGATCATCGCCAACATCACGAATGGCCGCGGGCATGATCTTGAAGTGCGCACGCATGTTCATTCGAATGACGGTCCAAAGCATATCCGGCCGACAAGCATGGATGGACAACTACTCGGCGACGATCTGACGGTGCATTGGCTGCGTCCGGTTCCGCCCGCCACGGGGATTGATGCGAAGCTGGGATTTGACGGCTTCGACACACTGGTCGTCCAGTTCCAGCATGGGATGCAGGCGACGGATAGCGGGGGAATCGAGATTGCTGACGGAGAAGTCCGTCTGGGCAATCTCTATGAAAAAGGCCCCACCACCGGTGACATCAGGACGCATCTGAAAGGATCTCTACCTGCGTTCAAAGACATCCTGTCGCACCCGAGACTGCACCTTCTCTCCCAACATCCGCTACCCTTCACGGACCCCGCCGGAACAGTCGATGCTCATGCGCGTCTGACGTTGCCATTAACCGCGCATGTTCAGGACAAGGATATTCACGTTCAGGCCAAGGCATCCTTTGCCAGGGTCCATCTGGGCAACGTGTTGATGGACCACGCCGTTGATGACGCATCCGGCACTCTGACTGCTACGGAAAGTGGTCTGGATCTCACGGGAGATGGGCGTCTGACGGGTATTCCTGTCCATGTCGTTGTGAATGAAAATTTCCGCAAAGGAGCGCCTGACCGCATTTTGCAGGATATTCAGGCGAAGGCGTTTCTCGATCCGCTTTCTGCCGTGAGGGCTCATCTGGTTCCGGCAGGCCTCTTCACCGGACATGCCACGCTTTCCGCGCATTACATCCAGCATGCCAGTTCCCTCGCAGATCTCGCTCTGTCACTTGATATGGAGCGGGCTGGCATTACGGTGCCGGTCTGGACCAAACCTGTCGGTGAAGCGGCCGTTGCGACTGGTCACATCGCGTTCCGTGCTCACGACATGGTCGCGCTGGATGGCCTTCAGGCTCACGGCCAGACAATGGCCATCGCGGGCCGAGGTGTTACACGGAACGGTAAGCTGAACGGCATCGTTGTTGAAGGTTTCAGATTGGGGCGTACCGAAGGCAGCGCCCGGATCATGCTGCCAGACCAGCCCTCTGATCCCGTTCATATCGCTTTGGATGCTGACCCGCTGGATCTTGCACCGCTGTTCGATCCTGTCACACGCAAGGCCGTCCATGACGCGACGGAGACTGCCACGCATGAAGCGGGAAGTCCCGGCGCTTCAGGCAAAAACGATCAGGGCTGGTCCATTGATGTTCATGCCCCGCATGTCTATTTCGGGCCGAAAGGTATGGTCGGCGGCGTTGTTTCTCATTTGGAGATCCGTCAGAGCGCGCTTGTTTCAGGCCGGTTTGCTCTGGATGCGCCTTCCCGTGTCCGGGCTGTGCTGGCGGATACCGGTCAGCAACAGCCGTTCGTGCTGGACGTGGATAACCTCGGCGGTCTGCTCAAAGGATTGGGGCTTTATGACCGGATCGGCGGCGGTGTCGCGCATATGGACGGAAATTTCCTTCGCGAAAAAGCCGGATCGTCAGGGCTGGGGCTTGGTTTGCCGCCCTTCCGTGGGCATCTGGAAATCGGGCCATTCGAGTTTCTTCAGCCACCGTTCACACTCACGGCGGTTTCCGACCTGTCTCCGCTTCACTGGACCCAGAGCCATATGGACCGCTTCCAGGTGAAGCACGTCTCTACAAAGATCAGTCTGGAAGGCCGTAAACTCACGTTGCATGACGGAACAATCGGCAATCAGGCTCTTGGCGCGACCGTCGAAGGGCCGGTTGATCTCGATACGTCCGTGGTGAGTCTGCATGGCACGATTGTGCCGCTGTTCGGTCTGAATGCCCTCCCGGGGAAGCTGCCGGGTGTTGGCCATATTCTGGCACCCGAGAAGGGGGGCGGCCTTCTGGCTGCGACATTCGACGTCAAAGGAACCGTCGGTCAGCCTCAGATGACGGTTAACCCACTGTCCATGCTGCTTCCGGGCGTTCTGCGGAAGATTATGGAATAAGCCTCTTCCTTCGGGGCGCAGTGGTTCCGAAATAGGGACGGGAGTTCTATGATCGTTCCCGTATCAGGAGGCAGCCATGACGGACATGACGGATCTGTTCGGGACGACGCCCGGCCCCAGCGGCAGGGAAACGCCCCCGCGACGTGACGGGCAGCCCTCGCGTCCTGCTCAGCCGTCTCGCCCGATCGAAGCTCCCAAAGTGCCAACTCGCGCACCATCGCGAACGCAGCCACTGGCAGACCGTCTGCGGCCAAAGACACTCGAGGACGTGCGAGGGCAGGACCATCTTCTTGGTCCTGAAGGGACACTGACGCGGATGCTGGCGCGAGGGACGCTTTCCAGCCTGATCCTCTGGGGTGGGCCAGGCTGTGGGAAAACCACGATTGCCCGCCTGCTGGCAGGGAAGGCCAATCTTTTCTATTCCCAGATTTCTGCTGTTTTCTCTGGTGTGGCAGAGTTGCGGAAGGCCTTTGACGAGGCGGATAAAAGGCAGGAAGCCACAGGACGCGGCACCCTGCTGTTCGTAGATGAAATTCATCGCTTCAACCGTGCTCAGCAGGATGGATTCCTGCCCTATGTTGAGCGCGGGACGGTTGTGCTGGTTGGGGCGACAACAGAAAATCCGTCTTTTGCACTGAATGCGGCTCTGCTGTCCCGATGTCAGGTTCTGGTCCTCAACCGTCTGGACGATGCCAGTCTGGAAGCGCTCCTGCGACGTGCGGAAGAAGAAGTCGGCCATTGCCTGCCGCTGGACCGGGAAGCGCGAGCCAGTCTTCGCGCCATGGCAGACGGGGACGGGCGCTATCTGCTGAATATGGTGGAACAGCTCGTCGTGCTGGACCCGAACCGGCCGCTGACCCCGAAGGATCTGGCTGCACTGCTGTCCCGCCGGGCCGTGCTGTATGACCGGGATCGCGAAGAGCACTACAATCTCATTTCCGCGCTGCATAAATCCCTGCGTGGCAGCGACCCGGATGCTGGCCTGTACTGGTTCGCGCGAATGCTCGAAGGTGGCGAAGATCCGCGTTATATCGCTCGCCGTCTGACGCGGTTTGCAGCAGAAGACGTGGGACAGGCGGACCCGAATGCTCTGCCAATGGCCGTTGCCGCATGGCAGACTTATGAGCGGCTTGGTTCTCCGGAAGGAGAGCTGGCTCTGGCGCAGGTGGTTGTGCACCTTGCTACCGCTCCGAAGTCCAATGCGGTGTATGCTGCTTACAAGGCCGCAAGAAAACTGGCTCGGGAAACCGGAAGCCTGATGCCGCCATCCCATATTCTCAACGCCCCGACGGCCCTGATGAAAGACATCGGGTACGGTAAGGGCTATAAGTACGATCATGACTCCGAAGAAGCATTTTCGGGGCAGAACTATTTCCCGGAGGGCATGGAGCGCGTCTCGCTCTATCAGCCGACAGACCGGGGCTACGAGGGCCGTATCAGAAAACTTCTGGACATACGGGCCGCCAAAAGGGCATCCCGCGAGCCATGAGAGTTTCCAACCGTATTGTCACCGAAGACGAAGCCGATCTGCGCCTCGACCGCTGGTTCCGACGTCATTACCCCAATCTTACGCAGGGCGCGCTTCAGAAGCTGTGCCGGACAGGCCAGGTCCGCGTCGACGGAGGGCGTGTGCAGACCAATTCCCGCCTTGCGCCGGGACAGACCGTCCGCATCCCACCGTTGCCGGATATAAGCCAGCCTGCACCACTGCCGCCGCCAGATCCGATGCTGGTGCGTGAGATCGAAAAAATGGTGATCTATCAGGACGATCACCTGCTGGTTCTGGACAAGCCATCCGGCCTTGCAACGCAGGGTGGCCCCGGCATCACCAAGCATGTGGACATGATGCTCGACGGTCTGCGCAAGGAAGACGGGGATCGCCCGCGTCTTGTGCACCGCATCGACCGTGACACGTCCGGCATCCTTCTGATCGCCCGTACCCCGGGCGTTGCCGCCAAGCTGGCAGCCGCATTCCGTGGGCGTGATGTGGGCAAGACGTATTGGGCAATCGTTGTGGGCCGTCCGGCGCAGGCCTCCGGCATCATTGATCAGCCTCTCGCCAAGATCGGCGCAGGTGGAGCGGCACTCGTGGTCGCTGCGTCACGTGGCGAGGAAGATGCCGTGTCGGCCAAGAGCGAATACGAGACGATTGATGCGGCTGGAAAGAAGTTCTCCTGGCTGGCCCTGTCTCCGCTGACGGGTCGTACGCATCAGCTTCGCGTCCACTGCGAATCCCTCGGTACGCCTATCGTTGGTGATCCGCGCTATGGCGGGAAAGCCGCTCACCCGGAAGGGTTCATCGATCGGTTGCATCTCCATGCACGCCAGCTCGATATTCCGCATCCGGCCGGTGGACGTCTGATCGTCACGGCACCATTGCCGCCGCATATGCGTGAGACATTCCGCTCTCTGGGGTTTGTGCCGGGTGACACACCGGCGCCCAAGCGGATCAAGGGAAACAAAGGGCCTGCAAAATAATGAGGAAACTCACTGGCGCGCTCATCGGGGTCATCGTTGCCTTCGTGGGCGCCTCCATTGCCGCACATGAACTGATCGACCAGGATGCGCTGCGCCAGCGTGTGGCCGAGGCCCTGAAGAAAGAGACGGGCCTTTCCATGGCCGTTAAGGGATCATCCATCCAGATCCTGCCATGGCCATCGTTTGAAGCGCGGAACCTTGTTCTGCAACGCCCCGGCCAGAAGCCCGTTCTGGAGGCAACGACCCTCCATGCCGGCCTGTCGGTTCTGGCGCTCCTGCACCGGGAGGTCCGCTTTCAGGATTTTGTGGTCGATGGGGCAACGCTGCTGCTGGAGCGTGATCGGGACGGAAATGCCAACTGGTCTTTCAGCCGCGATGCGTCTCCTGAAAATAGTGGAGAAAACGCTTCGCTGCCGGTTCGGCAGCATATCGGGGAGCGTGTTCAGGCGCATTGGGATCTGTCGCTAGACGCCTTGCACCTGACGAACAGTACCGTCCGCTGGCAGGACGACCTGAAGGGTACGAGCGGGTCGTTCCAGATCGGGACGATGGATCTCGCAGGGCTTCGCAGTCCCAGCCCATGGATCAATCTGCAAGGCACACATGGGTCGACCCCCTTCACGCTTCAGGGCCATGTCGGTGATCTGTCCTTGCTACGTTCTGGCGCAAAGCCATGGACATTCAGTCTGGGGACGACACTGGGGGCAGATGCCAAGCGGGACTGGCTGAATGTGGACGGGCAGATCCATGATGCCCGCCATCTTCGTGGCCTGTCCGTGACGGCTCAGGGCGAGTGGCCGAACCTGCAGGACGCGCATCGTCTCTTCCCGCATGCGAATCTGCCGGATGTCCGTGGTCTTGGCGGCGAACTCTCGGTTCAGGGTGATGCGGGCGAACGGACGAATGCAGACTGGGCAGAGAAGGGGCAGGCGCTTCTGATGAGCCTTGTTCCGGGTCGCGTGCATCTTCATGCCGCGGGACTGACTGTTCGGGGTGTGGCGATCAACAATCTGCATCTTGATGCTGATGCCGGCTCTGCCCCGTTGTCTGTGGGCGCGGATGTCCTCTGGCATAATATGGGCTGGAGAATCCTGAGTAAAGCCGGAACGCTGGAACAGGCGGCCCGTAGCTGGCGCGATCATGGACAGACTGCGGTCCCCGTCGAAGCTGAAATCCGCTCCATGCCGCTGTCGCTCTCATCCGCGGTTGGCATCAAGGGGGCGGTGCCGCCTGCCAATACGCAGGATGAGGCCAAAATTACCATCTCCGGCACATTGGGTGCCGAGAAGAGTCATTTCGTGGTGCAGGGTGGGGCCAGAACGCTCCATCTGCCGAAAACCCTTCTGCATGACGTTTCCCTTCAGGGAACGCTGGACAGCAAGGGCCTTGGCGAAGCAACGCTCGATGGCTTTGCGTTCAAAAGCCACGAGGTGGATGTGGACGGAGTTCTGCATCTCCTGACAGATGACGACGCGGTTCCGCTGCTGAACGGTCGTCTGCATGCCACGCAGCTGGATCTGGATGCGCTGCGTGGGCTATGGCTGGCTGAAGCCAAGGCAGACCAGGCAGAAAAGCCTGTGAAATCTGAGCCCG
The DNA here is from genome assembly GCF_000964465.1 of Gluconobacter thailandicus F149-1 = NBRC 100600. GTDB lineage: Bacteria > Pseudomonadota > Alphaproteobacteria > Acetobacterales > Acetobacteraceae > Gluconobacter > Gluconobacter thailandicus. The sequence continues at coordinate 168,862 of NZ_BANH01000024.1, read as the reverse complement.
TACCAATGCCCGGCCCAGCCGGCGCAATGGAAAAGGCTGCAACCCAGCCTGTTCAGACGCAGGATCAGTCTGCTGTGCCTCCGGTACCCGAGGCTTCAACAGGCTCAGGGGCAGTGGTGCCCGCATGGATTGAGCGCCTGCGCGCACAGGATCTGGACCTGCATCTCACGCTGGACCGTGTTGTTTTCTACAGCCACGATTACACCAATCTTGTCACCCATCTGACGCTGTCCGACGGCCATCTGCGTCTTGATCCGATTTCGGGACAGGGGCAGGGGCTGACCCTGTCCGGTCAGGCTGATCTGGATGGCTCAAAGCTGCCGGTCACAACGCATCTTACGTTTCAGCCGCTGGTTCTGCCGGTCGGGCTGCTTGAGGAAAGCCTGAAACTGCCGCTCCTGCTTCAGGGGCCGGTCCAGCTTGTTGGTGAGGTGACGGGACAGGGCGATAGTCTGGAGACTATCCGGAAGTCCCTGAACGGCCATCTTGGCGTTTCGATGGTGGATGGTCAGGTGGATAGTCAGATCCTTGGGCGCATTGCCGGACCGGGAGCAAGTTCACTGCTGGGAAGCGGTTCTCGTCCGCTCCGTTGCCTCGGTTTGCATCTGGCTCTTTCTGATGATGTCGCTACGCTGGATACCATCGGCCTGCAATCGGGCCGGTTTTCGACCCAGGGACATGGTGAGGTGCATCTCGGATCGCAGGATATGACGCTGCATCTTGTGCCCAGCCTCGATTTCGAAGGAGCGGGTGCCTCAACGCCTGTGATTGTCACTGGAACGATCTCTGAGCCTCAGGCCAAGCAGGATCGGGACGGAAACGGGCGGTTCCAGCTTTCCATCGGGGATGGCCCGGCGGCTGATCCCTGCACGCCCGCGCTGGCTGCTGCACGTGAGGGACAGGCCGGACCGCCAGTTGGCGAGCAGCCCCATCATCACAACAAGGCAGGTGACATCCTGCGTGCGCTGGGAGTTCTCCATTGAGCAGTCGCAAGCGTTTCTGGAAAAGTGTGACCCTCGGGGAGCAGGACGGGCTGTTCCGTCCTGAGCTGGACGGTCGACCCATCCGGTTGCCCAAGGGGGCAGTCCTGGCTTTGTCGTCCCGACCGCTGGCGCAGGCCATTGTCGCGGAATGGAGTCGTATCCCCGAGAATGAAGCGTTCACGCCGGAGCAGCTTCCTTTGACACGGATTGCCGGAACCATGATCGAGCGGATTCGTCCCGATCTGACTGAAGCGCGTGAAGCCCTGCTTCGGCATGGGCTTGATGATGGCCTCTGCTACCGCAAAGAGCAGCCCGACTTGACGGTAGAACGCATTTTTGAATGGCTGGCCAAGGAAGGTATTCAGCCGTCTGTTACAGACGGTCTTATGCCGGTCACTCAGTCTGGCGATTACATTACGGGGCTGGAGCGTCTCCTGACCCGGCAGAACGAAGCCGAACTGGCCGCTCTGGGGGTGCTGACACAGACTTTTGGCAGTCTTCTGCTGGCTCTCGCGCTGGTCTCGGATGTCATTGAGCAAGAAGAGGCTGTCTCAGTCGCAAATGCGGATGAGCGCAAGCAGCTTCTGGTCTGGGGCAGGGACGATGAACTGTTCCGTGTCATGACCGCGCGTGAACAGGATTCGTCCGAAGCAATGACCTTTCTGGAGTTTTCAAGAGAGATCTGAATTTTCCGTGTGAGGCATGATGTTGCCATATTCGGGGCGCATCTGGCGCTGTGACAGAAAGAGATGATTAGTGACTGGCTTCTGAGGGAAGTTAAGGCGCAATTTCCGATCTGTCCTGTAACGTCAGAGTCGAGGAAAATATGTCGGTATCCGTCAGTCGCCTCATGCGTCACATGGGTACACGTCTTGTAGCGAAGTGCTCGATGGGGGCATGGCTTCTACTGGCAGCAACGCCGATTATTGTTGTTGTCTGCGCCATCCACGGCTGAGGCGCCCATAGCCTCATAGTTTATTTGCCTGCCCTGCCACCCGGACTGTGGTGGCATGAAAAAAGCCCACTTCCACAGGGAAGCGGGCTCGCTACAAAAACAGAAATAGCTGAAGACGCTCAGGCGTCTCCGTTGTCCGGCACCATGATGCTGACAGCTGCCGTGGCAGCAATGCCTTCTTCGCGGCCTGTGAAACCCAGACGCTCGGACGTCGTGGCCTTCACGGAGATGCGGCTGACATTGACCTGAAGCAGCTCTGCCAGACGTTCCTGCATGGCTTTGGCATGCGGGCCGATCTTTGGGCGCTCGCAGATCAGTGTAATGTCTGCGTTTACGAGAAAGCCGCCACGCGCGCGAATGCGCTCACCGGCATGCACGAGGAAACGGGCGGAATCCATATCTTTCCACTCGTTATCTGTCGGCGGGAAGTGACGGCCAATGTCGCCCTCGGCCAGTGCACCATAAATGGCGTCACATAGCGTGTGGATGCCAACATCGGCATCCGAATGGCCAGCCAGGCCTTTCGTGTGCGGAATTTCGATACCGCAGAGGATCAGCTTGCGGCCTTCCTCGAATGCGTGGACGTCGTAGCCAAGCCCGACGCGGGGCAGCAGGTTGCCGTCGATTACACCTTCAAGACGCATCAGATCCTCCGCAACTGTCAGTTTGATATTGTTGTCCGATCCCTGAACGATCGCGACCGGATGGCCACCCTGTTCAAGCAGGGCTGCATCGTCGGTGCGGGCATCGCGGTGAGTGCGATGCAACTCGAGCAAGGTCGGGAAATGGAAGCCCTGTGGGGTTTGCGCGCGCCACAGGTTCTCGCGCGGGACAGTGTCGATGATGATGCCGTCCCGGGCTTTCTTGATGGTATCGCTGACCGCAACTGCGGGAATTACGCCTGCATGGGTCTTCAGCGCCTCAATGACATTCTGGACCACTTCCGGTGGGACGCAGGGGCGCGCGCCATCATGAACCAGCACAAGATCCGGCGGCTCCGGCAGGTTGGCGAGCGTCTCCAGCCCGTTCCGCACACTGTCGTGGCGCTCTGCACCGCCCGCAACGGGGGGCAAAACCTCCAGCCCGGCAAGGCTTTCGGCCAGCAGGGGATCGTCTCCGACTGGCAGAAGAACATCTACATGCGGAAGGAGGGCTTCGGCAGCACGGCGGATGACGGGTTTGCCCCGTAGCATCCGGAACTGCTTGCTGGAACCTTCACCCTCGGGTGAGGCGGCGGCAAATCGCCGACCACGACCGGCGGCGAGAAGAAGGGCGGCGATACGCATGGGCGCAGGAATGGGCCGCGGGGGCCGCAACGTCAAGGGTCCGCGTCAGTGCCGATCAGTGAAGCAGTCCGCCATCATGTGGGCTGTCGAGGCTGAACGTAGGGATATGGACGTCAAAGCGCTGCCCTGAGACAGGCTCTAGCATATGATACGTCCCGCGCATGAAGCCTCCCGGTGTGGTGAGCATCGCACCTGACGTATAATCATATTGGTCTTTGGGAGAGATGATCGGCTGCTCGCCGACAACCCCGTCTCCATGGACATGTTCAACCCGTCCAAGACCGTCCACGATTTCCCAGCTCCGGGAAATGAGCTGGAAAGTTTCTTTCCGGCCATTTTCGATGCTGATGTGATAGGCCCAGGCAAAACGATGGTCTTCGGGCTGGGACTGGTCGTCCAGCCAGAACGTACGGACCGTGACGGTCACGTCGTCCGTTATCTGGCTGAAACGCGGTGCATTATCCATGGCTTCGGCCAGAGCCGCTTCCGGATCAGCCAGGAGGTGAGGGTGGGATGACTTGTCAGGCATGACGCCATTCTAATGTCATCCCGCCTCTTTGTCAGGAAAACTTATTTGACCGAGTGTGCAGCGGCTGCACCTGCTGTGACATCGGCAATCAGATCGGCTGCGTCTTCAAGGCCGACAGACAGACGAATCACGCCATCTGTAATGCCCAGACGTGCACGTTCTTCTTCGCTAACGCGCATATGGGTCGTCGTGGCCGGATGGGTTGCAAGGCTGCGAGCATCACCGAGGTTGTTGGAAATAGCGATCAGGCCAAAAGCATTGAGGCAGGCAAACGCACCGGCCTTGCCATTCTCGACTTCAAAGGCAACCAGAGAACCACCGTTGTTCATCTGCGTCTGAGCAAGGTCATGCTGCGGATGATCGGCGCGGCCCGGATAACGGACGTTCACGACGCCCGGAAGTGCTGCGAGTGCGTCAGCAACGGCAGCCGCATTGCGCGCCATGGCTTCGGTGCGAAGCTTGAGAGTTTCGAGGCCCTTGAGAAGCACCCACGCATTGAACGGAGACAGGGCGTTCCCCGTGTTGCGGGTGAACGGCTGAAGCGTCTCCTTGATCCACTTGTCGCTGCCCAGAACAGCACCACCCAGAACGCGTCCCTGACCGTCGATATGCTTCGTACAGGAGTATAGCACGACGTCAGCACCCAGCTTGAGCGGGGACTGGCCGATCGGGGAGGCGAAGACGTTGTCGACCATCAGCAGGGCGCCTGCCTTGTGGGCCAGATCTGCAATACGCTGGATATCCAGCACGTCGAGCATCGGGTTGGACGGGCTTTCGATCAGGACGGCAGCTGTCGGGCGGGAAAGGGCGCGTTCCCAGGCGTCGTAATCATCGCCATCGACCAGTTCGGTCTCGATGCCGTAGCGCGGCAGAAGGGTCGTGACGATCCAGTAACAGGAACCGAAGATCGCGCGGGACGCAACAACGCGTTCACCGGTTTTGACGTGCGCCAGAAGGGCTGACGAGACGGCGCCCATGCCTGTGGACGTGGCGATACAGGCTTCTGCACCTTCCAGAAGGGCAAGGCGTTCCTGAAGCGTGTCCACGGTGGGGTTGCCGAAACGCGAATACTGGAAATGCTCGACATCGCCCGTGAACGTTGCAGCAGCCTGCTCGGCGCTGTCATAAACGAAGCCGGATGTCAGGAAGAGCGCTTCGGACGTTTCACCAAACTCGGTACGGTTCGGGGCATCGTGCAGGAGACGCGTGGCAGTACGCCAGTTTTCTGAAGACATGAAATCAGTCCCTCCAAAGGTTTTCACCTCAACGGTGAAAAGCATGTGGCGGGCCGTGGAAGTCCTGGGGAAACCGTAGGTGGAAAACCGCAGGGCCTCTTTAGCGCAATTATTTATCCTCGCCGCAAGCCGGCCGCTCAAATCACGAGGGTCAAACGGTCTTTAGGTCCGCCTGACAGGCAGGACTATGGGACGAGGAGTGGTTTTGCGTCAACACCCCCCGGCATGGATTGCAGAGGAGCGGAGGGGAGGATATAAGCGACGACATTGCGGGTGTAGTTCAATGGTAGAACGGCAGCTTCCCAAGCTGCATACGAGGGTTCGATTCCCTTCACCCGCTCCAGACTTCCCTGAAAAACTGTCAGTTCGGTCCGTTCATCTTCGGCATGGGCGGCGCGCTCAGCGTGTCTTGGTACTCATTGCCGTCCCAGATCCACTTGTCATTCTTGCCGACCAGCAGGTCATGCATGCCCTTGTGGCGCGTCGGCAGAACGGAAATATCGCCGTTCACAGAGTCCAGAACCGTGTTCCAGCTATCGTTATGGCGCAGATAGACAGATGTTGTGCAGCCGGCGGACCCGCAAAGACGGGCAGACTGAAGCTGAACGAACAAGGCTTCGTCATTCTTGCCAGAAGACAGTGGCGCAGAGCCGACCAGCACAACCGGATGGTCATGATGTTTGGCAGCATCTTCCAGATCGTCTGAATTCAGCTTGCGGGCATCGATATCAAGCTGTGTGCCGGGATGGGCAGACAGAATGACAGGTGCCGCAGCAGAAGGATGCTGCGTGTGATGCGTTGCCCGATGATGCGTTGTCGCGGCGCTCACCGTTGCGGCAACCGAGAGGACTGAGACCGTGAGCAGCGCCAGATGGCGAAGCCGGGTGCGGGATAGAATCTGCTGGATCGTCATGATGTGATTCTTAACACGGAATGAAGCCAGTCGATCCATGACAGATTTCCGGCTGAGGTGAATTTCGACGTTATTCGTGTCGGAGCGTAATGACCAGAACGTCCCGATAAGCCGGTTCGTCAGGGTTCTGCGGCGTTACGGCCGTTACACCGTGATAGACGCGATGGTCATCCACGATGGCGGCATCGAAAGGTCTGGTCAGGGTGAAAGACCCCAGAAGGTCTTTCTGATTGTCGTGAATGGTCGTCACGCCCTGCTCGACATTGTGTCGCCCAATCATCAGAACCAGAACCCAGTCCACGCCGTCCCGATGCATACCTTCCGGAGTGGGGCGCCCTTCGTTGTCAGGATTGGCTTCGATGCGGAACTGATGCGCCTCCGTGTGCCAGGTCTCCGGCTTTTCTTCGGAAGGCGTCAGAGCATCGGCGAATCGGCTGATCGTGCTGATTGCTGCCAGCATCGCGGGGTGGGTCGCGATATTGTCTTCGATCGCTCCGAACCAGCGCTCGATTCCACCATTCAGCAGGTTGTGATCCCGGCTCTGGTAATGGGGTTGGTGCGTCTTGCGGGTAATGAGGCCATTGCTGACGGAGAAGGTCGCATAACGTCGCCGCCGGTAGCGGCCGCCATCGGCCATGTAGAGATCAAGGCCGAGGTCATTCCAGCTCGCGGCAAACGTATCCCAGTCCTTCAGGCCTTCATGTTCCAGAAGCGGACGCATTGTGTCCGCCTGCAGGAACTTGAAACCTTTTTCTGCGAGAATGGTCTCGACCCGTTGAACGGTCTGGTCGAAGGCTGAAGGCAGAGGTGTGTCGGTCATGTCTGCTCACTTGGTGATGCCATGCCCGACACTAACATCTGTCGGGCAGTTCAGGCTCCGAGGTCCGGCTTGACGGGCGAAAGATGTTCCCGAACCGTCGTGCTCGCCGTTTTTACCAGACCTACGATACCAGCCTGATGCTGGCGGTACAGTCCTTCATGGATCAGGCGGGCAAAAAGGCCAGAGAGCAAGCCGCCACCGAAGCTGCGGTTGGCATCCAGCATGCCCCAGCCGTTGTAATCACCAAGGGCCACGACAGCACCGCGGTCATTATAAACGAACGGAGCAGGGGTCTGTCCGGCGATGATCTGTGGCAGAATACGTCCGACATACTGGCCCTGCTGGCGGGCTGCCTGCGCAGTAGGCGCAACAGGGGCCGCGTCGATGCGGGCACAGTCACCAATGGCGAAAATTTTGGGATCTTCTGTGGTCTGGAGTGTCTGCGTCACACCAAGCTGACCGGCACGGCCGCGCTCCAGGCCATCGAACAGGGCTGTTGCGTCAGAAGCGCGAACACCTGCTGCCCAGATGCGGAGTGTTGCGGGGATCTGTTCGCCGGACTTCAGATTGAAGCCATTCTCATCAGCTCCCACAACCATCGCGCCGGTGCGAACCGCAATACCCAGCTTTTCAAGCTGTGCTGCTGCGGCTTCGGACACGGCTTCAGGGAAAGCTGGCAGGATGCGTGGACCGGTTTCAATCAGAACGGCATCCAGCCCGGTCTTGCGAACAGACACACCCAAGCCGGGAGCTTCGTCAATGGCCTTGCAGAGTTCAGCGGCAAGCTGAACGCCAGTCGCACCGCCACCCACAATGCCGAGGCTCAGTTTCTGACCGGCTGCACGTGCCGTCTGAAGGGCCTTGCGGAATTCGGAATACAGAGTGTCGGCGTCATTGAGGCTGTCAATGAAGCGGCAATGCTCCACAATGCCAGGAATGCCGAAATCGTTCGCGCGGGACCCGAGGGCTACAACGAGATAGTCGTAGGGGAGGGTCGATCCGTTTTCGAGCGTGACCGTCTGGGTCGTGCGATCAATAGCTGTCGGAACGCTCTGGGTAAAACTGAAGCCGAATTTCGCGGCAGTTTCCGTAAAGGGAATGCAGTTGCCGTCATGCTGCATCGTGCCGGCTGCAAATTCATGCAGCGACGGCTTCCAGTAGTGAACCGGGCTGCGATCAACGAGTGTCAGGGAAATATTGCCGCGGCGACCAAGTGCCGTCGCGGCCTCCAGACCTCCGACTCCGCCACCGAGAACAACGACACGAGTTGCAGCAGACATGGACAGTTTCCTCTTATCGGGCGCCCGCCAATTGGGCTGATGACTGTGCTAAAGGCAGCGGAAGAGGTGCACAACCCCTGCTCCCGCTCTCGTGTTGACCGCTTTAGCTGCGATAGGATCCGTTGATGTCGATGTAACCATGGGTCAGGTCGCAGGTCCAAACGCGCGCCTGCCCATCACCTAGCCCAAGATCAACCGTAATTTCGATGTCCTGACCCTTCATATGAGCCACGACAGGGGCTTCGTCATAATCTTCAACGACGCCACCTTCGCGCGCAATCCACGTGCCGCCCATGGCGACGGACAGGCGGTCACGGTCCGCCGGCTCGCCGCTTTTGCCTACAGCCATCACGACACGACCCCAGTTTGCGTCTTCGCCAGCGATGGCCGTCTTGACCAGTGGCGAGTTGGCAATCGAGAGAGCAATGCGATGGGCAGAAAAATCCGATTCCGCCCCCGTGACATCCACGCGGATCTGCTTCGTGGCGCCTTCACCATCACGGACGACGAGAATGGCGAGTTCCAGCAGCAGGTCGTTCAGGGCTTCGGTAAATTCGGCGAGAGCGGGGTCGTGAGGGCCAGTGACCGGTTCATTGTCGGCCAGACCTGTGGCGAACAGGACCAGCATGTCAGACGTGGACGTATCCGAATCGACGGTAATGGAATTGAAGCTCTTGGCGCAGCCGGCAGACAGCAGTGACTGAAGAATATTCTGCGGAATCTTGGCGTCAGTCGCGACATAGGCCAGCATTGTGGCCATGTCAGGGGCGACCATGCCGGACCCCTTGGCGATGCCCTGAAGGCGAACGGGTGTTCCGTTGATGGTCACGTCACGCCGGGCGGCTTTGGGGAAGGTGTCCGTCGTCATGATGGCGCGGGCAGCCTGTTCCCAGTTGTTTTCGTCGAGGCCAGCCTGCGCAGCGGGAAGGGCGTCAATAATGCGCTGCTGGGGAAGTTTCTCGCCAATCACACCTGTTGAGGCGAGGAACACGTCCTGCGGCGGACAGTCAAACATGGCACTGACAGCGTCAGCGCAGTCTTCACAGGCCTGGATACCTGCGCGCCCGGTGAAGACATTGGCGTTTCCGGCGTTGACCAGAAGAGCGCGGGCATAGGGAGTTGTCTGGGCCTGACGGCACCACAGGATGGGTGCGCCAGGGCAGGCGTTACGGGTGTAAACGCCTGCGACAACCGTGCCAGGGGCAAACTCCGCCAGCATCAGGTCCGTACGGCCCTGATAGCGGACGCCCGCAGCGACGGCGGAAAGCCGCACGCCGGCAACCGTTGAAAGGTCCGGAAGGGGACGGGACAGCGGAGAGACGGCGATCGGCTTTCCCATGGTCTTACTTCTTGGCCGGAGCCGCAGCCGGGGCGTCGGAGACCGGCTTGCCCTGTGCATCGAAGTGAACAACTTTCACCTGCGATTCAGCCTGCTGAACGATCTGGCGAACCTTGTCACGGATCAGTTCCTGACGAACCTGATCGTGGATCTGGTCGAAGCTCGGGATCGGAGCGGTCCGCGTGCCCAGAACCTGGATCACGTGGTAGCCATACTGCGTGTGCACCGGCGTCTGGGAGATCGTGTTCGGCTTCATGGCGAACGCGGCGTCAGAAAAAGCCGGCAGCATGTCGCCCTTCTTGAACCAGCCAAGATCGCCACCGTTTGCGCCCGCGGACCCCTTGTCCTTGGACAGCTGGCCAGCAAGCTTCGCGAAGTCAGCACCCTTGTTGAGCTGGGCGATGATGTCCTTGGCCTGTGCCTCGGTCTCCACGAGAATGTGGCGAGCGTGAACTTCCTGCTCAGGCTTCTGGTTGGCGTAATGCGTCTGGTAGTAGTCGTGCAGAGCCGCATCGGTCACGAGAGGGGCGACCTTCTCTTCCAGATAGGCATTCTGCAGGGCGCTGTTGGCAGCGTTCTGCATGGCAGCCTTGACTTCCGGCTTGCTGGTCAGACCTTCCTTGCCGGCAGCGATCTGGATCGCCTTCTGATCGACGAGCTGGTTGACCAGCAGCGGGATCAGCATGGACGGCTGAAGCTGACGGGCCTGCGGTGGCAGGTTGCCAGCAGCCTGCTGAACGTCGCCGAGGGTAATTTTTTCGCCATTGACGGTCGCGATCACCATGTCCGGGTTCGGAGCAGGGGCTGCAGCCGGTGCCGGAGCTGCAGCCGGGGTTGCCGGAGCCGCGAAGGCGAGAGGAGCTGAAACCGACGTGCCAGCCAGAAGTGCCGCACAGGCGAGAGTGGAGCGGGAAAGCCGCATGAAAATACCTCGGACCATAAAGAAGGAGGAAAACGAATGGGCAGCACCATGACAAAGCGCGCTCAACCCTGCAAGAGCGTGCTCCCTTACCATTCCGTCACACTCCGGAAATGGGCATTTTAGTGGACCTCTCGGGTACCTCTCCATTGACCCGTGAGCACGCGGGTCCTATCTCCACGTGACGTGAAAATCGTGATTGCCCGATTTGGGAGGTCTTTCCGCTGGTGGAAAGAGCTTCGGGTCGGGTGCTCGGCATCTCAAGGTTCAGCATGTTCGCACGCCTCGCACGCGCCCTCTTCGGTTCCGCCAATGATCGTTCGCTCAAGGCGTATCAGCGCCGTGTGCCCGAGATCAACGCTCTGGAGCCCACGGTTCAGGCGCTCAGTGACGAGCAGCTTCAGCATAAGACGGTAGAGTTCAAAGAACGTGTCGCCAAAGGCGAAACGCTGGATGCGATGCTGCCGGAAGCCTTTGCTGTCTGCCGGGAAGCGTCCCGTCGTGTAATGGGCAAGCGTCACTTCGATGTACAGCTGATCGGCGCGATGGTTCTGCATGACGGCCGTATTGCTGAAATGCGGACAGGCGAGGGTAAGACTCTTGTTGCCACGCTGGCCGTTTACCTGAACGCGCTGTCCGGCAAGGGCGTGCATGTCGTGACGGTGAACGACTATCTGGCCCGTCGTGACGCCGAAGAAATGTCGGTTCTTTACAGCTTCCTTGGTCTGACGACAGGCGTGATCATCCCCAATCTGGCGGATGAAGAGCGTCGTGAAGCTTATGCCGCAGATATTACCTACGGAACGAACAACGAGTTCGGCTTCGATTATCTGCGCGACAATATGAAATATTCGCTCGGCGACATGGTGCAGCGTCCGTTCAACCACGCAATCGTGGATGAAGTGGACAGCATCCTGATCGACGAAGCTCGGACGCCGCTGATCATTTCCGGTCCCGCCGATGACAGTTCAGATCTGTACCGAACGGTTGACGCGGTCGTGGCGAAGCTTGTGCTGGAACCCGAGACCTTCGACAAGGACGAGAAGCAGCGCAGCGTTACGCTGACCGAGGCTGGCTCTCACCGCATTGAAGAGCTTCTGAATGAAGCCGGCGTTCTGCAGGAAGGCGGTCTGTACGACATCCATAACGTGGCTGTAGTTCATCACGTTCAGCAGTCCCTGCGGGCCTATACGCTGTTTACGCGGGACGTTGATTACATCGTCCGTGATGGCAAGGTGATCATCATTGATGAATTCACTGGCCGTATGATGGATGGGCGCCGTTATTCCGACGGTCTGCATCAGGCGTTGGAAGCGAAAGAGCACGTCGAGATCCAGCAGGAAAACCAGACGCTCGCATCCATCACGTTCCAGAACTACTTCCGTCTGTATCCGAAACTGTCCGGCATGACCGGTACGGCCATGACTGAGGCTGACGAATTTGCGGAAATCTACAATCTGACGGTTGTGGAAATCCCGACGAACCGTCAGGTGAAGCGGATTGATACGGACGATGAAGTTTATCTGACGGCGGGTGAGAAATTCAACGCCGTTGCCGATCTGATTCAGGAAGTCAGTGCGAAGGGACAGCCGATCCTGGTGGGCACGACGTCCATCGAGAAGAGTGAATACCTTTCCAGCATCCTGACTGGACGCGGCATCAAGCATAACGTGCTCAATGCACGGCACCACGAGAAAGAAGCCAGCATCATTGCTCAGGCTGGTGCGCCCGGTGCCATCACGATCGCCACGAACATGGCTGGTCGCGGTACGGACATCAAGCTGGGTGGCAATATTGAAATGCTGACCCATGCCTACACGGACGGCATCGAGGATGAAGCGGAACGGGCGCGCATTACCGAGGAGATCCGGGCGGCTGTCGAGGCCAATCATGGCGCCGTTCATGAATCCGGTGGTCTGTATGTGATCGGGACGGAGCGCCATGAGAGCCGTCGTGTTGATAACCAGCTGCGTGGCCGTTCGGGACGTCAGGGCGATCCGGGTAATTCGCGCTTCTTCCTGTCACTTGAAGACGATCTGATCCGCATTTTCTCTGGCGACCGTATGGGCGCGATGATGCAGAAGATGGGCCTGAAGGAAGGGGAGGCGATTGTTCACCCCTGGCTGAACAAGGCCGTCGAGAAGGCTCAGAAGCGCGTTGAAGCCCGCAACTTCGACATGCGCAAGAACACGCTGAAATACGACGACGTCATGAATGACCAGCGCAAGGAAGTCTATTCCCAGCGCAAGGAATACATGTCGTCTGAAGATCTGTCTGGTGTGATCGCGGAGCTGCGTTTGCACACTATCGAGGATCTGGTTCACGCCCATATTCCTGAGAAGTCCTTTGCGGAAGCCTGGGATACGGCAGGGCTTTCCAAGAGCCTGATAGAGACCCTGAACCTCGATCTTCCGATTGCCGAATGGGCAAAGGAAGATGGCATGGATGCAGAAGGCGTGATCGAGCGTGTGGAAGCCGAAGCCCAGAAGGCTCAGGCCGCCCGTACGGCGAACATGGGGCCGGAACTCATGCGCATGATCGAGAAGCAGGTTGTGCTCACGACGTTCGATGCCGTGTGGAAAGAGCATCTGCATGGGCTGGACCAACTCCGTCAGGGCATTGGCCTGCGTGCTTACGGTCAGCGTGATCCGCTGAACGAATACAAGCAGGAAGCCTTCCAGATGTTCACGGCCATGCTGGATGACATGCGTCTGCGTGTGACGCAGACCATGTGCCGCATTCAGGCCGTGAGTGAGCCACCACCTTATCCGGTTGTGGATACGTCTGCCCAGCATGAGACATTCGAGGCCCCGCCTGCCGCTCCGGCCTCCCTTGAGCAGGCTTCGCAGCCGGTTATGAGCTTTGCCGCCCCGCAGCCGCAGTTTGCTGCGCAGGGTTCGGTGGAAGAGCCAGATGCAGCCACGCTTCAGCGGTGGTATGAAGAAACACCGCGCAATGCGCTTTGCCCGTGTGGATCGGGCCAGAAGTTCAAACACTGTCATGGCAGGCTCGCCTGAGCCTCTGACACCCGTAGAGGAAGGAGCGACCGATGGCCGGTCATTCGCAATTTAAGAACATCATGCACCGCAAGGGTGCGCAGGATGCCAAGCGCGCCAAGCAGTTCGCCAAGATCCTGCGTGAAATTACGGTTGCAGCGCGGTCCGGTCTGCCTGACCCGGCGTCCAACCCGCGTCTGCGTGCCGCTGTTACGGCCGCACGTGAAGCGAACATGCCCAAAGACAATGTAGAGCGCGCTATTAAGAAGGCATCCGGTGCTGCCGGCGGGGAAGACTATGTGGAAGTCCGCTACGAGGGCTATGGCCCGGCTGGCGTGGCGATCATTGTCGAAGGCCTGACCGACAACCGGAATCGTACGGCTGGCGAAGTCCGCGCTGCATTTTCCAAGCATGGCGGCTCACTGGGTGAATCGAACTCGGTGTCCTTTATGTTCCAGCGTCTGGGTGTCGTGACCTATCCGGTTGATGCGGCGTCTGAAGACGAGATGCTCGAAGCCGCCATTGAAGCTGGTGCTGACAATGCTGTGCTGACCGAGGAAGGTCACGAGATCACCTGCGAAATGGAAAATTTCTTCGCGGTTCGTGACGCCCTTGAGAGCCGTTTTGGCGAGCCGCAGTCCGCCAAGCTGGACTGGCGCCCGGAAAACAGCGTTTCGCTGGACGAAGAGAAGGCCCGGACGGTTCTGAAGCTGATCGACGTTCTGGAAGACAACGACGACGTTCAGGCTGTGTACGCCAACTTTGACCTTCCGGATGACGTGGCTCAGGCGCTCGCCGCTTGATCCGTCTGATGGGCATAGATCCCGGCCTGCGTTTCATGGGCTGGGGGATTATTGATGTGGATGGCAACCGCCTGAAACATGTGGCCTCCGGTGTAATTGCAACGGATGGCCATGAATCGGTTCCCCTGCGGCTCTGTGAGCTGCATGGGAAGTTGCAGAACCTGATCCGTGAGTATGCTCCCGCTGAAGCCGCGGTTGAGGAAACTTACGTGAACCGCAACGGCTCTTCGACGCTCAAGCTTGGCTACGCTCGCGGTGTGGCGCTTCTGACGCCTGCCTATGAAGGGCTTCCGGTCGCAGAATATGGCGCCATGACGGTCAAAAAATCCGTTGTGGGAACAGGGTCTGCCACAAAGGAACAGGTCACGATGATGGTGAAACGCCTGCTTCCGGGTGTGGCTATTCACAAGGCGGATGCGTCCGATGCTTTGGCCGTGGCGATCTGCCACGCGCATCATCGTGCCAGCGCAGCGCACGTGGCTGTGGGAAGGCGAATGGCATGATCGGACAACTGACTGGCCTTGTCGGGCAGATTGAAGGCGAGCGCTGCATCGTAGACGTCAATGGCGTTGGTTATGAGGTGTCCGCCTCAACGCGCACGCTCGGCACGGTTCCGCACCCGCCGGAAGTGGCGCGTTTGCTGATTGAGACCGTGGTGCGGGAAGACGCGATCCTGCTGTATGGGTTCGGGACTGCCGACGAGCGAGAATGGTTCCGTCTGCTAACGACTGTTCAGGGCGTGGGCGCCAAGGTTGCGCTGGCTATTCTGTCAGCTAATTCCCCGGGTGAAATTCTGCTGGCCATTAATGCCGGGGACCGTGGATCTTTGACACGTGCTGCTGGTGTCGGGCCACGCCTTGCGGACCGTATTCTGAGCGAACTGCGCAACAAGGTTGCCAAGATGCCAGGTGGCGGAGCTGCTGCGCCGATGCCGGGGATCGTGACCGGGCCAAGCGTTGAGAATGATGCGCTGCTGGCGCTGGCAGGTCTTGGCTTCCGTCGAGCAGAGGCATGGCCGGTGCTGAGTCGTGTTCTGGCTGAAAACGAGAACGCCAGCCTTGATCTGGCCATCCGTCTTTGCCTGAAGGAACTGGCCCGATGAGCGAATTTCGGGAAACGGACCCGGCTCGTCTGCCGGAAGATATTGCAGAGAGCGGGTTAAGACCGGAGAGCCTTGCTGATTTTACAGGGCAGAAAGCTAGCCGGGAAAATCTTGCTATTTTCATCGAGGCTGCCAAGGCCCGTGGCGAGGCCTTGGATCACGTCTTGCTGCATGGCCCTCCGGGTCTGGGTAAGACGACACTGGCACAGATTGTGTCCCGTGAGTTGGGTGTCGGTTTCCGGGCCACATCCGGGCCGGTCATTCAGCGGGCAGGAGATCTGGCGGCGATCCTGACGAATCTCCAGCCACGCGATGTGCTGTTCATTGACGAAATTCACCGTCTTCAGCCCGCGATTGAGGAAATTCTCTATCCTGCGATGGAAGATTTCCAGCTCGATCTGATTATCGGGGAGGGGCCAGCGGCTCGATCTGTGCGGATTGATCTCGCCCCGTTCACGCTTGTTGCCGCCACGACGCGTGCCGGTCTGTTGGCCACGCCTTTGCGGGATCGCTTCGGCATTCCCCTGCGACTTGTTTTTTATACGCCGGATGAACTGCGGGCCATCGTGTCTCGTGGAGCGACCAAGCTCGGTGTGCATCTGAATGACGATGGCGCGGAAGAAATTGCCCGCCGTTCCCGTGGGACGCCGCGTATTGCCGGGCGTCTTTTGCGTCGGGTGCGCGATTTTGCTTTGGTGGCGAAGAAGCCGATCATCGATCGCGCCACGGCGGATGCGGCGCTGTCACGTCTTGAAGTTGATGAGCGCGGTCTGGATGCGATGGACCGGCGCTATCTGGTGCGGATTGCGGAACACCATCATGGCGGCCCGGTGGGTGTTGAAACGCTTGCGGCTGGTCTGGCGGAAGCACGCGATACACTGGAAGATGTCATTGAGCCTTACCTGATTCAGGAAGGTATGGTGCTTCGGACAGCACGAGGCCGTATGCTGGGTGAGGCGGGGTGGCGCCATCTGGGGCTGAACCCGCCAGCGAGCCAGGTGGATCTCCTTTCTGCGCTCGATGACGATACGGCGGGCTGAAACCGGGCACATGAGCGGAGGATCTGATGGCAACGCATAAAATCCGGTTCCGGGTTTATTACGAAGACACGGATGCCGGGGGGATTGTCTATCACGCGCGCTATCTCGGCTTTGCCGAACGTGCACGCAGTGAGGCCATGCGGGATGCGGATGCGTCCGTTACGGAACTTCTGAATGATTTCGGTCTGGCCTTTGTCGTCCGGCAGGCCAGCATCCGGTATCGCTCCCCGTTGCGACTCGATGATGAAATGGAAATCGAGACTGCTCTGGAGGCCATGACGCCAACACGGCTGAAACTTCAGCAAACAGTGCGGAATTTCTCAAAGGGTAACGAAACCGCCGTTGTCATTGATGTGGAACTGGCCTGCCTTTCTGCAGAAACAATGAAACCTGCCAAAATTCCGCCTCGCTGGTGTGATGCTGTTCGAAAACTCGAGGCTGGAGAGGTCTGACCCACTTTCCTGTTTCCTCACGAAGTGCAATGGAGAGACCTGACCCGTAAGGGACAGGATCTGGACAGGAGAGAACAGTGGATCATGAGGTAAGTTCGAGTGCGCTTGGGGCGGTCGGTGCGGCCGGTCTGTCGCCTCTGGACCTGTTCCTGCACGCGTCCATCGTCGTAAAGCTGGTCATGATCGGGCTCGTCCTGTGCAGTGCAGGCGTGTGGGCGATCATCGCGGAAAAAATCATTCTGATGCGGCGCGTGAATCGTGAAGCGACGGAATTTGAAGACCGTTTCTGGTCCGGCGGTTCGCTGGACGACCTCTACGAATCCGATGGTGCCCGCCCGACGCATCCGATGGCCGCCGTATTCGGTGCAGCCATGGGCGAATGGCGTCGTTCGGCACGTATCGTCGGGATCGATCTGGCGCGCGGTGGCGTGCGGGACCGTATCGACCGTGCCATCAATATTACCGTTTCCCGCGAAAATGATCGTCTGGGCCGTCGCCTGATCTTCCTGGCGACGATTGGTCCGGTAGCACCGTTCGTGGGTCTGTTCGGTACGGTCTGGGGTATCATGCATGCGTTCGGCTCGATTGCCGCCATGCACAACACCAACCTTTCCGTCGTGGCCCCGGGTATTTCCGAAGCGCTGTTCGCAACGGCTATTGGTCTTGTGACGGCTATTCCCGCCTACGTGGCCTATAACGTTCTCAGCAACTCCACGGACAAGTTTGCGGACCGTATGGAGGCATTCGGAACCGAATTTGCCGCCATCCTGTCCCGTCAGTCCGAAGAGCGTGCGGACGAGACGTCCAGCGGGAAGGCCTGATCCATGGGGATGTCCGCTGGAGGAGGACGCGCAGGGAGCCGTCGTCGGCGTCCGGCATCCGAGATCAACGTCACACCGCTGGTGGACGTCATGCTTGTGCTGCTCATCATCTTCATGGTGACGGCACCGATGATGACCAGTGGTGTCAATGTCGATCTGCCCAAAACGGATGCCAGCCCGGTCAATGCTGATACGAAGCCGATCACGGTTTCGCTGCGCAATGACGGTTCGCTGTATCTGGGCGAAGATCCGATCACGCCGGAACAGCTTGTGGACCAGCTTAAGGTCCAGTCCCAGAATGATCCGAACCATCGGATCTTCGTTCGTGCCGATGCGCATATCGACTATGGCCGCGTGATGCAGGTCATGGGTCAGATCACGTCTGGCGGCTTTACGCATGTGGCGCTGCTCGCTCAGCAGCCTCAGAGCGGCCAGTAAAGGACTTCGCCAGTGGTGCGTCCACGTCGTTCGGACAGGCGTCGCTTTCGCAACGCGCTGCTGGGTTCGGTTGGTGTCCATGCGGCACTGATCCTGTACCTGGTGGTGCGGATCCCGTTCGAGAAACCTCCTGAGCCGCCGGAACCCCCGGCGGTGCAGATGGAGTTCGAGGAGGCTGGTCCTCCCACTCATCCTATCAAGGCTGATCATCCGGCTCCCAAGCCGGCACCCGCGCCTGCGCCCGTGAAGAACGAGGCTCCTCCGTCTCCGACGCCTCCTTTGAAAGCGCCGACGGAAGAACCGCCTCCGCCCCCACCGCCTCCGCAGCCGGTTCCGCCAGCGCCTGAGACCAAGCCTCAGCCTCTGCCACCGACGAAGCTTCCGCCCAAGATTACGGAGCCGTCGCCGGAGCCTGTGCCTGCGTCGCCGCCAAAGCCATCCCCGCCGACCAAGTCGACGATGGTAGCCCCGCCGAGCCCGCAGACGCAGAAGGCTGACAAGCTGCCGGATACGCCGAAGTTCTCACACCTGACTCAGCCGAATGCGTCCAAGAATACGCAGGCGGACAGTCATTCCCTTCTGGCCACGCTGGACAGCTTCCGGTCCGACCAGAAGCAGACGCATGCGCCCAAGGCGAAAGCCAACCCGCCGCAGGGTGGTGCGCCGGATGGCGGCGGTGTTCCGAACGGGGATATTACCAAGTCCCTGTCCATGGCGGATCAGAAAGCCATCGGTGGTTCCGTGCGGCGTTGCTACACGGAAGACACGGAAGCGCGGAACTATGCGAGCTTTGTCGCGCATCTGATTGTGACGGTGGATGCAACGGGTGAGGCACGCCTTGTGAAGTATGCTCCAGACACGGCAGCGAAGATGGCGGCAGATCCGTCCTATCGTGTGCTGGCGGAGCGTGCGCGCGATGCAGTGCTGAGCCCAACCTGTGCCCATCTGCCCATTCCTTCCAACCTGCTAGGCCAGACGCATCAGCTGCGTTTTGTCTTCAGGCCGTAAACCCTAGAGGAATCATCATGACCTTCATTTCCGATTCCGAAGCTGATGCTCTGAGCGCGCTGCTGTCGCGCCGTTCTGTTCTTGGTGCCACGGCTGCGGCCGGTGGCCTTCTGGCAACGCCGCTGTCTGCTTTTGCCCAGGGCTCCACTGCGGCTGGCCCGGGTGAAGCTGAAATTACCGTGGATCAGGCCCGTCAGGCACCGATCCCCATCGTGATTCCGAGTTTTGGTGCCGGGATGGGCGAGCAGATTTCTGGCGTCATTTCTTCTGATCTGGAGAGCACGGGCCTCTTCAAAGTCATGAGTGGCGATGTGCCTCCGGGCTCCACGCCTGACTTCAGTGCCCTCAAGGCGCAGGGCGCACGTGCGGCTGTAGCTGGGCGCGCCGTCGGGTCAGGCAGTGTTCGCGTTGAGATGCGGCTGTGGAACGTTGTGGCCGGTGAGCAGCTTCAGGGCACGGCTTATACGGCGTCTCCGTCCAACTGGCGTCGTATCGCTCATATTATTGCTGATGTGATTTATGAGCGGATGCTGGGTGAGAAGGGCTATTTTGATACCCGCATCGCTTACATTGCCCGTACAGGCCCTCGCCGTCATCAGATCACGCGTCTGGCGCTGATGGATCAGGACGGGTTCAATTCCCGTATGCTGACCGGTGGCCAGTGGTTGACGCTGACGCCGCGATTCAACCCGGCGCGCGATCAGGTCGCGTTCATGTCCTACGCGAACAATCGTCCGCGTGTGTATCTGTTCGATCTTGGCTCTGGCGGTCAGCAGATGCTGGGCGAGTTCGATGGCATTTCCTTCGCGCCGCGTTTCTCGCCTGATGGCAGCCGCGTGGTCTTGTCTGCGACGCGGGGCGGTGGGTCGGACATCTTCGTGGTGGATCTGGCTTCCCGGAGCAAGCATCAGATCACGAGTTCTGGTGGTGCCATTGATACCAGCCCGTGCTTTAGCCCGGATGGCAGTCAGATCGTGTTCAACTCCGATCGTGGCGGTAGTCCGCAGCTTTACATCATGAGCGCATCAGGCGGTGGTGCGCGCCGGATCTCTTATGGTTCCGGTCAGTACGGCTCACCGGTCTGGTCGCCGCGGGGTGATCTGATTGCGTTTACCCGTATCGGTCACGGTGGCTTCTCGCTGGGCGTCATGAACCCTGATGGAACTGGCGAGCGTATTCTGACGCAGGGCTTTACGGTTGAATCCCCGACCTTCTGTCCGAACGGTCGTGTGCTGGCATTCTGCCGCCAGAGCGCCTCCAGCGCCGGTGGAGCGGGGTTCTCTTCTGGCATTGGGACAATCGACATCACGGGCTTCAATGAGCGCCCGATCCGGACAGCAACTGGCGCGTCCGATCCAGCCTGGTCTCCTCTGAACGGCTGAGCAGGTTTTCTCCGCGTCAGATCAGGATCTGACGCGGAGCGTTTCCCCTCGTGAATGCCTTGGGCAGAAGCTGGGCGAAGAGGGCAGGCGCCATGCCTGAGCAGGGCGGGTGAAACGCCTTGAACTGGAGTCGAGTGCGCATTGAGCGTCTGTGACGAGCGGCACGGTTCCATCGCATGTTCTGTAAAACAGATAAGCTGCACTGAACGGCGGGAAGATTCTGTTCCGCATTTTGCGCTGGGCTGATGCGCGTTCTCTGCATGATAATAAAGAACATCAGGGATGTTCTGCAAAATAACCGGCAGAATTCCGCCACATTCCTGTCCAAATGCTGTGACATTTATGTTGCATTCTCTAGTTTCGAAACAGAATCGTTCTCTGGCGGCCGGGGGGTGTCTTACAGGATGCTTGACCCCGGATTTAAGTCATGAGTATGGGCGCTAGTGGCCAATGTTTTTCAGAGGGCACGCTGAGAGTTGCAGGGCAACTCTTGAGCGGTCCCGATGAAGGGCATGGGGTCCGGAACAACGCGGCATTATGCCGCATTTCGGTTCCTGCAAAGGAACCGTTCTCAGGGTTGAGACACATGAAGTTCAAGGTGTTTGGTGCGCTTGGTCTAGCGCTCGTTCTCGCAGCCTGCTCCGATGGCAAAACCGATACGGGCAACAGCACCGGTGCTGGCGCAGCTACGCAGGAAGCTGGCCCGACGCCAGGCAGCGAAGCTGATCTGGTTGCCAATGTTGGTGACCGCGTCTTCTACGAGCTGAACGTTTCCCAGCTTTCCGAAGAAGCTCGCGCCACGCTGGACAAGCAGGCTGCATGGCTTGCAAAGTACCCGCAGGTCAGCATTCAGATTGCTGGTAACTGCGATGACCGCGGCACCGAAGAATACAACATTGCTCTCGGCCAGCGCCGCGCCAATGCTGCTCGCGACTATCTGGTTGCCAAGGGCGTCAGCGCTTCCCGCATCACGACGATTTCCTACGGTAAGGATCGTCCGACCGCCGATGGTGACGACGAAGCTTCATGGGCTCAGAACCGTAACGCGATCACCTCGGTTCGCTGAACCCAGGTCATCCGTCTGACGGACTGACAGTTTGAACGGCCGGGGGAGCTTATCCCCCGGCCGTTTCTGTTTTATGACTGTCTCTGTCTGCCGTGCTCGCCGGCGATTGCGAGAGGGCGTCCTGGCCGGGCGCTGAACTGTTTCAGGAGATCTTGCATGGCCCTGTCCCGTCCCCTCCGCGCGTTGATGCTCGGAACGGCGTTTTCTGTGCTTTGCCCTGTCCTGCCGGCTCTGGCGCAGGACGCATCGGATGGCGGAGGAATTTCCTCCCGCGAGGCGATTGCGCTTCAGGATGAAATTGCCTCGCTGCGGCAGCAGCTTTCGCAGATCCAGAACAGTGGACCTTTGCCCGCACCGAGTTCTTCACCATCGCGGGGTTCGTCTGGGGGGGGAGCCGATGGAAATATGGTTGCCCAGCTTCTGGAGCGTGTTTCGGCTCTGGAAGAGCAGAACCGTCAGATGCGTGGTGAACTGGATCAGCTCAGCAATGCCCAGAAGGAAACGCAGGCCAATCTGTCCAAGCAGATTTCTGACATGCAGTTTGCCTCTCAGAATGGCGGCGGCGGAGCTCCTGCCGTAGCTTCTCCTGCTCCCAGCGCAAAGTCTGCTGAAACGGCCGCGCCCCCTGAGAATGACGCCGCACCCAAGACAGCCGTTGACGCTCTGAAGCTCGGCAATGCCGCGTTGAAGGCTGGCAAATACGACGACGCTGAAACGAATGCGCGCTTCGCGATCAAGACGGCCAAAAGCGCTTCGGGTAAAATGGATTCCCAGTTCCTGCTAGCCCAGTCTCTCGCGGGGCAGAAGCAGTATCGTGAATCGGCGGTTGCTTATTACGATGCCTATAACAAGGCTCCGAAGTCACCCAAGGCTCAGGACTCTCTGCTGGGCGTGGCAGCATCCTTCCTGGCGATGGGTGACAAGAACTCCGCCTGTCAGGCGCTCGACAAGCTGAAGGACGAGTTTCCAACTCCGACGCCTCGTGTGAAGTCTGCAGCTGCGACGTTCCGTGGACGTGCAGCCTGTCATTGATCTGAACAGTCCTGTCGGGGCGGACGAATTTTCCGCCCTGATGAAGGATGTCGGGCCATGGTTGCCCGATGTTCCAGAAGCTCCCGTCGGACTTGCGGTTTCGGGGGGAGGCGATTCCCTCGCGTTGGCTTTGCTCGCAAGGCGCTGGCGGCGACATGTTCTCGCCTTTGTAGTGGATCATGCCTTGCGGCCTGAGTCCGGTGCTGAGGCGTACCTGACAGTAGAGCGGCTGGAAGCCATGGGGATTAAGGCGCGTGTCCTGACACTGGCCCCATTTCCCAAGGGGCGACTTCAGGAGCGTGCGCGGGATGCGCGTTTTGAAGCGCTGGAAGCTGCTTGTGTCGAGGCGGGATGTCTCGATCTTCTGGTCGCTCATCATCTGCACGATCAGGATGAAACGGTCTGGATGCGGCATCATGCTGGCAGCGGCCCACGAGGGCTGGCCGGTATGGAGATGACGACACTTCGTGGTCGTATCAGGATTGTCCGTCCTTGCCTGACACTTCATCCGGACCGGTTGCGTGCGACGTTGCGCTCAGAAGGGCTTGCATGGATTGAAGATCCTTCCAATCAGAACAGGCGTTTTGAACGTGTCCGCTGGCGGCAGGATCTATCGTCCACCCAACGGGATCAGGCCCGGGAATGGCAGATTTCTGCACAAGGGCTTCGTCATTCAGAAGAGGACGAACTGGCTCGTGTGCTGGCAAAAAGTGCCGTCTGGCACCCGGCAGGTTGGGTTCATCTGGCGCCTGAAGGAGTTTGTGAAAGCACACTCCCACCGTTGATCCGTCTGGTATCCGGACGTCGATATCGTCCGTCCCGTGAGCAGGTACAGGCTCTTGTGCTGCGGGGAGAGGGGACGCTGGGTGGCGTGATGATGCGTCCTGCGGGGCGTTTTGGTGAAGGCGTGGTGCTTGTGCGTGAAGAGCGTGCTGTTGAACGGCCCATCCGGGTCGATGCTGAAGCGTTGTGGGATGGTCGATGGCGTTGTAATGCGCAAAATCTTCCGACAAACAGCCTGATCGGTGCCGTAGGCGATGAGGCCACGAGGCTTAATGCCAGAAGACTCGGCTTGCCCAAAGCTGCCCTTAGAACTCTTCCTGCACTTTGGCAGGGAGGACAGATCATAGGCTTGCCCGATGTTCTGGCAGGAACCGGAACCGTTCCTTTTTTCTGGGCAGGAGGGGTGCCTGTAACGGGAGAAAGTGGTGCAATAGGGTGAAAAGCGCACCAAAATGCCCTGAAATGCGTTTTCCTTCCTCCAATGGGGTAGGAACGTAGGCAGGAGCGCCTATGTTATGAAGTCAACACAGACTATGACGCCGGCCTGTTTGAGATGATGAAGCCACGCTGCATCGGTTGGACAGTCTGAAGGACGACAGAGAACGAGATGAACAATTTAGGCCGTAACGTTCTGATCTGGGTGGTCATCATCATGGTCGGAATGGCAGTGCTGACCGCCTTCCAGCCTGGTGGAAGCCAGCACGCTGCCCAGCAGATCGCTTATTCCGATTTCATTCATGATGTGGACGAGCACCAGGTCCGCTCGGTAGTGATCCAGGAACAGAATGTCTCCGGAACGCTGACGAACGGCACGTCTTTCGAGACCTATGCGCCGATGGATCCGGGCCTCCCGGCCCGTCTGACGAGTGCTGGCGTGGAAGTCACTGCCAAGCCGATGGATAGCGGTGAAAGCCCAATCCTGCGGTATGTCGGTGCTTACCTCCCGGTTCTGCTGCTGGTTGGTTTGTGCTTCATGGTGTTTCGCCAGATGCAGGCAGGCGGTGGCCGTGCCATGGGTTTTGGCAAGTCCAAGGCCCGTCTTCTGACGGAGAAGACCGGTCGCGTCACGTTTGATGACGTTGCGGGCATTGATGAAGCCAAGGCTGAGCTTGAGGAAATCGTCGAGTTCCTCAAGGACCCCCAGAAGTTCACGCGTCTGGGCGGCAAGATTCCCAAGGGGGCTCTGCTGGTTGGTCCTCCGGGTACGGGTAAGACGCTTCTGGCCCGTGCGATTGCTGGCGAGGCCAATGTTCCGTTCTTCACGATTTCCGGGTCGGACTTTGTGGAGATGTTCGTCGGTGTTGGTGCATCCCGTGTGCGCGACATGTTCGAGCAGGGTAAAAAGGCTGCCCCCTGCATCATCTTCATTGACGAAATCGACGCTGTTGGCCGTCACCGTGGTGCTGGTCTTGGCGGTGGCAATGATGAGCGTGAGCAGACTCTGAACCAGATGCTGGTTGAGATGGATGGTTTTGAAAGCAACGAGGGCGTCATCCTCATTGCCGCAACCAACCGTCCGGATGTTCTGGACCCGGCTCTCCTACGTCCCGGCCGTTTTGACCGTCAGGTTGTTGTGCCGAACCCGGATGTGGCAGGTCGTGAAAAGATCCTGCGCGTGCACATGAAGAAGGTTCCGCTGTCTTCGGACGTGGATCCGAAAGTGATTGCTCGCGGTACGCCGGGTTTCTCTGGTGCGGACCTGTCCAATCTTGTGAATGAAGCTGCTCTGATGGCGGCCCGTCAGGGACGTCGAACCGTTGGCATGGCTCAGTTTGAGGAAGCCAAGGACAAGGTCATGATGGGCGCAGAACGTCGTTCCATGGTCATGACTGAGGATGAAAAACGCTCCACGGCTTATCATGAGTCCGGGCACGCCATCTGCGCCATCTTCACGCCGGGTAGTGACCCGATCCACAAGGCGACGATTGTGCCGCGTGGCCGTGCACTGGGTCTGGTGATGACGCTGCCGGAGAAGGACAATATTTCCTACAGCCGCAAATGGTGCCTTGCCCGTCTGGTCATCGCCATGGGTGGCCGTGTGGCTGAAGAAATCATTTTTGGCCCGGAAGAAGTCAGTGCCGGTGCCTCGGGTGACATCAAGAGTGCGACTGATCTTGCACGACGGATGGTTACCGAATGGGGCATGAGCGACAAGCTCGGAATGATTGCTTACGGCGATAATGGTCAGGAAGTGTTCCTGGGTCATTCGGTGACGCAGAACAAGAACCTGTCCGAGCAGACGGCACGGGATATCGATACCGAGATCAAGATGCTGATCGATACGGCCTACCAGCAGGCCCGTCATCTTCTTCTGACGCATATCGATGATCTGCATCGTCTGACCGCAGCACTTCTTGAATATGAGACGCTGACGGGGGATGACGTAGGCCGCATCATGCGGGGCGAGGCCATCGAACGTGCTTCTGATGATGAGCAGTTGCCCGATAATCGCCGTGCCTCTGTGCCAACTACGCGTCCAGGCGCGTTTGATCCGGCTCCGCAGGCAGGCTAATCAGACCGTTAACCGCACCATCAGGCGCGTCATTGAGGGGGAGCTCCCCTCGGTGCCGCGCCTTTTTATTATCTATTGAGACACGCAGGATTTCATGACCATGGCCAGCAAGAGGGCACTGTTCGGTACGGACGGGATCAGGGGAACAGCCAATACCGCACCGATGACGGTAGAAGTTGCCCAGAAACTCGGACAGGCGGCCGGGCTGTACTTCATGCGCAACCAGAGCCGCCGCCATAGTGTGGTTCTTGGCAAGGACACTCGCCTGTCGGGTTACATGATTGAATGTGCGCTTGTGGCCGGGTTCCTGTCTGCGGGCATGGATGTCATTCTCGTTGGCCCATTGCCAACGCCTGCCATTGCCATGCTGACCCGTTCACTCCGTGCCGATCTCGGGGTGATGATCTCTGCATCGCATAACCCGTTCACGGATAATGGCATCAAGCTGTTCGGGCCGGATGGTTTCAAGCTTTCCGATGAAGTGGAAGGTGAGATTGAGGCCCTGATGGGCGAGGACCTGTCGGGGCGTCTTGCTTCGCCAGAGCAGATCGGTCGGGCTTCGCGTCTGAATGATGCGGCAGGGCGTTATATCGAAAACGCCAAAGCCTCGTTCCCCCGTGGGTTGCGCCTTGATGGCCTGAAGATCGTTCTCGATTGTGCGAATGGTTCGGCCTACCGTGTGGCGCCTACGGCTCTGTGGGAGCTTGGGGCCGAAGTCATCAAGATCGGATGTTCTCCGGATGGCCTGAACATCAATGACGGTGTGGGATCAACGCATCCGGAAAAGCTTTGTGCAGCCGTAAAAGAGCACCAGGCAGACTTCGGAATTGCGCTGGATGGTGATGCGGATCGTGTGCTGATTGCTGACGAGAATGGGACGCTGGTTGACGGGGATCAGATCCTTGGTCTGATTGCTAGGTTCTGGAAGCAGCATGATCGCCTCCGTAGCAGCACTGTTGTGGCTACAGTCATGTCCAACATGGGGCTGGAAAAGGCACTTTCAGAAGTAGGGCTGGAACTTCAGCGTACGGCCGTTGGGGACCGCTACGTTGTTGAGCGCATGCGCGAAATTGGTGGCAATCTGGGCGGCGAACAATCAGGCCATATGGTTCTGTCGGACTATGCCACGACGGGCGACGGCCTGATTGCTGCATTGCAGGTTCTGGCCGTGTCGGTTGAGACCAAAAAGCCGGCCAGCGAAATCTGCAGGGTTTTCGAGCCTTTCCCTCAGCTTCTGAAAAATGTGCGCTACTCGGGCGCAAGTCCGCTGAGCAGTCCAGAGCTGACTGCTGCAAAATCCTGGGCTGAGGAGCGTCTTGCAGGTCGGGGACGTCTGGTTCTTCGGGCCAGTGGAACGGAGCCGCTGATTCGCGTCATGGCGGAAGCGGAAGATGAGGCTCTTGTGGTCGAAGTCGTGGATCATGTTTGTGATGCGATCCGCGCCATTACAGGAAATTAAGCAATGATTGGCCGGGTTCTGACCGTTGCTGGGAGCGATTCAGGCGGGGGAGCTGGAATCCAGGCTGATCTTAAGACGATCACCGCGCTTGGCGGATTCGGTATGAGTGCCATTACAGCTTTGACGGCTCAGAATACGCTGGGCGTGTTTGGCGTTGAAGCTGTCTCGCCCGCCTTTGTGAGGCAGCAGATACAGGTTGTATTACGGGATCTGGGGGCGGATTGCTGCAAAAGTGGCATGCTGGCCAACGCTGCGATTGTTCACGCTTTGGCGGACGAATTGCAGGACTATCCAGAACTTCCCTTTGTGCTTGATCCTGTCATGGTCTCAACTAGCGGATCGGTTCTGCTTGATCCCGAAGCCGTAGACGCTGTGATGACGCGGCTTCTTCCTCGCGCTCTGGTTGTAACGCCGAATATTCCGGAAGCTGAAGTCATGACCGGGCATGTCATTACGGATCTCGATGGGATGCGATCTGCTACGCGGATACTGCAGGACAAGGGGGCAGGTGCCGTTCTGCTCAAAGGGGGGCATCTTCGGGGAGATGAACTTGAAGACCTTCTGGTCTTTCCCGAGGGACACGAAATTGTACTTCGTGGTGAAAGAATAAAGACCCGTCATACACATGGAACAGGATGCACTCTTGCAAGTGCGATTGCGACGGGCGTAGCGCAGGGGATGGGCCTTGAGGCTGCTGTCCGGCGTGGAAACAGATATCTCAGGCTGGCGCTTTTACGCGCGCCGGGATTAGGACAGGGGCACGGGCCGGTCGATCATGGTGTGACGATCCGGCCTGAATGGCACCAATCCTGAAAAACGGTCTTCAGGCGAATGTTGTAACGGGCTGAACCGCACGAGGGCGCTCGCCCTGTAGTGTGGAACCGGTTTCGGTGGTTGGCTCGTCGCGCAGGATGTAGCCCCGTCCCCAGACGGTTGCGATCAGATTTTCTGCTCCGGCTTTCTGGAGCTTGCGGCGCAGCTTGCAGATGAAGACATCAATGATCTTCATTTCCGGTTCATCAATACCGCCATAAAGATGGTTCAGAAAAGCATCTTTTGTCAGCACTGAACCCTTGCGGATGACCAGCAACTCCAGGATGGCATATTCCTTGCCTGTCAGGTGCAGAGCTGATCCATCAATCGTGACATTCTTGCCATTCAGATCGAGTTCCAGGTTCCCAACCCGCAGGCATGGCTCAGCAAAACCGCGGGAGCGGCGCATGACAGCCTGGAGACGGGCGATCAGTTCGCCGGGATCGTAGGGCTTCGTCATGTAATCGTCCGCCCCCATCGAGAATGCGCGGATCTTGGCTTGTGGACGGAGCAGGGCGGACAGAACCAGGATAGGCGTTGTGATCCGGGAAGAGCGGACCCGACGAATGACGTCATATCCCTCAATGTCGTTCAGCATCAGTTCGAGAACCATCACATCATAATCGTAATGACGGAGCATCTCGATGGCTTCTTCACCTGACGCTGTGTGATCCACGGTGAAAGCTGCTGTCCGCAGGATCTGGGACAGAGTGGCTGCGGCCTGAAGATCGCTATCGACAAGAAGGATACGCATGTTTTTCAACTCCCGGATTGGTGAAGCAGTGGTTACTACCTGGAGTTGTGTATGTCGATAGACACAAATGAAAAAGCGTAAATTTTTCATTATTTCTTCCCGAAGTGAGTTGGCTTCAGGTTTTGTTAACTCTCTGGGTTTAACGTTCGAGAAATGATGGAAACCGCCCAAAACCAGAAAAAAATGGCGATTTCCGGCTGTCTTAAGGGGCTGCTGGATCAAGCGGTACGTCTGCAACCTGACGGTGCATTGGGAACGGTTCAGGATGTGACGGGACTGTGTGTGACGATTCACGGCCTGGAAGGACTCGTTTCAATTGGCGATCGAATCGCAATTCGTTCTCGATCGGGGAGTCTTATACAGTCAGAGGTTGTAGGATTTCATGAAGCACATGCTCGGGTCATGGCTTTTGGCAGTCTTGAAGGGATTGGACCTGGTTGTGAGGCGCGTATTCCCCTGAGTCGCCAGTCTTCGGCGTCTCTTGGTGTCAATGAAAGCTGGTTAGGGCGTGTCGTTGATCCGCTTGGAGAGCCAATGGATGGGAAAGGCGCATTGATCCCCGCACTGGACCAGCAACCTGTTCTCAATTCCCCTCCCAATGCTGCAACGCGGGCCAGGCTCGGAGACAGGATTGATCTGGGGGTCAGGGCGCTGGATGCGTTTACAACCTGTCGGCGCGGGCAAAGGCTGGGTCTATTCGCGGGCTCCGGCGTCGGTAAGTCAACGCTGTTATCCATGCTGGCCCGGGGGGCTGACTGTGACGTTGCGGTGATTGCGCTGGTTGGTGAGCGAGGCCGTGAGGTTCGGGAATTCATCGAAGATGATCTTGGCCCGGAAGGTCTTGCGCGAAGCGTTGTTGTGATCGCGACATCTGATACTCCGCCGTTGATGCGGCGGGACGCTGCTGTTTCCGCCATGGCGATCGCTGAGCATTTCCGGGATCAGGGCAAATCGGTCCTACTCCTGATGGACAGCGTAACGCGCTACTGCATGGCCTTGCGCGAAATTGGTCTGTCGGCAGGGGAGCCGCCGGCAACGCGGGGTTATCCACCTTCGGTTTTTGCCGATCTGCCAAAACTTCTGGAACGTGCGGGACCGGGGTATCCGGGGAAAGGAATGATTACGGCACTGTTCACGGTTCTGGTGGAAGGTGACGACCACAACGAACCTGTCGCAGATGCGGTGCGTGGCATTCTGGATGGGCACATCGTGCTGGACCGGAAGATCGGGGAGCAGGGCCGGTATCCGGCTATTGACGTACTGCGTTCCCTGTCTCGTGCCGTGCCGGGGTGCAATTCGGCAGAAGAAAACAGGTTAACCCGCCAGGCCCGTGCAACCATGGCAACATATGAGCGCATGGCCGACATGATCCGGCTGGGTGCCTACAAATCTGGAACGGAGAAAGACGTGGATGAAGCTATTCGTCTTATGCCTCAGCTCGACACGTTTCTGTCTCAGGGAAAGAACGAACGTTCAGGGTGTCTGGACGCCTTTGAGCAGCTTGCAACCATCATGGGCACCGCAGCCTGACCCTTATCGGAGAAAAAGCAATGAGGCAGATGCCACTTGAAGTTCTTCGTCGTCTGAGACGTCATGAACTTGCAGATGTGGAGAAGGCTTTTGGCGAAGCTGTGGCGCGGGAAGCGGCTGCGGAAACGGCACTTGGCCAAAGGCATCAAGACTTGCTGATGGAACAGAAGCTGGCTTCTGATCCGCTGGCCGATGATCGGGCCGTTGAGGCTTTCAGTCGTTGGCTGCCTGTTGGCCAGCGCGCAATCTCTGAGGCTCAGGAACGATGCCGGCAGGCGGCAATAGACAGGGACTGCATCCGCTCAGCCCTTCTGATGGCGCAGGCCGCCCTGAAAGCCGTAGAAAAGCTGGAAGAAAAGCAGCAGGGGGAAATACAGCAGCATCGTCTTCGCAAGGAGCAGGCTGTGCTGGATGAGCTGGCTCTGAGGCAACGAAACCTACATTGATCCGTCGCCCCGAAGCATATCTACCAGATGGGCTGCGGTTCCTATCAAAGCGCAGGCGACTGGGTGTGTCTCATCTCTCACGAACGCCAGAATTAAGGTGGGATCGCTGGGGAAAAGATCGCTTTCGAGACTGATAACGGGTGCGGTCTTGCCTTCGCTCTGAGCCGCTTCAGCTGCATGAGCCAAAATGCGGGTAACGGCTTTTTCAAGAGCGGGAAGCACGATGATATGAGGGGCGGCATGGTTGTCAGCATGTGCTGCAATGAGTTCGTCCCAGCCTTCTTTCGTTATGAATGCCGGAATCCCGTCAGGCGGTGTTTCGCGTTCGGCACGAAGAATGGCGCCGCCCTGAGCCAGGCCAAGAATATTGACGGATGGAAGTGTAGAGGGATCGAGCATTACGGACATGGCGCTGTTTTATCAGCGGCATCTCCAGAAAAGAAGGCATACCTTTTTGGAAAGGTATGCCTGAAAACATCAGTGTGGCGGGTTGCCCATGGCCTGCATCAGGGCATTGACCTGATCGGGGTGGGCCTTGAACAGCGCCACGTTGGTGGGGTTGGGAGAAGGCATCCCTGCAGGAACCTGACCATTGCTGGCGGCCAGTGTCATGCCGAAGGTTGTCATGCCGATGATGAACGTTTCCGGCGTAAATCCATGAGAGCGGAGAACATCCGGAAAGCCCGGTACCTGGCTTGTTCGGGTGATCATCTCCTGAAGTCCAAGGCCCTGCGAGTTAGGGGGCTGGATGTTCCGCCCCTGAAGCTCGCTGATCGTGGACACTGCCCGCGACATGAAATCCGCTGGCAACGCATACCGCATGGCGCGTTCTGCATCAGCGCGGAACTGCGGCGGGATTTGGGCTGACTGTTGGTCCGACTGGCCGTCAATCTGTGTCTGGCTGGGAGCACCCTGCGCCAGGGCGCTGCTCATGGGGGCGATTGTCCCTGTCGCCAGTGCGAGAACCGGGAGGAGGCTGCGTCGAAAAATCATGAAATTACCCATTCACCAGCACGCATGAGAGGCGTGCGCGTTCCGTCCTTGAGGCCGTCGAGATCAATCCTGTCAGACCCGATCATCCAGTCGATGTGGATCAGGGAGTCATTAACGCCCCGCTCCAGAAGCTGTTCCGGCGTCAGACCCTCAATGTCGACCATGCATTTGGTGTAAGCCTGACCAAGGGCGATATGGCTGGACGCATTCTCGTCAAACAGGGTGTTCTTATAGAGAATGCCGCTGGAGGAAATCGGAGATGAGTGCGGCACAAGAGCCACCTCGCCAATGCGACGCGCGCCTTCATCCGTATCCAGAATGCGGTGCAGAACGTTTTCGCCCTTGCTGGCATGGGCCTCGACAATGCGACCATCCTCGAAACGGACGGAAATATCATCAATCAGAGTGCCTTGATGGAAAAGGGGCTTGGTGCTGCACACTGTTCCGTTGACGCGGGAACGGTGCGGTGTCGTGAAGATTTCTTCCGTCGGGATGTTCGGATTGCAGACAACGCCATTCAGCGTTTCTTCCGAGCCACCAGCCCAGGCGTGGCCGTCGGCGAGTCCTACGGTCAGGTCTGTACCGGGCCCGGAGAAGTGCAGCGCCTCGAAGTGCGTATCGTTCATGTATTTTGCGCGGGCGTGAAGGCGCTCATTGTGGGCTTTCCAGTCAGCGACCGGGTCGGGAACATCCACGCGGGAGGCCTTGAAGATACCGTTCCACAGAGCGGTCAGGGCTTCGTCTGCGGGAAGGTCAGGGAAGACCTGAGCGGCCCAGGCAGGAGTAGCGCAGGCGATGATGTTCCAGTTCACGGCAAACTGGGTGATGATTTCCATGGCCGGACGATTGGCGGCGGAGTTGGCGCGGTTGGCGCGGGAAATGCGCTCCGGGTCCTGTCCGGCGAGAAGGGTGGGGTTTGCGCCCGTGATGGCCATACGGGCCGCACCGTCCCGAAACGCCTGAGCAATTCCATTGGCGAGCCATGTTGGTGCGGTATCGAAGGCGTCATCAGAGGCGTGGACGTAACGCGCCAAAGTGGTTTCATCGTCAGCGTAAAGCGTGGTGACGAGGGAGGCGCCAGCCTTGTAGGCGTGTTCCGTGACGCGGCGGACCAGAGGCACAGCGTCCAGAGGGGCAGTAATGAGAAGCTGTTGCCCAGGCTTGATGTTCAGGCCAACGCGGACGGCAACTTCACCAAGCCGGTCCAGAAGCTGTTCGTGCGAAAAGGGGGAAGGAACGGGCACGTCTTGCTCTTTCGCAATGAAAAATCTGTCTGTCATGGTGGGGGTTGAGCGGGGGAAGTGCAAGAGGACCTCTGAGGCTTGCGGTTCTCTCAAAGTGCACTCACTCTTACCGTTCATGGGACGAAATCGAGCATTCGAAAAACGGCTGGAGCCCTCCGGGGAGTATGACGAAGAGGTTTGCTGTGCGTTGTGTGGACGTCCGATTCCATCGACGGCACGGTCTTCACGTCATCATCTCACGCCGAAGCTGAAGGGTGGCGCGCAGGCAGAAACAGTGCGCCTGCATCAGATCTGCCATAACGCCATTCATGCGAATTTCAGCGAAGCAGAACTGGCGGCACGTCTGACGGAACCTGACATCCTGCGGGAGGACGCCGCTCTTGCGCCGTTTCTGTCATGGATACGCAAGAAGCCTGCTGATTTTCATGCACTAACGCGGCGGGCTGCGTCCAAGCGGGGACCTCGTCGTGGACGGATGGCCTGAGAGCCCGTAATCTTGTGGTATGCGTCCTGGACTTCATATTTTCGCTGACGAAGGTCAGCCCGATCAGCGTCCGTTTGATGTCGCTGTAATCATACCCAGCCTGCTGAGGCCTTCCCTGTTTCATGCACTGCAGTCCGTGTTTGCCCAGAAGGGCAATCTGCGGGTTCAGATCATGATCGGAGCCGATATTGCTCCGCCCCCTGGTGCGGAAGAGATGCTGGAGCGGGCCTGTCAGGGCAGGCCGGAAGGGGGGTCCGTACAAGTCCTGTGGCCAGGATATTCCACATCCGAACGGCATGGCGGCTTCGGAAAAGCGTGGGATGGCGGCGTGTTGCGGAGTGTGCTGAGCCAGCTCTCCAATGCGCCCCGGATTACCTATCTGGACGATGATAACTGGTGGGGTCCAGACCATCTTCAGTCTCTGCTTGAAGCGATTGAAGGGCAGGACTGGGCGTGGTCCGGGCGTTGGTTCGTTCATCCGCGAACACTGAAACCAGTCTGCGAAGACCAATGGGAATCTGTCGGGCTGGGTGGCGGTCTGTTTCGTGAGGCGTATGGGGGGTTCGTTGATCCGAACTGTCTGATGATTGATCGAACCCGTGTGCCGGAGGTTTTAGACCTATGGAATCAGCCTTTGGCTGGGGATCAGACACGAATGACGGCGGATCGGAGTATTTTCAATTTTCTCAAGTCCCGTCCGGGGCATCCGAGCGGAAAATATTCGGCGTTCTATGTTTTGACGGAAACGGATGGGATGCACCCGATAAGGCTTCGGTGCATGGGTGATGCGTGGGACCGGGCTGGCCAATAATCGGCACAAGCCCGGTTCCGCCCGCACTTACATGGAACGGATGGTGTTCCGGCGCGGCGCACGGCGCTGGCGCTGCTGGTCCTGTGGCTGCTCGGTGCGGCTGGCGACGCGGGTTGCCTTTTCACGGGCAGCGGCACGGAGTTCGGTTTCCAACTCCTTGATGCGGCGCTGGACGCTCTCTTTGAGAGCTGGAGATGTGTGGGACTTCATGGACGCAAGCGTCTCCTTGAGGTCCCGAAGCTGCTTTTCCTTTTCGGCCTGATTGCGGCGGATAGGCTGGTTGTCGGACATCTGTCCGTGGAATGCGCGCATGTCTTGGTCTTTCAGCACGAAATGCCAGAAGCCTCCGCATTTGTCAGAAATGCGGAACGGGGCACGAAGGTGCACCGGCTGGCCTCTGGGAGGTCATGATCGTGAGGGCGGATCAGTCCGCCCGGCTGTGGTTCAGGATCGGTTACTCAGAATGATGGCCCGCAGGGCGTCAATCAGGCGTGTGCAGGCCTCGTCAGTTCCGATCGTGACGCGTAGCCAGTTCTGGATACGCGGGGTTGAAAGATGCCGCACCAGGATCGAGCGTTCGCGCAAGGCGGCGGCAATCGATCCGGCCGGATGCGCCGGATGACGCATGAGAATGAAGTTGGCACAGGATGGCAGGACTTGGAAGCCGAGATTTTCGAGTTCCGGAACAAGTGTTTTCCGGCTGGCAATCACTCTGGAGGTAATGTCAGCCAACCAGTCCGTATCCTTGATGGCGGCAATTGCTCCTTCCTGCGCGGGGCGGGAAAGGGGGTATGAATTGAAGCTGTCCTTCACGCGGATCAGCCCTTCGATCAATTCCGGCGAGCCGATCGCAAAGCCAACACGCAGGCCCGCCAGCGCATAGGATTTGGAGAGCGTCTGCACGACCAGAAGGTTGTCATGACGCTTTGTCAGCGGAATGGCCGACTCGGCACCAAAATCCACATAGGCTTCGTCAATGATGACCGTGCGGTCCGGGTGACGAAGGGCCAGTGTTTCGACCTCTTCCAACGAGAGGGCCAGCCCCGTATTGGCATTGGGGTTCGCGACGACAACGCCGCCGCATGGGCCGTCATAGGCGTTGATGTCGATCTCATAGTCGTCATTCAGAGGGAACTGTTTGAACGGCTGTTCAAACAGGCTGCAATAGACCGGGTAGAATCCGTATGTGACATCCGAGAAATAGAGCGGTGCGTCGTCATGGAACAGGGCGCGGAAGGCATGAGCCAACACTTCGTCTGAGCCGTTGCCAACGAAGACGCAGTCTGTCGGGACGTCAAAACGCTCAGCAATGCTTTCGCGCAGTGCTGTCGCCGTGGGGTCCGGATACAGGCGGAGCGTGTCTGTCGCAGAGGCACGGATGGCCTCCAACACTTTCGGGCTGGGGCCGTAGGGTGACTCATTGGTGTTGAGCTTGAGCAGGTTTGTGAGTTTTGGCTGCTCGCCCGGAACGTAAGGATCTAGATCGTGGACGCGGCGGTTCCAGAAGCGGCTCATGCGCCTGTCCCTTCGGTAAAAAGGCCCGTCAGGTTCTGCCGTTCAGCCAGATCACGTGCCGAAACACCATCCATGTCCCGGTGTTCGGGGTTAGCCCCTGCGGAAAGTAGGAGCCGCGCCATGTCTGCCCGGCCGAACATTACCGCAAACATAAGCGGGGTCCGTCCCGAGAAATTGGCATGATCGACCTGTGCGCCGTGGTCGATAAGGATTTTGGCGATCTCTGTCAGGCCCTTGAAGGCCACACCTGACAAAGCAGTCGCGCCCTTGAGATCCGTGGCTTCCGTATTGGCGCGGCGCTGCAGGAGCAGTCGGGCTGCGTCCACGTGTCCGTTATAGGTCGAGACGATGAGGGCCGTATATCCACGGCTGTCCGGTGTATCAATCACCATGCCAGCATCCAGAAACTGGGTCAGCAGGTCTGTGTCACCCTCACGGGCGGCGTCAATGAACAGGGCGGT
Organism: Gluconobacter thailandicus F149-1 = NBRC 100600; assembly: GCF_000964465.1. GTDB lineage: Bacteria > Pseudomonadota > Alphaproteobacteria > Acetobacterales > Acetobacteraceae > Gluconobacter > Gluconobacter thailandicus. The sequence continues at coordinate 132,658 of NZ_BANH01000024.1, read as the reverse complement.
AATCTGTTCGGGGGTGAAGTTGACGGTCTGTGCGTTCATGACGGTTTCCACCAAGGGGACAATCTTGCTCTAGGTTAGCGAGTTGGGGAAAGCGGCGAAAGGGCAAGGGTTTCGCCGTTTTCCAGTGCCTTGAAGAGAGGCGGTCGATCCTGAAGAGCAATCTTCAGCCGGGCACCCGGTTCCAGAATGGCTTCATCCGTGAGCTGGAAGGTTCCAAAATGGATGGCCATAGCGTGATCCGGCTTGAGGGTGTCAAAGGCCATGACGGCTTCTTCCGGGTTCATGTGAACCCGGCGCATGAAGTTGCGTGGCTCGTAGGCCCCGATGGGAAGAATGGCGAGATCCATCGTGTCCCATCGGCGATGAATGGCCTCGAAATGTTTCCCCCATGCGGTATCGCCGGCGAAGAAGACTCTTTTACCTTCGGCTTCGATCATGAAGCCGCCCCAGAGTGCCTGGTTCTGATCAAATGGTGTGCGGGCGCTCCCATGCAGGGCGGGGGTCGCCGTGATGCGCGCGCCTTCGGCCTCGGTTTCTGCCCACCAGTCGAGTTCAACGATGCGGGGGAGGCCAGACTTCTCCAGATGTCGACGGTTGCCGGGCAAAGAAATGCAAAGTGCGTCGTTTTTTTCTGCCAGCACACGCAGTGTCGGAAGGTCCATGTGGTCGTAATGGCAGTGCGACACCAGGATCACATCAATTGGAGGAAGGGCATCCAGTGTAATTCCGGGGGGCCTCACGCGTTTGGGACCGAAACTGCGGAAGGGGGAACAGCGTTCCGAGAACACCGGGTCCGTGATGATGCGTAATGGTTCACGTCCCTGCCGGCCGAACTGAAGCAGGACGGTGGCATGGCCGATGAAGGTTGCAAGACATTCACCGGGCGCGGGAGCAGTCAGGGTGTGGAGTTTCTGTGGTGGTAGGGCATCAGGCCAGCGGGGACGCAGGCTGAGCTGCCACTTTAGGATATTTCGGACGCGCTGGGCCGGTGTTCGCGCTGGGCCAAGGTCATCCGGACGCCACGCAGGTGGGTTGAAATAACGTGTTCCATCGAAGTGTAGCGGGTTGTCGTCGAGCACAAGAGCGTGTTTCACAATATGGTTTACCCATCAAGCATTGCGTCAGACGCGATAACGCGTCATGCCGTGGCTGCAGAAGGTGCGGGGGGCATCATTGACCTTTCCCCCGCTCGTCACAAGCCGGAGATCCCATACCGATGAGTACCCTTCCTGAACTCGGTATCAATACCATCCGCACACTTTCCATGGACGCTGTCGAGCGCGCGAATTCCGGTCATCCCGGAACGGCGATGGCTCTGGCTCCGGCCATGTATGCGCTGTGGCAGCATGATCTGAACTACGATCCGGCCGATCCGCTATGGCCGGCCCGAGACCGTTTTGTCCTGTCCGTCGGGCATGCGTCCATGCTGCTGTACTCGACGCTCTTCCTGGCAGGCGTCCGGGACATTCAGGATGGCAAAGTTGTCGAGAGCCCGGCTCTGACGATCGAGGATCTGAAGCAGTTCCGTCAGCTGAATTCCCGCACGCCGGGCCATCCGGAATACCGGTTCACGGCTGGTGTCGAAACGACGACTGGTCCGCTGGGTCAGGGCTGTGGCAATTCCGTTGGTATGGCGATTGCCGAGAAGTGGCTGGCTGAGACGTATAACCGTCCCGGTTTCAAGCTGTTCGACTATCACGTCACGGTCTTCTGTGGCGATGGTGACATGATGGAAGGTGTGGCGTCCGAAGCCGCGTCCACGGCTGGACATCTTGGTCTCGGGAACCTGACCTGGGTTTACGATTCCAATCAGATCTCCATTGAAGGGTCGACGGACCTTGCCCTGACGGAAGACGTCGGCAAGCGTTTCGAGGCCTACAAATGGCATGTCCAGACGCTGACAGACGGCAATGACGTGGAAGCGATCCTGAAGGCCCTTCAGGAAGCCAAGAAGGTCACGGACCGTCCAAGCATGATCGTTCTGAAGACGGTCATCGGTTATGGCGCTCCCAAGAAGGCTGGCACGGCGTCCGCTCATGGCGAGCCGCTTGGCGCAGACGAAATCAAGGGCGCGAAGGCCTCTTATGGCTGGCCGGACGGCGCTGGGGACTTCTATGTGCCGGATGGTGTGAAGGAACACTTCGCAGAAGGTCTTGGGAAGCGCGGTGCAGCTGCCAACGCTGAGTGGAGCGAGCTGTTTTCGGCTTACAAGGAAGCCTATCCCAAGGAAGCTGCCGAGCTTGAAGCCATCTTCGAGCACCGTCTGCCAGAAGGCTGGGACAAGGACATTCCGGTTTTCGAAGCCGACGCCAAGGGCGTGGCATCCCGTGCCAGCTCTGGCCAGGTGCTGAATGCCGTTGCCAAGAACCTGCCCTGGATGATCGGTGGTTCTGCTGATCTGACGCCATCTACAAAGACGGACATCAAGGGTGGCGGATCGTTCCAGCCGCCGCAGTGGGGGGGCACGTATGGGGGCCGCAACCTGCATTTCGGTGTGCGCGAACATGCCATGGGCTCGATCTGTAACGGCATCGCGCTGTCCGGTATCCGTGCATATGGCTCCGGCTTCCTGATCTTCTCGGATTACATGAAGGCCCCGGTCCGTCTGTCGGCCATTATGGAACTGCCGGTCACGTATATCTTCACGCATGACTCCATTGGCGTCGGTGAAGACGGCCCGACCCATCAGCCGATCGAGCAGCTTGCTCAACTTCGCGCGACCCCGGGCATCATGACGATCCGTCCGTCCGACGCCAACGAAGTGGCAGAGGCATGGCGCACCCTGATCCCTATGACGCACAAGCCTGCCGTTCTGGCCCTGAGCCGCCAGAATCTGCCGACGATCGACCGCAGCAAGTATGCCGCGGCGTCTGGTCTGGCAAAGGGCGCATACGTTCTGGCCTCCTGTGAAGGTAAGCCGGATGTGATTCTGATGGCGTCGGGTTCTGAAGTATCGCTGGTTGTCGCGGCTTACGAAAAGCTGACGGCAGAAGGTGTGAAGGCTCGCGTGGTATCGTTCCCAAGTTTCGATCTTTTCGAAGAGCAGCCTCAGGACTACCGCGACTCTGTCCTGCCGCCTGACGTGATCGGCCGTGTGGCCGTTGAGCAGGCAGCAGCCTTTGGCTGGGATCGTTATGTTGGTCTCGGCGGCGCGATCATCGCCATGAATACATTTGGTGCATCGGCTCCGGCTTCTGCACTTCTGACCAAGTTCGGGTTTACGCCGGAAGCAGTCTTTGACGCCGCAAAGCGTCAGGCTGCCCGTAGCAAGTGAGGAGAGAGCCTGTGGCAGACACAATCTCTAATACCGGCCTAGAAAAAGTAGGCAGTGTCCTGCGGGATCTGGAAAAGCACGGCCAGTCCCCCTGGCTGGACTTTATCCAGCGCAGCTTTACGGAAGATGGCAGCCTCAAGAAGCTCGTCGAGGAAGACGGGCTTCGTGGGGTAACCTCTAACCCTGCCATTTTTGAGAAGGCCATCGGCAAGGGGACGGAATACGATCCCCAGATCCGTAAACTTCTTGAGGGGGAAGGTCTCTCTGCGGGAGACCTTTACGAACACCTCGCGATTGATGACATCCGTGCTGCCTGCGGTGTCCTTTATCCGGTGTTTGAAAAGACGAAGGGCCTGGACGGTTACGTCAGCCTCGAAGTCTCTCCGTATCTCGCATTTGACGCGCACGGCACCATCACGGAAGCCCGTCGCCTGTGGAAGGCTGTCGGTCGCAAGAACCTAATGGTCAAGATCCCGGGCACGGCAGAAGGCACGGGCGCGATCCGCGAAGCGATTGCAGACGGTATCAACATCAATGTGACGCTGCTGTTCTCCCTCGAGGCGTACAAGGACGTTCTGGAAGCCTACATTTCCGGCCTTGAAGCCCGCGCCGCCCGTGGGGAAGACATTTCCCACATCTCCAGCGTGGCCTCTTTCTTCGTCAGCCGTATCGACGCAAAGATCGATGGCGAGATTGATCGCCGCGTCGCTGCTGGTGACAAGGATGCGGAAGCGCTCAAGGCTCTGCGTGGCAAGGTTGCCATTGCAAACGCCAAGGTTGCCTATCAGTACTATCTGGACGTCAAGAAGAGCCCGCGCTGGCAGGCACTTGCTGCCAAGGGTGCGAACCCGCAGCGTCTGCTCTGGGCCAGTACCGGCACGAAGGACAAGGCTTATTCTGACGTCCTGTACGTCGAAGAGCTGATTGGTCCGGAGACGGTCAACACGATTCCGCCAGCAACGTTCGATGCGTTCCGTGATCACGGCAAGCTCCGTGAGAGCCTGACGGAAAATGTTGAAGAAGCCCGTCATGTTCTGGCTGAAGCCGAGCGCCTTGGTCTGGATCTGGCCGGTGTTACGGCGAAGCTGGTGAAGGACGGCTGTGCCTCTTTCTCTGAATCCTTCGATACCCTGCTTGGTGCGGTCGCCGAAAAGCGGGAGTCTGTGCTGGGAAAACGGTTGCTCCACGTCACAGCTGACCTTCCCTCAGAAATCCGCGACGATGTTGCGGAATCCGAGAAGGCGTGGAGCAAGGAAGGTCTGGTCCGTCGCATCTGGGCGAAGGACGCATCTGTCTGGACGAATGGGCCGGAAGCTGGCTGGCTGAACTGGCTGACCATCGTTCAGGACCGTCTGTGGCACATCGAGGAGCTGGAACTTCTGGCCCGCGATGTCCGCAGCCGTGGTTTCACTGACATTCTTCTCCTGGGTATGGGCGGTTCGAGCCTTGGTCCGGAAGTGCTGGCCGAGACGTTCGGGCAGCAGGAAGGGTGGCCGAAGCTGCATGTTCTCGACAGCACGGACCCTCAGCAGGTCCGGACTTACGAGAAGGCAGTTGATCTCAAGAAAACGCTGTTCATCGTGGCCAGTAAGTCTGGCGGCACGCTGGAACCGAACATCCTGTTCGCGCATTTCTGGACGGTCGCTGGTCAGGCTCTGGGCAAGGCTCCGGGCGATAACTTCATCGCCATCACGGACCCTGACTCCCACATGCAGAAGGTTGCCGAAGAAAATGGCTTCTGGCGCATTTTCTACGGTGATCCGAAGATCGGTGGCCGGTTCTCCGTGCTGTCCAACTTTGGTCTGGTGCCTGCCGCTGTCAGCGGACTGGATGTTCGCAGGTTCCTGACGATCACGACGCTGATGGTCGAGAGCTGTGGGCCGAGCGCACCGGCTCATGTCAATCCGGGTGTGACGCTGGGCCTGATTCTTGGCCATTCAGCCAAATGCTTCGGCCGCGACAAGGTCACGATCCTTGCGTCCAAGGGTATTGCGTCCTTTGGTGCCTGGCTTGAGCAGCTGATCGCTGAAAGTACGGGTAAGAAGGGCACGGGTCTCGTTCCGATTGATGAAGAAGAACTCGGTACGCCTGACGTCTACGGAAAGGACCGCGTTTTCGTGGACCTGCTTCTTGAAGGTGACACACCTGACAGTCGTCTGGGTGCGCTGCGCGAAGCGGGAGCTCCGGTCGTGACGGTCCGTCTGTCGGACAAGAATGAGATTGGTCAGGCTTTCTTTGTCTTTGAATTCGCCACGGCTGTTGCCGGTGCGGTTCTGGGCATTGACCCGTTCGATCAGCCGGATGTCGAGTTCAGCAAGGTGGAAACGCGCAAGCTGACCACGGCGTATGCTGAAACTGGCGCTCTTCCGGCTGAGGCACCCTTTGCCGTTGACGGAAATCTCGCCTTCTACGCGGATGAGAAGAACGCTGCGGCTCTGGGCACAGGCGACACGGTGTCCATTCTGAAGAAGCACTTTGAGCGTGTTGGACCGGGCGACTATGTGGGCCTTCTGGCTTACATCGAGCGTAACCGGGAGACGCGTGACTGGGCGCAGGACGTCCGGATGGATCTGCGGAATGCGCTGAAGGTTGCTACGGCAGCCGAGTTCGGCCCGCGGTTCCTTCACTCGACAGGGCAGGCCTACAAGGGTGGCCCGGACAGTGGTGTTTTCCTCCAGGTTACTGCGAAGGATGCGGCCGATGTTCCGGTTCCGGGGCATGGCTTCAGCTTTGGTGTCGTCAAGGCGGCGCAGGCTCGCGGTGATTTCGAGGTTCTTTCAGCCCGTGGGCGTCGTGCGCTGCGGGTGCATATTGACGGACCGCTGGAAGAGGGCCTGAAGACCCTTGCCGGGGCCATTCATAAAGCGATTGCGGGAGCATAAGGCATGCGTATCGGTATCATAGGTCTGGGTCGTATGGGCGGTAACATTGCGCTCCGTCTGACCCGTCACGGACATGATGTTGTTGTGCATGACCGCACGCCGTCCGTAACGGCTTCCATCGTGCAACGTGCCGAAGGTGGGCGCGCCACGGGGGCAGACACATTCGAGGCTCTTGTAAAGGGCCTCGAAGGGGATGCTCATCGTGTCGTCTGGGTCATGCTCCCTGCGGGACCGATTACTGAGGCCTGCGTCAAGAAGCTTGCCTCTCTTCTGGGCAAGGGTGACATCATCATCGACGGTGGCAACAGCTACTACAAGGATGATGTCCGTCGTGCAGAAGAACTCTCCGAAAAGGGGATTTCCTACGTTGACGTTGGTACGTCCGGAGGTGTGTGGGGCCTCGAGCGTGGGTACTGCATGATGTACGGCGGACCCAAGGAGGCTGCGGATTATATCGATCCAATCCTGGCAGCTCTGGCTCCGGGCAAGGGCGATGTTCCCGTCACGCCGAACCGGGATTCCACCAATCTCGATCCGCGTGCCGAGCAGGGCTATCTGCACTGTGGCCCGTCCGGTTCAGGCCATTTTGTGAAGATGGTTCACAACGGCATTGAATACGGCATGATGCAGGCCTTCGCTGAAGGCTTCGATATCATGAAGAGCAAGAACTCTCCTGTTTTGCCTGAAGGGGAGCGCTTCGACCTGAACATGGCCGATATCGCCGAAGTCTGGCGTCGTGGCAGTGTTGTATCGTCGTGGCTGCTGGACCTTACGGCAGAGGCGCTTGCCAAGTCGGGTGAACTCTCCGAGTTCTCCGGTGAGGTTGCTGACTCCGGTGAAGGTCGCTGGACGATCGAAGCCGCCATCGAAGAAGATGTTCCGGCTCCTGTCATGACGGCGGCCCTGTTTACCCGTTTCCGTTCACGGTCGGGTAATAACTTCGCCGAGAAGATTCTCTCGGCGCAGCGTTTCGGCTTCGGCGGTCACGTCGAGCAGAAATAAGCCCCTCTGACGGATGGGCAAGGGGGAGTGGGCACAGTATGCTCACTCCCCCATTCAATATGGCCGACCGACAGGGGCTTACATGTCCATTGATCTCGATACTATTCACGCGGAACTCCCCCCACTGCCGGAGACAATCCGGATGGTTGTTTCCGACATGGATGGAACGCTCCTGACACCGGGGAAAACCATCGCGCCCTCCACGCTGGCGATGGCAAAGGAGCTTCAGGCGCGCGGTATTCCGCTCTGTCTCGCAAGTGCGCGGCCTCCGGCTGCGATGACAAAATACATTTCACAACTTGGCTTGAACGGTCAAAACGCGGGCTTCAACGGCGGTATCATCTTTGCGCCGGACGGAACGCCCACAGTCAGCCGTGTGCTCTCTCGTGATGTGCTTTCCGTGGTGCATGACATGCTGCATGTCCATGGAATTGAGACCTGGCTGCTACGTCAGTCGCACTGGATGGTCAGTGATGCTGCGACGCCGTTTGTGGAACATGAGCGCCGCATTACGGGTCTGACGCCGCATGAAGTGCCGGATCTGCGTCATGAATTTGACGGGATCGGCAAGGTCATGGGTGTCACCAATAACTATGATCTGCTCCAGCGTGTCGAGACGGAACTGGCAGCCATGCTCCGTGGTGAAGCAAGTGTGCGCCGTTCTTCCGAGATGCTGCTCGATATTACGCCGGCGCTTGCCAACAAAGGCGAGGCCGTACGTGAACTGGCCCTCGCCCATGGTGTGGCGCCGCATGAAGTGGCCTGTCTGGGCGATGCCCATAACGACCTGCCAATGTTCTCCGTCGCAGGGCTGGGCATTGCCATGGGACAGGCTGAAGAAGACGTGAGAGCCGCTGCCCAGGTTCTTACTGACACCAATGAGCGCGATGGTTGGGCCAAAGCTGTCGAACGCTACATTCTGCCAAGGGTCAGGAACACATGACGACCGATATCCATACTGCCACACTGGAAATACTGCCGAACTCAGATGCAGTAGCCCTCCGAATGGCGGATCTTCTGGTGGACGGTGTTCTTGCCAAAACGGGCGGGAAGTTCCGCGTGGCACTGTCTGGTGGTTCCACGCCGAAGCGTCTGTTCGAACTGCTGGCCGAGCCGGAACTGGCAAAGCGTATTCCCTGGGACCGTGTTGAGATCTTTTACGGAGATGAGCGGCACGTTCCTGAAGGGCACCCGGACAGCAACCATGCGGTTGGTCAGTCTGTTCTGATCAGTCGCGTTCCGGTTCCTTCCGAAAACGTGCATCCGATCCCGACTGCTGCAACGGTAGAGGTCGATGCGCGCGCTTATCAGAAGACGCTCGAGACAGCGTATGGCGCGACGGAGCTTGATCCCGCTCGCCCGCTGTTTGATCTCGTGATGCTGGGGCTTGGAACGGATGGCCATACCGCCTCGCTGTTCCCCGGTGAGCCAGTGCTTCAGGAAAAGACGGCCTGGGTGGGCACGGCGGCCCCGAAAACTGCGCCGCATGAACGCATTACGCTGACATATCCCGCAATCGAGTCCAGCGCTCTAGTGGTTTTCCTCGTGACCGGGGCCTCCAAGGTCGAGATGCTCAAGCGCCTGCGGGAAGGGGACAAGAGCCTGCCGTCCGCGAATGTGACCAGTGAAGGGCGTATTGTCATTCTGGCCGACCGTGCTGCGACGGGAGACGCGGCATGAGCTCGGATATGGAGACTCACAAGCGCACCGCAGCGCGTCGGGCAGCGGATATGGTCAAGAGCGGCATGGTCGTCGGACTCGGAACGGGCAGTACCGCGACCTACATGATCGAGCGACTGGGTGAACGCGTTGCGGAGGGTCTTCACATTGTGGGAATTCCAACGTCCGAAGACAGCGCCCGCAAGGCTGAGAAAGCCGGTATTCCACTGACCGATTTTGCGGCTCATCGCCGGATCGATATCGCCATTGACGGGGCGGATGAGGTCCAGCGTGGCTCGTTAAACCTGATCAAGGGGCTTGGTGGCGCGCTTTTGCGCGAAAAGATTGTGGCCCAGGCTGCGAAGAAATTCGTCGTGATCGTGGATGGCAGCAAGCCGGTTGATCATCTTGGCGAGCGTGCTCCGGTTCCCGTGGAAGTGATTTCTTTTGGTTGGGAATGCACGGCAGAACGGCTGTCAGCCTGCGGTGCCAAGGGCGTCAAGCCGCGGACCGATCGTGACGGAAACCTGTTTGTTAGCGACAACCGCAACATGATTCTGGACTGCACGTTCGGCCCGATCGAGGATCCGGAAGAACTGGCGCGCCAGATAGACGCGATCGTGGGTGTGGTGGAACACGGCATGTTCCTGAACATGGCGTCTGAAGTTCTGGTTGCGACAGAACAGGGAGTGGAGCGATGGGAACCATAGGGTCTGTCCAGTCTGGTGGAACCATGGGTATCAGGCCGCGGTTTCTGGTCGTGATGGGGGTTTCCGGGACTGGTAAGACAACGATTGCCACCGGCCTTGCCACCCGTCTCGGCTGGCATTTTCAGGAAGGGGATGCGCTCCATCCCCAGAGTAACGTCGACAAGATGAGTTCTGGTCAGCCCCTGACGGATGAAGACCGCAAGCCGTGGCTGGAGCTCTGCCATGACTGGCTGAGCAGGGAAGTGAAAGCGGGTCACGGCGCTGTCCTGACCTGTTCTGCCCTCAAGCGTATCTATCGTGAGCAGCTTCGCCGGGATCTGCCTGTTGAATTCATTCATATCCGCGTGGCCCGGGATACGCTGACTGATCGCATGGCCCGTCGGCAGGGTCATTTCATGCCTGCCAGCCTGCTCCCAAGCCAGCTTTCCACTTTCGAGGAGCCGGGGGATGACGAGCCAGTCATTCATGTTTGCGGCGAAGATCCTCCTGATGTCGTGCTGGAAAAACTGCTCCAGCACTTTCGTGACGAAGAAAACCAGAAAGAACTTCATGCGGCTGTTAGTTGATGCGGATGCCTGCCCTGTAAAAGATGAAATCTACCGTGTGGCAGGCCGCTATGGCCTCCAGACGCTTGTTGTTGCCAATCGCTGGATCAATATCCCGCAGTCGCCCCTGATCGAGCGCGTTGTTGTGCCGGAAGGCCCGGACGTTGCGGATGACTGGATTGCGGAACAGGCGATGACCTTCGATATCGTTGTAACCAACGACGTGCCGCTTGCCGTCCGGTGTCTCGATAAGGGGGCGGCAGTCCTTCGACCAAACGGTGAAGAGATTGATGAACGGTCCGTTGGAATGGTCTCGGCCATGCGGGATCTGATGCACGATCTGCGCGAAACCGGCACAGTGAACACCTACAATCCATCCTTCGGAAAAGCTGATCGGAGCCGGTTTCTTTCCGCTCTCGATACGCTCATTGTGCGACTCCGCAGGAAAGCTGCCTTTTCAAAAGTGATCCCCAGTTCTCCATAAACGATCCACAGGGACGTCCCCGGAGATGTTCCATGAATCTGGGGATAAGAGTCCGCTGCCGAGGAAAAAGCATCCATGAATCCACTCCGTCTTGCACAGCTGGAAATGTTCTGTGCTGTCGTCGAGACGGGAACGGTAGTGGCAGCATCCCGCAAGCTGAACTGTGTGGCGTCCAACGTGACGGCGCGCTTACGGGAACTGGAGCAGCTTCTGGGGCAGGAACTTTTTGCACGTGAAAAAAACCGCCTGCTTCTGACACCGGAAGGGCGGTTGTTTTACCAGCAGGCTAAGGTCGTGGTGGACCAGGCGCGCCAGTTGACGGATCTGTTTTCCGAAGGAACCCCAAAGGGCGTTCTGACGGTTGGTGCGCTGGACGTGGCATTAAAGAAATACCTGCCGGATCGCGTTCCCCGGCTTCTTGCTTCAGCACCGGGTGTGGAAATCAGGGTTCTGATCCGGCCGACAGATACACTTGAACGAATGCTGATGGATGGAGACATCGATCTGGCCCTGACAGATGGGCCGATCGAGCATCCGATGATGGGTAGCGCTTTTGCCTTTCGGGAGCGTCTGGCGATTGTTCTGCCGAAAGGTCAGGATGCTTTACAGTCTGGACAGGCTGTTTTTCTGTTCAACACGGACTGCCTGTATCGGCGGTATTTCGAGGCCTGGCTGGAAGAGGGCGGTGTGGGTGGTGGTCTTATTCATACCATCGAGTCCTATGATGTCATCCTGGCCTGCGTGGAAGCTGGACTGGGAATTTCCTGTATCCCTCAGAGCGTTCTTTCGGTCCTGAAAGCGGAACGACATGCGGATGTGAACGTGCTGTATCCGGATGATCTGCAAGGAAGCGACATTTATGCCGTCTAGCGTGAGCCGGGATTGGGTCCATTGGGCCAGATATTTGTGGACAGTCTGAAGACAGCAGTCAGTTAATCACAAATAGTGAATGATACACTGATTTATCATCACTTTTAATCATCTATGGCTTTTGTCAGTCTCCGGTCATCGACTGAACCGGTGGCAGTCTCATGCGTCTGATCTGGTACAGCGCAGGATGCGCCGCCCTGAATACAGGAGCAGTCAGTGGCTATAAAATACGATCTCTTTATCAATAACGAATGGGTCACTCCGGAAACCAACGAATGGATTTCCGTCGAAAACCCAGCAACCAAAGAAACGGTGGGTCAGGCTGCTCGCGGTGGAGAAGCGGATCTCGACAGGGCTGTTGCCGCTGCCAAGGCTGCCTTTCCTGCATGGAGCCGCAAGACGGCTACGGAACGTGCGGATTACGTTCATGCTCTCAAGGATCTTGTGAAGCGCGACAAAGAGAAGCTGGCCGAAACCATCACGTCTGAAATGGGCAAGCCGCTCCAGGAAGCCCGTGTTGAAGTTGATTTTGCGATCGGGCTTCTGCGATTTGCCGCGGAAAACACCCTGCGGCTTCAGGGTGAAATCATTCCGGGGAGCACGCCTGACGAGAAGATCCTGATCGACCGTGTTCCGCTGGGCGTTATTGGTGCCATAACGGCGTGGAATTTCCCGCTTGCGCTCTGTGCCCGCAAGATTGGTCCTGCTATCGCCGCGGGTAACACGATTGTCGTGAAGCCTCATGAGTTGACGCCTCTCGCATCGCTGCACCTGGCGAAGCTGGTTGAGGAAGCGGAAATCCCCAGGGGTGTCGTGAATATTGTCACGGGTGACGGGCCGGAGGTTGGCGTACCACTGGTGGCGCATCCGGACGTCAAGCTCATCACCATGACGGGTTCTACCCCGGCGGGTAAGAAGATCATGGCTGCGGCGGCGGAAACGTTGAAGGAAGTTCGGCTGGAACTGGGAGGCAAGGCACCTTTCCTCGTCATGGAAGATGCCGATCTGGAAAAAGCTGCCGAGGCCGCTGTGCAGTCCCGTTTCATGAACACGGGGCAGGTCTGCACCTGCAATGAGCGCACTTACATTCATGAAGCCGTCTATGACGAATTCGTTCAGAAGGTTCGTCAGAAGATCGGGGCACTGAAGGTGGGTCTGCCGACTGATCCGGAAACGGATATGGGGCCGAAGGTCAGTGAGGATGAACTGAAGAAGGTTCATGAAATTGTTGAAAAGGCCGTCAAGCAGGGTGCCAAGCTGGAAACCGGGGGCAAGCGCCTGACGGGCGGTGTGTACGACAAAGGCTATTTCTATGCGCCGACCCTGCTGACGGATGTCTCGCAGGATATGGACATCGTCCATAACGAAGTCTTCGGCCCGGTCATGTCCCTTATCAAGGTGAAAGACTTTGATCAGGCTCTCGCCTGGGCCAATGACTGCCGTTACGGGCTGTCAGCGTATCTTTTCACAAAGGATCTGGGTCGCATTCTGCGCATGACCCGCGAACTGGAGTTCGGTGAGGTCTATGTGAACCGTCCGGGCGGCGAAGCACCGCAGGGCTTCCACCATGGCTACAAGGAAAGTGGCCTTGGCGGTGAGGACGGACAGCATGGGCTGGAAGCCTATGTGCAGACCAAGACGGTTTACCTCAACGCCTGATTTCTCTGAGGGCAGCCCGGAAATCGGGCTGCCTTTTTTCATGAAAGGACCGGGAACATGGTTAAAGTTGCTGCACTGGCCACGGATGGCCTTGAAGAAATCGAACTGACGTCTCCGAAAGATGCACTGGAAAAAGCTGGGGCGACTGTCACCGTGATTTCGCTGAAAACGGGCGAGTTCCAGGCTGTTAACAAGGACATCTATCCGTCGAATAAAATCCGTGCGGATCTGGCCATTGCTGATGCGAAGGCTTCGGATTTTGATGCCCTTCTGCTTCCGGGTGGACTGGCTTCACCGGATGCCCTGCGTATGAACAGGGATGTTGTGGCGTTTGTGAAGGAGTTCGTGAAGGCCAACAAGCCGATCGCGGCAATCTGCCATGGTGCGCAGACACTGATTGAAGTGAATGAACTGCGCGGTCGCACCGTAACATCGTGGCCTGCCATCAAAACCGATTTCCAGAGTGCTGGCGCGGACTGGGTGGACACGGAAGTTGTGACAGACGGGCCTTATGTATTCTCTCGCTGCCCGGATGATCTTCCTGCCTTCAACAAGGCAATCATCAAACATTTCAAGCTCGGCTAAAGGTCGCGCTTACCAGGGCTGGACGAATGAATCGTGGATCGGGTGATCGTCCGCCCTGCGTGTCGATGTGATTTGCCAGTGATCCTTTACAAAATGGAACTTCAGGCGGCTCCCTTTGAGGGACTGCCGAAGCGCCTGTTTGGCGGTCAGCTTTCCTGAAAGTGCCGGGGCTTTCAGATTTCCAAGTAAATTCGGTTCCACCTGAATGAAGCAGCCAGTGCTGTGGGTCAGATCCTGCAACCGTTCATCCATCCGTTGAATGGGGAGAGACATAGGGATGGCGTCTCTCATGCACGCTCCAAAAGCCACGACAGGGCAGATAAGGGTCAGTACGAGAATTGCAAGAACTCGAAAGGACATGCTGCCTCCTTCAGGCGGACTGTTCCTGATGAGGTAGCGGAAAGAAAGCCCGCTATGGGCGGCTTTCGTCGTCCCAGACATGTTTTAATTGAAACAGGCTTTGTGTTCTGGCTCGTCGAACTGGAGTGATCCGTATTGGAGAAGGCGGCAGGCCCCAGAATAAAAAAGCGGTGTCAGATCAACCGGCAAAATAAAGGCAGATCTGACACCGCTTTTTCAGGGAGCGGAAAATTTCTGATTCAGAAGGTCGTATCTACAAGCTGTCGACCAAGTGCCGGGTCATCCGTGAAGAACCCGTCGATCCCCATATCCAGATAGCGACGGACTTCTGCAATCATGCCTTCCGGATTGCGGGCTGCCGGGCCTGCGTCATTCCGCAGTTGAGCTGGAAGGAAATAGTTTTCCGGACGGGCCGTGTAGGAATGAACAAGCAACCCTGCGCGATGAGCGTCATCCACAAGCGTGCTGGGTTCAAGCCACGTGCCCTTTGAATCGCGCGGGATCAGATCCGCGTTGGACGGGCCGATGACGTCCGCATAGCGGCGGACATCCTTGAGGCCGTCCGGCGTCATCAGATCACCAAAGGTTGTCGTCTTGCCTGCTGCGGTCAGGTCGGGGGGAACCTGTTTGCGCTCCCCCATCAGAAGCATCAGCCGTGTCTGTGGATTGATGGCCAGTGCCTGCTCCCGGATACGGGCGAGGTTGGACGTCTCGAAAGACTGGATTTCGAGCGGGGCCTGACGCGTATATTCGTGAGCCGCGATGGTCTTCAGGAAGATTGCTTCCGGATCATGACCAAGGCTGTGAAAATGCGTGGAATGCTTGAGTTCCGGGATCAGACCGAAGGTTTTTCCGGTAGCCGCAGCCTGAGCAGCGACAACTTCAATGACCTCTTCAAACGTCGGGATTTCGAAGCGGTCGTTGTAGCGGGTGTTATGGACACGCAGGGTGGCCAGACGCTCGCGGGCACGGAGTGTTTTGAGTTCCGCGAGGGTAAAGTCTGTCGTGAACCAGCCGGTCTGCTTTTGACCATCGATGGTAACGGCCTTTTTGCGGTCAGCGAATTCCGGATGGTCTGCAACGTCTGTGGTGTCTGCAATGTTGCTTTCGTGGCGAACGACCAGATGGCCATCTTTCGTCATGACCAGATCGGGTTCGATGAAATCGGCACCATCCAGCATCGCCTTGGCATAAGCGCCCAGTGTGTGTTCGGGACGGAGGGCCGACGCACCGCGATGGGCAAACACCAGTGGCTTTGGGGCCAGAGAGGAAGCCGCCTTTGCAGGGCGGCTCAGGTGAAGGGCAGGGAGGGCTACGGAAAGCAGACCCATAGTGCGGCGGCGCGTCAGCATGGAGCAGTCCTTACAGTGTGGCGTTCAGTGTCAGGAAAAAGCTGCGTGGGGCAACCGGGAAGGCACTGAACTGACCGGACGTCTGGGTCGCGTTGATGGTGGACCAGGCGCGGGTGTTGGTCAGGTTGGTGATGTTACCCTGTACGCGCAGGGCCGCAATGTGCGGGATGCCGTGGAATGTGTAGCCAGCGTTCATGTCAAACTGCGCGAACGGCGCGGCATACATGTCGTTCGTGTAGGTCGCATAGCGCTTGCCGGTCACGACACCGATGAACTGGCCGTAAGCGTTGCCCCAGTTGGTGCTGAACACGAACTTTTCGGACCAGGCAGGCATACCCACAACGTTCTTTCCAGCAGTCCGCACGGTTGTCGTGCCGGTGCTGTAGTTATCGTTGTAGGTGGACTTGTTATAGGACAGGCCGTTGTAGAGCGAGAAATGTTCGCCAAAATGGGTCGTGAAAGAGAAGTCCATACCATCGGTTGTGACGGAACCGACGTTCGCCAGTGTGGTGGCAGAGCCTACGATGGAAGACAGGGTCTGTGTTGTGGCAACAGCCAGCAGACGGTTCGAGAAGTGAACGTGATAGTAGGAAAGCTGGCCTTCGATGGAGGTCAGCGGGCCAAGGTGGATCTGGCGGTGCTCACGCAGACCGGTTTCGTAGGTCCATGATGTTTCCGGCTTGCCGTTCTTCTTGAACTCTTCAAAAGCGGCCTGGCTGGTTGCGCCCCATGGAGTTGCATTGCCATAGCCTGCGTTCTGGAAGGACCGCATGTTTTCCTGAATGGTGGCGAACCACTGTTCGTTCGGCGTGATGTTCCAGACGGCACCGAAGGACGGCAGGAACGGACGCTCTGCAGCAATCGTGCCGCCCGGAGCTGTCACGGCGTAGGACGGAGACAGGGAGCCAGGCTTGGCGGCGACGGGCAGGGTGCCGTTCGTGTAGACCAGTTCGGATTTGAAGCCGGCAGCCAGTGAGAAATTTTTGGAAATCTGCCAGTTGTCCTGAAGGTGCGTTACGAACGTATTGGTATAGAAATTGTTCGTGTACTGGTCGATCAGGGCGTTCTGCTGACGCTCATACGGTGTGGTCGGGTTGTTGGCATCCAGCGGGTACCAGCGGCGAGCCTGGGTATTGTTGTTGCGCTCATACCAGCCGCCAACTTCGATGGAATGCTTGCCGAGATGGTAGCGCAGGGTGGAAATCAGGCCGCCACGGTTGTCCCAGTATTCCGTCGTGCGGGTTGCATAGCCGGAACCACCGAAGACCGTGCTGAGGTCCTGCCCGGGGAAGTAGGCTGCAAACAGTGTTGGCAGGCCCGCTGCCGTGATGGGCCCTGCAACGACGCCCTCACCGAGATCATGGTGATAATAGATTGAGTTGTCCCAGTGCAGGTCAGCACTGAAATCATGTGTCCACTTGGCGTATGCAAGGAAGTCCTCGCGTTGGGCCGCGGAATAGTAATTGCGGTAATTCAGACCGGCATTCTTGTATTCGGCTGAATTGATGTAGGACTTCGCATAATTGTAATTCGGATATGTGAACGGACGGACATATGTGCCGTAACCCTGCGGCAGCGTCACACTGTCTTCGTTTGGCTCAACTTTCTGGGACCAGTCGAAGAATGCGGAGAAGTGATCGTGCGCGCTGTGGTGAACGAACTTGGCGTTGACCTGATAGCCGCCCTGATGGCCTGCAAAGTCCCACGCGCGGGCATCCTGACGGGCGAAGGAGACATAAGCCGAGTTGCCGTTTCCGAATTCACCCGTATCGAGACGGGCAAAGGTGCGGAACGTGGACCAGCTTCCGAAAACCTGTTCGATCTGGGCGCCGCGCTTGCGCAGCGGATCCTGCGTTGCAAACTCGAGTGTACCGCCAAGATTGGACGTCGACGCTGTTCCAAGACCACCTGCACCGGTGGCAATGGAGGCTGATCCGATATTCTCACTGATGGCGGCGCGCTGCGGGGACAGGCCGTTGTAGTTGCCATAGGCCTGATCGCCGAGGGGAATGCCATCCAGCGTATAACCAAGCTGTTCCTTGGCAAAACCATGCACGTACAGGGAAGAATTCTGCTCGTTGTTGCCCCAAGGATCAGCGTTGTTGAACACGACGCCAGGCAGGATCTGGAGGGCCTTGATGGGGTTCACACCAGGCAGAATACGCTGCATCTGGACGCGGCCGAGTGTCTGTTCGGAACGGGTACGCTTGGCGGTGATCACAAGCTGCTCGGAACCGCCCGCTACATCTGCGGCTTTATGGGATGCGGTATGTTTCTTACCCGCTTTGGGAGCATCGGCACCCTGAGCAGATGGCAGCGCCATGCACACTGCTAACGGAGAACAGAAAAGAAAGAGCAACCCTTTGTTGCGCTTGAACTTTGAAGGCATGGTGGTCTTCCCGTAACGAGCCAGAATCGAAACGGGCGGAAACTAAGCGCAATACTCTGAGGTGTGTGTGAACCTAGTGTGAAGCTCAGGTGACAGTTTTATGACGCCGTTTGCCAGCCTGGGCCCACGATCGCGACGCGACGCCCGAACGGGGTCTCCTGCAACACTATAACTTCTCTTTCCTCAAGATAAGCCAGTTGGCGGCGGGCACGGCCCAGAGAATGGGTGCCGTATGCACGCGCCAATGCATCATCGTCCGGGCAGGTTTCCGAATCGAGTGCAGTGCGTGCCAGCAACAGAAAGACCCCTTGAACATCCTCTGGCAGGGATGCTGCAATGGCTTCGGCTTTCTGCCAGTCTTCGCTCTCGGCACGCTCCCGATCCAGACCGGCACGGATGGTGGCGAGGATGCGTTGGAAGCGTCCGAGATCCAGAATGTTCCGGGACAGTCCCTGAATGCGGGCCCGGAGCTGAAAGTCCTGATACAGGGTGGCAAGCGGCTTGTAGTCCGCACCCTCTTCAGAGGCGACGCCAGCAACCATGTCCCAGATCTGGGCAGGATCAATCTCGGTGATGTCGGCCGTTGCTGCGGGTTCTTCTGCGGCCTCCCGGGTGGCGCCATAGGCATCAAGCTGCGCGAGGAGATCCGGTGGTGGCGGTCGTGTCTCGCGGCGCGGACGTGGAGAGAATTCGTGGACAGGTTCGAGGATAATGTCTCGCAGATCCTCGGCATCCATAGGCTGGAGCGGGACCAGAACCGGTCCCGTGTTGTGACTGGCAGTCTCCACCGGGCCGATTGTCAGTAGCTTTGGGCGGCGTGACAGGGCAGGGCCAAGAGCCATGAACTGTCCGCGTGCCAGGTCACGGAAAGATTCTGCAGCCCGGCGTTCCATGCCCAGAAGATCGGCGGCGCGGGCCATGTCGATATCCAGGAAGGTTCGGCCCATCAGGAAGTTCGAGGCTTCGGCTGCAACGTTCTTGGCCAGTTTAGCCAGACGCTGTGTCGCGATGACCCCTGCGAGACCACGTTTACGGCCACGGCACATGAGGTTCGTCATGGCACCCAGCGAGAGGCGACGGGCTTCGTCGGATGTGTCACCGCCTGCAACTGGTGCGAAAAGCTGGGCTTCATCCACGACGACGAGGGCCGGATACCAGTGTGCGCGGGGCGCTTCGAACATGCCGTTCAGGAACGCTCCGGCC
This sequence comes from Gluconobacter thailandicus F149-1 = NBRC 100600, assembly GCF_000964465.1. Taxonomy (GTDB): domain Bacteria; phylum Pseudomonadota; class Alphaproteobacteria; order Acetobacterales; family Acetobacteraceae; genus Gluconobacter; species Gluconobacter thailandicus. The sequence continues at coordinate 113,684 of NZ_BANH01000024.1, read as the reverse complement.
GCACGAAGCTGCATCTCGGCTTCCACCTGCTCCAGATTGAGGACAACCGATGCACGATGGGCTCTGACACGTTCTCCCGCAGCGCGGAGGCTGGCTTCGGACTGATCTTCGACATCAATGACCAGATGGCCATAGCGCTCTGCCAGAGTGACGAAGTCGCCTTCCGGATCGATCATGATCTGCTGGACGAGTGTTGCAGTCTGTTCCAGCAGGCGGCGCAGAAGATGGGATTTGCCCGAGCCGGAATTGCCCTGAACCAGCAGGCGCGTAGCCAGCAGTTCCGGCAAATCAATGCAGGTGTCTGAGCCGTCGCGGCCCTGTCCGAGAACGATGGATGTCATGGGGTCACGCGATACCCGAAACTGACGATTCTAGCCACCCAAGGACGCCCTGTGCAGCCGCAAGACCGGTGGAAAAACATCCCTGCAGGAGATAGCCTCCGGTCGGCGCCTCCCAGTCCAGCATTTCTCCGGCAGCGAAAACGCCCGGTTTGGAGCGGATCATGAAATGCTCGTCCAGTGCATCCTGCCGTAATCCACCCGCTGTAGAGATGGCGCGATCCAGAGTGTCTGTCCCCGTGAGAGTGACGGGAAGTGCCTTGAGAGTCTGTGTCAACTGATGCGGTGTGGCGTCTTTGGGGGTTGCATCGCGCAGGAGTTCGCGGGCGATGCTGTCCAGCGCGAACGCCTTTCGCAGACGGTTGGACAGGCTTTCCCGTGGGCGCTGGGCTTGTAATCGTTTCAGGGCAGTGTCTTCGGACAGTGTAGGGCGCAGGTCCAGCAGCATGGTTGCACGGCCCTCTCGGGCAATCGCCTCCCGTAGGCGCGCCGACAGAGCGTAGAGCGCAGATCCCTCAAGGCCTCGCGCAGTGATTGTCAGGTCTCCGCGAGTTTTCTGGTTTTCAAAGGACAGGCCGACTGAATGAAGAATGTTACCTTCGTGTCTGCGTAGAAAATCGTCTGACCAGTCAGGCGTAAATCCGCAATTGGCAGGGGCAAAGGGGGCTGTTTCCGCAGCAAAGAGATCAGCCCATTTTCCGTCCGATCCTAACCGGGACCAGCTTGCGCCCCCCATGGCCAGAATAACGGCGTCTGGACTGACGGTGACGGCGCCTTCTGGTGTCTCAAAGCGAAGTGTTTTGTCATCCCATCCCGTGAAGCGATGGCGTGTCCTGATGATGACGCCTTGTTCTGCAAGGCGGCCTAGCCAGGTTCGCAGGAGCGGGGAGGCCTTCATGCTTTTGGGAAACACGCGTCCTGAGGTGCCACTGAAACAGGGTTGGCCAAGATTTTCAGCCCAGTCGCGTAAATTATCGGGCGAAAATGCATGGAGGGCCGGGGAGAGCCAGTCCTGTGCGGCACCGTATCGCGTTATGAAACGATCCAGTGGTTCGGAATGTGTGAGATTGAGGCCACTCTGGCCCGCCATGAGCAATTTACGCCCTACACTCGGCATCTGCTCGAAGATCTCGACACGGCAGCCGTGGGCGGAAAGATATTCGGCAGCGAACAGTCCGGCAGGGCCTGCGCCGATAATGGCAACGGAAGGGGGCATAGGGAAACGGCTCATGGCTGTCTGATTGCCATGAGCCGGGGCGTTTGTCAGGCGTTTGCGCCGGAGTATGGTCCTGAGGCTGTCAGTTTGTCGGCCTCAGGAAAGAAGACTTAGAAGCCGGCGCTGATGGAGCCGGTTGCAGCGAAGGGAGCCGCAATGGCGTAGGTCGGGACTGAGCCCTTTACCGTATTGCCGAAGATACCCTTCATGGTTGTTGCGTTTGTCTGCACGCTCAGCGGGAAGCCGAGATAGTGCTTGTTGGTGATGTTGCTGATGTTGAGCTTGATGTTCGGGCTCTGCAGGAAGCCAACATTGTGGAAGCGATAGCCGACCGTCAGATTCATGCGGACATAGGACGGAACGGCTTCGTCGTTCATGAAGGTCGAATACTGCTTGGCAACGTATTTCAGATTGTACGCGCCAAAGAGACTGCCATCATCGTAATCAAGATTGAACGCGACCTGATATTTAGGTGTCTCAGGAGCGAATTTTCCCTTGGTATGCAGGTAGTCTGTCGCGCTGCCGCTGCCGCCGCGCAGATTGCTGGTCGTGCGGGCATCGACATACTCAAAGGATACATACGGGCGCAGATGGTAAAAGATCGGGCGTGTACCGATTTCGGCATCCACACCATTTGTGCTCTGACCACCAGCATTGATATTGTTGCTGTAGTAGTTGGAGCAGGCATCATCCGCGCACTCGCTCTGCGAGAAGAAGCGGTTCGTGAAGTTGTAATGGAAGTATGTGATGGACGCCATGATGTCCGATCCCGTGTAACGCCAGCCGGCCTCTTCCGAAATGGAGATTTCAGGGTTGAGGTTTGACGTTCCGCGCGTGCCATAGCCGCTGCTGGCCTGATGGGGCGCCTTGACGGAATAATAGGTGCCGGCATCAAAGAGGGCGTAGTTTGTTGGCATCCGGAAGTTGGTCGCACCAGAGATGAAGATCTGGTTTTCCGGGTTGATCTGATAGCGGATGGAAGCCGTTGGCAGCGGTTCGTAATAGGTCTTGTTGATATACGGACCGGTGGATGTGTTCGGCAGCATATTGTGCGCATCACGGGTGACGATGGCGTATTTCAGGCCGCCCTCGATCGTGAGCTTGTTGTTCAACAGGGACAGGCTGTCACCGATGAACATCGTATGCACGCGGGTCTGCGTCAGGTTGGAGCGATACTGATAGGTCTGGCCGTTATCAAAAACGTAGTTTGCCGCCTGGCCCCAGACGCTCCATGGCGTTCCATCTGCGCCAATGCCCGTGGCAGGCCCGCTCTGGATCTGCTTGGAATATTCGAACCAGTAACCGACCATGAGGCGGTTGACGCCTGTGGTCAGCGTCAGCTTCGTAACGGCACCCGGACGATAGGTTGTCGTGATGGATGGTTCATAGAGCAGGCTGCCCTTGGCAACGGTCTTGCCTTCAAGCGTGCCGCTCATGCTTGTCGCGCCGTAGCTTGTGGGGACGGAGTAGGCACCACCGCCGCTACCGCTACCGTACCAGAAGTAAGGCGTTTCCGTCAGCGTCAGGTGATCCGTTAGCTTGAAGGTGGACGGTGCACTGACATAGATGTTGGTGAACGGGTTCTGATGGAACTTGTAATAGTCCGCATCGCTCTTCGTGGTCTGGCCTGTCGGGTCCTTGTACACGCCGTTATAGACGGTGTTGGAAATCGTGGCCGTGGTGTTGTTCTTGAACGTGGTGCCATTCGGGCGTGTGCAGGTTGCACCAGCCGAGCAGGAGGCCACGTATTTGTCCTTCACGCCCAGCCCGTATTCGTTCCAGGAGGCCATGTTCACGGAACGGTTCAGGTAATTGTAGAGACGGTTGCCCACGATCGCGAGAGAGACGCGGTTTCCGTCGCCCCAGTCATTCACGATCTTGCCTTCGGCGTGCAGCTTACGGTTCGTCGCTTCACTGTGAACGGCATCTTCCGTTGCGTAGGAACCGGAAAAATAGGCGCGCAGGTTCGTGTGGCCGATCTTGCCGGTGTCGAGGCGCAGGAAGCCACGGGTGTAGTCATAGGACCCGTAGGAGACGTCGAAGGCGCCACCGGCCTTCATCTTCGGATCGATCATGTACATGTCGACCACACCGCCCGTTGCGCTCAGATGCGGGCTGTCCAGATCCGCAGAACCCTGGGCCAGATTGACCTTCTGGAGGTTCTCGGAATCCACGATTTCCTGGGAATATGTCTGGAAGGAGCCGACATCGTTGATCGGGAAACCTTCAAGCGTAAAGCCCATCTGCGTCTGATCGAGACCACGGGCGCTCATGTGACTTCCCGTCAGGCCAGCCGGGTCGGAAGAGGATACGTTTGCACCCGGAAGCAGGGCGATGAGCTGCATCGGGTCCTGACCCGGAGCCTGCTTCTCAATGAAATCGCGGGACACACTGGAGACGGATTTTGCAGCATCCTGCTTCTGCATCAGGCCGCCACCAACGTCCCGGCGTGTAACGCCGTCAAAATACTTGCGATGCCCGCTGACGGCGACGTGTTCTTCATGCACCTCATCTGTCGGCGCTGTATTACCCATCATGGACGGTGCTGAGGCAGCCGTAGGATGGCGGACTGGTTTATGATCCGGTGCTGAAGGGGTGGTTGCCGCCAGCGCAGAGGCGGTCCCCAGGGCAATAAGCGCGGACGTTGAAAGCAGGCGTGCAAGGCGCATTAGGAAGATGGTCTTTCTCGGATAGTGAAATAAAGCGAGAGGCAAAAACCATGCTTTGTCACATTCTTCAACACTCCGAGAGTTGAAACGCTATGACATAAATAATCATGATATTTCCGCAACAAAATGTCGTTGGAAAGTGTGCTTTGAGTGCCCGAGCATCTGCGCGCTATAAGTGGTCACTGCTGACGTTCGGAGGTTTTGAAAATGCAGAACGCAATCCAGCGCCGGGTGGCCCAGGGACAGGGGCGTGAACCGGCCGATCTGGTGATCCGGAACGTCCGCCTGTTCGATCTTGTGACGGGTGAACTTGTTCCGACAGATATCGCAATCTGTGGAGACCGGATTGTCGGAACCTACGGTGACTATGAGGGGCGCGTCACGATCGACGGCAAGGGGCGTATTGCCGTTCCGGGTTTTATCGACACGCATCTGCACGTTGAATCGTCGCTCGTCACACCCTTCGAGTTTGACCGTTGTGTGCTGCCTCATGGTGTGACGACAGCCATTTGTGATCCGCACGAGATGGCCAATGTGCTGGGACATGCGGCTTTCGACTACTTTCTGGCATCCGCAGAACGAACGGTGATGGATCTGCGGGTCAATCTGTCGAGTTGTGTTCCGGCAACACCGATGGAAACATCAGGTGCAACGCTGGATGCCGCCGATCTTGTGGCTTATCGCGACCATCCGAAAGTGATCGGGCTTGCGGAATTCATGAATATTCCGGGAGTTCTGAACGGCGATCCGGGATGTCTGGACAAGCTGGCGGCTTTTGCTGGCGGCCATATTGATGGTCATGCCCCCTTGATGCGCGGCAAGGCCCTGAACGGGTATCTTGCAGCAGGCATTTCCACAGATCATGAAGCAACGGCTGCTGCGGAAGCTTTGGAAAAAGTCCGCAAAGGCATGACGGTGCTGATCCGGGAAGGGTCCGTCTGCAAGGATCTGGAAGCTCTGGTTCCGCTTTTGAACGTGGCGACATCCCCGTTCTTCGCATTCTGCACGGATGACCGTAACCCGCTGGAAATCGCGCATGAAGGGCATCTGGACTTCCTGATCCGCCGGGCGATCGAGCTTGGCGTTGAACCTCTGGCCGCCTATCGCGCTGCGTCTCTCTCAGCCGCCAATGCGTTCGGGCTGCGGGATCGTGGGCAGATAGCCCCGGGCAAGCGGGCGGATATTGTGCTGTTGGATGATCTGGAAAAATGTCTGGTCTCAGACGTGATCTCTGCGGGACGACTGGTAAGTGACGATCTGTTCGCACAACGTGATGTTATCCCGCTGGTTGGGCTTGGAAGCGTGAAGCTTCCCGGTGCAGTGACGGCTGAAGATATGGAAATTCACGGTTCTGGCGTGGATCGTCCCGTGATGGGCATTATTCCGGGGCAGATCATTACGGAATATCTGCGGCTCAATTTGCCAGAGGCCGGTGGTCAGGTTTTGTCTGATCCTGCCGCTGATGTTGCGAAGGTCTGCGTTGTTGCGCGTCACGGACATAATGACAATATCGGGCGTGGTTTCGTGAAGGGGTTTGGCCTCAAACATGGGGCTCTGGCGTCTTCCGTGGGGCATGACAGTCACAACATCTGCGTTGTGGGCACCAATGACGCCGATATGGCTGTTGCCGTGAACCGGCTTGAAGAAACGGGTGGCGGCTTTGTTGCAGTCCGCAACGGGCAGATTATTGCTGAACTGCGGTTGCCTGTGGCTGGCCTGATGAGTGATGCACCTTTCGAGCAGGTTCGGGACGACCTGATCGTTCTGCGCAAGGCCTCAAAGGATCTGGGTGTGTCGCTGGAAGAGCCCTTCCTGCAACTGGCCTTTCTGCCTTTGCCGGTTATCCCTCATCTCAAGATCACGGATCTTGGGATGATTGATGTTCGGACCATGGAACTTGTGTAACGCATAAAAAAAGCCCGCCTCCGTCAGGAAGGCGGGCTTTTTCGACGATCCTGAAGGACGTCTTCAGTGCGTGGATGCACCAGTCGCATTGGCGATGCCACGCTGTGCATCCGTAGCAGCGTTGGACGTTGCATGGCCTACGGCGCTGACGTCCTGGCCAGCGCCGCGGGTCGTGTTGCAGGCGGACAGGGAGACAGCCGTTCCCGTCAGCAGAGCAGAAACGAGCATCAGGCGGGCGAACGTGGATTTGCGGTTGTTGGTCATGCTGGCATGTCCTTCTTCTGAATGTTTCAGTCCGGTCATAACTGCCTGTCGTGTCATAAAGTTGCGTTTTTCTTTTCCCCGGGTTCCGAGCCAGGTCGCCATTCGAGAGCGTTTCGTTGGCATTGTCATCGGGAGAGGTGCGGTTTCCGGTTACGTAAATCTCATAAATCACATAAAAGTATGATGATATAACTTATGTAATGTTATATATGGGGCAAATGAACCGTTCGTCGCATGACGATGGTGCTGTTTTCTCCTTTCAGCGGCATGTCCTGCATGGGTGCCGGAGTTCCTTTTCATGAGTGACGCAACACTTCACGCTCAGCCTGTTGCTGCACGCCCCCCGATGGTAGGCCGTATGATGCTGGCCGTCGCGCTGGCCGCCATCGCAGGGCTGATGTTTGGTCTGGATATCGGTGTGATCTCCGGTGCTCTGGGCTTCATCAAGACCGAATTTCAGGCTTCCGATTTCGAGCTGTCATGGATTGTGTCGTCCATGATGGCTGGTGCGACCGTCGGGGCTCTTCTCGCAGGGCGTATGTCCTACGCGCTCGGGCGTCGTAAGTCCCTGACGTATAGCGCTGCAATGTTCGTCGTAGGGGCCATCATTTGCGCCATTGCACATTCGGTAGGTGTTCTCATCATCGGCCGCGCCATTCTTGGGTTGGCAATCGGCATCGCGAGCTTTGTCGCTCCGCTCTATATTTCCGAAATCGCGGATGAGAGCCGTCGTGGCAGCTTGATTTCGCTGTATCAGTTGATGATTACCACAGGCATTCTTCTGGCGTTCGTGTCCAACGCGATCCTGTCTTACAGTGGATCATGGCGCTGGATGCTCGGGATTGTAGGTGTTCCCGGTGCGCTGTTTTTGATCGGATCGCTGTTTCTGCCCGACAGCCCGCGTTGGCTCATGCTGCGCGGCCGGGATGAGGAAGCCCTGAAGACGCTCAGCACGCTTCGGCACACCCAGCAGCATGCTTATGCAGAAATTCAGGGTATTCGTGAACAGTTGAACTCACAGGCCAAGCAGCGCGGTCTGGCCATGTTCCTGGAAAACCCGAACTTCCGCCGGTCTGTGATGCTGGGAATTGGTTTGCAGGTTGTGCAGCAGTTCACGGGCATCAACGTGGTCATGTACTACGCTCCGCGGATTTTCGCGGAAGTAGGCTTTGGCCAGGACGGTCAGATGTGGGGAACGGCAACGGTTGGTCTGGTAAACTGCCTTGCGACCTTCATCGCCATTGCCTTTGCTGATCGCTGGGGGCGCCGCCCGATGCTGATCGCCGGATTTGCCATCATGGCTGCCGGGCTCGGAATTCTGGCCATGCTGATGGGAATGGGTGATCATGCAAGCTCTCTGACGCATTACCTCGCAATTTCGGTTCTGCTTTGCTTCATCGCGGGCTTTGCCTTCTCCGCTGGGCCGCTGATCTGGATCCTGTGTGCGGAAGTGCAGCCTCTTCAGGGGCGTGACTTCGGCATTACCTGCTCGACCGTAACCAACTGGGGAACGAACATCATTGTCGGTGCTACCTTCCTCGGCCTGCTGAACACGCTCGGCTCTTCGAACACATTCTGGCTCTATGCCGGTCTGAACGCCCTGTTCATCATCGTGACGCTGCTGTTCGTGCCTGAGACGAAGGGTGTTTCTCTGGAGACGATCGAAAGTCGCCTCAACCATGGTTATCGTCTGCGGGATATCGGGCGGTAAAGCTTTCCCCGTTTCTCATGGAAAAGGCCTTTCTCTTCCGGGAAAGGCCTTTTTTGTATGAGATGTTTTTTCGGACGGCTCAGGCCAGGTTGATGGCGACTGTGGCTTCACTCGTCAGAACGCGAAAGGTGAAGCTTTCCTGAATGTAAAGCTCCACCGTCTCGGCAGTATGGCCAAGATAGCCGATCGAGAAATCCTGCCCGATATCGAGCACCAGATCACCGCCGCGCGTTGTGACAACAAATGCGCCTTCAATGGCCGGAGCCCAGATGATCTTGCCGTCAATCATGCTCTCGAGATGTCTGCGGATCGGATACCCGTCATCATCGCCACCGCTGACGGCCTGATAGGCCTTGGCGCCGAGAACGATCGAATACGGACCATTGACGCCAGCCAGGCGTAGCTCATTCAACGCATCTGCGATGATGTGTGAGTAATCCTGAATGCTGGCTGGAAGTGTCAGAGGCGTGTTGGACGTCGCTTCGCGGATACCTTTAATGCCAGCCGGGGCGTAGCCGTTGAAAATGGCGCGGTCTTCAGCGAATGCGATTTTCTGGGCGGCATCCTTGACGGGCTGCCAGTCGGAATCTTCTGACCCTCTGTCCACAGCATCGATTTCAGCGCGCGAAAGCGTGAAAGGGACGCGCAGTTCGACAACGGGAAGGACCTGACGCAGGGACGCGCTGATCCCGTCGTTTGGAGCTTCAATGCTGATCATGCGACCCGTTTCAACGGCTGAGAATTTTTCGCCCTTGGGTTCGGATGTGTCCACGATGCGGCGGCCCGCCAGATGACGGCGAAGGGTGCGGGAGGCTTCGTCCTCGATCTGCGCCCATGCGGCGGTTGAAATCGGGGCGAGATGACGGTGAAAATTGTTCATTTCAGTGATCCTCTTTCAACGAACCAATACCCAGTGAGCCGGATGGTTTTGATGCTGTGGCGCCCTGGGCTGGAGCAGGGGCCTGTTCCGCTGGCGGGGCAGGCAGGTCGGGAGCGTTATCCAGAAAGTCCGCCGTGGGAATGAAGAAGAGATTGCCAGTGACGGCACGGCTGACGTCCAGAATGCGATCGTAATTGCCAACCGGCTTTCCGATGAACATGTTACGGAGCATCTGTTCGATACGGGACGGGGATTTGGCGTATCCAATGAAGTACGTGCCGTATTCACCCTTGCCGACTTCGCCGAACGGCATGTTGTCACGCACGATCTGAAGTTGCTCGCCGTTTTCTTCAATGTTGGTCAGAACGTTATGGGCGTAGCTGGGCTTGTCGGCTTCACGCAGTTCGATATCCGAGAGCTTCTTGCGGCCAATGATGTGCTCCTGCACTTCCGTCGGAATGGCGTTCCATTTCTTCAGATCATGCAGGTATTTCTGGATGATGACGTAGCTGCCACCCGCAAAATCCGGGTCTTCGTCGCCAATCAGTGTGCAGTCGAGTGCCGCCTGACCGGATGGGTTTTCCGTTCCATCCACAAAGCCCAGCAGGTCGCGTTCATCGAAATATTTGAAGCCGTGAACTTCATCGATGATCTTGCCTGCACCTTCCAGTCTGGACGCAATCGTAGCAGCCAGTTCGAAGCACAGGTCCATGCGTGCAGCACGGATATGGAACAGCATGTCGCCCGGCGTGGAGGGGGCCTCATGAACGCCGCTGATGGCTTCGAACGGGTGAAGATCCTTGGGCATGGGCGTGCCGAAAAGCCGCGTCCATGCGTCTGCGCCAATGCCCGTTACGCAGGAGAGGCGTCCATCGGGAATGCGAAAGCCTACGCCCCGAACCAGCGAGGACATGTCTCCGAGCAGCTCGCGGATCTGCGTGCCATCGGAAAGAGTTTCATCCAGTGTCGCGACAAGGAAAACAGAGGCACTGGTCAGCGTCGCTGCAACGGGTTGAGGATTCTGCAAGGCTCTCAGATCTTCTTTACAAAGTGTTGAAGCGTTCTGAGATCACAATAGGAGGGAAACGGATTAAGGCAAGGTTCCGGCCAGGACGGCCCTAAGTCGGAATGACTGTTACCACTTGTCCTTCGAGCCACCCCCGCCGGAATCGCCCCCGCCGGATCTGTAGTTGTTCCTGTTCCCGGAATTATTGCCTCCCCGCGAATTGCTGCGGGCCGCCGCCGAGAGGATGTTGATGAGCAGGTTCAGCAGAACATCCCATGGAACATTAACGAGAAAACGATCCAGCCCGGAAAGGGGCTCGCCTCGGCTCTGGCGGCGTTGCGCGCGGATCGTCAGGACAGTTCCGGCCAGGAAAAGAAGCAGTCCACCACCGCCAAGAAGCATGTCCGTGCTGGAAAAGGAGACGGCTTCGTCAGGCGCTGCTGTCTCCTGTACCGTGGTGTCGCTCTTGCGAAGGGTTTCACCAATGGCGTCGACCATGCCGTTCAGCGCGGCAGCATAGTGTCCGGCTTTCAGGTCGGGTCGCGCAGCAACAAGGATGGTATGTGTCTGAAGATCGGTGAGATCTCCTTCAAAGCCATATCCGACTTCAATGCGGGACTGTGTATCTGGAATGTCCAGGACGATCAGCAGACCGTTGTCCTGCCCTTTCTGTCCGATGCCGGACGCATGGAAGGTCTCATTGGCATGCTGGTCGATGTCATCCACATGGCCGGGAAGGTCGATCAGGATATGCGGATGGCTCGGGAGCGTTTCACGAAGGGTCGTGAGTTTCTCGACCAGTTGGTCCCGTTCCGCGTCTGAGAGGGCATTGTGCGGATCAGTAACAAGCTGGGTTAGTGGGGCCGCTCCTGCTGTGCCAGTCAGGGAAAAGCACAGCAGGCCGAGCGCACAGAACGCAGGATGCAGAATGCGCGTGAGCAGTGGACGGATCATGATCAGCACAGTCTGCATGGTGTTCTGTCAGGTCAGTGTTTTGAGAAGTCGACGACGGGCGGGGTCTGGGCAGCCGGTGAGGCTTCATAGTAGACGCGCTGGTGATAGCCCATCACACCAGCCAGAAGATTGCCGGGGAAGTGCATGACCGTCTGGTTGTAGGACAGGATGGCCTGCTGAAGACGCTGGCGGGCCACGGTGATGCGGTTCTGCGTGCCTTCGAGCTGCACCATCAGGCTTGAGAAGTTCTGGTTGGCCTGAAGCTGCGGAGACTGTTCGGCAACGGCGGTGATGGCCTTGATTTCCTGTGCGTTGCGCGTCTGGGCATCCAGGATCTTCTTCTGAAGAGCCTCGTCACTGACCGACCGTGGGTCAATGCGGTTCAGCGGCGTTTCACCGGAACGGGCGGCAGCATAGTCGGTCAGGGTGTCATGCTCGTGTGTGGCATAGCCTTTGACCGTATTGACCAGATTGGGAATCAGGTCTGACTGGCGCTGTACTTCATTCTGAAGCTGGCCCATCTGTTCCTGAACGCGCTGGTCTGCGCCCATGAAGCGATTGTAGTTCGATCCCATCAAGATGATGAGCCCGATGACCAGAATCGCCGGAATGAGAAGTTTTTTCATCAAGAGTCCTCTGAAATCAAAAAACGGATCATCACTCTGACGGTAGAAGAAAGTATCAGTCGTGAGGGCCTATTCCTGACATCTTTACAACAGATTGGACTGAACGAAAAAACGTTTCTTTTTCTGGTGCGATGGAACCGGAAGTATTCCAGTTATCTGCTACGTTGTATCATGATGGCGGGCGGGTTTTATTTGAAACGCGAAAGCACCTTTTGCAGTGCTGCCTGTCTGTCACAGGGAAGGGATCTCAAGCATCTGGCATGATGCGCGATCATGCGGCATTAAGGCGGCATGAAACTGCGCTTCGCCCCTTCGCCTACGGGCTACCTTCATGTTGGCAATGCTCGTCAGGCCGTTGCCAACTTCCTGTTCGCCCGCCGCCATGGTGGGAAGTTCCTGCTGCGCATCGATGATACGGATGTCGCACGGAGCAAGCCTGAATATGAAGATGCCATCCGCAAGGATCTTGCATGGCTTGGGCTGGATTGGGATGAAGAGGCCCGTCAGTCCTCGCGGATGGAGCGTTACGCTGCTGCGATCGATAAACTGAAAGCGTCCGGCCGACTGTATCCGTGCTTCGAGACCGAATACGAACTGAATGCCAAGCGTGAGATGCGGATCCGGGCTGGCAAGGCGCCGATCTATGATCGTGCCATGCTGAAGCTGACGCCGGACCAGCGGGCCCGTGCGGAAGCCAACGGCAAGACACCACACTGGCGCTTCAAGCTGACGGATGGCAGTCGCAAGTGGCAGGATCTCGTCATGGACGATTGCTCCGTCAAGCTGACGGCGATTTCTGATCCGGTCCTGATCCGTGCAGATGGTACGATCCTCTACACGCTGGCCTCTGTCGTTGATGATCTGGAAATGGGCATCACGCATATCGTCCGCGGCGAAGATCATGTGACGAACACGGGTGTCCAGATCGACATTGCTGAAGCTTTGGGTGCAAAGCCGGATCGCTTTACGTTTGCGCATCTGCCACTGCTGCTGGATTCTGATGGCGGGAAGCTGTCCAAGCGTTTCGATGCGCTGGGTCTGAAGTCGCTTCGTCAGGACGGTATCGAGCCAATGTCCATCGTGTCATATCTGGCACGCGTTGGGACGTCCGATGATCCGGAAGTCATGACGATGGAAGAAGCCATTGCGGCTTACGAGATCTCGCATGTCTCCAAGTCTGCGGCGCGCTTCGATATGCGTCAGTTGCTTGCCCTGAACCGCAAGGCTCTGCACAACCTGCCGTTCTCGGTGGCGAAGGAGCATCTTCCCGCTGAAGCGACGGAAGAATTCTGGAATGCAGTGCGTGGTAATGTCGATCTGACGGCTGAAATCCCGCATTGGTGGGACGTGACGCAAGGCACGATTGTTCCGCCGTCACAGCCGGAAGACCGTGAATTCCTGAAGCAGGCGCTTGAGACGCTACCAGCCGAGCCATGGGGCGAAGACACCTGGAAGGACTGGACGACAGCGTTGAAGGAAAAGTCTGGCCGTAAGGGGAAGACCCTGTTCATGCCGCTCCGTCTGGCGCTGACGGGTGAGGATAACGGGCCGGAACTGCATGTGCTGCTGGGCCTGATGGGCCATGCGCGGACGGTGTCACGTCTTCAGGACGCAATCGGCGCGTGATTTTAGGATGGGAATGCCCGTTGATGCGGGCGTTCCCAATGTCGAACCTTAGACTGGCTCGACGCTCCAGAAAGCTTCCCAGCTTTCGCCGGGCTGTAAATGTAGCAGGCCCGGCTTTTCCGAAAAATCTCCGGCGAAACCAACGGGTGTGGCGTAGCCGTACCAAGGTTCGATGCACAGAAAGCCGGCACTTGGCTTGGTCCAGATTCCAAGATCCCTGAAACCATCCCAGCGCACCCGTAGGCCGCTTCCGTCCGGGCCAGTGAAATCGACAGCCTTGCTGCGGGCATCCAGCATGATGATGGCATCGTCTTCGAACAGGCTGTCTTCCAGCGGAAGGACCCGTTCATGGATTGGGGACGGAACGGCCTCCGGAAGCAGGCCGTCCGGGCTGATGCGCCGGATATGATCGGCTTCATTCACTTCAAATGTGAGGCGGTGAGCGTCTCGGCCGGTGTCGGGTTTCAGAGGCCACATGAAGGCGGGATGTGCACCCAGCGAGGCATGCAATGTGGCGTCTTCGGACGGGTTGGTCAGAACATAGCCGACATGCAGGCCGGTTTCTTCCATCCGGTAGATAAGATGCAGGCGAAACGCAGCCGGGAAGAGCTGCCATGTCTCGGGCGTATTTTCCAGCTCAAGAACACAGCCGGCTTCTGTCCGTTCTAGCCAGCGGAAAGTCATGTCACGGGCGAAGCCATGCTGGGGCAGCGTAACGGGCCGGCCGTTCAGTGTTGTGTCTTCCAGTGGTTTTCCAATGATGGGAAACAGAACGGGTGAGTGGCGTTTCCAGGCGGGGCCAGCGTTCCAGAGCAGATCTTGCCCGGATGCGGTGCGCAGGGAGATCAGTTCTGCACCATGGGCCGAAACCGTTGCCGTCAGGTTGTTTTTTCCAAAGCTGTGCTGGCTGTCAGTCATGCCGGTAGTGCCTTTCATGCGCGGTGGACGGATCAATGGGTTCGTGGTCCCCATGCTCGGTGGTGTGGAACCGAGTGAAGTCGACCTCGACCCTGCCGTCGGGGCGGTGATGGATCATGTCCGAGAAACGGTATCCGTGTTTCACATGGCCGATCTCGTAAGCATGGCGTGCGAAGAGTGTCTGGGAGGAAATTTCGTCCGTCCCGTCCATCGTGATGATGATTTCCGCATTCTGCTCGATCAGGGTTTCCGCTGACAGGCCGTAAAGCGGGCTGGTACTGTCGATCATGTGTGTGGCGTTCAGGCTGATCCGAAAGATCGGCACATGGGACTGGATCAGCGTCAGCCTGTCGAAGCGGCGCACCAGTCGCTCATGATCATCCGGCATCAGACGTGTCAGGGTCATTTCCACATTGGCAGACAGGATGAGCGTGCGGCGACGGTTGGCAATGCGGATGGTCAGGGTCGGGATCAGATCATCGTAGGATACGACGGCGACATGGCTGAACAGGATACGGGCCCTGGGGCGGGAGAAGCGTGCGAAGACAAGCCCGGTTGCCAGGGCATTGAGCATCATCCCGGCGAGCACTTCAAAGGACACAATGGTGTTGGTCAGGCGTCCGACCGGGGCCATGGTGCCGTATCCGACAGTCGAGATCGTCTGGACGCTGAAGAACACGTCATCAAGGAAATCCCCGTGCGGGACGCCGCTGACGCTGCCGGGGATCATGTAATAAAGGCAGGCAAATCCGATATTGATGCCCATATACAGAGCGAGGGACGCCCAGAAGAACGCCCCCCATGTCATGGTCATCAGATGGTGATAGAGATCCCCGAGGGAGCCGTCTTTCAGGCCCGTGCGGATAATGTCGCCCCGGCCGTTTTCTTCCAGAACATGTGCCCGGATGCGGTTGGCCGTTTCCGCCACCAGCGCCTCAGGCCGTGGATGCATCCGATGCCTGTGTCGCCAGTGAATCATGGTCTTACCGTCTCGCCTTTCTGGCGCTGACCAACTCGCTGACCACGCCGTGAAGAGTGCGAAGTTCCTGCTCGGTGACTTCGCCCCGTGTGAAGAAATGCCGCAGATTGCGGATCATGCCCGGTTTCTTCTGCTCGTTACGCAGGAAGCCACAGTCATCCAGTTCCCGCAGCAGATGGGACATGAAGTTTTCCAGCTCGCCCTTGGTGGCCACATGCGTCTCATTGGTCATGAGGTCACGCGGGGGCGTCATGTCTTCGGTCAGGTACCATTCATAGGCCATGACCAGCACGGCCTGTGCGAGGTTGAGGGACATGAACTTCGGGTTGAGCGGATAGCGCACCAGCGTATCGGCGCGGGCCATGTCTTCAACGTCAAGGCCAGCACGTTCCGGCCCGAACAGGATGCCGGTGCGCAGACCGCGTGTGGAAGCTACCCGAAGTTCCGCAGCAGCGCCGCGGGCTGTCATAACTGGCTTCACGACATGGCGGGGACGGGGGCAGGTCGCGAAGACGCGGTGCAGGTCGGCTACGGCGTCATCCACCGTCTCGAAGACCTGCGCGTTGTCGAGGATGCGATGGGCACCGGAAGAGGCAGGCCAGGCGCGTTCCTGCGGCCAGCCGTCCCGTGGTGCGACAATGCGCAGATGGAACAGTCCGCCATTCGCCATGGCCCGGGCAGTCGTGCCGATATTTTCGGCAAGCTGCGGGCGCACGAGAATGACAACGGGATCAAATTCGCCGATCGGTTCCAGATCGGCGCCACCATCACGTCCGGTCATGAGATTATGCCTTCCGCCATGTGGTGCCGCCGGGGCCGTCTTCCAGCGTGATGCCGTCTGCGGCAAGCTGGTTCCGGATTTCATCCGCGCGGGCAAAGTTGCGGGCCTTGCGGGCTGCCAGACGTTCCTCGATCATCGCTTCGATAGCGGACGCATCAACGCCTGAGCGGAACCATTCGGCCGGGGAGACCTGAAACAGGCCAAGCTGCCTGCCAGCGGCCAGGAGACCGGATGCGGCTTTCTGATCGCCCTGCATGGCAGCGTCTGCCAGCGGGTGAAGGGCTGCGATGGCGAGCGGTGTGTTCAGGTCATCACACAGCGCATCCAGCACGGTTGCCGGAACGTCTGCGCCCTGTTGCGCATCTCCACGCTCAAGCGCGCGGTAGAGACGATCCAGAATGCGGCGTGCTTCTTCCAGCTTGTCCCATGTGAAATCCAGCGTCGAACGGTAATGCGCGCCCAGATAAAGAAGGCGCAGCGGTTCCGCTGGGGATTTTTCCAGAACTTCCCGGATGGTGAAGAAATTGCCCAGAGACTTGGACATCTTTTCCCCGTTGGAGAGCAGCATGCCGTTATGGAGCCAGTGCGTGGCAAACTTGCTCCCCGGATAGCAGCACAGGGACTGCGCACGCTCGTTTTCATGATGCGGGAACAGCAGGTCGTCGCCACCGCCATGAATATCGAAGCTCTCGCCCAGATAACGGTGAGACATGGCCGAGCATTCGATATGCCAGCCGGGGCGGCCGCGGCCATAGGAGCTGTCCCAGCCGGGCTGATCCGGGGTGGACGGCTTCCAGAGCACGAAATCGCCCGGATCACGCTTATAGGGCGCAACCTCGACGCGGGCGCCAGCGATCATGTCATCCAGCGAGCGGCCGGAGAGTTCGCCATAAGACGGGAAGTTCCGGACAGCGAACAGGACGTGCCCTTCGGCCTCGTAGGCATGGCCGTTTTCGATCAGGCGGTCGATCATTTCCAGCATTTCGGGAATATGATGTGTGGCCCGTGGCTCGATGTCCGGCGGCAGAATGCCCAGTGACGCCAAATCTTCATGAAAGGCTTCGGTTGTCCGGGCGGTCAGGGCTGAAATGTCTTCGCCGTTCTCTCTGGCGCGCGCGGTGATCTTGTCGTCCACGTCCGTGACGTTTCGCGCATAGGTGACCTGTGGGTACAGGACGCGCAGCAGCCGCACGAGGATATCCGCGCACATCATGGCGCGCAGATTGCCCAGATGGGCGCGGTCATAGACGGTGGGACCACAGAAATAGACCCGGACGTTCTGCGGATCGAGTGGTGTGAACTGTCGCTTTTCGCGCGCGTGGGTGTCGTGCAGACGGAGCACGTGAGGAACGGGATCGGCCATAGAGGCGATCAATGCGCCAGCAGCCGTTTTGGTGCAACAGGCTTTGTTACTCTTGTCTGCATGATCTGGCCTGCGATAGGGAGACTTATGCGTAGCACCTTCAACGATCCTACTTCTCCCCGCGGACATGCTCTTGCCCTTCTGCGGGTCGCCCTGCCGCTGGCCCTGTCGCAGCTCTCCGAAATGTCGATGGGCGTGACGGACACCATTCTGTTGGGTGGTCTGGGTGTTGCGGAAGTCGCGGTTGGCGGTCTGGCCAATACCTTTTTCTTTACCACCATGGTGACGTGCCAGACCATTCTGGGTGGCGCGGGTGTGCTGCTGTCGCATGGACGGGGTGCGGAAGATCATGGGCGGGAGTCCCATGACGGGCGTAGCGTGATGAGCGCGACGTTCCTTCTGGCGCTTTTGATCTTCGTTCCCTGTGCTTTGCTGCTGTGGTTCGTGCAGCCACTCTTTGCGTGGCTCGCCGAACCAAGCGATGTGGTGACGCAGGGCAGCCGCTTCATTCATATTCTGCTGCTGTCGCTGTTGCCGGATCTTGCGGTGATCGGTGTGTTGCGTGTGGCGCTTCCATCGCTTGGGGCGGAAACGCTTCTACTGTGGATCATGCCGGCCATGGCGATCTGCAACGGCATTACGAATGCGGCGCTGATTCATGGCTGGTTCGGGTTGCCAGCCATGGGACTGTTTGGTTCTGCGACAGCGACGACGCTGACCGGTTGGGCGATCAGCTTTGCCCTGACGGGTCTGTGCCTGATGCATCCGCGTGTGCGGGCTGTCATGAAGCCAGCGGCTGTACACTGGCCGGTCATGAAAGAGCTTCTGAAGCTTGGTCTGCCGATGATGATGGGGGCTGCGGCTGAAATTCTGATGTTCCAGATCACCAGTCTTCGGGCGGGACAGTTGGGAACGCAGAGTCTGGCAGCGCATCAGGTTGCGGTGAATGTCAGTGCGCTGCTGTTCATGGTGTGTCTGGCGATCGGTCAGTCAACGAATGTCCGCGTAGCGTACTGGCGCGGGGCAGGGCGGATGGATCAGAGCCGTCGTGCGGCCTGGACCGGGATCTGGATTGTGCTGGCCTGGTCCGTGCTGTCTTCGGCACTGCTGCTGATCTGGCCGGAAAAGATCGTCAGTCTGTATTTCACCGGTCACGCCCCTGATCCGGCAACGGCTGCGCTTGTCATCACCCTGATGAAGATTGCCGGGATCTACCAGATTGTGGACGGCCTTCAGGTTGTCTTTAGCGGCGCTTTAAGAGGCTGTGGCGATACGGTCTGGCCGATGGTGATTGCCGTTTCGAACTACGGACTGATCGGACTTGTTTTTGGTGGGTGGTTGGCCTTCCAGCAGCACTGGGGGGCGGAAGGCCTCTGGATTGGCATGGCGACAGCCCTGACGGTCAGTTCTGTTGCTCTTGGGTTCCGGCTTTTCAGCGTGATGCGGAGAGCCGAGCCTGTGCCATCGTAATCAGATAGGCGAGGAGCCCACCTGCGGAGAGAAGGGCCGATCCCCAGCCGATTGATGCCAGACCAAGTCCTGAACTGACCAGAAAAGCGCCCAGCCATGTGCCTGCGGCGTTGGCGATGTTGAAGGCCGAGTTGTTCAGGGAGGCCGCCAGTGTCTGGGCGTCTCCGGCAACTTCCATCAGATGGGTCTGGATAGCGGGGGAAATGCCGATCAGCGTGGCTGGGATCAGGAAAGTGATCAGCAGCATGGCGATGGGGGACGGCAGCAATAGCCAGAAGCCAAGCATGAAGACGCAACTGGCAGCGAGGGAAAACAGGATCGTCCGGTTGATGTTCCGGTCCGCCATCGCCCCACCGAACGAATTACCCGCGACCATGCCCAGGCCCCACACGATCTGATAGAGCGCCACGGCCCAGTCTGGCAGGTGTGTGACGTCCGACAACGCTGTGGTGAGGAAGGTATAGACCTCGAAAAGGCCGCCAAAGCCAATGGCGCTTGTTAGAAGGGTTAGCACAACCTGAGGGCGTTTGAAGGCACCGAGTTCAGCGAGTGCATTGGCATCCGGGTGGGGTTTGTCACGGGGGGAAAAATACCAGAGGGCCAGAAAACACAGCAGTCCGAGGACGGAAATTGCGCCATATGCGGCTCTCCAGCCAAGGTGGTTGGCGGCGTAGGTGGACAGGGGCGATCCCACTACAGTGGAGAACATGATGCCGGACAGAACGCGTCCGACCGCGCGGCCTCTTCTTGCGCGCTCAACCATGGAGGCGCCGACGAGTGCTGACACGCCGAAAAATGCACCATGTGGAAGCCCGGTGATGAAGCGCATGACTTCAATGTCAAGAAGGTTCGGCATCAGGATTGTGCCGATATTTCCCATAAGGAAAAGCACAAGCATGGCCAGCAGGAGTGTGCGACGGGGGAGTTTTGCGCCAGCAACTGCGATGAGGGGCGCTCCGACCACGACACCCAGCGCATAGGCTGAAATGACGGAACTGGCACGGGAAATGGAAATACCCAGGGAATGGGAGAATTCGGGCAGAAGGCCCATAATGGCGAATTCGCCAGTCCCGATCGTAAATGTTGCCAGCATAAGAGCAAACATGGCTGGCTCGACACCGTGGGGTGGACGCACCCGTTCGACATCGACTGGTTCGATTAATTCCATATGGAAAAGGTCCGGAATAGGGGAAAATCCGCCTACCATCCGGACCCTGAAAAGCTATCCGGACACTTTCACGCGGAAGTGTCCGGGCAGGTCAGTTCAATTCTCCGTTGGCAGGCGAATTGTCTGGCCCGGATAAATGTCATCCTTGCTTGTGACAAGCGGTTGATTGGCATCAAGAAGCTCATCGCCCGAAATATCTTCCGGCAGCTTCTCGGCGACCTCGTCCAGGTTTTGGCTGGTCTTGATTTCCAGGAACTTTGGATCGGGCGTTCCGGGGGGAACCTGAATCTCGGCTTCGACAGCGGCCACACCTGCGACGTTACCGGCGGTGAGGATCATCTGATCACGGGCCTTTGCGGAATCGGCCTTGCCGCGCAGATAGATCGTGCGGTCATCGATCACGAGATGGGACATATGCATCTGTGCGAGGCCGAACTTCTTGAAGGCTCGCTTGATGGCGCTTTCACCCGGCTTGGGCGGCGGCGGTGCATCAAGGGACTGGATCAGTCCTTCGAGGGAACCCTCACCGATACGACCGGCCTTGGGATTGAAGCGATAGATTTTCATGGGCAAACTCAAAAAGGCATGGCTCCCCGACCAGAGGGGAGTACCAGACCGTTAGCGCAAACCCCCCGGGAGGGGTTGCGCGCTTTATAAGCATCTGCCGCGAGAAAATAACAGGGGTCAGACTCGCCCTTTGATTGACAGAAGAGCTCGAGACCTGTTAGGCGCGGGTCCACTGCCGGAAACGAGGACGTACCGGCCGGGCCATCATCGCGGGTTTCTGTACCCCGCAGGCTCCGGTTTCTGGGTGCGCGCCCGTCCTTTCCAATTCGGGGAAGGGCCTACCGGCGCAACAAAACGGCTCGCCATACAGCATGGGGCGGGCCTGATGTATGAACAGGGGTTAACCCATGTCAAAGCGTCTTGAGAGCAAGTACAAGATCAATCGCCGTCTCGGCGTAAACCTTTGGGGCCGTGCAAAGTCCCCTGTGAACCGTCGTGAATACGGTCCGGGTCAGCATGGTCAGCGTCGTAAGCAGAAGCCTTCTGACTTCTCCATCCAGCTGATGGCCAAGCAGAAGCTCAAGGGCTACTACGGCAACATCAGCGAGAAGCAGTTCCGCAAGTACTACGACGAAGCCGTCCGTCGTAAGGGTGATACCTCCGAGAACCTGATCGGTCTGCTGGAGCGTCGTCTGGACGCCGTTGTGTACCGTCTGAAGTTTGCGATCACGCCGTTCGCAGCACGTCAGTTCATCAGCCATGGCCACGTTACGGTTAACGGCAAGAAGGTGAACATTCCGTCCTACCTCGTGAAGGAAGGCGACGTCATCGAAGTGCGCGAGAAGTCCAAGCACCTCGCCATCGTTCTCGACTCCGTGCAGACGGGCGAGCGCGACACGCCGGAATACGTTGAAGTCGATCATCGCCAGATGAAGGGTACGTTCCTGCGTACGCCGGTTCTCTCCGATGTGCCGTATCCGGTGCAGATGGAACCGAACCTGGTTGTCGAATTCTACTCCCGCTAATTCGGATTTCGGGCTTTCGGGCCCGGATCAGAACGCGATCGAAAAACGCCGGATGGGTCTCCCATCCGGCGTTTTTTGTTTTGGCTACGCAGAGAATTAAAAAAACTGCGCAGGATTGAACTGTCCTGTCTTGTGAATGTATCAATACGTTTCTGAGTGATGCCTTGTGTGTCGCGGCAAGCAGGGGCGATGGAAGATGCGTGTTGGGCTGGGTGTGGTTCTGATCTGTGCTGTCGTCTGCTGCCCGGCTGATGCGCGTGGGATCAATACCTTCGTGGCGCCCGATACGCATTATTACCCTCCGCCGCCGCCCCGGCTCCATCTTGTGCGTTGCAAGGACGGGACAGTTATTATCTCGTCCCAGAGATGTCCGATTAAGCCTCCCGTTATGGAACGAACCGCAGCCGGAAAAACCGTCGATACCGTGACGGGTGTTGTTCGAAGTCTGACCGGCCATAATCTGGGTTTCAGATGGTAAGTAGCAGGTAGAGCCTCAGGAGCGGAAGATGCGGTCATGGATGCTGAAAGCTGTCTGTCTGGCGATATTGGGCTGTTCCACATCCGCTTCTGAAGCAAAAGGTATCGACACTTTTGTGCCTCCGTCTTTTGCCATGCCTCCAGTTTCAGAAGGCTATGTTGTGACATCCCGGCAGGGCATGTCGGGTGCGTATGTAGAAGCGCCTCAACCTCGAATTATTGTGCCACCCGCTCTGACCTGGACGGCCAGTGGTAAGGTGTTCCAGTTTCTGAAACGTCAATTTTCCGGAAATGGTTCAGATCGTGCGGGCGTAGGCGGGGTTCCTGCGATGCATGATCCCGTTTCCGGGAGTGCGATCGGGCAGTTTGGGGAAGCCTATGCCCAAGCCAGCCCGATGGGGACGACGGGGATTGCGCCACATGGGAATACTGTGAACTGATTTCTGCTTCGTAGAAGCGAAAATTTGCGGAAAAGACCCGTCAGGTGAGGGAGTGCTTGACGGCAAAAGCGGTCTTCTGCACATTGCGCCTCCCGATGGGTAAGGCTTCCATGAGGGCTGTCCTCTGTATTTGCTAACAGGCCATGTGCCTGTCTGGACGTCGCGAAAGCTCCAGTCCCGGATTTTTCTACGTTGCCGGAGGCATCATGTCAGAGGCGCTGAGCGCTGAAATTACCCGCGAGATCGCTCGTCGGCGTACGTTTGCCATCATTTCCCATCCAGACGCCGGTAAGACGACCCTGACGGAACGTATCCTGCGTGCGGGTGGTGCCATTCAGCTTGCGGGTAATGTGCGTGCCAAGGGTGAGCGCCGCCGAACCAAGTCTGACTGGATGGGGATCGAGCGGGACCGTGGCATTTCCGTTGTGACGTCCGTCATGACGTTTGAATACGGCAACTGCGTCTTCAACCTGCTTGATACTCCGGGCCATGAAGACTTCTCGGAGGATACTTACCGAACCCTGACGGCTGTGGACTGTGCCGTCATGGTGATCGACGCCGCAAAGGGTATCGAGGACCGGACGCGGAAGCTGTTCGAAATCTGCCGTCTGCGCGACATTCCGATCATCACGTTCATCAACAAGATGGACCGTGAGGCGCAGGATTGCTTCGCTCTTCTGGATGAAATTTCCAATTCTTTGGCGCTGGATGTCTCACCTGCGACATGGCCGATCGGTCGTGCGGCGACGTTTATCGGGACGTTCGATATCCGCACCCGTGAAGTGCACACCAAGGATCTGGTGGATGAAGCCGATCCGCGCATGGTGCAGCTTCGGGAAGATCTTGAGCTGGTGGAAGCGGCACTTCCCGAGTTTGATCGTGAGTCCTTCGATGCGGGGCATCTGTCTCCCGTGTTCTTCGGCTCGGCCATGAAGGAAATCGGCGTGACCGATCTTCTGGATGCGCTTGTGGCCTATGGTCCTGCACCGCGTGCACAGCCGACGGAAAACCGTGAGGTCAGGGCCGATGAGGAGCAGGTCACGGCCCTGATCTTCAAGATCCAGGCGAACATGGACCCGAACCATCGTGACCGCATGGCCTTCGCTCGTGTGTGCTCTGGGCGTCTGACACGTGGGATGCGTCTCAAGCATGTGCGTACCGGCAAGCAGTTTGCGCTTCATACGCCGCAGTTCTTCTTTGCCCGTGATCGCCAATTGGCTGAGGAAGCTTTTGGCGGGGACGTGGTTGGGATTCCGAACCATGGCACGCTGCGGATTGGTGATACGCTGAGCGAGAGCGAAGAACTGCGCTTTACGGGGGTTCCGCACTTTGCGCCGGAAATCCTGCGTCGTGTCCGTCTCGACGATGCCATGAAGGCCAAGAAGCTGCGTCAGGCTCTGGTGGAGCTGGCTGAGGAAGGTGTCGTGCAGCTTTTCCGTCCGCAGGATGGTTTGCCGCCGATCGTCGGCGTTGTGGGAACGCTTCAGCTTGACGTTCTTCAGTCACGGCTCAAGGGCGAATATGGTGTGTCCATTGGCTTTGAAAGCACGCCGTTTACCCTGGCGCGCTGGGTCACGGGTGATCGTGAGAAGATCGAGATGTTCATGATGACGAACCGCTCGTCCATGGCGGATGATCTCGATGGAGACCCGGTTTTCCTCGCCAGTTCGTCCTTCATGATGCGTCGCACCATTGAGATGAATCCCGATCTGGCGTTCCACGATATCAAACAGATCGGTCTGGCTTCGGCCTGATCCTTCAAGCCTCGCCCCCTTATTCGGGAGCGAGGCTTTTTTTGTAGTGATTGCCGCTCGTATTTTTGGTGCCTACGCTCTCTTGCGTAAGAAAAACGAAAAGCGGATCAGTGGTAATGTTAAATAAAAACCTTTCGGACTCTTCAGGGACATTCTATTTCCGGCAGGTTGATGTTTTTTCGTCCCGACCGCTCAGAGGTAATCCTCTGGCTGTTGTTCTGGGAGCAGATTGCTTTCCGGAACAGAAGATGCTGGCTTTTGCCAACTGGATGAATCTGAGCGAAACGACTTTTCTGCTTCGTCCTGTTAATCCACAGGCTGATTACCGCGTCCGGATCTTCACGCCTTTTAGCGAACTGCCGTTTGCAGGGCATCCGACGCTGGGAAGTTGTCACGCCTGGTTGGCCTCTACCGATTTATCAGAAGAGCGGGATATCATTCAGGAATGCGGAGCAGGGCTGGTTCGGATCCGGCGAGACGGTGACAGGCTGGCTTTCGCCGGGCCGCCCCTTATTCGAACAGGTATCGTTGAAGGCGATGTACTGGTTCGCATCAAGCGGGGTCTTGGATTGTCAGATGCAGATATTGTCGCTGCGCACTGGGTGGATAATGGCCCGGGCTGGCTTGCGATACTTCTGAAAGATCGTGAAGCCGCATTGGCGTTGAAGCCAGACTTTGCAGTCATTGCCGGTATTCGGGTGGGAATTGTTGCGCCGGTAGAGAGTGGCGAGACCGATTTTGAGGTTCGGGCTTTCTCCGCTGCCGGCTTTGAAGACCCGGTTACCGGCAGCCTGAATGCCGGCATTGCACAATGGCTCATCACTAGCGGGATTGCGCCACCGTCCTATACGGCTCGGCAGGGAACTGTCTTGGGGCGCGAGGGAACTGTTTACGTCAACAGAGATGGTCATGACATCTGGATTGGCGGGAATGTCGTGACGTGCATTGAGGGTCAGGTGTCTCTGGAAAGGCTCTAAAAAGCTTATCTGTGATGGCGCGTTGGATTGGCCCTCATGCAAGAAGCATAAGGGCCAGCAGGTTTTCCAGAGTTGCCACATTGGCAGCTTCAAGAATAAGGCGACGGCCGATCGTGAGGGCTTTGCGCCGCGCTTCCGTGCGACTTTCTGGCGTGGTGCAGAGCGTATAATCAGCGACCTGGGCAAAGCCGATGGTGCGGCGGATCATTTCAAGGCCACAAAAACCTGTTGTGTCCTGCAGGATGCCGATCAGGAAATTTTCGAGCAGTTCTTCACGCTGGGCTTCATCAGAGAGTGCCCACACATCGCCGCCGCCTGTTTTCAGAAGGGTGCGGAGTTCTGTCGTGAAGCTGTTCCAGAAAGCCGTGATCTCAGCTTCGATCAGGCCGCGCTTGTTGGGTGCCGCGCAGGCATGCAGGGCCAGATTTCCCAGATAGAGTCCACAGTCGAATCCGATCGGGCCCATCGTGGCAAACTCGCCGTCAATGACGCGCACATCGTCTTTGTGCTGCATGATGGAGCCTGTGTGCAGGTCTCCATGCAGAAGCGCCTGTCGTGCGGTCAGGAAGCGGTCCTGAAGGCTGCCAACAGCGCGATGGAGGGGCTTATCCGTATGCAGGGCTTCTACGTCGGGGAGAAGGGCTGCTTCGGGAGCCGGGTTGCGTGAGCAGGGGCGGAACGGATCGGTCAGGATCAGATCGACCGTGATTCGGGTCAGGGCGGTATTGCCGGCGAAATCAGCCAGTAACTTCGAGCCGTGCTCAAAGGGCTGACTGATCCAGCTTGTGGCGTGAACGCTGCGGGCCACATATTGGCCGATAGTGGTAGAAAATCCCGGCTGCACTTCATCGCGGATCAGGGCAGTGCGCAGAACCTCATGAGGGGTCAGGCATTCCATGACGAGGAGGAACATCTCGTCATCGTAGAAATACAGTTCGGGAGCAGCCGGGCGTACGGCTTCCGCAGTCGCGCGTATATAGCGGGCTTCATACAGCGCACGTTCCAGTGGCATTGGCCATTCCGGTGCCACGCGCACATGGGGAAGCGCCTGTTTGCAGCACAGTGATCCAACCGGGCCATCCACAAGAAAAACGGTATTCAGATTGCCGTCACTGACTTCGCGGATGGTCCAGTCTGACGGATCTCCGCCAAGACGGAACGCAAGGTCTGCATGATCTGTCAGCCAGTGCTGAAGGCTGGAAGCATCAAGAGTGAAATACGGCATCAGGAGAGTTCCAGCAGGGCGGCCAGTGTGGGAACGACAGGGCCTTCGGGTGTGTGGTCAGGGCGGATCAGGTGCAATGCGCCATATTCGGCATTTCCCTGTTTGCGGCATCGCTTCTGAAGGTCGGAAAAACTCAGGGCCACGTCAATGCGCATCCCGATATCGACGATATGCGTGGACGGATGTTCGCAGGCGAGCAGGCATGGTCCAACCAGGCATTCCGCAGGCGTC
The DNA here is from genome assembly GCF_000964465.1 of Gluconobacter thailandicus F149-1 = NBRC 100600. Lineage (GTDB taxonomy): Bacteria > Pseudomonadota > Alphaproteobacteria > Acetobacterales > Acetobacteraceae > Gluconobacter > Gluconobacter thailandicus. The sequence goes on along the minus strand of NZ_BANH01000024.1, from coordinate 87,174 downwards.
AGGCCCAGTTCCTCTTCACATTCCGCCAGAAGCTGTGTGGGAAGATCCACGGTGTTTTCCTGTGCGCGGCTCTCGACGTTGCCAGCAGGTGCTCCCTGCCAGTAGCCGGGCAGGTAAATGGAGTTATCCGCGCGTCGGCCGATCACAACGCCATCCTGTGCAAACATCAGACCTACGACAGCCAGAGGTTTGAGCACCTTGTCGCCGTAAATGCCGGGTTCCTTCATCTGTGCGAGGACGCGGCGGTATTCGGACCAGTGTCCACGAATATGGGAGGGCTTAATCTCGTCCGCACAGAAGACCCGGCCGTTATAAAGTGCCGGATATGACTTCAATGCTTCGGCCCAGATGCGAGAAACGGCGTCTTCCTGTTCGGCTGTCAGGGCCGGAAGCAGGCGATCAGCCAGAACATGGACGTCCGGCTGAAGGGGCGTGACAGGCCAGGAAGCGAGGTGTGTCATAACGGACCTTGACTGGGTTGAAGACTGTACTGTCCTTCATGCGGGAAAAGCCCGAACAGGCAAATACGTCTAAGGTCAGGGAAGGTGAAGGCGCACGGAAACGGGGCAATGGTCGGAGAGGCCGTCTGGCAGGGTGTCGTTCCGGTAGGTCATGACCCGCAGGCTGTCAGGGATGAGCCAGGAGCGGGCCTGATTACCGAGCAGGATATGGTCGATGAAATATTCGCCGCCCCAGCACGGACTGGCCTTGCCTGCTGTCGCAAGCAGAACGGGGGCATCCTGTTCGATCTGCTGCATGAGTGGGTCATGCATTGTCAGGCGGCGGTTAAAATCCCCGAGAACAGCATAGGGTTCGCCTTCATCCTGACGCTCTGCAATCCAGTCTTCGAGGATCTGGAATTGCTGATACAATGTCGGGCAGGAGTGTTTGCGCTGATTGAGAGGCTGCTCCCAGCATCCGGTTTTCAGGTGGATGACCAGAATGCGGAGATGCTCGGTTCCATCAGAAACCGTAACGTCCAGACCCGTTCTCAAATGGTGCGAGGCCTCAGGACCAGTCACATCCAGAGCGGACAGTTCTTCATTGACCGTCACGGTGAGTGGGCGTCTGACGGCCAGGCCGACGCGTTGTATGATGGGCGTTTGGGACAGGATGATCTGGTAGGTCTGCGGATCGAAGATCCGTGCAGCGGGTTCGGGGCCGTCCACTTCCTGAAAGGCGATGATATCGGCGTTCAGGTGTGTCGCGTATTTGCGCAGCCGAACGAAATCGTTGGGCTTGCGACCATGGACATCATCAGGAAGGGCGGGGTCTCCCGTTTCTTTCAGGGAGAGCCAGTCCAGATTCCAGGTTGAGAGTTTGATCTCTCTGGCGTGTGCTGGAAAAGCCTCGCCGCACATCAGCGCGGCGAGGAGAAGTGTAGAAAGAAACCTCAGACGGCTTCTTTCTCTGTTGCGCCCATCTCGGCAAGAACGCTTGCGACGGATCGCGTGGTGCGGGTCTTCTCGTCAAGAACGAGGACTTCACCCTTCGGGATGTCGTAGAACCATCCTTGCAGCGTCAGTTCACCCTGAGACAGGGCGCGGACAACGGCCGGATGCGTACGCAGATGCGCGAGCTGAAGCAGAACGTTGTATTCCGCAAGCTGACGGATATCGGCTGGACCGGCATCTTCCGCCTTCAGATCACCCATGGCGGCGCGGGCAGCTTCTGCGTTACGCAGCCAGCTCCGGACGGTAGGGAGGGCATCCAGCTTCGGGGCGTTCAGGTCCAGCAGCGCATTCATTGCACCGCAGTTGGAATGGCCGCACACGACGACATTCTTCACTTTGAGAGCAGCAACGGCGTACTCGATGGCGGAAGACACGCCCCCCAGCATTTCGCCATAGGCTGGAACGATGTTGCCGACGTTACGGACGATGAAAAGTTCACCCGGTTCAGTCTGCGTGACGAGGCTCGGGCTGATCCGGCTGTCGGCGCAGGTAATGAACAGTGTGGAGGGAGACTGGCTGGTGGCCAGACTTTCAAACAGCTCCGCACTCTCCGGATAGACGTCCGTTTCGAATGTACGGACACCGCTCAGCAGTTTCGCCAGAGTATCACGACCACAGGCCATGGTGTTCTCCTTTTTATAAACTAACGAGCAGTTAGAGGGCTTTGTCAGGGCGGGTAAAGCAGTAAAAGTACGGCCTCATCATTTGTTACCGCCCTGACATCTGTTGTCGTTACAGTTTATGACGTTGCCAGACGCTCACGCAGCATTGCAAAGACTTCTTCTGAATTTGCATCTGGGCCGCCAGCCTGCGCCATGTCCGGGCGCCCACCGCCACCTTTTCCGCCCATGACTTCCGATGCCGCACGCACAAGTGTCACGGCATCGAGGCGATCTTTCAGATCGGCTGTCACGGAAATGACAATGCTGCCACGACCGTCGGCTTCGGAGATGAGTGCGACAACGCCAGAGCCGATCTGCTTGGAAATGCTGTCCGCAAGGCTTTTGAGTTCCTTGGGGCTGACATCACCGAGATTGCGGGCAGACAGGGTGATGCCATTGATGGTTTCGGTGGCGCTCGTTCCTTCACCCGTAGCCAGCTTGCGCTGAAGTTCGGAAATCTGGCTGTTCAAGGACTTCCGTTCTTCCAGCAGGGCTGCGACACGGGTGATGGCATCGGTGACCGGAACTTTCAGCAGGTCAGCAATCTGCTTGAGGCGGTTTTCCGTTTCCAGAGCCAGCTTTTCAGCTGCGGCACCGCAGACAGCCTCGATACGGCGGACACCGGCGGAAACGCCGCTTTCAGAAACGATACGGAACGGGCCGATCTCACCTACGCGACCAACATGCGTGCCACCGCAAAGCTCGATGGAGTAGGCCGGACGGCCTTCTTCACCTTTACCCATGGAAACCACGCGAACTTCGTCGCCATATTTCTCACCGAAGAGCGCCATGGCGCCTTCTGCTACTGCCTGTTCCTGCGTCATGAGACGCGTCTCGACCGGAGCATTTTCACGGATGCGGGCATTGACCTCGGCTTCGACTGCCTGAAGTTCTTCGTCCGTCAGCGGGCGAGGCTGACTGATGTCGAAGCGCAGGCGCTCGGGGGCGTTGAGGCTGCCCTTCTGCGTGACATGCGTGCCGATCTGGCGGCGTAGCGCTTCATGCAGAAGATGGGTGGCCGAGTGATGGCCACGAACGGCCGTCCGGCGTTCATGGTCGATTTCGGCATGAACGGCCATACCGGGCTTCAATGTGCCTCCGACAACCTTGCCGTAATGGACGATCAGATCGCCGTTGCGCTTCTGGGTGTCCGTGATTTCCACGCGTACGCCATCAGCCGTGAGGGTTCCATGATCGCCAACCTGACCGCCGCTTTCGCCATAGAACGGCGTCTGGTTCAGCAGGATGGCGATGGTGTCGTCACCGGCAGGGGCTTCGGCCAGTTCGTCATTGCCACGGAAGATGCCCTGGACTTCAGCGTCAGCCTTTTCAGAAACATATCCAAGGAATTCGCTTGGGCCATGTTTGTCACGCGCATCAAACCAGATGGTTTCAGCGGCTGTGTCACCGGAACCAACCCAGGCTGCGCGCGCGCGCTTGCGCTGCTCCGTCATGGCAGTTTCGAAACCGGCTTCATCGACGGTGCGACCCTGCTCACGCAGGGCATCCTGTGTCAGATCCAGAGGGAAGCCGAACGTGTCATACAACTTGAAGGCAACATCGCCGGGAAGAGCCTGCGTGTCACCAAGGCGGCTGACTTCATCGGACAGGAGGGACAGGCCGCGTTCCAGCAGGGCGGTGAAGCGTTCTTCTTCCCCCTTCATGGTTTCGGTGATGAGGGCCTGATGCTGCACCAGTTCCGGATAGGCTGCACCCATCTGCTGGATCAGGGCAGGGAGTAGACGGTAGAAGACCGGGTCCTTGGCGCCCATGATGTGCAGGTGGCGCATGGCGCGACGCATGATGCGACGCAGGACGTAGCCGCGACCTTCCTTGGAAGGCAGAACGCCATCAGCGATCAGGAACGCCGTGGAACGTAGGTGATCCGCAACAACACGATGGCTTGACTTGAACTGACCGTCTGCGTCCTGGTTCATGATATCGGCGGAGGACTCGATCAGCGCGCGCATCGTGTCCGTGTCGTAGTTGTCGCGCTTGCCTTGCATGATGGCGGCAAAGCGTTCCAGACCCATGCCGGTATCAATCGACGGGCGCGGCAGATTGTCACGGGAACCATCCGCCTGATCGAGGAACTGCATGAACACGAGGTTCCAGATCTCGACGAAGCGGTCACCGTCTTCATCCGGACTACCCGGAGGGCCGCCGAAAACGCTCTCACCGTGATCGTAGAAGATCTCGGAGCACGGGCCGCACGGGCCCGTATCGCCCATCCGCCAGAAATTGTCAGACGTGGCGATGCGGATGATGCGATCATCGCTCAGGCCAGCCACCTTCTTCCAGAGGTCGGCAGCTTCTTCATCATCGGCGTAGACCGTGGCGAGGAGCTTTTCCTTGGGAAGCCCAAAGTCACGCGTCAGCAGGGTCCATGCGAACTCGATGGCGTCAGCTTTGAAGTAATCTCCAAAGCTGAAGTTGCCCATCATTTCGAAGAACGTGTGATGACGGGCCGTATAACCGACATTGTCGAGATCGTTGTGCTTGCCGCCTGCGCGCACGACTTTCTGAGCTGTTGTCGCGCGGTTGTAGGGGCGTGTTTCCTGGCCCGTAAAGACGTTCTTGAACGGCACCATGCCAGCGTTCGTAAACAGCAGCGTTGGATCATTCTGCGGCACGAGGGAAGCCGAGGGAACAATGCGATGGCCGTTCGACCCGAAATATTCGAGGAAGGCTGAGCGGATGTCGTTTGTGCTGGTCATGAGCTGAAGCGTCAGGTTCCGAAGAAGGCGGGAAAAACTAACGCTACTCCTAGACCATTGTGAGCAGCTTGGAAATGCGCGGCTCAGGGAGCTTTCCGTTGAAAGATCTCTGAATTTTCCTGAGGTAACGGTATTTGCGGTTCAGGTTCAGGAGAGGTCAGGCCCGCGGCGGGAATTTCCACAGCCATCTGCACGAGTTCCAGAGGGGTTTCGGGAACCTTCGCTCTGAAAACAAGCCGTCTGGAGAGGTTGAAGTTTGCCAACATTCCACAGGCCGCCCCGATAGCAAGTGCGACGACGGGGTAAGTGACTGTGAACGGTACGAGAGCGTAAAGCAGGAAAACGGCGCCTCGGTTCAGAAGAAAGCCGAAAGCATTGGCCAGAAGGAAGCGCAGCCACTGGAGGATCAGATGCTGGTTATCGGCGCTGGTAGACCGGAAAGTCCAAAGGCGATTCAAAATCCAGTTGAAAGTTGCCGCAATAAAATACGCACCGACTGTAGCAGCTACGAGGCCGATCTCTGGTCGCAGAAGATCGACGCTTGCCCAGTCCACGAAGAAACCAAGGGCCCCGACGATGCCAAAGCGAAGGAACTGATCGACAATCTGGGGGCGGGACCGAGGATAGAAGATACGGGTGCGTCGCAAGGAAGCGTCTCCGTGGCAGGGGTAGGGCTGCTCTAACGTGAAGCGGTGTCAGCGGCAAATGTTCTGAAACCAAAAAAGGCGCCCCGAAGGACGCCTTTCTCAGAAAACCCGGAGCCCGAAAGCTCCGGCGCCTTATCAAACTGAATTACTTCAGGATGATTTCGACGCGCCGGTTCTGCGGCTCGCGGGTGTTCGGGCCTGTCGGAACCAGCGGCTTGCTTTCGCCATAGCCGTGGATGTCGACAGCGGCTGCCGGAACGCCATCACGGATCAGTTCAGCCTTCACGCTCTGGGCGCGACGGAGGGACAGACCCATGTTGTAACGCTCACCACGCGGGCCCGGGTGGGCTGCGGAGTTATCGGTGTAGCCATTGACTTCGATGCGCGTCGTCTGGACGTGCGTGGAAGCCTGAGCTGCCTGAGCAACGATCTCACGAGCGCGGCCCGTCAGGTCAGACTTGTCCCAGTCGAAGAACACGAGGTACGTGCGAGCTGGGGTCGGAGCTGGCGGAACAACAACCGGAGCCGGCGGCGGCGGCGGCGGAGCCGTGTCGAACGCATAACGCAGACCCAGGATGAACTGGTGCGAGAAGCGCGGATCGAAGTTCACGTTGCCCTTGTGCAGGCCGGTGCCGTTACGGTTCCAGGATGTGGAACGGTAAGCGCCGTCAGCGAACTGCTGGCCGATGAAGCGGTATTCGGTCGTGACAGCAAGACCCGGAACGCCCGGAATGTCATAAGCTGCACCGACGATGCCCTGGTACGCGAAGCTGCCCTGCGTGCCACCGATCCGGTTGACTGCGCCGTTGGCGTAGTTCGTCGTGATCGGGTTGTAGTGCTGCCACAGGTAACCAGCGCCAACACCAACGAACGGCGTGACAGGAACGTTCAGGCCGAAGTGGGCCAGATCGATGTCATACAGGACGTTGACGAAACCGCCATAAGCCTGATCGGAGCCCTTCGTGGAGCCATGAACGGCCGTCGGGGTGCGGTGGTTGATCTGGGAGTAGTTGTATACACCCTCAACTTCAACGCGCAGACCATTGCCGAAGCCCCAGCCGAATGCACCGAAGCCCGTGAAGCCGTCCTTGTGACGGAGACGGGAGCTGCTGGCATTGTTGCTGGTCGTGCCATCAGCCTGTGTGGTCGGGGAGAAGCGACCGTGCTGCTGCTGAACCAGGTTGTACCCACCGCCAATGTTGACGTACGGGCCGGTGACCGTGCTGGCCATGGCGAGCGACGGTGCGGCGACCATCGACGTCATGGCAAGGAGTGCCGTGCGGAGACGCATGTTTTCGTCCTCTTAGTGACTAACGTTTCGAGCCATTGGCAGAACTGCTTCGACCAACGGACCCAGCGCGATGCATAAGCGCATATAGATCGGGTAGTTCCCTCGGACAAAGCCGGACAGAGCCTTCCAGACCTACTCGGGGTGGAGGGAGTGACAAAAAAGTCACATTCCATTCCGCCCTGTTTACGATCTACGCCTCGCGTCCCTGTTGCCATAGCTGAACGTTTCTGCGGACGCCATAGTGTTCGCAGGATTTATGACAACCAAATGAAGTGAAAAAACAGAAAGTTAGGCAAAGCCATAAAGGACTGTGACAGTCCTCATGGGCGGCAGCCTTCATTTATCAGCAAGTTACGCACGGTTTCCATCGGAACGTCACGACTTGTAAACGCCTTCCCAATACCGTGCAGCAGAACAAAAGAAATCCGTCCATTCTGCATCTTCTTGTCCCGAGTCATGTGATCGAGAAGTGTTTGTGCAGAAAACGACTCTTCGAACCAGTCAAAGCTGGTTGGCATTTCAAGGGAACGAAGATGGCTGTCGAGGCGCAAAAGGTCCTCGGCTGGCGCGTGCCCGAGCTTTACAGACAGGGCCATGGCCAGATGGAGCCCGATTGAAACTGCTTCGCCGTGAAGGATGCGGCCATCGTAGCCGAGTTCCGCTTCGAGGGCGTGCCCGAAGGTATGGCCAAGGTTCAGGAGGGCACGACCGTTCTGTCTGGCCTGCTCTTTTTCGTCTGCGGCAACCACCGCGGCCTTGAAAACACAGGCTTGCCGGACAGCTTCGGCAAGCGCAGCCGGGTCGCCGTCCAAAACATTTTTGCCGTTGTTTTCGCACCATAAGAAAAGATCCGGATCTGCGATCAGGCCCGACTTCACAATTTCGGCATAGCCGGCAACGCGCTGTCTGCGCGGCAGAGTCGCGAGGGCGGAATTATCAGCGAGTACGATCATGGGCTGATGAAACGCACCGATCAGATTTTTCCCGGACGGCGAATTGATGCCTGTTTTGCCGCCGACGGAACTATCGACCTGCGCCAGCAGAGTCGTTGGAATCTGAACGAACGGGATGCCTCGCAAGGCGGTTGCGGCTACGAATCCAGCCAGATCGCCGACGACGCCACCACCCAGCGCAATGACTGTCGTCCCGCGCTCGATTCCCAGCGACAGAAGGCGCGTTATTACCTCGCCATAGTAGGTGAGAGACTTGCTCTCCTCCCCACCGACGACGGAAATGACGTCGGTCTGGATTCCGGTTTCCTTCAAAGAGGCCAGCAGGCGCGGGAGATGAAGAGCAGCCACGGCATCATCGGTAATCACGACAACACGCTTCTGGCGCAGGAACGGGGCGATCCATGCGCCTGCCCGCGAAATAAGGTCTGGCCCGATCAGGACGTCATAGCTGTGCTGTGCCAGCGTGACAGGGACTTTCTGAGGATGTGTATGCTCTGAAAGAGCCTCACGCACACGTTGCACGCCCTGTTCCACGGTTTCATCTCCGCAATCTATGATGATGTCAGCTTCCGCATAGACGGGGTAACGAACCCCAACCAGACGGGTCATGATGTCTTCCGGGCTGCCCTGAGCCAGAAGAGGTCTGCCCCCACGCCCATGTACACGCCGAAGCAGCACGTGAACTGGAGCTCTCAGCCAGACCGAGACGGCATGCCGGCGAACCAGCTGGCGCGTCTGTGTGTCCATCCAGGCTCCGCCTCCCGTAGCCAGGATGCAGGGTGGCCCCTTGATAAGGCGCTGGATGACCCGACGTTCACCCGCACGGAAATAAGCTTCTCCGTGGCGGGCAAAAATTTCGGGAATCGTGCAGCCGGCGGCGCGCTCGATTTCTGCGTCAGCATCCACGAACGGCAGGCCGTAAACCTGCGCCAGACGACGGCCGACAGTGGTTTTTCCGGCTCCCATCATGCCGACGAGAACAACTGTGCAGGTCGGCGCGGGAGGAGTTACCGCCCAATCGGCGGAAAGTGAGGGTGGCAGAGGTGACATGCTCTGCTACCTATCATAGGAGAGGGCATCACGTCCTGCCTGCACTTTGAGACCTGAACATAATGGCCCAATCTGATCGTTCGTCCTCCCGTCTTCCAATGATCGCCGGGGGTGGCCTTGTCATTCTCGCCATCGTGTTGGGTGGCGGTTTCCTGCGTCTGGGCATGAATGCTGTTCCGCCTGAGCAGACGCAGGTTCACAAGGAAATTCCGGCGTCCACATTTGCGACGACGAGTTCCGCTCCGGCCGCGTTGCCCGCCATGCCGCCTGTTCCGGCCGCACCGATCGCGGGAACCGCTCAGCCAGTTCCGGCCTCTGTGGCCGCAGCGCCTGTCGCTCAGGCTCCGGCTGGTGCGGTTTCGGCGCCAGTCGCTGCCGCCGCTCCACCTGCGCCGGTCCTGACACCGTCTACGCCGCTACCAACCATGCCAGCTCCCAAGCCTGCGCCGGCTCAGGGCGCGGCTGTTACGCCGACACATTGACGACGTCGCCTGTCGGATGACAGAGGTCACGGATCGTCACGTCGAGGCATTTCTGGAAATGCTGGCGGCGGAACGTGGTGCGGCTCTGAAAACCCGGCAGGCCTACGCGTCTGATCTGGCTGATTTTGCCCGTCATTGTGCGCCCATGACATTGGCGCAGGCGACGGGTGAGCAGGTTCGGAGTTATCTGGCGTCTCTGTCACAAGCGGGAATGGCGGCCCGGACGGCGGCCCGGCGTCTATCCTGCCTGAAGCAGTTTTATCGCTTTCTCATGCTGGAATCGATTCGGTATGACGATCCGACTGATCGCCAGCAGGCTCCCAAAATTACGGCTTCGCTTCCTCGCCCGCTGGATGAGAAAGAAATCCGTCTTCTTCTGGAAGAGGGAACGAAAGGACATGAGAACGAGCGGCGGGATCTTCTGTCCCGGGCTGCTTTGGAACTTCTCTACACAACCGGCCTGCGCATTTCCGAACTTCTGTCGTTACCCGCCAACTGTGTGAAGGCAAAAGGCGCGATGCTTCTCGTGCGAGGCAAGGGAGGCAGAGAACGCCTGGTACCGCTGTCTCGCAATGCCCGTGAGGCGGCGGAGGCTCTGGTTCATTTCGATCGGGATCTGGGCAGTCCCTATCTCTTCCCAGGCCGTAATCCTGACAAGCCCCTCACACGTCAGGGGTTCGACAAGATTCTGTTGGCCTGTGCACTGAAAGCCGGGATCGATCCGGAGCGTGTCAGTCCGCATGTGCTCAGACATTCCTTTGCCAGTCATCTTCTGGCGCATGGGGCCGATCTGCGGGCGCTCCAGATGCTTCTGGGGCACGCCGATATCGCGACCACCCAGATCTATACGCAGGTGATGGCAGAGCGTCTGAGGCAACTTGTGACAGCCCATCATCCTCTGGCGAAAGTCCCGCCTGTGGAGCCAGCTGACTCGGAATAGCACAGGGGGCTGTTTCCGGATGCGCTGGCGTGCTATCCGGCTGGCCATGCGCCAATTCCTAGATTTCGAGAAGTCGGTCGCCGAACTCGAGACCAAGATCGACGAACTCCGCCAGATGGGCAGCCAGGAGAAGGACTCCGGCACCAGCGGCATCAACATCGATGACGAGGTTGCCCGTCTTTCAGACAAGGCGGACAAACAGCTTCGTGCAACCTATGCGAAGCTTACGCCGCTGCAGAAGGTGCAGGTTGCCCGTCACGCCCAGCGCCCCAAGGCTCTGGATTATGTTCGTCTCCTGACCACAGATTTCACGCCCCTGGCCGGTGACCGCGCCTTTGGTGATGATGAAGCCATGATCGGCGGTCTTGCCCGATTCCGTGGTGAACCTGTCGTTGTGATCGGGACCGAGCGCGGGCACGATACGGAAACGCGCCTGCTCCATAATTTTGGCATGGCTCGTCCGGAAGGGTACCGTAAGGCCCAGCGTCTGGTGGAAATGGCCAGTCGTTTTGGTCTGCCCATTCTCAGCTTCATCGACACGGCCGGTGCCTGGCCGGGAATTGACGCAGAAGCGCGCGGGCAGGCTCAGGCTATCGCGAAGTCCATCGACATCTGCCTCAAGGCGCCTGTGCCCCTGATTGTCACGGTGATCGGTGAGGGTGGTTCTGGCGGCGCTATTGCCATTGGGGCCGGTGACCGCGTGCTCATGCTTGAGCATTCGATCTATTCCGTCATTTCGCCGGAAGCCGCTGCCTCCATTCTGTGGCGTGATCCGAAGCTCGCACCTGCTGCTGCGGAAGCTTTGAAGCTGACCGCGCAGGATCTGCAGAATCTGGGCCTGATCGACCGGATCGTTGCCGAGCCAATCGGTGGTGCGCAGCGTTCGCCGGATGATGCGGTTCATGCTGTTGGTAATGCAATTGCCGAGGAACTGGTGGAGCTTCAGAAACTCACCGGGCCGGCTCTTATTCAGAAGCGTCGGGACAAGTTCCTGGCCATGACCCGCGGGTCCCTGAACTGATACAAAAAACCGCTGCCCTCTGGGGCAGCGGTTTTTTTTGATCTTTATGCCTTGTGCGGAGGATCACCGCTGATCGGCTCACGGCCATGCGCCATGATGAGATCATGCAGCAGGGTTCCCGCTTCTGAGACGGATGCCGCTTCGTAGCCCTTGGCCACGAGAGCGGTTCCGGTTGTTCCGTCTGTCAGGCCGTATGGATAGGAACCGAGGTCAATTCCCGGAAATTTATCCTGCAAGCGACGCAGGTCTTCTGCGAAATCGCCTTCTTTCAGGCCCGCTGCATGCCAGCTGACGGAGGTCAGGGGTGGTCCTTTTTCCAGTTGGGGAACCAGAGATTCCACCATGGCTGCGAAAATGGATGGAACCCCGGCCATCACATGCACATTGCCAATACTGAAGCCGGGCGCTGCGGAAATGGCGTTCTCGATAGGGGTAGAACCTTCTGGCAGCATCGCCATGCGCTGACGGGCTGCGTTGAATTTCTCTTTTCCCATGAGGGCTTCGAGTTTCTGGAAGGTCGGCTCATGGCGTAGCAGCGGAACGCCCATGGCTTTGGCGATGCATTCAGCTGTGATGTCGTCATGGGTGGGGCCGATGCCACCGCAGGTGAAGATGATGTCGAATCGGGACCGGCATTCGGTAACGGTCTGGATGATGTGATCCTCAATGTCCGGAATGACACGCACTTCGAGCAGCCGGATGCCTTGGGCATTCAGTGCGCGTGCCAAGACCTGAGTGTTGGCGTCCTGGGTACGGCCGGAGAGGATTTCGTTGCCTATGACGAGCAGGCAGGCGTTTTTTTGAAGCATGAGTCTCGTCCTGATAGTCTGTGCAGCGAACGTAGCGCGTTATCCCGCGTTGTCGAGCAGGGGCGGTCATTGGCCTTGCACAATTCCAGACAGGACACTCATGAGCACTCTGAAGCACCATCTCCCTGAATGTATTCTCGATTTGCGTGCAACGCTGGGTGAGGGGCCTGTCTGGAGTGAGGCTGAAAAGTCGCTTTATTTCGTTGATATCGTTGCGGCCAAGGTGCACCGCTTCACGCCGACAACGGGTGAACACAAGACATGGGATGCGCCGGATCGTCTCGGTTTCCTGCTGCCCGTTACGAATGGAACTTTCCTCGCGGGGCTGCGTGACGGGCTTTATGGGTTTGACCCGGAAAGTGGCGACTTCGAAGCAGGTCCGGAAATTGAGCCAGACAAGCCGGGAAACCGCCTGAACGATGGCTGTGTGGATCCTCTGGGTCGGGTCTGGTTCGGCACGATGGATGACGGGGAAGAAGAGCCTACGGGTTCAATCTATCGTGTTGTCCATACGGAAGATGGTCTGGACATCACGCATCATCACGAAGGCTACATTGTCTCGAATGGTCCGGCGGTCTCGCCGTGTGGGCGTGTGCTGTATGTCTGTCACAGTCCGAAGCAGATCATTTATGCCTTTGATATTGACGACAACGGCGATCTCTCCAACCAGCGCGTTTTCGCCACGCTGACACAGGGTTACCCGGACGGGATCGTCACGGACAGCGAGGGCAATCTCTGGTGTGGTACGTGGCTGGGTGGTCGGGTGGCCCGTTTCCGTCCGGACGGGACAGAACTTCCGGCTATTAAAATGCCTGTGAGCAATGTCACGAAGGTTGCTTTTGGTGGTGACGATTTGAAAACCGTTTTCGTCACGACGGCACGTAAGGGGCTGGACGAAGCCATGCTGGCCAAGGAGCCGCAGGCTGGCTCGCTGTTCGCGTTCAGGACGGATATTGCCGGTGTTCCGCAGAAAGAGTTCAAACTGAACGACTGAAGCAGAGAGGAAGGGCCGTATCAGGAAAGCGGCCCTTTTCTTTCAATCTATCCCAGAAGTTCCTGCAAGAGGGGAATGAGCGGCAGATCCGGGTCTGGCATGGGATATTTCGCCAGATCCGCAGCTTTGACCCAGGCCAGTTCCTGCCCTTCGCGGGGTGCAGGCGTTCCCCGCCACCGTCTGACAACGTAAAGCGGCATCAGAAGGTGGAAGGGGCCAGCGTTCTCGCTGACGAACGTGAAGGGTGCGAGGCATGAACCTGTCAGGTCCACGTCCAGTTCTTCCTTCATTTCCCGAATAAGGGCCTGCTCGGGTGTTTCGTCCCGTTCGACCTTCCCGCCTGGAAACTCCCATAGACCGGCCAGCCGTTTTCCTTCCGGGCGACGGGCGAGGAGGATACGTCCCTGCGTGTCCAGAAGGGCTGCCGCTACGACCAGTAGGGTCCGGGGCTTTGGCAATGGGGGAGCGGCAGGTGTGGAGGCTTTTTCCTGCACAGGGGGTGGAGGAGGAGCGTCCTGAATGGTTGCTTCCTGCTGAAGAAAGCCTGAGCGGGTCAGTTCATGAATAATGATGGGGCAATCAGTTCCGCGGGAGACGAAGCGGCGGCTGCCGCGGCCTGTTTCCTGAAAACCCAGTTTACGCAGGACAGCAGAAGAGCCGGGGTTATCGACCGCAACATCTGCTGTCAGCTTTTCAATCTTGAGAACCTGCAAAGCCCATTCCACGACACGCTGAGCCGCAGCCGTCGTCATGCCCTGCCCCCAAACGGCGGGCGAGGCCCAATATCCGAGAGAAGCCGAACGTCTATCGTCTGACAGGACCAGGCCGACCGCTCCCAGAAGGGTTCCGTTGCGCGTTACGGCGAAGTGGTGAGCTTCGCCACGTGCGCTGTCTTCCAGAGTAGATGCGATCCATTTCTCGGCAAGATCTCGTGGATAGGGGAAGGGAAGGCGGCTGAGCATGCGGACCACGCTCCAGTCGTTCACAAGGCGGTGGACGGCTGGTGCGTCTTCCGGGCGGAGGGGACGTAAAAGAAAATCCCCCGCTTTCAGTTCAGGTGTCATGTCGGGCTTATTGAATCCTGCTCCTCAGGGACGCCGCAACGCGCCAGCAGGCGGCGCAGCGTGTTGATGACGGGGAAGACTTCCTGATTGTGATCGCCGCCCAACTCGTTCCAGGCGGCCTGTTCAAGCTCTACGATATCACGGTCTTCCTTGAAAATCCGTTCCGTAAAGGCGATCAGGAACGGCCATGCCAGATCCAGAACAACCCGGACTTTCGGTTTGCGAACCGACAGGAGACCAAAAACACGACAGATTTTCTGTTCCGCATCCTGTGGGACATAGACGATCCAGAGATCCATGACTGGCGGTTCGTCACCCGTGGCGATACGCAGGGTCTGGTAGGGGTATTCCGTCCGGATCGTCATGACGTCGCGATGGGCGTAGCGCTCACTGGCGTCCCGGCGCTCGCCGAAGATCAGGGCTTCACCCCAGGGCTGTTTTCCGCTTGTGCGGGCGAAGCTGTACCGGGCCTCGACCAGGGTTGGCTCGTCCTTGCCGCCCAAAAAGCGGGGTTTCATCTGGCCCATCTGCTTCATGTGCATGAACTGATGGTTCATATCCATCAGGTTCTCGTGCATGAAGCTGTAGTGGCAGGCGACTTTCTTGCCGAAACGACGCGTCTTGTAGGCCGGATCACGAACGGAGCCGAGAGACGGGAAAGGTGTGGTGTCGGCTTTTGCCGGATCTCCGGGGAAGATGAAGATCAGGCCGCCTTCTTCCCGGCAAGGATAGGTGCGCACCCCATTGGGAAGTTTGTTTTTGCCCAGATAAGGGACATCAATGCAGCGACCTGAACGGCCGTAAGCCCAGCCATGGTAGCAGCACTGCACAGCTTCACCACTGACACGGCCAAGGCTGAGGGGGACCTGACGGTGAGCGCAGCGGTCTTCAAGTGCGAAGACGCTGCCATCCTGTGGGCGGACGAGGGCGATAGGCTGTCCGGCATAGCGCGTGCCGATGGTTTTGCCGCGCTGGACTTCATGGGACCACGCGACAGGGTACCAGTAATCAGGGTTGGAGCGGATGCGACGCAGGTCTGTATTGCGGGCTGGAAGCTCGTTGGGGGAGATGCTGCTGATGATGTCATCAGCATCTACGGTACTCTGCGACATTGAAATCCCGATCCTTATAAAGCCGGGCCTTTTGAAAGGCGTCTTTCTAAAACGAGCCTAACAGGCAAAAGGTCCCGACCGGAAGGGGGAAGGGCGTATCGCGGTAAATCGCGTCATTTGGGCAACATGAGGCTGGAAAAGCACAGGTTGGATGTCATTGAAACATCATCCACGGCTGCAAAGGCTTTGCCTAATAAAGATGCTTGGCTAGGACACCGCTTCCTTGATTTCATAGCCCCACATATTTCCGGAGTATTGGCCTCAGTGCGCACAAAACCCCTGCTTCTGTCTTCCATTGCACTGTTGGCCTTTCCTTCTCAGCTATATGCCGCTCAGACGACGAAAGCGGTCGCCTCGAAGCATCGGCATGCGCCATCCCCTCAAGATGCTGCTCCGGCTGCCTCTGAACCTGCTGCGCCCGCAGCCCCAGCAAAGCGCTCTCGTCGCACCAATGTGGAAGCCCGTTCGACCGAGAGTGTTTCCGTGACCGCCCGTCAGTTGACGGGGCGTGATGCCGAGCAGGCTGTTTCCAAGGCTGTCATGCGGCAGTTCGTGCCGGGCACCAGCCCGTATCGGATGCTGGACCGGACGCCGGGTGTCAGCTTCACGTCTACAGATCCGTTTGGAATCGACAGTTTTGGGGCAAATCTTTACGTCCGCGGTTTCTTCATGAACCAGATGGGCGTGACGGTTGATGGCGTTCCGCTGAACGATCAGACCTACCAGTCTGTTAGCGGTATGAGCCTCGCCTCTTCCATCATTCCGGACGATATCCAGTCCATGCGGATGTCTCAGGGGGCTGGCTCCGTGGAACTGCCATCGACCAACACGCTGGGCGGGACGATCCAGATCGGGTCGTCTGATCCCAACGACACGCGTGGCGGCAAGGTCAGCCAGTCGTTCGGTAGCTACAATTCCTATCGCACTTACGTTCGACTGGATTCCGGTAAGCTGAACACCTCCGGCACGAAGTTCTACACGTCCTATGCCCGGACGGATGAAGGTATGTGGATGGGCAGTGGCGACCAGTTCATGCAGCAGGTTGACGCCAAGCTCGTGCAGCCCATCGGGCAGCGCAGCCGCATGTCTGCATTCTTCAACTGGTCCAGTCTGGCGCAGTGGAACTATCCTGATACGTCCATCGGGATTCTGAAGAACCTTGGCTGGCGGACGCCGCATCTCTATCCGAATTATGGTCTGGCGTACCGGATTGCCAATGGTGAGGCTGCTCTTCCGGCAGGCTATGGTGGCGTTCCTGGCATCAATGGCTCTGAAATCGCCATGTATGATGGTGGTCAGGCTGAAACCAACTACATGGGCGGCCTGCATTTCGATCTGGCGCTGACCGATCGTTTGACCTGGAACACGACGGTCTATGGCAACAGCCAGACTGGTTATTATAGTTATACGGACTCTGAAGATCCGTCCCCGAACGGTGCGCCGTTCTCCGAAGAAGTCTGGCAGAACCGTCAGGAGCGCTACGGTCTTGATACGAGCCTGCGTTACAAGTGGGGGCGTCACACGATCGAGGGTGGTGTCTGGTATGAGAACAACACCCAGCAGGCCGGCCTGTTCAACTACCAGCAGCCATTGTTGGGTGAAGGCGCCCCTCTCAAGGCTGTTGGACCGTATGATGTTTACGGGCGTGCCTTCCTGCAGGGCTACAACTTCGACTGGACGACCAATGTCATGCAGTTCCACCTTCAGGACAGCATCCGCCTGACCGAAGGTTTGACGTTGCACGCCGGGTTCAAGTCCATGGTTGCGACGACATCTGGCGGTGCGAACTACAACAATGCGGACTGGACTGGCTCAGACGAACTGCCGAATGGCTCTTTGACCGCCTCTCAGGCCTTCCTGCCGCATATTAACCTGGATTGGCACATCAACAGCCACCATGAGTTGTATGTGGATGTGGCCGAGAACATGCGCGCTTATGAGGTCTCGGCCTATGGTGTGGCGAACTCGGTTTACTCGGTGGAAGATCAGGCGACCTTCCAGGCGCAGAAGAAGTCTCTCGAGCCGTCCAAGGCGTGGGTCTATCTTGGCGGGTATCGTTATACGTCCAAGTATCTTCAGGCGAATGCGACCGTCTATCACGCCAGCGTGATCCATCCGATCCTTGCAGCGGCGGTTGGCTCCCTGACCAATCCGGTGTCTCAGGTGATCGACTTCGGGCACATCTCTATGACGGGTGCCAATGGCGATATTACTTTGACGCCAGTTGAAGGTTTGAGCATCAGCAACAACGTCAGCTACAACAAAGGTACATACGACCGGGACGTTGATACGTCTGGCGGATTCTATGCGCTGGCGGGCAAGAACATCGTTAATTATCCGGCCTGGATGTACAAGACGTCCGTCTCCTACACTTGGAAGGGCGCGACGGCGCATTTCGATGCCAACTACTACAGCCGCCGCTACTACAGCTTCATGAACGATACATCCGTTGGCGGATACTGGCTGGCGAATGCCGGTATGCAGTATCGTTTCGGCAAGTTGAGTGTGCTGAAGGACGTCACGGCGAGCTTCAACGTCTATAATCTGTTCAACACGAAATACATCGCCATGATGGGCCAGAATGATAACCCTGCGACGGGTGATTATCAGTCCATGGAGCGGGGTGCGGTTCGTGAGTTCTTTGGAACGGTTAGCGCGTCGTTCTGATGATTAGATAAAGCATAGAAAAAGCCGCCCGACATTCGCCGGGCGGCTTTTTTTGTGAGTAAGTCCCGGAACGATTAGGCGCGGAGTGCGGTCTGAGTCTCGTTTACGGACTCGATATAGGGACCGGAACCGGCAATTTCCATGCTCAGAACGGCCATGCCGTCTTCTTTGCGCTCTTCAAGAGAGAGCCAGGCGTTTCCTGCCGTCCAGCGATAACGGGACGCATCCGTAGGATACCAGCCCGAAAGGGACGCGGTGGTCTGGTGGGACGTGATCTTCTGGGTACCTTTGGCGTTCGAGATCGTAACGTTGCCCACAGGAACGCCCAGTTCGCGACGGTCGTCCAGGAAGGGCCCAACCACGTCTGAAGGGCGGCTGGCACGAGACATAATCTGTATGGAGCGGACACCTGCGGGTAGCAGGAATTCAACCTTGCCCATTTCACTCTTTACCGGACGGAGTGTGCTGCCGTTATCGCAGAGGAGATGCAGGTCTGAATCGGATGTCAGAACAGTCTGTGTGCTCTCTGTGTGAGGGGCTACCTGTTCCGCGCGTGCTTCGATTTCGCGGAAGATGGGTTCGACAATGGCGCGGTCTGTCGTGAGAGGGACGGCCGCATCTGCTTCCCAGCTTTTGGACGGGCTGCTCAGGCTGACAACCGTTCCGCTCTGGCTGAACATGCCGCGGTTGCCCGTGTTGAGATATGTTTCGGTCAGGACGCCGTCGGCCGTGATGATCGCGTGATCCTCAGTTTCGACATGGTAATAGTCATAAGAAGTGATGGAGTGGTCGTAGGAAATGGAACGACCGTTCACAAGCATACGTGCAGGGATGAAATGCCCGTTCAAGAAGAGGCAGTGTTCGGCAGTTACCAGAAGATCCTTAAACGGAATGCCTTCAGAAATTGCGTTTTTCAGGATCCGAACGGGATAGCCAGCTTCATCATCATTCTGCCACGGGAAAGTCTGCTTCCGGTTTGATCCGGCCCAGATGACTTTCCGGGTTGCTGCCGTACCATTCGGGAGAGTGATGGAGAGAACATCTCCAATTTTCAGATCTTCGACCGCTACCAAGCCGCTGGGCGTCTGGATGAGAGTTCCGGCCAGGAAGCATGGATCGAAGCTTCCTGTCGAGGACATGCTGGAATCCTGACTCAGGGTATAGGTCGTACCGTTATTTGTGACGGTCCACTGATTTTTGGATGTATCTGAATTGTAAGTATATTTGTAAGATGTCCCGATATTGCTCTTGGATGTTGTGATTATGTAATATCCGCCATGACCATTCCCTGCGATGATTTCATTCAGGGACGTGGAGCCCCACGAGTAGTCATAAGTATATGAATAAGACGTACCGTCAGCTGTGAAGGACAGGGTCTGCCCGCTCACCGTTACTTTAACATCTGTAAAAACATTCGAAACCTTGCCGCTGCTGCTCAAGTTGGCAAGAGTCAGGGTGTATGTTCCGTTCTGTATAACCTGCTTACCAGGCATGTCGGTCATCCTTTGAAATGTTCGTATTATGCTAACTTATAGATTATGTGAGGAATAAAGAAACATACTAATTGACGTCTTTCCGGAAATATTTTCCGCAGACCGCCAATTATGTTTCTAACGGGGGAGCGGATTTTTTGTGAGCTCTCAGAGAGGTCGACCTAGTTCCGCACTCAGATCATCAATGAACTGCGCGGCGACGCGACCTGACCGGCTGCCGCGGGTTAGTGCCCACTGAAGCGCTTTGCGGCGCAGGTCCTCGGGTGAGATCGGGAGTTTGCGAGCTTCGGCGTAGGCGTTGACGATCTCCAGATATTCATCCTGGCTCGCCCCATACAAACCGATCCAGAGGCCAAACCGGTCTGAAAGAGAGACTTTTTCTTCGATGGCCTCGGAGGGATTTATGGCACTGCCGGTTTCGTTCTCGATCATGTCACGCGGCATCAGATGACGACGGTTCGAGGTGGCATAGACGAGCACGTTGTCCGGCCGCCCTCCGATGCCGCCATCCAGAACCGATTTGAGGGATTTGTAATCGGCGTCCTGGCTTTCGAACGACAGGTCATCGCAGAACAGGATGCAGCGACGATCGGTCGTGCGCAGAACGGCCAGTAATTTCGGAAGGGTAGAAAGTTCGTCACGCTGGATTTCGATCAGGGCCAACGTTGGCTTTCCCTTGGCGCGCTGCTCGGCGTTGACCGTGGCAATCGAAGCCTTCACCAGCGAGGACTTCCCCATGCCACGAGCGCCCCAAAGCATCACATTATTGGCCGTGAAGCCTTCTGCGAAGTGGCGGGTGTTCGTCATGACCTGCGAAATCTGCCGCTCAATCCCCCTAAGCAGGGAGAGGGAGACACCGGAAACCTTCTCGACAGGAGCCAGTGTGCCCATTGCAGCCTGCCAAATGAACGCATCATGATGTTTCAGACTATCAGCACTTGGCGGTTTGGGGCTCATGCGCTCCAGGCTGTCCGCAATACGTTCAAGGACGCTGAGCAGGGCGTGATCGGTCATGGAATTCGCTTTGTGCCAGTGATGAAGGAAGCGCCCGTCCTTGACGGGGAAACTCCGGACGATATGGTCCCCGCACGTTTCACTCAAGACTGGACCAATATTCCATGAGCAGTCTGTTCATTTCTTCCGCACAGGCCGCCGATGGCGGCGGGCTCCTTGCGAACCCGACGGTGCTTCAGTTCGCCCCGATGCTCTTCATCTTCGTGGTTTTCTATTTCCTGCTGATCCGCCCACAGCAGCAGCGTCAGCGCAAGCTGCGTGAAGAGCAGGGTGCCCTGCGTCGCGGTGACAAGATCGTGACGGCTGGCGGTATCGTCGGTGTCGTGCAGGCGACACGTGACGGCAGTGACGAGGTTGATGTCGAAATCGCTCAGGGCGTTCGCGTAAAGATCGTTCGCAGCACGATCACGAACATCGTGTCCCGCGACAAGGCTGCAAACGACTCCTGATCGGATCGTAAGGCGCCAGGAAAAACGCCCCGCCGGGAGACCGGTCGGGGCGTTTTCCGTTTTTAGACTGTCTGAAAAGTTCAGGCAGACTTCAGCTCGGCTTCGGCAAACTCATAGTTCGCCAGCTTGTCGAGATAGTTGGTGATGTAGTCCGGACGGCGGTTGCGGAAGTCGAGGTAGTAGGCGTGCTCCCAGACGTCGAGGCCAAGAAGGGCCTTGCCATGACCTTCGGCGAGCGGGTTGGAGCCATTGGCCGTCTTCGTCACGGCAAGCTTGCCGGACTTGTCGAGAACGAGCCAGGCCCAGCCGGAGCCGAACTGCGTTGTGGCAGCCTGCTTGAATGCGGTCTTGAAAGCTTCCACGGAACCGAAGTCTTCCGTGATCTTCTTTTCAAGAGATGTCGGCAGCTTGCCACCTGTCGGGGACAGGTTCTTCCAGAACAGAATGTGGTTCCAGTGCTGGCCGGCATTGTTGAAAACCGGAGCAATGTCAGGCTTGCCATGAGAGAAGGCGATGATCTCTTCAAGGGACTTGCCAGCCAGTTCCGGCTTGCTTTCGACGAAGCCGTTCAGGGCTGTGACATAGGCCTGATGGTGCTTGCCGTGATGAAGTTCCAGGGTCTCCTGGCACATGCCTGCGCCTGCGAGCGCGTTGGCGGCGTAGGGCAGTGAAGGCAGTTCGAAGGCCATGATGTTACTCCTTGGCAAAATGAAGAAGTCATTCTCTCACGGTTGAGAGGTGACCACTGTCATAATCGATCTCATTTATGAGGCGTGTTGGCAACGCTGTGTTCCATCGCGCCGAGCAGGGCTGAGTAATCTTCATCGGCATGGCGACGGTTCGAAAGAGCCAGAGCCTGATCCGCCACGGCCATGGCGGGCATGAAAGCCCCTGCCTTCCGTCCCGCATCCATAAGCAGTCCCATATCCTTGGACATCAGGCGTGTGGGGAACTGCGACGGGAAAGACTGGTCCTGCGCCATCTTGAGCTTGCGCTTGTGATGGGGGCTGATGACCGCGACCTGTTGAAGTGCGTCAAATAGAACATCCCGGTCCAGACCGGCCGAAAGGCCGAAACTGACGCCCTCCGCCACGACATTCAGTGTCGCGCCCATGATGCCGTTAATGACAAGCTTCAGACGTGCGGCCGAACCGATTGGTCCGGCATGAATCGTCAGTTTCCCGATGATATCCAGAATCGGTTGGGCTCGTTCCACGGTTTCCGCGTCACCGCCTGCCAGCATGACCAGATCGCCCGTTTCGGCTTCTGGCGTGCTGCCAGACATCGGGGTTTCGAGAACGACGAAACCGTTCTCCGCGCCAAGTTTTGCCAGTGCGAGGGCCTGCTCCGGAGAAACGGTGGATGTATCCAGAACCAGCTTGCCGGCGGATATGCCAGCGAGCATTCCGTTATCGCCGTGCAGAGACTGGTTCTCTGCAGCATCGTTAGGCACACAAAGAATGACAACGTCTGCCGCTTCAGCGATGGCGCGAGGCGTGGGGAGCATCTCCGTCTCGTCTTTGCCGCCTGAAGGTGCAAAGGCCACCACTGAATATCCGGCACGTCGCAGGTTCGCCCCCATGAGGCGGGCCATGGCGCCGTAGCCGATAAAACCGATTTTCATATCGGGCATGCAAACAGGCTCCTTACTATGCGTTGCACAAACTCACGCATTATGGCTGCCAGAGTTTCATCCAGATCGGAAATTGATCATGGCGATTTTTCGCTATCCGCGTCCGGCGTCCTCGGACATCACACCCAAAGACGTCTATCTGTCACGTCGTGAAATGCTCGGGGCAGGCGCTCTGAGCCTGACGGCTGCTCTTGCCGGTACTGCCAGCGCGGATGCACTGAAAACGCATCCGGGCCCATATTCCGGCGGTTTGGCGCCGACGCCTGAAGAGTTCGTGACTGGCTACAATAACTTTTACGAGTTTGGGATGGAGAAGGATGATCCGGTCTCCCATTCCGGTGATTTCCACCCGCTGCCCTGGACGCTGGAAATCAGCGGAATGGTGAAAAAGCCGCAGCGGCTGGATGTCGGTGCCCTGTTGAAGTCGTCCGACATTGAAGAACGGATCTATCGGATGCGGTGTGTGGAGGCCTGGTCCATGGTCATTCCATGGGATGGTATTCCACTGGCCAAATTGCTCCAGGCGGCCGAGCCGGAAAGTGGAGCAAAATATGTCGCATTTGAAAGTGTCGTGCGGCCTTCGGAAATGCCGGGACAGAGTAGCGCCTTCTCCGGAATTTCCTGGCCGTATGTTGAGGGCTTGCGGCTGGATGAGGCCATGAATCCGCTGACGCTTCTGGCTGTCGGGATTTATGGTGAGAGCCTGCCCAACCAGAACGGGGCACCGATCCGGCTGGTGGTGCCGTGGAAATACGGGTTCAAGGGTATTAAATCCATCCAGCGCATTCGTCTTCTGGATAGGCAGCCTCCCACAACATGGAATCGTCTCGCGCCAAGCGAGTACGGTTTTTATGCCAATGTGAACCCGCAGGTGGATCATCCCCGGTGGAGCCAGGCCAGTGAGCGTGTCATCGGCTCCAAAACGCTTTTCGGCACGAAGCGTCAGCCGACTCTGATGTTCAATGGATATGGAGAGCAGGTGGCGGACCTGTATCGCGGCATGAACCTGCATGACAATTTCTAGAAGTCGGGTGCCGGCGTTTATGCGGCGTTACTGGTCTGTTGTTCTGTATCCGCTCGGCCTGCTTCCTGCCGTCTGGCTCGTTTTGCAGGGACAGAACGGGGATCTGGGGGCAGACCCGGTCAATGTCTTTGAGCGCTCTCTTGGTCTGTGGGCGTTCCGCTTTCTGCTGATCTGTCTGGCGCTGGCGCCAATTCAGCGACTGATCGGCTTCAATTTATTGCGTTTCCGTAGGCTGACCGGTTTGCTCGCCTTTTTCTACGCCGTTCTGCATCTGGCTGCATATGTGGTGCTGGACCTCCAGTTTGATGTCAGAATTTTCTGGCGGGATTTGACGCACCGACCGTTCATCATCCTCGGCATGGTGGCGCTTGCGTTCCTGCTTCCCTTGGCTCTGACGTCCAACCGGTTTTCGATGAAACGCCTGAAGAGAAGCTGGAAGCGACTGCATCGTTTTGTTTACGGTGCAGCCGTTCTTGCTGGCATTCACTTCTTCCTGTCATTCAAGACCCTGAATGGAACAAGTGCGCTCTATCTGAGCCTGCTGGCACTCGTCCTTTTGGCAAGGGCACCCATGATCTGGAGCGGTTTCAGGCGGAAGGGCGCAAGGCAGCCTTGATCTTTGGCATCAGGGACGTGAGGACGTATTTCCGCTGAACGAGAAGATCCTCGCTCGCTGGTTCTGATGGAAGATGACAGGTATCTGCAAGAAGCAGGCCATCAGGAAGGCGTGTGATGTCGCCGGGCCTGAAATCAAGGCGCGTCAGGGGGATGCCACAGGCTCCAAGCGCAATGATGTGGGCACTGACACCCAGTACCAGAACCAGGCGAAGCTGCGTCATGGTCTGAAGTTCGCGACAAAGAGCTGCGCTGCACAGTTCCAGCTCCTCTGGCTGAGGAACGCCGTCGGTGGGCAGCGAAGCTGTTACTCCGGTAATCCGTCCCATGATGAGGGGAGCGGCATTCTCTTCCGAAGTGAAAACTATTTCCTGTTCTTCCAGGAAGGGAACAAGTGTCTGGATGGCTTCTGCCGGATCAAGACAGATCACCAGAAGTTCGGCAGACAGGGGGCCGAGGCCTTGATGATCTGCGTTTGTTTCTGGTGCCGGGGGCACTGGGATGGGTGCGGTTGATCCGGAAGAAGCCTGGGGTGTCATGTATCGCTGGTCTCGTCACTGTTGATGTCGGCTGGATGACGAACGGGCGCCTGCCGGGTCCGCTGTTCTGACTGGCGGCGGGTGAAGGACGGGGCGATATCGGCCAGTTCCACAAAGCGGTCAGCCTGTCTGCGCAGATCGTCTCCGATCATCGGCGGCGTCGAGCGCATCGAGGAAATAACGGTTACGCGCACGCCCCGGTTCTGGGCGGCTTCAACCGCACGGCGCAGATCGGAGT
Source organism: Gluconobacter thailandicus F149-1 = NBRC 100600 (assembly GCF_000964465.1). GTDB lineage: Bacteria > Pseudomonadota > Alphaproteobacteria > Acetobacterales > Acetobacteraceae > Gluconobacter > Gluconobacter thailandicus. Next base: position 62,306 of record NZ_BANH01000024.1, on the reverse strand, counting down.
CACCGCTGATGATGACGGCATGATCCAGTCTTGAAGACTGTTCGAGCAGATCGACGGTGAGTTCGACATCCATATTCCCCTTGATACGGCGTCTTCCTGAATGATCCGTAAACTCACGGGCATTTTTCAGGATAAGATGAAAACCGTTATAGGCGAGCCAGTCTGTCAGGGGGCGAAGAGGGGAGTAGTCGTCCGTTTCAGGCATGGCCGCATAATAGAAGGCACGCTGAAACTGGCACTGGCTTTCAAACAGGGAACGAAGGCTACGAAAATCGACTTCAAACCCGAGGTTGCGTGCAGCATGATGAAGGCTGGCGCCATCAATGAAGAGAGCGGTGCGTTCGTTCTGACGCAGAAGCATATGATATTCCTGGTTGTAAAATGATCTTCCCGCGCAGGGAGCTGTTAGGTGGTCCTGCCATGAACAGGTCAAACGATCCCGGAGACACTTAAGTTTTCTTTGTGATTATGGCAGAAAAGCGGGCACGCGTTGCATTGCCACGATCAGCGTGCTAATGCCAGTTTCTTCTTGTATCCATTTTTTGTAGTTTTACCCGAAGGGGGCCAGTCGCATGGCGCGTGTAACCGTCGAAGATTGCATCGAAAAGGTTCCAAACCGTTTCGAGCTGGTTCTGCTGGCTGCCCAGCGTGCCCGCGCTCTGTCTCGTGGCGAAGAAATGCTGCTTGACCGTGACAATGACAAGAACCCTGTTGTTGCACTGCGTGAAATCGCTGAAGACAAGCTGAGCCTCACTGGTCTGCGTGATGGCATCATCCGCTCGCTGGCGCGTGCGCCGGAGCCGGAGCCAGTAGACGAAGAAGTCATGGACATCATCCCGACCGACCAGAACATCTTTGGTCTGCAGGATGTGTCTTCCGAAGAAGAACATGCTCACATGGCCGAGAACATGTCTTCCGACGAAGCTGCTGCCATTGAAGCAGAGTTGGGTGGCCGGGGTCGCCGCTGATTTCTCTGCTATCCTGACAAAGAGGAGTGTGCATCATGCCTGACGCATCTCCTCCTGTTGAGCGGACCGCTGTCGCAACGGGAGATTTCAAACCTTCCATCAGCGGGCTGCTCCGTCGGATCGAAAGTTATGATCCGACAGCCGACCTGTCCCGTGTCGAGGCTGCCTATGATCTGGCGGCTGATGCTCACAATGAGCAACGCCGGGATAATGGCGACGCCTACATCACTCATCCTATTGCGGTTGCCAATATTCTTGCAGGTTTCCGGATGGACACGACGTCCATCATTGTCGGTTTGCTGCATGACACGGTTGAGGACACGGGTGTCTCCTGTGCGTCCCTGAAAAACCGTTTTGGCGAGGATGTTGCCTCTCTCGTTGATGGTGTGACGAAGCTGACGCGGCTTGAGCTTCAGTCAGACCGGACGAAACAGGCGGAAAACTTCCGGAAGCTTGTCCTGGCGATGTCGCGGGATATCCGCGTTCTGATCGTCAAGCTCGCCGATCGTTTGCACAACATGCGCACGCTGCATTATGTCCAGAGGCTGGACCGGCGGCAGCGTATCGCCCGTGAGACCATGGATATTTATGCGCCTCTGGCCGAGCGCATCGGTATGGATCGGGTCAAGACGGAGCTTCAAAACCTCTCCTTTGCCCAGCTTGAGCCGGAAGCCGACGCGACCATCCGCGCGCGCCTGAACTTCCTGCGCGGGCAGGGGGCTGACATCATTGAGCATATCCGCAAGGAACTGATTGCTCTGTGTGTGGAGGCTGGCCTCGACAAGGTGGAAGTGACCGGGCGTGAAAAATCGCCTTTCTCCATCTGGGAAAAAATGCAGCGCCGGAACGTGGCGTTCGAGCAGCTTTCGGACATCATGGCATTCCGTCTGCTCGTTCCAACCCGTGATGCCTGCTACATGGCGTTGGGGGCGATCCACGGCGCCTACCCAATGATTGCCGGGCGCTTCAAGGATTACATTTCTACCCCGAAGGCGAACGGCTATCAGAGCCTTCACACCGGGGTGACGCTGCGGCATCCGCGGAACCAGAAAATCGAAGTCCAGATCCGTACAGCCGAGATGCATGACCTCGCCGAGAATGGTGTTGCTTCGCATTGGGCTTACAAGGAAAACGCGACTCCCAGCGAGCGCGAGGCAGCGGCGCTGTCTTCCGCTTTTGGGGCTGGAAATCGCAAACTGCGCTGGGTTCAGGACCTTCTGGAAATTCTGGAAGACAGTCAGGCTCCCGACGAGTTTCTCGAGAATACCAAGCTTGAGCTCTATCAGGATCAGGTCTTCTGCTTCACGCCAAAGGGACAGCTGATCTCCCTGCCGCGTGGCGCAACGCCGGTAGATTTTGCTTACGCGGTTCACAGTCAGGTTGGTGATACCTGCGTAGGGGCAAAGGTGAACGGGCGGCTGATGCCGCTGCGTCACGAGCTTCAGAACGGCGACCAGGTCGAGATCATGACGGCTCGCGGCGGCACGCCGTCTCCGTCCTGGGAACGGTTCGTCGTCACAGGCAAGGCGCGTGCACGTGTGCGGCGCTTTGTGGCGGCTCAGCAGCGTCAGGTCCATGTGGACAATGGGCGTGCTGCGATTGCCAAAGCGTTCCGTCAGGAAGGTGTGGACGGTTCCGAAAAGGTGCTGGATGGCATCCTGAAGGAACTGCGGCAGGCTTCCGTGGAAGATCTGTATGTCGCGGTTGGTAATGGTCAGCTTGGCCCGAAAGATGTGGTCAACACGGCTTATCCGGATCTGCGTCAGACCGGTCGCGCTCCGCGGATGGTGCCTGGGTTGTCTCCGCGCTTTGGTCAGTCACTTCTTCTTGGCGCGGGCAACGGCTCTGCGCGACCAGTGCCTGTCCAGTCGACCAATATTCTCAAGGGCATCGGGACGGGTATTGCCACCAGTTTCGCAGGTTGCTGTCGTCCGTTGCCCGGGGATCCGATTGTTGGAATCATTGCCCAGAGCAAGGGCGTGACCATTCATCGGCGTGGATGCCAGAATCTTTCGAGTTTTGCCGATACACCAGAGCGCTTCATTGAAGTCGACTGGGATTATGAGGCTCTGGGTCGCCGCAAGGATGCGGTGCCCTATACGGCGCGTCTGTCCGTTATTGCAGCTAACGAGCCAGAAGTTCTGGCAACGCTGACCAATACGGCGGCCAAGCATAGTGGCAGCGTCGTTAATCTGAAGATCGTAAACCGCCAGCTCGATTTCATGGAAATTCTGGTCGATCTTGAAGTGCGTGATCTGAGGCACCTTTCGTCCCTGATTGCTGCATTCCGGACCGCAGTAGGCGTCATGCAGGTCGAGCGCGCGAAGGGGTGACGGCGTGATTCTCGGCATGGGAACGGACCTGTGCATGATCTCCCGCATTGAGCGCAGCATTGACCGGTTTGGCGCACGTTTTCTGGCGCGGGTTTTCACAGAGGCTGAACGCACCCATGCGGAGCGCCTCTCAGGCGCGGCCCGTATGGGAAGCTATGCCAAGCGGTGGGCGGCAAAGGAAGCCTGCGTCAAGGCATTGGGAACTGGTGTAGCTGAGGGTGTGCAGCTTCAGGACATTGGTGTTCTGAATGATGAGAAGGGCGCGCCAAGGCTTGTTCTGTCCGGTGGGGCCCGTCTTGCATTGGAGCGAATGACGCCTGAAGGATGTCGGGGAGATGTGCTCGTCAGTCTGACGGACGATCCTCCCTTTGCTCTGGCGCAGGTCATCATTCAGTCTGTTAAGGTTTGAAGCGCTCGCCATTGCGGGCAAGCTGCGTTAAGAGCGTCTCATGACTCAGGAGAAAAGCCCCGTGAAGGGTTCAGAGAAGGCTGGCGTGAAGCCAGCAGCCCGTGAAGAATCTCTGGGGGAGACCGTACGCTGGCTCGCCCTGATGGTACTGGCAGTTGTGGCTGTGCGTTCTCTGGTATTCGAACCGTTCAACATTCCGTCCGGTTCCATGATTCCAACCCTGCAGATCGGGGACTTCGTTTACGTCTCGAAGTTCAGCTACGGTTATTCCCGGTTCTCATTTCCGTTTTCACCGAACCTGTTCAATGGCCGGATCATGGGAGCGGAGCCGCATCGCGGAGATGTAGCCGTCTTCCGCTATACGCAGAACACATCGATTGACTACATCAAGCGGATTGTCGGTCTGCCGGGTGATCATATCCAGATGACAGGTGGCAAGCTCTTCCTGAACGGAATTGAGGTGCCGCGGACGTCTCTCGGACATTATGAGGTGCTGGACGAGAACAATCGTCTTCTCAGCGGAGAGCGATATCGTGAAAGTCTGCCCGGGAGTGCTGGGCGGCCGTCTGTCGATCATGAAATCCTGAAGCTGACAGACGAAGGCTTTGCCAACGATACCCCTGAATACGTTGTGCCGCAGGGCTATTTCTTTGCGATGGGCGATGACCGCGACGATAGCGCCGACAGCCGCTTCCAGGGAGATGGTCCGGACGACCTCGGATATGTGCCGATGCAGAACCTTGTCGGTCGTGCGCCGATGGTCCTGTTCTCAATCGATCTGCGGCATCCGGCGTGGCAGTTCTGGTACTGGCCTGTCGAGATCCGCTGGAATCGCTTTCTGCATCCTGTCACATGAAGCTGTCACAGGAAGAGGCCATGGAGGCCATGGAGCAGGCGCTCGGTCATCGCTTTGCGAACCGGGACCTGCTTCTGGAAGCGTTGACGCACCGCTCGGCCGTCAGTGGGCGTGATCCCCGTAGAGGAAAACGTACTCAGGGGCCGAAGGGGACCGGTTCAAACGAGCGGCTTGAATTTATAGGAGACCGCGTTCTGGGTCTGCTGATGGCGGAATGGCTCTTTGAGCAGTATCCGCTGGAGCAGGAAGGGGCGCTCGGTCCGAGGCATGCGCATCTGGTATCGCGTCCAGTTCTGGCTGAGATTGCGGACGACATCAGACTGTCTTCAGCGCTGAGAATTTCCCCTCATGAAGAGGCTGCGGGAATTCGGCGTCTGTCCAGTATTCGCGCGGACGCAATGGAGGCTCTTCTAGGGGCACTCTATCTGGATGCCGGGCTGGAGCCTGCGCGCCAGGTTGTTCGCAAGCAGTGGGGCAGCCGGATTGATAATCAGGCGCGCCCCCACAAGGAGCCCAAGACCCTGTTGCAGGAATATCTCCTGTCGCAGGGCCTCCCGCTCCCGAAATATGAGCTTCTTGCCGCTGAAGGGCCGTCGCATGCGCCGGTCTTCCGCGTTGCTGTTCAGGCCCGGGGTCTGACGGGACGCGGTGAGGCGGGAAGCAAGCGTGTGGCAGAAAGTGCCGCCGCAATTGATCTTCTGACACTTCTTGGTCAAGACGTAGCGTCGTGAGGCGCATGTGGAAAAGGATAGGAACATGACCACACGCTGCGGTTTCGTCGCCCTTGTCGGGGCGCCGAATGCTGGAAAATCAACCCTGCTGAACCGGATTGCCGGTGCCAAGCTCTCCATTGTCAGCCCCAAGGCTCAGACAACGCGTTTCCGGACGCTGGGGATTGTGGTTCATCAGGACGCCCAGATTATTCTCGTTGACCTGCCGGGTATCTTCAAGCCGCGCCGTCGTCTGGACCGGGCTATGGTGAATGCCGCCTGGACCGGTTCGCAGGATGCTGATCTCACGCTTCTGCTGATCGATGCGAAAGCAGGTCTGCGCGAGGATGTTCGTGAGATCATCGGTAAGCTGGCTGAAGGCAAGAAGAAGGTTTGGCTGGTTCTGAACAAGACGGATCTGGTCAGTGCGGAAGAGCTTCTTCCCCTGACGCAGGAAGTCAGTGGTTTGCTGAGTGTTGAGCATGTGTTCATGCTGAGCGCACGCTCCGGCGATGGCGTCGAAGACCTGATGAACCATCTGGCGCGTGAACTTCCGGAAGGTCCGTATCTCTATCCAGAGGATGATCTGACCGACCTGCCAGACCGCCTGCTCGCGGCAGAACTGGTTCGGGAGCAGATTTTCATGCAGACGCATGAAGAGATTCCCTATCAGGCGACGGTGGAGACCGAGAGCTTCAAGGAACGTCCTGATGGCTCGGTTCGCATCGAGGTGACAATTTATGTGTCTCGCCCGGGCCACAAGGCCATCCTGATCGGAGAAGGTGGCCACAAGATCAAGTCCATTGGTGCGCGCGCACGTCAGGAGCTTCAGGGGCTGCTGGAGCGGACATGCCATCTTTTCCTGAACGTGAAGGAACGTGCCGGATGGGATGAGGAAAAAGCCCGTCTGAGAGCGATCGGGCTGGAAGAATAACAACAGGCGTCTGTCAGAGGAGGGAGGGTGTCTTCTGATGCCTCTCTTCTGACATCGCTTGTTCCCAGCCGTCTGCGTCTGTATGAACAGGCGCAAAGTCACCACAATCCAGCAAGAGACGGGCACGATGACCGACAAACGAGAAGAAAGCCCCTCCTATAAGCGCGTCCTGCTCAAGGTGTCCGGTGAGGCACTGATGGGCAAGGGCTCCGGTGGAGTAGACCCGGAAATGGTGGATATGGTCGCCGCCGATATTGCTGCGGTTGTGGCATCCGGCGTTCAGGTCTGCCTGGTTGTCGGTGGTGGCAACATTTTCCGTGGCCTGTCTGCGGCAGCGCGCGGCATGGATCGTGCGCAAGGTGATTATGCTGGCATGCTGGCAACGATCATCAATGCGCTGATGCTTCAGAATGGTCTGGAGCGTCAGGGGCTTGAGACGCGTGTCATGACGGCCATTCAGATGGCGGCGATTGCCGAACCGTATATCCGTCGTCGTGCTGTCCGTCACATGGAGAAGGGGCGGGTCGTCATATTCGCGGCAGGGACGGGCAATCCGTTCTTCACGACGGATACGGCCGCAGCCCTGCGTGCCAACGAAATGGAATGTGACGCCCTGTTCAAGGGAACGCAGGTTGACGGAATTTATTCAGATGACCCGCGTCGCAATCCGGATGCCGTGCGTTATGACCAGTTGACCTATATGGATGTTCTGGCCCGGCAGTTGAATGTCATGGATGCGGCAGCCATCAGCCTTGCCCGTGAAAATAAATTGCCGATTGTGGTCTTTAACATGCATGCTCCGGGCGCATTTGCCACTGTCGTGCGTGGCGAAGGTCGCTTTACGCGGGTCATTGAGGCTGGCTGAAAGCCTCATTTTCAACGAACCTTTCAGGATAATATCCTGAACCTTACGTCGATTTTGCAAAGGAACAGCTTATGCCTGCTGACCTGAAAGACCTGATGGATGATCTCACGCGCCGTATGGACGGTGCGATTGAGAGCCTTCGTCGTGACCTCTCCGGCCTTCGTTCCGGTCGTGCGAGCCCGAACCTGCTGGAGCCGGTGCGTGTCGAAGCTTATGGTTCGGAAGTGCCGCTGTCCCAGGTTGGCTCCATTGCCGTTCCTGAAGCACGTATGCTGACGGTTTCTGTCTGGGATCGCACGGTTGTGGGTGCTGTAGAGCGCGCCATCCGTGATAGTGGTCTAGGCCTCAATCCGGCTGCAGACGGACAGACCATCCGCGTGCCGATTCCAGTGCTGACGGAAGAGCGTCGTAATGAGCTTGCCCGCGCCGCCAATCGCTACGCTGAGAACGGCAAGATTGCGATCCGTGGTGTTCGTCGTGACGGCATGGAGCAGACGAAGGCGCTCGAAAAGAAGGGTGAAATCAGTCAGGACGACATGAAGACCTGGTCTGATTCCATCCAGAAGCTGACGGATCAGTACGTCAAGAAAGTAGACGATATTCTCGCGGACAAAGAACGCGAGATCAAGCAGGTCTGACCTCTCTCTTGACGATCGGATCCGCACCTAAATCCAGCGTGGCTGCCCCTTTGTCCCCTCATGGGGAGGGGGGCGTCGTTCCTGTGCATGTCGCCATGATTATGGACGGCAATGGGCGATGGGCGCGTTCGCGTAACCTTCCTGTTCTGGCTGGCCATCGGAGAGGTGCGGAGTCCGTACAGGAATGCGTCAAATCCGCTATCCGTCAGGGTGTTCGTTACCTGACGCTCTACGCTTTTTCTTCGGAAAACTGGCGTCGTTCTGCGGAAGAAATTGGCGATCTGACATCTCTTCTGCGCTTTTACCTCCGTCACAAGCTTAACGAACTCCATGAACAGGGCGTACGGCTGAGAGTGATTGGAGAGCCAGAACGTTTTGAGGGAACCTTGCGCGAGGAACTGAGACGCGCGGAAGCAAAGACCTTCAACAACAAGACGCTTACTCTGACGCTGGCGTTATCCTATGGCGGTCGTGCTGACATTGCGCAGGCTGCACGGCGGCTGGCCGATCAGGTTGCACGAGGTGAGCTGGCATCTTCGGATATCACGGAAGAGAGCTTGACGAACGCCTTGCAGACGGCAGACATGCCAGACCCTGATCTCGTCATCCGAACAAGTGGCGAGTGCCGTCTTTCCAATTTCCTGCTCTGGCAGAGTGCCTACGCCGAACTGATTTTCATGGATGTTCTATGGCCAGATTTCGGTGAGGCTGAGTTTCTTCAGGCGCTGTCCCATTTTGCTGGCCGTCAGAGGCGTTTTGGTGGCCGTCCGGCATGAGTGGTTCGTCCCGCTGGTCTGATCTGAAGCTGCGGCTGTCGTCGGCTGCTATTCTGGTCACTGTTGCCGGGATCTGCCTCTGGCAGGGCGGCATGATTTACAATGCGCTTATCCTGCTGGCGATGTTCGGGCTGGTCTGGGAAGGGGAAACCCTCATCCGCCAGCCTTTGCCAACCTGGCGCGGTATTCTTCTTCTTTTCTGGCCGCTAGTTTCTGGCGTTGCTGCCTTGCGGGGAGAATGGAGTGGCGCGTTCTGGATGGTTTGGCCGAGCCTTGTCTTCGGTGTGCCTGCCTGCATTCCGGTGATCGTGTCTATTCTGGGTGGCCTTTCGCTGCTTTGGCTGCGTCATCTCCCGGCGGGTTTTGAAAGTGTTCTGTTCGTTCTGTGCGTTGTGATCGCCAGTGACAGCTTTGCGTATCTTTTTGGGCGTATTTTTGGCGGTCCAAAGCTGGCGCCTTCTATCTCACCCGGGAAAACCCGTTCAGGCGCGATCGGCGGTCTCATGGGAGCGTCCCTCGCAGGGGGCGCGGTGGCATGGCTGTCTGGCCTGGGGTTTGTCGGCGGTGGTCTGTTCTGGGGCGCTGTGCTGGGGATTTTTTCCCAAAGTGGCGATCTGATCGAAAGTGCGGCCAAGCGCCGTCTTGGCGTTAAGGATTCTGGCACACTCATTCCTGGTCATGGCGGTCTACTGGACCGGTTTGATGGCCTTCTGGCTGCGGCTCCACTGGCCGCTCTTCTCTCTCTGGCAGCCTTCGGACAGGTGTTCTGGTCTGTCACTCCTGCGGATCTGGTAGGCGGGTCTGCATATCATACCATTCCTCAGGGGGGTTCTTCTCATGACTGACGGTTCTGTGGCCAAGCCTCGCCGGATCAGTGTTCTTGGCAGTACGGGCAGCATCGGCACGTCAACGGTTGATCTGCTCAAGCGCGTGGCGGCGGATATCGAAGTTCGTGCCCTGGTTGGCGGACGCAATGTTGCGCTTCTGGCAGAACAGGCGCGCGAACTGCGTGCGGAAATTGCTGTCATTCATGATGAAAGTCTGCACGAGGAACTGAAATCCCTTCTGGCTGGAAGCGGTATTCGGACGGCTGCCGGGCGTCAGGCTGTCATTGAAGCTGGTGCCATGGAAGCTGACTGGACGATGGCAGCCATCACAGGTGCAGCAGGGCTGGAGCCAACGCTCGCTGCTGCCCGTAATGGTCACGCCATCGCGTTGGCCAACAAGGAAGCGCTTGTCTGTGCTGGCGATGTCATGCTTCGCGCCGTTGGTGAGGCTGGTGCGACATTGCTGCCGGTGGATTCAGAGCACAACGCCATTGCTCAGGCACTTGGCGGCTGCGACATGAGTACGGTCGAAAAAATCGTTCTGACGGCGTCTGGTGGACCATTTCGTCAGTCTTCCCTGGAAGATATGCGAGCGGCCACCCCAGAGAAGGCTCTGAAGCATCCGACATGGACAATGGGTGCCAAGATCACAATTGACTCGGCTTCGATGGCGAACAAGGGCCTGGAAGTGATTGAGGCTGCCCGGCTGTTTGGTCTGACCGAAGACCGGATTGATGTGCTGGTGCATCCGCAATCTGTGGTTCATGGGCTGGTACAGTTCCGGGATGGTAGTCTTGTCGCTCAGATGGGTTCGGCGGACATGCGCATTCCTATCGCGCACACCCTTGCATGGCCGCAGCGGATGGAAACGCCGTGTCAGAGGCTGGATCTGACGGCGTTTGGACGTCTGGATTTTGAAGCTCCTGACGAAGTCCGTTTTGTTCCACTGCGACTGGCGAGACAGGTGCTGCGGGCAGGGGGGGCGGCTCCGGCGGTCTTCTCAGCGGCGAATGAAATTGCCGTTGATGCTTTTCTGAACCGTCGGATCGGTTTTCTTGGTATTGGTGAGACGATCGACAGTGCTCTTCAGGCCATGACTGAAAACCCTGAGCTGACGACACTGGATGAAGTCCTGGAATGGGATGCCCGTGGTCGCGCGCTTGCTGAAGAGCATATTCTTCGGGAAAGCGGCCGTCTGCGAAATACAGCGAGCGAGAACGCCCTGCATGCATGATTTTCTGCGCACCATCATCGCCTATGTTCTGATTCTTGGCATTCTGGTTTTCATTCATGAACTGGGGCACTACCTCGCCGCGCGTTGGCGAGGCGTGAAGGTTGAGACCTTTTCCATCGGTTTCGGACCGGCTGTGCGTCGCTGGTATGACAAGTCGGGGACAGAATGGCGTCTGAGCGCAATTCCACTCGGAGGGTACGTCAAGCCTCACGGGTTTGAAGGACCGGATGACGCGACGGATGAGCAGAAAGCCGCCTGGATTCCGGGCAGGACATTCCATGACAAACCCGTGGGCTCACGGGCTCTGGTGATTGTCATGGGGCCTGTTTTCAATTTTCTGTTCGCGATCATTGCCTTCACCCTTCTGTTTGCGACAGTGGGGAAGCCTGAACTTCGGAACGACATTTCCCAGGTTGTCGTGGGGAGCGCTGCGGAAAAGGCAGGCGTGAAGACGGGTGATGTGATCACGCGTATTGGCTCACTCTCCATCTCAGGTCCTGAAGATGTTATGGGGACGGTTGCCTCTCACCCGAACGACACGACAACACTTGGAGTTCGTCGTAACGGTGAGGATCTGACGCTACCTGTCACCATTGGTGCAGTAAAAAGTGGCTCGCATGCCACCGGCGTGCTGGGTGTGGGTTTCGCGGCGTCTCCGGGGCATGCGGTCTCTCCCGTTAAAGCCGCTGTGATGGGTGTGCAGGAAACATGGACGATGTCTGTTCGCACGCTTCAGGGCGTCTGGCAGATCCTTTCCGGGCAGCGCAGCGCGAAAGAACTCGGCGGAACGATCCGAATCGCACAGATGTCTGGTCAGGTTGCCAGCTATGGCATGGCCAGCATTGTGTCGTTCATGGCGCTGCTGTCCATCAATCTTGGGCTTATAAACCTGTTTCCGATCCCGGTTCTCGATGGTGGACGACTGATCTTTTATGCTGTTGAAGCCATCAAGGGGCGCCCTGTTTCACGGCGTGTGCAGGACGTCAGCATGCAGGTCGGAATGGCGCTTATCGGCGCGCTTTTCCTTTTTTCCACGATAAATGACCTGACAAATATCGGGTTGTTTCACTGGATGTTTCACGTCGGAAGCTAGGTAGGGATACGCCCCGTAACTCTTCGTGAGTGAAGGGAGATCTTGCATGGTGGGGGGATTTTCGGATACCTCCGCCAATGGCGTAGCGTGTCATGCGCCTACGAAAAATCTGTTACAAGGAAAACCGGTTTGTCAGGATCACGGTCAAGAGGTTCCCGGTCCCCGAACATGCGTCTGTTGCTTCTAGCATCCGCATGTCTTCTCCCGACCGCCCTCGGTGTGGCGGACGCCCGCTCCGCACGTCAGCACCAGGCATCAGGTGCAGCCTCGGGCAATAACGTGATCCAGGCCATTACGGTCTCTGGCAACACACGTATCGAAACCAGTACAGTTCTGTCCTACATGGTCGCCCAGCCGGGAGATTCCTTTAACCAGGATGATCTCGACCGGTCTCTGAAGTCGCTTTACGCGACGGGCCTGTTCAAGGATGTGACACTTCACCGTGACGGCAATACGCTTCTGGTGAATCTGGTCGAGAACCCCATCGTCAATCGTATTGTCTTTGAGGGTAACCATGCGCTGAAGGACGAAGATCTCCGCAAGGAAATCAGTCTTCGTCCCCGAGCGGTTTTCTCATCCCAGACCACGGCTGCCGATCGTCAGAAGATTCTGAACCAGTATGCTGGAAAAGCTCGTTTTGGCGCGACGGTAACGCCACAGATTGTGAAGCTGTCCAACAATCGTGTGGACGTGATCTTCAAGATCAACGAGGCCCAGCAGACGCTGATCCACAAGATTGTGTTTGTGGGTAATCATGCGTTCAGCGAAGCCCGTCTGGCGCAGGTGATTTCTTCCAAGGAAAACACCTGGTACCGCTTCTTCTCGTCTTCGGATGAATATAATCCGGAGCGCATCAAGTATGATGCCGAACTGCTGCGTCGGTTCTATTTGCATAACGGCTATGTTGATTTCCGCATGGTGGACGCGACGGGTGAGCTCTCGCCTGATCACAAATCCTTCTATGTGACGTTCACGATCCATGAGGGTGACCAGTATCACATTGGCAAGATGGACATCCGTTCCAACGTGCGCCGTGTGACGCCTGAAATGATGCGGCCCAAGATCCAGCTCTTCAAGCATCAGATTTACGACGGAACTGCTATCCAGCATAACACGACGGACATGCAGGAATGGCTGCAGGCTCAGGGCCATCCGTTTGCAATGGTGCGTTCGGAGATTGCACGTAATCCTGAAAAGCGGATTGTCGACCTCCTGTTCGATATCACGGAAGGACCGCATGTTTACGTCGAGCGTATCGACATTAACGGCAACACCATTACCCGTGATAACGTGATCCGCCGGAATCTGCCGATGGCAGAGGGCGACCCGTACACCCCGTTCGACAAGAAGTATTCCAAGCTTGCCTTGCAGGATCTTGGGTATTTCAGCACCGTCTCTGTTGATCAGACGCAAGGCTCTGCGCCGGACCGTGTTAACGTTTCCGCAAACGTTGTTGAAAAGCCGACCGGTGAGTTCTCACTGGGTGGTGGTTACTCAACAGACGTTGGTGTTCTTGGTAATGCGTCTGTCAAGCAGCATAACATGCTCGGGACCGGTATTGACGCCGGTATTTCCGGAACGGTCGCGTATTACGAAAAGCAGGCTGATATCTCCATTACGGATCCATACTTCCTGAATCGTAACCTTGTTGCTGGTGCTGACTTCTATTTCATCCAGAATAATTACCAGACGTATCAGAGCTATAAAGAATCCCAGTACGGCATGAGCCTGCGTCTTGGATATGCGTATAACCGCTATCTGTCGCAGTCCTTCAGCTACACTCTGGTCGATCGTCAGGTTGGTAACTTCTACGATGCTGCATCGATCGCTGCGAACCCTTCCTATATTGCATATGCGCCGTCCATTTATGTGCAGCAATCTGCTGGATGGTCGGTTCTTTCCCAGTTGAGTACGTCTTTGACCTACGATCGTCGCGATCGCCGCATGAATCCTCATGAAGGATACATGATGAAGGTTGGCGGTGATTTTGCTGGCCTGGGCGGTGATGCGAAATATTATCGCGTTAAGGCAGATGGCGCTTACTACATCCCGCTGGACCGGATCATGGGCAACCATGACTGGACCGTGCAGTTCAAGGGTGGCGTAGGCTATATGGGCGACTGGAGTTCCAGTGGGCGCCGTAACATCATCGACAACTTCTACCTTGGTGGCGAAAACCTGCGAGGCTTCCTGCAGGGTGGTGTCGGTCCGCGTTCCGGCCATATCTGCAATGGCCTTACGAGTGAGGGCAAATGTAATTATCTTCCGTCTCAGGGACAGGAAGATCTGTTGGGTGGCCGCTTCATGTACACGGCTTCTGCACAGGTCAATTTCCCGCTTCCCATGGGGGATGACCTAGGTATTGCGGGACGTTACTTCCTGGATGCCGGTAGCCTTGCCAGTGTTCGTGTGAAGAACAAATACACTGATTATTCACGCCGCAATCAGGCAGACTACCCGTATACCCCGATTACCGGTGACACCCTGACGCCCCGCGTTTCCACTGGTGTTGGTATTTCCTGGAAGAGCCCGTTCGGTCTTGTGAATATCGACGGTGCTATTCCGCTGCGTAAGGAAAAGGGCGATCGCCTTTACCCGCTACGCTTTGGTTTCGGGCAGCAGTTCTAAAACTGCGTGCCTGATTTCAAGCTTCAAGCAATTCTATCCCCTTTCCCAGAGGTGGTCATGACCTTTCATTCCCTGATGCGTCCGGCTTCGGTCGGCGCGCTTCTGGCTGCGACGGTTCTCGCCGTTGCTCCTTCCGCTCATGCACAGGCCGCCAACAATGGTGGCTGGTTCGTTCCGAAGGCTGCTCACCCGGATGCTGCGCCGGCCCCACGGCCAGCACCTCGCCGGAGTGTGCCCGTCGCTGCGGATGCGCCATCTGATGAAGATCAGGGTGCGCCGAATGCGCAGCAGGCTCCCCCGGTACTTCCGCTTCCGCCAATTCCAAACCCACCGACAGTTGCCAAGGCTGCTCCTCCGCCGGCTGCAGTTATTGGTGTGATCAATGTGCAGGCTGTCATGCAGATGTCGTCAGCCGCGCAGGAAATCCAGCAGGTTCTTGGTGCACGTCGTGACAAGCTGGCTCAGGCTGTGCAGCGCGAAGAAGGTGCATGGCGTGGCGAGCAGCAGAAGCTGCAGTCTGAAGCCCGGACCCTGACAGCTGACCAGATCCAGCTCAGAGAGCGTCATCTGCAGGAACGTCGTGCCAAGGACCAGCGCGATTTTGGCAATCAGGCACGAATTATTCAGGAAGCGGCTCAGGTCGGGTTTCAGCAGATCGAACGTGAGCTTGAGCAGGGCAACGGCATCATTGCAGCCGTTGCCGGTGCGCATAACATGAACCTCGTTCTGCATGCAGAGCAGGTTGTGCTGCATGTGGGTGAGCAGGACATCACGGAAGAAGTGGCGAACCAGCTGAACAAGACGCTGCCGCATGTCTTCATTCCGGACGACGGCGTCGATCCCGAGCAACTTGCCAAGTCCGGCAAGATGCCAACCACGGCTGACGAGCAGCGCGCCGCTCAGGGGCCTGAACAGGCTGCAGCACCAGCTGCTGCGCCGGCCCAGCCTGAGTCCGTTCTGCGTCAGCATCACTGAGGTCTGAACCTGTGGGTGACACGATGTCCACCGAGACGCGTCCAGGTGATGAGCGCTTTTTCCTTCGTGCCGGCCCCTTCGGGCTGGCACATCTTGCAGAAATATCGGGAAGTGATGTGCGCCCTGCCGTTGAAGGCCAGGACGATGGCACGCTCTTCCGAGGTGTAGCGCCGCTGCATGTTGCAGGTCCGGAAGATGTCAGTTTTCTGGATAACCGGCGTTATCTGCCGTTGCTGGAAAACACGAAAGCTGGTGCCGTCATTCTTGCGCCTGCCTTTGCCGATAAGCTGCCTCCTCAAACGGCCGGGCTGGTCTGCAAGACGCCTTACCTTGCCTGGGCTCGGATTGCAGCCTCGTTCCACCCCGCACCATCTTCCAGTGGTGTCCGACATCCTTCGGCCTATGTGAGTGAGAAAGCTGACATTGGCGAGAACGTTGAGATCGGCCCGTTTGCTGTCATTGAAGAGGGTGCAAAAATCGGTAGCGGTACCCTGATCGGGGCGCATGCCATGATTGGACGCAGCGTTGAGGTTGGCGAGCGTTGCCGCATTGGCAGTCATGTCAGCCTGACGCATGCGCGTGTCGGTCATCGCGTGACCCTGTATCCAGGGGCGCGGATCGGACAGGACGGGTTCGGCTTTGCTGTCGGTCCGGAAGGGTTCGAGACTGTTCCCCAGCTTGGGCTGGTCGTGATTGGCGATGACGTCGAGATTGGCGCCAATTCCACCATTGATCGTGGCTCCATGCGCGATACGGTCATTGGCGCGGGCACCCGGATCGATAATCTTGTGCAGATCGGTCACAACGCCCGACTGGGACGTTGCTGCATTGTGGTGTCTCAGGCGGGTATTTCCGGGTCTACCGAACTGGGTGATTTCGTGACGATTGCTGCTCAGGCCGGTCTGATTGGGCATATCAAGATCGGGGACAAGGCGCGTGTAGGGGCCCAGTGTGGGGTTATGTCTGACGTAGATGCTGGCGCGGATGTAATTGGTAGTCCTGCCATGCCGTTCCGGGAGTTCTTCAGGAATGTGGCCACTCTGCGGAAACTTTCCAAAAAGAGCACCGACTGACCTGAACCGGTGATGGATGGTATCCCTTGGCCAGTTTTGCTAAGGGAGGCCGATCGTACTGCTCGGAGAGCAGAAAACTGACAAAATTTCCCCCGGAAGGGTATGGTGAAGAAGATGGATCGAGTGGACGCTCCGGCTGAAAAGACGACCCCGGCAGAAGGGGCTTCGGGAACACATCAGGTTCCTGAGAGCATCGATATTCTGCAGATCATGCAGGCGATCCCACATCGCTATCCTTTCCTCCTGATCGACAAGATGCAGGAGATCAAGGCCGGTGAGTCCGCTGTTGGCATCAAGAATGTCACGGTGAACGAACCGTTCTTTCAGGGGCATTTTCCGTCTCATCCGGTGATGCCGGGTGTTCTGATCATTGAAGCCATGGCGCAGACGGCTGCAACGCTTGTCGTTCTGACTCTTGGCAAGGCTTTCGAAGGAAAGCTTGTTTATTTCATGACCATTGAAGGCGCGAAGTTCCGCCGTCCGGTGGGGCCTGGCGATCAGCTTCGTATCGAAGTCGTCAAGGAGCGCTCCCGGGCGAATGTCTGGAAGTTCAAGGGTATTGCCCGTGTTGACGGCGTTGCTGTCGCAGAGGCAACCTTCAGTGCCATGATCATGGGCTGAACTGATGCAGATTGCAGGAAAACGATCCGACAGCGCCGAAATCCATGCGACCGCTCTTGTTGATGAGCGGGCGCGGGTTGGAGATAATGTCCGTATTGGTCCGTGGTGTGTCGTCGGACCGCATGTGACACTTGGCGACGGCGTGCACCTGCATGCTTCCGTTATCGTGGACGGTCATACGACCCTTCGTGAAGGGGTAGAGGTTTATCCCTTCGTCACGATCGGTATGGCGCCGCAGGATCTGAAATATGCTGGTGAGCCGACGCTCTGCGAAATCGGCGCTCACACGATCATTCGTGAGAACGTCACGATCCATCGTGGAACGGCACAGGGCCATGCGCTGACGAAGATTGGTGAGCGTTGTCTGATCATGGCGAATGCGCATGTGGCTCATGACTGTGTTCTGGGTGATCGCGTCATCATTGTGAACAATGTTGTCATGGGCGGTCATGTCGAGATTGCTGACGACGCCAAGGTTATGGGGTCAGCCGCGCTTCACCAGTTTGTTCGTGTCGGCCGTGGGGCTGTTGTCGGCGGCGTCTGTGGTGTTGAAATGGATGTCATTCCGTATGGCAGCGTTCTGGGGAACCGTGCGCGTCTGGTTGGTCTGAACTGGATCGGTTTGAAGCGTTCGGGTGTTGGGCCGGAAGAAATGCAGGCCATGCGTCGCGCCTTCCGGACGCTGTATCCGCGCCATGGAAGTACGGATGTTGTGCTGGAAGCCCGCATTGCAGAAGTGCGTCGCGAATATGGGCATCTGCAACGGATTGCGGAAATGCTTGATTTCATGGAAGCGCCGAGCCGCCGTGGGCTGACGCGTGTTGCCCGGAACGAGGGGCTGTCCGAAACCGAAGGAGCCTGAGTATGCCAGGGGGAGGGTGCGTCGGTATTCTGGCCGGGGCAGGCCCCTTGCCTGCACAGGTAGCTGCGGCTGCTTTGGAGAAAGGGAAGTCGGTCTTCGTTGTCGGCTTTCGTGACTTTGCGGATACGGCCCGTTTGGCGCCGTATGCTCATGAAATTATCCGCCTTGCTGCGGTTGGAGAAATCCTTGCAGCTCTCAAAAAGCATGGTTGCCGTGAACTGGTCCTGATCGGCCCTGTAAGGCGACCAGCCTGGCGCGATCTCCGGCCCGATGCAGAGGGCGCTCGAATTCTTGCGCGCTTGGGGCGTGCCATTTTCCTCGGTGATGACGGCCTCCTGGGTGCGGTGGTTCGGGTTCTCGGGGAAGAGGGCTTTATTGTCCGCGGGGCTCATGAATTTCTGGATCATGCAACAGGTCGTAGTGGAACGCTCGGGCGCGTAGCTCCGGATGAGCAGGCCCAGCAGGATATTGCCCGCGGTGTGCAGGTTTTGCGCGCCATGGCCGCACTGGATATCGGGCAGGGATGTGTCGTTCAAAGTGGTCTGGTTCTGGCCGTGGAGGCGCTTGAAGGCACAGATGCCATGTTGGGCCGGTGCGGCAAGCTTATGCAGGCCGGGAGCGGAGGGGTTCTCATCAAGATGCCCAAGAGTGGTCAGGATCTGAGGGCTGACATGCCCACGATTGGTCCTGAGACGCTTGAGAATGCTGCGCGGAACGGATTGCGCGGGGTGGCGTTTCAGCCAGGTGTGACCCTCCTGACGGACCCGGATCGCTGCATAGCTTTGGCTGATCGATACGGGCTGTTCCTTTATGGGCTGACGACCGAAGATCTTAAGGAAGAAAAATGAGCACATTCCTGCACACGATGGTCCGCATCCGGGACATTGATCGCAGTCTGGCGTTCTACAGCCTCCTTGGCATGAAGGAGCTGCGTCGCAAGGAAGTTCGAGAAGGGCGTTATACGCTGGTCTTCATCGGATTCGCGGATAACGAGCACGGACAGGCCGAGATTGAACTAACCTATAACTGGGATCAGGAGTCCGACTACGAAGTTGGAACGGGTTTCGGGCATTTTGCAATTGGTGTGCCTGACGTGGCGGGGCTGGTTGAGACGGTCCGTTCCGGTGGTGGTACCGTGACGCGTGAGGCCGGTCCGCTAAAATTCGGAACGGTCATTATTGCTTTCGTGCAAGACCCGGACGGCTACAAGATCGAGCTTATCGAGAAGAAGCCGACGACTTCAGAAGACTGAGAGCTTTTTCAAGTGCCTGTATGATTGTCTCTGCATGCCGACGTACAGAATCGTCGGGATGAGAGGACAGGATGTCGGCACAGAGCAGGGCGGGTGACAGGGCGTTTCGCAAATCATGGCGGAATGCGCTGGATTCGTTCGATTGAGACGGTGGTAGAGTCGGTTTTTGGCTCATATCCTCAGCTTCCTGATCGTCCGGCATTGACAGGCGAGGACCCGGTGAGTACAAGCCCGGGTCTCATTCACCGGGCGTTTCGTGCGCCCGATCGACGCGGATGTCCAGAGGGGCGTCTGCATGGTTTTTAAGGATCGATGTCATGAAGCGCACGTATCAACCCTCCAAGCTGGTTCGTAAGCGTCGCCACGGTTTCCGTGCACGTACTGCTACAGTCGGTGGCCGCCGCGTGCTGGCAAACCGTCGCACCAAGGGCCGCAAGAAGCTCTCCGCCTGAGCGGGAATCATACAGCTGGCCGCCTGAAAAAGCGGCCGCAGTTTCTGCGTGTTGCCGGGAAGGGACGTAAAGTCGCTACCCCGGGAATGGTTGTGCAGATCCTGCAGGATGATACCCAGCCTGAAAGCCGTGTCGGGTTTACTGTCACGAAAAAGGTTGGGAATTCGGTCATCCGAAATCGCACCAGACGCCGCCTCCGTGAGGTGCTGCGTCTTGTTGCACGTGAGGACGGTCTCCCAACAGGAGACTTCGTCCTAATCGGTCGAGACGGTACCCGTCGACGCGATTTTTCTTTGCTTCAGGAAGATCTCCGGAAAGCCCTTCGCAAGGGTACGGAAAAATGACAGGCTTTTTTACCAAGCCTGTAACTGTCTTCCTGCTCGCACTGATTGATGCTTACAAACTTTTCGTCAGCCCGTATCTGGGGCGGAATTGCCGATTTGAGCCTGGGTGTAGCACCTACGCCATTATGGTGATCAAATCGCATGGTCCTCTGCACGGCGGATGGCTGGCACTCAGGAGAATCCTGCGCTGTCATCCGTGGTCAAAAGGGGGCTGCGACCTTCCTCCTGAGCGCCATCAGCATTAAAAAACGCGGCCAGCTATTGTTTTGATCGCGGTTTTCGGCCACTTGAGGCTCAGCATTCCTCCGTAGAGACGAAAGACCGGCATCCGCCCGATGGAAATCAAGCGCATCATTGCGGCCACTATCCTCTCGGCCCTCATCCTGATCGGTTTCGACTATTTCATGCCGAAGCCCCATCAGGACAGTCATCCCGCTGTCACGCAGACTGCTGCGACACAGTCCCCGCCAACCCCGGATCAGGCCGCGTCTGCAGAGGCTTCCTCTGAGCAGGTAGTAACGGCGCGACGTATCGCAATCACAAGCGAAGACGTGCAGGGTTCCCTGAACCTCAAGGGTGCGCTGCTGGATGATGCGGTGCTGACGAAGTATCGTGCGACTCTGGCCAAGGACAGCCCGCTTGTCCGCCTCCTGGATAAGCCCGACAGCGAGCATCCGAACTTCTTTGTCATTGGCTGGACCAATGCTCCGGGCTCGAATGCCAAGGTGCCTGACCTGAATACGGTCTGGAACAGTGCAGATGAAGCCCTGTCTCCCGGTCATCCGGTAACGTTGAAGTGGGACAATGGCGAAGGACTGATCTTTACAATCCAGATCGCCGTTGATCAGCACTACATGTTCTCGGTCGTTCAGTCTGTGGAGAACCATTCTTCACAGCCGGTGGCTCTGGTTCCGTTCCAGCGTGTTCAGCGTGACTATCAGGCTGCGGAAGGTTTCTGGACGGCTCATGAAGGCCCGATTGCCGTCATGGATGGTCGTCTGAATGACGAAACCTACAAGAACGTTCGCAAAGGTGCCGAGCACGCAGACCATACGTTCTGGGCCAAGGGCGGTACTGGCGGCTGGGGCGGTATCAGCGACAAGTACTGGCTGACGGCGGTAGCGCCAGACGCTACTGCAGCTGTCACGGCTAGTTTTGCCTATGCGCCTGGCAATCCCGGTTCATATCGGATTGGTTTTACCTCGCAGGCAGCCCAGCAGATCATGCCGAATGGTACGATTACGCAGACGAGCCACCTTTTTGCGGGCGCGAAGGTTCCGAGCCTGCTTCAGGCTTACAGTCGCGATCTGCACATTACGGATTTCGACAAGGCGATCGATTTTGGCTGGTTCAGCTTCCTGACGCGTCCGATCCTGTATCTGCTGCACTGGCTGTATCTGCACCTTGGCAATTTCGGTCTGGCGCTGATGGCGCTGACGTTGATCGTCAAGATTGTGCTGTTCCCGCTTGCTTCCAAGGCGGCGGGTTCGTCTGCGCGGATGCGTCTGCTGGCTCCAAAGATCAAGGAGATCCGGGAGAAGAACAAGGATGACCCGATGGTCATGAACCAGAAGGTCATGGCTCTCTATCGGGAAGAGGGCGTGAACCCGGCCAGTGGCTGTCTGCCGGTTCTGATCCAGGCTCCGATCTTCTTCTGCCTGTACAAGATGCTGAACATCAGCATCGACGAACGCCATGCCCCGTTCTTTGGTTGGATTCGTGACCTGTCCGTTCCGGACCCGACGAATCTCTTCAATCTGTTCGGCCTGATCCCGTTTGATCCGACAGTGTACTTCTCGTTCCTGCACATCAGTGTCTGGGGAGCAGCTCTGGGTGTGACTTTCTGGCTGCTGCAGCGTCAGACCATGGTGAGCATGGATCCGGCGCAGGCTCGCATCATGCAGTTCATGCCGCTGGTCTATGTGTTCGTCATGTCGGGCTTTCCGGCCAGTCTTCTGGTTTACTACACGTGGAACAACCTGCTGACATTTGCTCAGCAGTCCTTCATCCAGAGCCGTACAAAGCTGCCGGTTCCTGTCACCACTACTGGACGCTGAGACACATGAAAGAAGTTGCGGGCCCTCCTACTCCTGAGCAGATTGAAGATGGACGTCTTCTCTTTGCGGGGGAGTGCGAGTTTTTCTTTGGGTCCCAGAAGATCGAGCAGCTTCCGCCAGTCGGTCGACCTGAAGTTGCCTTTGCGGGCCGTTCCAATGTTGGCAAGTCCAGCATCATCAATGCTCTCACAGGGCGGAAGGCTCTTGCACGGGCTTCGTCAGAGCCTGGCCGCACCAAGCAGCTTAACTTCTTCAATCTGTCAGACCGCATTTCTCTTGTGGATATGCCGGGTTACGGGTTTGCGAAGGCTGCAAAGTCTGTCAAGGAAGACTGGCAGAACATGATGTTCGCCTATCTCCGAGGCCGGACGACGCTTGCACGTGTGATACTGCTTCTTGATGCGCGTATTGAACTCAAGGCGTCCGACAAGGATGTCATGGAGCTTCTGGATCGTGCGGCCGTGGTTTTCCAAATCGTTCTGACCAAATGCGATCAGGTTCGGCCAACGGCGCTCAAAGCCAAGATTGCGGAGGTGGAAGCTCTTGCGCTCAAGCATGCTGCTGCCTATCCGCGCATCGTTTGCACCAGTAGCCAAACCGGCGAAGGTATCGAAGATCTGCGTGCGGAGATCGCTCGTTTTGCAGATCCCGCCAAGACCTCAGTGGAAGGATAAGTCCGGCCGTGAGCAAAAAGACCCACAGTGAAAAGCTGCCGGAAATCCCGCCGGCCGTGAATATGGATGATGCCCAGCAGCAGGCTGCCATCCTTGCCAGTGCTCTTCCGTATCTGCGGCGTTATGCAGGGGACACCATCGTCGTCAAGTACGGTGGCCATGCGATGGGCGAGGGCAAACTGGCCAGTGCTTTTGGCTATGATATTGCTCTGCTCAAACTGGTGGGTATTAATCCGATCGTCGTGCACGGTGGGGGCCCGCAGATCAGTTCGATGCTGGATCGTCTGCATATCCGTTCCCAGTTCGTTGACGGACTGCGCGTGACGGATAGTGCGATGGTGGACGTCATCGAGATGGTTCTCGCTGGCAGCGTGAACAAGCAGGTCGCAGAACTTATCAATCGCGCTGGTGCGATGGCTGTTGGTATTTCTGGCAAGGACGGGAGCCTGATTCAGGCGCGCAAGCTGACCCGGACACGTCGCGACCCTGACAGCCAGATCGAGAGCGTAGTTGATCTCGGATTTGTTGGTCAGCCTGAAAAGATTGACCCGCGTGTTCTATACGCTCTGCTGGGCTCTGGTCTGATTCCTGTGATTGCTCCGGTCGGTGCGGGTGAAAACGGTGAGACCTACAACATCAATGCCGACACGGCTGCAGGTGCCATTGCGGGCGCTGTGCATGCTTCACGTCTGCTGATGTTGACTGATGTTCCGGGTGTTCTGGATCGCAACGGCAAGCTGATCGAGGAACTGAGTGCTGAAGAGGCGCGCAACCTCATCAAGGACGGTACGATTTCGGGTGGCATGATCCCGAAGGTTGAGACCTGCTTGGATGCTGTTCAGAGTGGCGCCAAGGCGGCCGTCATTCTGGATGGCCGCGTACCGCATACCTGTCTGCTGGAACTGTTCACGCGGGCAGGGCCGGGAACTCTCATTAAGGCCTGAACCGGATTATGGCGCTTCGTAAGAGAAGCGCCATTTTTTTTGCTCGTCCATTGCGTCGTGGAGGGCCTGTGTCGCTCTTTCGAGCAGAGTATCTGGAGAGGTCTCCTGATCCTCTGGCTCACGGCTGATAAGGCCAAGATACAGGGGAAGATGCGTGGGCGGTTCTATCAATAGGGGAATGCCGTGTGCTGTCATGCGTTCTGCGCGCTCGGCCATGGCGAAACGGTCTCCACCATCCATCCAGAGAGCAAATGTGTTGCCGCTCAGTCGTGCGACAGCATCGGTGGGACGAACGGCTTTGCGGAGAAGTGCAATGCACTGGACAAGGGCATCTTCTCCCGCCTGAAAGCCGTTTTTCTGGGCGATATCAGTCAGGCCAGGGATGTAGGCGACCATGAGGGTTGCTGGAAGGCCTTCCCGGTCCAGGCGTGGAATCCGCCGTTCCATTTCATCTTTCAGGCCGTCCCAGTTCAGAAGATTGGATGCGAAATCGTAGTGGGATTCTCCCAGAACCCTGCGTTGAAGAGCATCATGTTCCTGGATGGTGGCAATGAACGCCATGACGGTCTGAAGGAGTTCAATGTCTTCTGGAGACCAGGACGTGTTTTTCCAGCAGATCAGGCCCAGCGGAGACTGGCTGCGAATGACTTCACAGATCAAAACGGCATATTGTGAACCGGCTGAAAACCGGATGGCAGACTGATCGGGAATGAATGTGTTTCCCTGAAGACAGTCCTGAAGACCCTGAGGAAGCGGTGCAGACTGATGAAGGATGCTGTCATCTGTCGGGGGCGTGAAGGAATTGAAGAGGAAACTGTCTGACTGAAGGATTTTCTGAAGCTCGGTCAGCGCAGCGGCAATACCCAGACGAGGCAGAATGGCCCCCCGCATGGCGTTCAGGATCTTTCGGATCACGGGCAGGATTGACGACTGATTTTCCCGCAATGGGAAAAGGCTGGGATGGTTCAGTCCGGGATCATGCATTGCCACGAAGGCTCCATGCTGGTGCGGCTGAACAAAGCCGTCTTGATGATGCAGGTTCAGGCCCTGCGGCGTGGAACGAACTGAAACGGGCTCGTTGTTCCAAAGAAAGGCTCTGAGCAGATCAGGAGTTTCTTTCGGGCCGTTTCTGAAACAGAACGCTCTTCGTTTTCCATAGGTACAATAGGTTAACGGAAGCTTAATAACGAAGTGGATTCAGTTGACGGGGAAAGAGCCGTTGACAGGCACGGCCGGGGATCGCATGGTCCGGCGGTTTTCTGCTCCTTTTCTGGATGGTCCTGATGCCTCACGATACGCTTCGCACCGCCATTGACGCTCTCTGGGAGCGTCGTGCCACTCTGAACGCACAAACAGAGGGAGAAGATCGCGAGGTCATCGAAACCGCGCTCAAAGGTCTTGATGCCGGTACGCTGCGTGTGGCTGAGCCGAGTGAAGATGGCTGGGTTGTCCATGAATGGCTGAAGAAGGCCGTTCTTCTGTCTTTCCGTCTCAATGACAGTCGCGTCATGGTCGGCGGTTGTGGTGGTGAGCCGGCTTTTGACAAGGTTCCGCTGAAGTTCGACGGTTGGGATCAATTCCGTTTCGCGGAAGCTGGTTTCCGTGCGGTTCCGGGTGCGATCGTTCGTCGCTCGGCTTTCATCGCACCGAATGTCGTTCTGATGCCGAGCTTCGTGAATGTCGGTGCGCGCGTTGATAGCGGCACGATGATTGACACCTGGGCGACGGTCGGGTCCTGCGCCCAGATTGGCAAGAACTGCCATATCAGCGGTGGTGCAGGAATTGGCGGCGTTCTGGAGCCCCTACAGGCTGCTCCGGTCATCATTGAAGATGACTGTTTCATCGGTGCGCGGTCTGAAGTTGCTGAAGGCGTGATCGTGGAGAAGGGCTCTGTCCTGTCCATGGGCGTGTTCATTGGTGCATCCACAAAGATTGTGGATCGTGCGACGGGTGAGATCTTCATGGGCCGCGTTCCGGCTTATTCCGTTGTTATCCCAGGCACACTGCCGCCGAAGGAGCCGGGTCAGCCGTCTCTTGCCTGTGTCGTGATCGTCAAGCGCGTTGATGAGCGCACCCGCTCCAAGACATCCATCAACGAACTTCTGCGCGATTAATTCGATGTCGTCCCCGTCTTTTCCGACTGATCCTGTTGCTCTTGCGCAGGATCTGATCCGTTGCCAGTCCGTCACGCCGGCCGATGATGGAGCGCAGGCTCTTCTGGCATCGGTTCTGGAAAAGATGGGGTTTGAGGTTACGCATCTTCCTTTTGGACCAGAAGATGCGCCGACCCCGAATTTTTATGCCCGGATCGGAACAGGGAGCCCGTCTCTCTGTTTCGCAGGGCATACGGATGTTGTACCCCCCGGTGAAGGCTGGGCGCATGATCCGTTCTCCGCCGAAATCCATGATGGCCGCCTCTATGGGCGTGGCATTGCGGACATGAAGGGGGGCGTGGCCTGCTCCGTTGCAGCTATTGCTCGCTTTTTGGAAAGCCGTCCGCTCAAGGGAACGATTTCTCTTCTCATTACGGGCGATGAAGAAGGCCCGGCGCATTTTGGCACAAAGCCCGTCATCGAATGGTTGGCGGCGCATGGTGAGGTTCCGGATTTCTGCCTTCTGGGTGAGCCGACCAATCCTGCGGCTCTCGGCGACACCATCAAGATTGGCCGTCGCGGCAGCATGAATGCCGAGATTACCGTGCGTGGCGTGCAAGGGCATGTGGCCTATCCCCATCTGGCGGATAATCCCATACATCGCCTTCTGGCGGCCCTGACTGAACTGACAGGGCGTTGTCTTGATGAAGGGACGGAATGGTTTTCTCCGTCGTCGCTTCAGGTGACGAGTGTGGATGTCGGGAACCCAGCCACGAATGTTATTCCGGCCGATGCGCGTGCGCGGCTGAACATCCGGTTCAATGATAGCCATACGGGAGCCGGTCTGGCTGACTGGATCCGGGACGTTGTGAGCCGTCATGCGCCGGACAGCGACGTGAAGATTGCCATCAGTGGCGAGGCATTTCTGACGCAGCCTGGGCCAGCGGTGAACTGTCTTGAGCAGGCTGTTCAGGATGTCACGGGGCGTCGCCCGAAGCTTGATACGGGTGGCGGAACGTCCGATGCCCGTTTCATCTCGCAGCACTGTGCTGTTGCAGAGTTTGGGCTGGTGGGTGCAACCATGCACAAGCGGGACGAGCACGTGGATGTTTCGACACTTGAAGACCTGACCCGTATCTATCTGACGTTCATGGAAAGATTTGGCCTGTGACACCAGACCGCCCGACTGGCATGCCTTCCGCAGGAGGCATGAATGTTCCGCTCGGAGTATGGCTTCTGGGGCGCGGCCGTGGCATCGGGATCAACTGTTTCGCGCCCGGCACGCAGCCGCTCATGGCGGCGCTGGCCCCAACTGTAGCGATTGCGCTGATCGGAATTTTCGGGGCATTTTTCATGCCTGCAGATCAGCGGGGGCTACGGCTGACGCAGGCGCTTGTTCAGCTTGTCTGCACGCTTCTTCAGCTGGTGGTGTCTGAGCGCTATGCAGCTTTTGCGGGGCGCAAAGGGCTGTGGTCGCGGTATGCGACGGCATCGCTCTGGTGTGCCTGGCTGCCGCTGATCATGATGATCATGGCGGAAGGTGTCATGCGGATGGTGATGCCGGGGAATGCGTCATCACCTGCTGCTATTGCAGGAGTGGCTGCTGGTGTGCAGCTCTATAGCCTCTGGCTGACCTGGTATGTCACGCGCGTTGGTCTGATGATGACAGCGTTGCAGGCGGTCATCATGACCGTGTTGCAAACGTTAAGCGCTATTGTGCTGTTTGGTCTGCTCTGGCTTCTGCCGCCGCATTACAACGCTCTGGGCGACCTGTTCGGGGGCGTTTGAGCCTTACGCGAACGGGTCTTCGGGATAGCCGACGCCTGTCAGGCATAAACCGTCTGGCGGGGATGTCGGTCCGGCGGCACAGCGATTTCTCGCTTCCAGTATGTCCCGCATTTTTTCTGTCGGCCACTGGCGCGATCCCACCATGACGAGCGATCCCACCATGTTCCGGACCTGATGATGCAGGAACGAGCGGGCTTGTGTATCCACGATGACCAGCTCGCCTTCACGGTGAATGTTGAGAACATCCAGCGTACGAACGGCGCTTTTCGCCTGACAGGCAATCGCCCGGAAGGACGTGAAATCGTGTGACCCGAGTAGGAAGTTCGCGCCCTCCTGCATCAGATTGACGTCCAGCGACCGTTTGACGTGCCAGACTTTGTTTTCCTGCAAAGCAGGTCGGGCTGGCCGGTTGAGGATCGTAAAGCGGTAGCTGCGCCACGTCGCGGAGAAGCGTGCACTCCAGTCCAGACTGACTGGTACGGCCTGAAGAACCACAACCGGATGGGGTTTGAGGTAATACCCCATGCCATCGCGGATCTGGCGACCATTGATCGGAGCATCAGCCGGGAAGTCGAGATGGATCACCATTCCTGAGGCATGCACCCCGGCATCTGTGCGTCCAGCGGTGATGCTGGAAACGGCGCGGCCGCCGACCAGCTTCGATGCAGCTTCTTCGATCAGGCTCTGAATCGATACTCCGTCTTTCTGGCGCTGCCAGCCGACATAATTGGTGCCGTCATATTCAATCTTCAGGGCCCAGCGTGCGATTTCTGCTTCAGCCAAGACGGGTACCCTTCGGGACGGCCTGTCCACGTACGAAATCGCTGGCGTTCATCATGCTGCGTCCGGGCTTCTGGATGCGGTCGATGCGTAGCGCGCCCTTACCACAAGCAATAGTCAGGGCGTCATCAATGGCCATACCTGCGTCCGGGCCCGACTGTTCTGGTAGCGGTGTTGCGGCACCAATCTTGAGGACCACCTCGTTCAGCATCGTGAAGGCGCCGGGCCATGGGGTCAGGCCACGGATCTGACGGTCAATGTCCTCGCAACTTCTGGACCAGTCTATCCGCCCGTCCTCGCGCTTGAGCATATGTGCATAGGTCACGCCTTCTTCGGGCTGTGGCACGGCAACAGGCTGTTCCTGCAACGCGCGAACGATCAGACGACCGCCAATCTCTGCCAGACGGTCATGGAGCGTGCTGGCTGTGTCAGACGCACTGATGGGCGTGGCTTCTTCAAGCAGTACCGCACCAGTGTCGAGGCCCTCATCCATCTGCATGATGGAGACGCCGCTCTGACTGTCTCCAGCAACGATGGACGACTGGATCGGCGATGCTCCACGCCAGCGGGGAAGGAGGCTGGCATGGATGTTCAGACAACCCAGACGCGGTGCATTCAGCATGGCCTTGGGCAGGATCAGCCCATAGGCCGCGACAACGGCAGCATCGGCGTTGAGTGCGGCAAAGGCTTCGTGCTCTGCCTCGTCCTTACGGACTCGCGCAGGCGTGCGGACTTCAATTCCGGCAGCTTCTGCTGCTTCATGAACAGGCGAGCGGCGCACGGCCTTGCCGCGCCCTGCAGGGCGCGGAGGCTGCGTGTAGACCGCAACGATCTCGTGTCCTGCGGCCATGAGGGCATGCAGGGCCGGGACCGCGAAATCCGGCGTGCCCATGAAGATCAGACGCATCGCTGATTAGCGCCTTCTCAGCTTCTGCTCTTTGGCAAGGCGGCGCATGATCATGTTGCGCTTGAGCGTGGAAAGATGATCCACGAACAGGACGCCATCCAGATGATCCATTTCGTGCTGGATGCAGGTCGCCAGAAGACCCTCCGCATCCCGCTCGATGATTTCGCCGGCAAGGTTCCGGTAACGGACGCGAATCGATTCGGGGCGGATGACTTCCGCATACTGATTCGGCAGAGAAAGGCAGCCTTCTTCCCGAACCGCCATCTGCTCGGAATCCGTCACGATTTCCGGGTTGATCAGAACCATTGGCTCACGGGGGGCGTCTTCCTCGGCCACGTCCACGAGGGCAAAGCGCATGCCAAGACCGACTTGTGGCGCGGCGAGGCCGATGCCGGGGGCCTTGTACATGGCGGAAAACATGCCTGGAAGCTTTTCACGCAGGAAGGCCATGTCTTCCGCGCGCACTTCGCGGGCGACCTGCCGCAGCACAGGGGCCGGGGCAATCAGGATCTGGGTCGGGGGCACCGCATCGATGCCGGACAGGAAATCGAATTCGCTCATGCTTTGCGATGTAGCGAGGGTGAGGCTTTTGTGCCAGTCCTGAGAGGCATTTCCCAAGGCAGAACTTGCATCTTTGGGGTGCTCCACCATATCCTGTACTGATGTCAGGTGCCTCATGGAGGGTCTGATACCCACTGTCTCGCTCATGGAGGAGGCTCAAGCCCTATGTCCGGTCGTCTGTTTACGTCACCCATGTTCCTTGGTTTCGATCATCTTGAGCAGATGCTTGAGCGTGCGTCCAAATCCACGTCCGACGGTTATCCGCCATACAACATCGAACAGCTAAGTCAGACAGCCCTGCGGATTACGCTGGCTGTGGCAGGGTTCGTGATGGACGATCTTCAGATCACGCAGGAAGACAACCAGCTCGTGATCCGCGGTCGCCAGACCGATGACAGTCAGGGCCGGGTGTTTCTTCATCGGGGGATTGCCGCGCGGCAATTTCACAAGGCGTTCGTTCTGGCGGAAGGCATCGAGATTGGTGGAGCCTGGCTTGATAATGGCCTGCTGCATATCGATCTTCTGCGTCCGGAGCCGGAAGTTCGCGTGAAGCGGATTGCCATCACGCAGGGGCGCAGGACGGCAGGTACGCCGCAGACCGTGCAGCACGAAGTCGTTCCGCCCGTGGTCAAGCCACGCCGGGCACGACCGGTGCGCGATCTTGACGACGAATAAACCGTTTTTTGACAGCTTGTATGTTTCAACCTGACTGGTGCCAGAGAAGCCCACAGGTTTCAGTAAGGATCAGGACTTGAACAATCCGTTCGAAAACAGTGATGGGCAGGAAGACATGCTCCCGGCAGATCTGAGACGGATCACGGGACCGCAGCTTCGGACGCTGGGCATGTCCCAGCTCGCCTATGTCAGATCCGTCATGCATGATGGTGAGCTGATGGTTGCAATTCATGCTGCCGATGGCACACCCATGGCCGTGGCAGACGATGAGGAAAGCGCTATGGACGCGATCCTTGAACACGAAATGATTCCCACTCTTCTTCAGTAAGGTTCAGGCGTGCGCACCAACTCCGACATTACCCGCCATCTTGAGGAAGACCGTCTTGCCGGTGTCGTGACCCATAACGGTCTGGCCTATCTGGCCGGGCAGGTCGCGGATGATGCCACGCTGGATACGGAAGGCCAGACGGCTGATATCCTGCGCCAGATCGATGCGCTTCTGGCGGATCTGGGTACGGACAAGACGCGTATCCTGTCTATTCAGATCTTCCTGACCGACATCAACGAGATCGGGAATATGAACAAGGCTTGGGACGCGTGGCTGGATACGGGCCATAAGCCCGCCCGTGCCACGGTTGAGGCCAAACTGGCCGATCCGGACTGGCGGGTGGAAATTACGGCGATTGCTGCCCTGCGCTGAGCAGAAGAAAACCCCCAACAAAAAAGAGCGGTACGGCCGAAGAGGCTGTACCGTTCTTTTTTGTTTGTGCGGAACCGTTCAGATCCCGGTATGGGTTTTATTCAAACGTGCCAGAGACGGAAACAACCGCAGCGAAGCCTGTGCCGACGCTGTAGGTTGGCTGGGACGCGGACAGTGTCTTTCCATAGACGCCGCGTGTCGTTGTGGCGTTGCCGGAGAAGCCGTTGACCTGTGCCAGATAGTGATTGTCCCCGACATTCATGAGGCTCAACATGGCCTTCGGGCGAACGCGGCCGACTTTTGGAAGGTAGCGACCCAGCGAAATATCGGACGTGACGTAGGACGGAATGGACTGGTCGTTCATTAATGTTGCGTACTGGGAGTCCGTGTAGCGCAGATTGAAGTTCGCGAAGTTGGTGCCGTCGTCATACGTTAAGCCGAGAGCGCCAGTGAACTTCGGGGATGCGACTTCCTGTTTGCCCTTCGTGCGCAGATAGTCGCCCTGATAGGCAATGTTGTTGCCAACGCGCGTACGCATGAACTGCCCGGAGGCATAGGCGCTGATATGGTGCCAGGGCCGGGTTGAAATTTCGGCCTGTACACCCTGCGCGCTTTCACCGCCCGCATCGATCGGCTGGCTGATTATGATGGTGGAGTTGGGAAGATACGAGGCGCTGGTGATCTGGTGATGCGTCAGGTTGTAATTGAACAGTGCGATGTTGAACATGATGTCGCCCGAATGGCGGTACCCGATTTCTTCACCGATCATGTATTCCGGCTGGAAATTTGCCAGTGGAAGTGAGGCTCGGTTTGCACTTGTGAAGTTGTAAACCGGAAGCTGCGCCTGGAAGGAAGAGGGGGCACGATAGCCGGTCGTGCCGTTGACGTAGATCTGGTTCTTTGGATCAAACTGGTAGCTGATCAGGGCCTGAGGGATGGGAACGAACATGTTCTCCACGGATTTGAAATTGGCCCCCGGAAGATCCTGACTGAAGCTGCGGGAAATCATGTTGGCACGCAGGCCCGCATCAATGGTCAGACGATCGTGAAAGAGCTTGACCTGATCTTCCAGACCGATGGCATTCAGCTGCTGAAAACCATTGATGTTGTACTGGCTGACGGAGACGTTGTTGAAGGCCGTCAGGTAGCCGTTATTCTGGGTGTACTGGCCTGAGGCGTTGACCGGGTAATGGTCCTGATACTCGGTATGGACGGCATAAGAGTACCAGTAGGACAGCTTCAGTGTATTGAAGCCGTGATGCCATGCACCAACAAGATTAATGCCGCTGGACGTCTGGACCCATGGGTGAATACTAATAGCCGTGACGTTCCCGGTCTGGCCTTCATATCCGTTCAGGGATAAATACTGCTGGGTGCCGACATAGCCGTTGGATGCTGGAATATTGACGCCGTAATTGTTGGGGCCGAACGTCTCGATGGCATAGGGTTCAGCATCAAGCGTCAGGCCATGTCCGAAATCGAAATGGTTTTTGAGGGCGCCTACTACGGCATTGGTGGCTTTGGTGTTGAGCTTGTAATAAAGCGTATCGCCCTTCGTATAGGTTGCGTGCGTATTGTAGCCGGTGCCGTAGGCGCCCCACTGGGCGAGATTGGGGTAGAGCCATTCGGTCTGGTTGGCTTTGTTGTATCCGAAAATCAGCTCGGAACTGCTCCTGGGTGCCCAGCGCTTTTCGATGGCGGCATCCACATGCCAGCGATCCATCTGCCCCGGTCCGCGCCAGAGATTGGCACTGGAATAGGAGCCGGACGCAAAAGCCCGGATGCCACTGTGCCCGATTTTCCCCGTATCAAAGCGGACGAATTCCTTGTTCGTGCTGTGTGTGCCGCCGGATGCTTCCGCATAGGCTGTCATCTTGTCCGCGGGATGGCGCAGAGACAGCGTCATCTGTGCGCCATCAGCGTTGTAGACGGGGGCTGTCAGATCTGACGATCCCTGACTGACAGAGACTGAGCCAAGGTTCTCGTTATCGACCATGGCGGACGTATAAGCGCCGTAGGTGAACGGATCGGCCAAGGGAATACCTTCATACACCATGCCGATCTGTGTCTGATCCAGACCACGGATATGGATGGTTTCAGCTGTGGTGCTGAGGGGGCCTTCATTGGTGGCCTGCACACCGGGGAGGCTGGAGGCCAGAACGCCGGGCGTAACAGTCGGGGCCTGTTTGGAAATGTACTCCTGCGTGACGGTGCTGATGGTTTTGGCTTCAGTATGATGAACCATCATTCCACCGCCCAGTGCCCGGCGGCTGGCATGAATGCTCATGCTTTCAGCCGTATGTCCTTCCAGATCGTGTGGAACTGTCGGGGTGGCTTTTGGGACTGGAGCGACAGGTGTCTGTTTCGTCTGGGTTTTTCCGGTGTGATGGACGCGGGCATATGCTGGACCTGTGCTGCCTGCGAGCGCTGGAACAAGTGCAGAGGCGCAGAGCAGATAAAAAGAACGTTTCTTGTAGGAAGCCATTGTTATTCCATCGCACGGCACGTTTGACCTGGGGCCACCTCCTGGAAGAAGGCATGGGTGGAACTACGGACGCTTCCAGTTCAATTCAAAGGATGTTTTTGTGAATATAGAATGAAATAAATAAGTCATTATCATAAAACGTTCAAAATATTCTGGTTGCCATACGTCTTCTGGTGATTTGTCATCCCATCGCTTCTGATAAATGGATGACATCACATGAACCGATTTGCATATGGTCTGGTTTTTTCTTTGATTGGTCTTTCGTCTTCTGCTGTAGCGCAGGACCTTCCCAAGGATTTACGCCTGAATCAGGTTCAGATTATTGGAACCCATAACAGTTACAGGACGGATATTTCTCCTGCCACGCTGAAATGGCTTCAGGCCGTTTCTCCACAAGCTGCAGAAGCGCTGGATTACAAGCACACAACCCTGGATCGGCAGCTTGATGGCGGGGTTCGCCAGCTCGAAATCGATATTTATGCTGATACTCAAGGCGGCCAGTACCGTCATCCGAAGGGGCCGGAGTGGGAGCGTAAAGGCGGTGTTACTCCCGATGCTGATCCGGCGTCCGCCGCAGCCATGCAGGGTACCGATTTCAAGGTCATGCATATTGTGGACATTGACCAGCATTCGAACTGCGAACCCTTCAGTAAATGCCTTCAGATCATCCGGAAGTGGTCAGATGATCATCCGGGTCATTTCCCGGTGTTCATTGATGTGGAAACAAAGCAGGACATTCCATTCAAAAACGATAAGCTGACATTCACGGTTCCTGAGACCTTTACCCCTGAAACCTATGATCGTTTGGACAAGGAAATCACGGATATTATTGGCCGTGACCATCTTCTGCTTCCCGATGATGTGCGTGGGGCGGCACCCTCGGTCAATGAAGCGATCCGAACGAAAGGCTGGCCGACACTGGCGTCCGTGCGTGGCAAGATCATTTTCGTGCTGGATCGTCCTCAGGATACGGCCCGTTATGTGTTGAACCATCCGGGCCTTAAAGGGCGCGTTCTGTTCACCAATGGCCGGCCGGGTGATCCGGATGCGGCTTATACGGAGGCCAATGAAGGTTTTGCGGGTCAGGAAGGTGCCTCTTTTGACAACGCTGAGGCTGGGCGGAAAATCCCGGAGCTGGTGCGGCAGGGTTATCTTGTGCGGACGCGGGCGGATGCCAACACGATTGAGGCGCGGCAGAATGATCTGAGCCGTCGTGAGGTGTCCTTCAAGAGCGGTGCGCAGATCATCAGCACCGATTATCCGGGTCTCGAGCCTGCGCCCTGGCATGACTACAAGGTTCAGTTTGCCAATCAGGCGGTGGCTCGATGCAACCCGGTCAATGCGCCTAAGGACTGCCGTGATAGAGCGTTGATCAAGGACTGAGCTTTTCAGGCTGGTGGGGCAGGAGGGCGAGCAAATGTTCGCCCTTTGTTGTGGATCAGAGTGTGGCGTCGAAAACGACGTGTTCTGCCGTTTCGTCTTCGCTTTTCATGCAATAGGCCGCAAACATTGCAATTACGAGGAAGCATCCCATCGGTACGATGTACGCAAGCTGCATGTTTCCGCCGGTCGCATCCGAGACATAGCCCTGTAGAAGCGGGAGAATACCGCCACCGCTGATGCTCATAACCAGAATGGACCCGCCATAGGCGCGGTCATGGCCAAGTTCATCGACGGTTAGGCCATAGATTGTCGGCCAGCAGGGACCAAGCAGTCCACTGACGAGGATGGCTGCATAAATAGCCGTGAAGTCATGCACCATCACTGCATAACCCAGCGCAACGATGCACAGCAGGCTGTAAACGAACAGAACCCGCGCCGGGCGGGCGTGACGCATGAAGAAATTGGCCACCAGCTTGCCGATAAAGAACGCACAAAATGATGCGATCAGGTAGACGGAAGCCTGGCGTTCATTGATATGTCCCAGCCTCATGGAGAGGCGGATGATGAAGCTCCAGACGCCAACCTGCGCGCCGACATACAGAAATTGCGTCACGATACCGAGGACGAAGCGCTTGTTGGCAAACAGCCGTTTGAGGGCACCGGCGGTATCCAGTTCATGACTGCGCTGCTGATCGCGCCCTTTGCAGGCCGGATAACGCGTGATGCCAATGGCGATCATGACGACCAGCAGAACCCCGAGAATATAGACATATGGCTCAAGAGTGGCGTGGATCATGCCGAGTTGGTGCTGCCAGGCCTGAGCGGCTGGCATGGCGGAAAGCTGCTCGCGGGACAGGTCGCCGTCCTTGAAAATCAGGTAGGCTCCCATGCTGGAGCCGAGAATGGCGCCAATCGGCTGAAATGCACTGGCAAAGTTCAGGCGATGTGTTCCTCCTCCCGGAGGAGCGAGCAGGGTGCAATAGGTATCGGCAGCGGTTTCAATGAAAACCAGCCCGGCCGCGACGACAAAGAGCGCGACGAAGAAGATCTGGTACGTCGCGAAATGGGCGGCAGGGAAAAAGAGGCAGCAGCCAATCAGATACAGGAGCAGCCCAAGTTGGATAGACCATTTGTAGCTGAAGCGCTTGATGATCATGCCTGCGGGAATGCCCAGCACGAAATAGCTGATGTAGAATGAGAACTGGACGAGAGCGGACTGAAAATCTGACAGCATGAAGGCTTTGCGGAATTGCCCGATCAGTACGTCATTGAGGCTCATCGCACAGCCCCAGAGGGAAAACAGGCAACACAGGAGCCCAAAGCCCAGAAGGGGCGTGCGGTTCAGGTAAAAGCCGTCCGGAAGTTGGACGATAGGGTCAGACTTGGCCACGGATTGCCTCACGGAACTAAATTGAGCGCTCAAGATAAAAATCCGATCCCTTCACGCGGGGGTCAGCATTTAGGGTATAGGATTAGTGTTATATTGAGTGCACATATCACGCATATAGTGTTTTAAAAGGGATATTCCCCGCCTGGTTTAATGCCTTGGCGTTTTGAGGGGATCACATTCCATGGAGGTCTTGGATCAGGAAGATGGGATTGTGCCATCTGGCATAATGCCGCTCATGGTCCGACATCGAGGCTTATGACGCGATAAATAAAGGTGTGCCGAGGTAAGGGCGTCTTTCTGGGGGTTCCGCCCATGCGGGGATAAGGGTAAGTCCCGACAGCCATTCATTCCCAGCTTCCAGTGCCTCCGAGGACCCATGATTCGTCTCGACAACATCAGCAAGCATAACGGCCAGCGGGTCATCTTCATTGAGGCCTCGGCCGCTCTGCTGAAAGGAGAAAAGGTCGGGCTGGTTGGGCCAAACGGCGCGGGTAAATCCACGTTGTTCCGCCTCATCACGAAGCAGGAAGAGCCTGATGAGGGCAATGTCCTGACGGATCGCGGTGTGACCATCGGCTTCTTCAGTCAGGACGTCGGTGAGATGTCCGGCCATAGTGCCGTGGCGGAAGTGATGAACGGGGCAGGGGCTGTCTCGGAAGTTGCAGCCGAGTTGGCTGAGCTTGAGTTGGCCATGGCGGACCCGGAGCGCATGGATGAGCTGGACAGCGTCATCGAGCGCTTTGGAGAAGTACAGAGCCGGTTTGAGGATCTGGGCGGATACGCGCTGGACGGGAAGGCGCGTGAGGTTCTTCATGGTCTTGGGTTCAGCCAGGAAATGATGGATGGCGATGTGAGTCGTCTGTCTGGTGGCTGGAAAATGCGTGTGGCCCTGGGGCGCATCCTTCTGATGAAGCCTGACGTGATGCTGCTCGATGAGCCGAGCAACCATCTTGATCTGGAAAGCCTGATCTGGCTGGAGCAGTTCCTGTCTGGTTATGATGGTGCGCTGCTCATGACGTCCCATGACCGTGCCTTCATGAACCGCATTATCAACAAAGTCATCGAAATTGATGGCGGTAACCTGACGACCTATTCCGGCGACTATGAGTTCTATGAAGAACAGCGGGCGCTGAACGAGAAGCATCAGCAGGCGCAGTTCGAGCGGCAGCAGGCCATGCTGGCGAAGGAAATCAACTTCATCGAACGCTTCAAGGCGCGTGCGTCTCATGCTGCACAGGTTCAGAGCCGGGTGAAGAAGCTCGACAAGATCGACCGTGTCGAGCCGCCGAAGCGTCGTCAGGCCATGAGCTTCGAGTTCGCCCCTGCACCGCGTTCAGGAGATGTGGTTGTCAATATTCAGGGCGTAGACAAGCGCTATGGCAGTCGCACAATCTATGACGGGCTGGATCTCATGATCCGCCGCAAGGAACGCTGCTGTATCATGGGTGTGAACGGTGCTGGCAAGTCCACGCTGCTGAAGCTTGTGACCGGTACGACGGAACCGGATGCTGGAACTGTTACAGTCGGCAGTAACGTCAAGATCGGTTACTTCGCCCAGCACGCCATGGACCTTCTGGATGGTGACAAGACTGTTTTTGAAACGCTGGAATATGCGTTTCCGCAGGCCAATCAGGGAGCGCTGCGCTCACTGGCGGGTGGTTTCGGCTTCTCGGGTGACGAAGTCGAAAAGAGCTGCCGGGTTCTATCTGGTGGTGAGAAGGCTCGTCTGGTGATGGCTCTGATGCTGTTCGATCCGCCGAACTTCCTCGTACTCGATGAGCCGACCAACCATCTGGACATCGCTACGAAGGAGATGCTGATTTCCGCTCTGGCGGATTACGACGGCACCATGCTGTTCGTTTCCCATGACCGTCACTTCCTGGCGGCTCTTTCCAACCGCGTGCTGGAACTGACGCCTGAGGGGATTCACCAGTATGGGGGTGGGTATTCGGAGTATGTGGCGCGGACGGGTCAGGAAGCGCCGGGCCTGCATTAAGGCGTTACAGGAGAGGGGAGTTAAAGATGGCGGGTTGGAAAATGTGCCTTCTCATCGCGGCATTTTCCCTTGCGTCCCCTGCGCTGGCCCAGCACTACAATGCCGCCAATGCCTTGTGCAAGCAGGCCGGAAGTGGCGTGGATCAGGTCAACTGTCTGACAATGGCCGCACAGCGGGCGGACAAGGAACTGGACATTGTTTACGATCAGATCCTGACAGTACTGGAACGCAGTCGAAAAACCCAGCTCCAGAAAGCGCAGCAGGCTTGGCTTCATTATCGCGACAAGACCTGCGATGCAGAGCATGATCTGTTTGAGGGTGGTACTGCGGGACTGGCGGCGCTTCCTGCCTGTCGGGAAGCTCTGACGCGGCATCGGATTTCCGATCTCAGGGACGGTTACTGGTGGCTGGTCGAGAAGTTCGGGGCTAGGCAGGGCGCTCCCCTGCAGACCCATGGAGATGTGTCCCCTTGACCCCGGTTCCTTTCACACAGGACGTAATCCTTGAAAAACCTTAGAAACGATATCTGACTGGATCAGTGCTACCGCACTGATCCGAGCGCCTTATCGTCGTCTTGACCGCTCAGAACATGCGTCAGTTCATCAACAAGGCACAGTCGGCCATTGTTGAATTGGTAAAAGGCAATGACCTTGATCTGGCTCTTTTCGCCTGAGAGGCGGGTGGCTCGGGCGATATGCACCGTAGCGGCCTGATTGCCTTGGCAGACAATCTGCTGGATGTCGATTTCGAGCCTTTGAAGCGCATTTCTTAGAGCAACGGCATGCTCCAGAAATTCGGCGAGTGTCATTTCCCGGCCATCGACAAACTGCCGGTAATCCGGCGCCATGAAGTCTGTCAGCGTTGCTGGATCTGATGAGAAGTCTGTGAAGACCTCAAACATCTGGCGGATGAGCTGTTCTGGGCTTTGTGCTGGCATGAGGATGTCCTTCGTAATCTTGTCAGGACACTTTACAGGGCCTGTTTTTGGCGTTCTTTCGGTAACAGGCCATAGTTCGACTCATATGCGCCAAACACAGTTCTCAAGATGTTGTTCAGATGAGTGACACATGGCCGTGGCTTTTCGGAAAATTCCTGCAACAGGATACGCGACGGGAAACGGGTCGCCACTCGCATGCCGAGGGACAGATTTTGGGCATCGAAAGCGGTGTGATGGCTATCAGGGGCGTAACGGCTTACTGGCTGGTTGGTCCGGGATCGGTTCTCTGGCTGCCTCCTGGTTTTCGTCATGAGGCACGCTCTCATGGGGCGGTGGCGGGTTGGAGCCTTTATGTCTGTTCCGGGCAGTGTTCTGATCTGCCGCAAGAGCCTTTTCTTGCAGAATGCACCCGCCTTCTTGGGGCTCAGGCAGAGCGGTTGTCGCAAAGTGCGGAAGGGCAGAGATGGTCCCCGCGTGTGGCTCGTCTGGCGGACTGTTTCTGGGACGAATTTCTGTCTGTCCCGCGAAGGAGCGCGTCATTGCCTTTTCCTCAGTCCGCCCAACTCTGTCGTGTAACAGAGGCGCTTTGTGCAAACCCGGCTGATCCCCGAGAGCAGAAAGACTGGGCCAGTTTAGCGGGGCTGTCTGTGCGCTCATTCGTGCGACATTTCAGGGCCGAGACGCATATGCCTTTTTCAAGCTGGAAGCAGCGTCTTCGTATCCTGAATTCTCAGGAGAGGCTGGCGCGTGGTGAGCCTGTAACCTCTGTTGCTCTCAGTGTCGGTTATGAAAGTCTTGGCGCTTTTGCTGAGGCTTTCAAGAAGAATACCGGATTACGCCCCAGCGAGTATGGCAAACGAGGCCGTGATCGTTATCTGGACTGACCAGGCAGGTATGATGTCGTCAGAGATGCAGTCCGAAACGTGGTCCGATCCATGTCATCGCAAAATACAGGCCAATCGTCAGGAAGCAGCCGAGGGCGAGGGAAACCCAGAAGCCATATCCATGGCGTAGCAGGGCCGGGATTAGCAGGAACATCGGCAGCGACGGGAGGACATACCAGAATGTTGCCTCGGCGTGGGCCGCCATGTTCGCGGGGTCGGGTTTGTCGTTCCATAGCCAGATCATGCCAAGAACCGAAACAAGTGGCAGGGAGGCGATGAGTGCGCCAAAGCCTGGATAACGACGGGCAAGCGTGGACGCAGTTGCGATCAATATTCCGGAAATCAGGGCTTTTATGGCGAGATGCAGCATGGAACGGACCCTAACGGCATGGGCTGATCGTGCAATCAGCAAATACGGTGGGGCTCTGATAGAGCGAGAAGCCGTCAGGACGTTTTCTTCAGGCGCCGCCTCTGACTGGATTTCGCGATGCCCAGACCTTCGCGGTATTTCGCCACGGTACGGCGCTGAATGGCAAAGCCATCTTTCTGAAGAAGGGCTGTCAGGGCATCGTCAGAAAGAATGTCGTCTCCTTCGGCGGCGATGAGCGCGCGCAGACGGTGCTGAATGGCGCTGGCGCTCTGAACGGAGCCATCACTGGCCTGAAGGGCTGTTGAGAAGAACATGCGGAGGGGCACGATGCCGCGCGGCGTATCCATGTATTTGCCGTTCACCACGCGGCTGATCGTGCTTTCGTGTACGTCTGTTGTTGTCGCCAGTTCACGCATGGTGAGGGGACGGAGGGCGGAGATCCCGTCTTCAAAGAAAGCTGTCTGCTGACGGATGATTTCTGCTCCGACTTTCAGAATGGTTTGGCGACGCATGTCCAGCGCCCGGATGATGGCACTGGCTTCACTGGCATAAGTCTGGAGTTGCCGTCCTGCCTCCGTGCTGCCGTCGATGTGGCGCTGCATGTCGGTGTCTACATGGCAGCGGGGCAGGGCGCGATGGTTGAAGGTCAGTCGAAAACCGTCTCCGTTCCTGCGGACGATCAGATCGGGCTGGATCGGTGTGACGGGATGATGCGGGTCGAAACCTGGTCGGGGATTGAGGGCCTGAATTTCCGCCAGCATATCGAGCAGGTCATCCTGCGCGAGCTGACATTTCTGGCGCAGAGGCCGCCAGTCACGCCGGGCCAGAAGGTCCAGATTGGCCAGCAGGATTTTCATGGCGGGGTCGAGCCGATCGCGGCGTTCAAGCTGCACGGCCAGACACTCTTCCAAAGAGCGGCAGAACACGCCAACAGGGTCCAGCCGCATCAGGATGTGTCGGATAGACTCAAGAGCGGCTGTTTCCATGCCGAGAGCATGGGCGATGTCGGAAATACGCTCGGGCAGGCGTCCAGCGTCGTCGAGACTGGCGAGAAGATACAATGCGGCGGCGCGATCCCGGTATGCGGGAAAGGTCAGATGGATCTGGCTGCTCAGATCGTCGTGTAGCGAGGGGCCGGGGGCAGCGGCTTCGGGCTGCTCCGCCCCTGAGGTGAAACGATCTGGATCATCGTCATGATAATCGGGTACTTCGGCGGGGTCCGAAGACGCGACCGTATCGGTCGGTTCCAGAACGAGGAGTGGGTTGAGTTCCGCAATCTGCTGGAGGGACTGCGCCAGCTCCTGATGGCCGAGTTGCAGCATCGCAATCGCCTGACGCAACTGTGGTGTCATAACAAGCGACTGCGACTGGCGCTGTATCAGACCGGGACTGAGCATCCCGTCAGATTAGAGCGAGAAGTTCTCTCCAAGATAGACCCGGCGCACATCTTCGTTTGCGACGATGGCTTCCGGTGTACCTTCCATTAGAACCTGACCGCCATGCATGATGTAGGCGCGGTCAATGACTTCAAGCGTTTCGCGGACGTTATGGTCCGTAATCAGCACGCCGATGCCACGGTCTTTGAGGTGGGACACAAGATCGCGAATTTCTCCCACCGCAATCGGATCAATACCGGCGAGAGGTTCATCGAGCAGGATGTAGTTTGGCTGGCTGGCCAGAGCGCGGGCAATTTCCAGACGACGACGCTCACCACCGGACAGCGCCAGCGACGGCGAACGGCGGAGATGCGTGATACCGAATTCGGCCAAAAGGCCGTTCAGCATGGCTTCGCGCTTTTCAGGATCGGATTCGATCACTTCCAGCGCGGCCATGATGTTCTGCTCAACGTTCAGTCCGCGGAAAATACTGGCTTCCTGTGGAAGATACCCCACACCAAGCCGGGCGCGGCGATACATTGGAAGCTGCGTGATGTCTGCACCATCCAGCGTGATGGAGCCTGTGTCAGGCTGAACCAGACCCACGATCATGTAGAAGCTGGTGGTCTTGCCCGCGCCATTCGGGCCGAGCAGACCCACGGCTTCGCCGCGCTGAACCTGAAGCGAGACGTTTTTGACGACGGCACGCTTCTTGTAGGTCTTGCCAATACCGCTGGCGACAAGGCCGGTCTGAAGCGCGGGAGCTGTGGAAGGTGTCTCGGTCACTTTGGGGCCTGGCTGCTGTTGGCTTCGTTGGGAACGACAAGTCCCTGAATAGGAGAGTCCGATCCTGGCAGCATCGTGGCAATGCCGGTTTTCATATTCACGATGGCCTGCGACCCATTGTTCTGGTTCTGGCCCTGCGTCACGTGAACATGACCGATCAGGCGGGCAATCTGAGTGGCAAAGACATACACACCACGGTCACCTGTTGCGGTCTGCGTCTGTGTACGCAGGACAACATGACCCCAGCCATAGGCGCGATCCAGCTTGGAAGACCCGCCGCCAAGCGGATTACCGTCTGTGCTGGCGGCTTGTGGCTGGTCGGCAGGTGCGGGCGAATCTGGTGCGCTGAAGGAGACCAGAACGTCTGCCTTGACCTGCTTGCCATCATTGGTTGTGACGGTGGCATCACCGCGGCCGACGGACATGCGGGTCTTGGAATGATATTCCATAACGTCACGCGCCGTCAGAACATCCTGAGGCGTCGTAAGCTTCAGGTGCTTGCCCGTCATGACCATGACGGCCTGATCCATATCGTAGACGGCGTGATCGCCCCAACCCTGATCCGTCTGGTTGTAGATGTGGACGTTGCCGCGCGCCTCGATGCGGTAGAGTTCAAGCGAGCCGCCCATTGGATCAGCTTCGCCGTTCTGGCCGTTTGCTGGCGGCGGCGTGGGCTGACCGTCTGGTGCTGTCTTTTTACGGAGGTGTCCGATGAGTGTATCGGCATCGACCGTCACATCCCCACGGACTGCGCGGGCGCCTCCTGTCAGAGTGACAGTCTGGGCATTGCGGTCGTAGATTTCCTCGTTTTTCCAGAACAGTTTGACAGCCTCGCCATGAGACATGTCCAGCCCGT
The DNA here is from genome assembly GCF_000964465.1 of Gluconobacter thailandicus F149-1 = NBRC 100600. Lineage (GTDB taxonomy): Bacteria > Pseudomonadota > Alphaproteobacteria > Acetobacterales > Acetobacteraceae > Gluconobacter > Gluconobacter thailandicus. Next base: position 18,814 of record NZ_BANH01000024.1, on the reverse strand, counting down.
CCGCATAGGCGGTGGGAGTGGCAGCGGTCGCGAGAAGAAGTCCTGCAATGGGAAGCAGTCGGCTGATGCGGCTCATCATTTCTCTGTCTTGGCTCCTTCCTGGCGGAGGCGGGCCGCCGGGGAAGGGGGACCGTTATCATCATTGCGGACCGTCAGACCCGGTCCTGTAAACTGCATGATACCCGCATGCTGGTCCAGGAAATAGCCCTGAGCATCCTGCGTACCAAATGGCCCTTCGGCATGCACCCAATCACGCGATGCAATCACGTCCTGTTTCAGGTCCATATCCGCCGAGGGACCGTTCATGAGCGTCCCGTCATCGCGGTACAGGACGACATTGTCATCAAGGTTCAGGGTTTGCTCGTGCTGCATGTATATGCCGCGATCGGCCTTGATATGAGCCCAGGAATTGCCTGAAAGCTCGATATCCGCCACGGGGTCCACCAGATCCACGCGATCCGGGCCCTGCTGATGGGTCGTGCGGGCCGTGATCATGTACAGATGGTTATGTGCGTCCAGGCCGCGATAAACGGCATTTTCCATATTGCCGCTTTCGACGTGCAACCGGGCCATTTCTTTCAGAGCCGCGCGGTTCTGGTTCACGAGATGGGAAATCTCGGGCCAGGCCGCAATCGAACTGAGCAGAACGAGTGCCAGGCCGGGAAGGGCCCATTTGGCGAAGCCAAGCAGGGACCGTCTGCGGGCAAGTTGTTCGGCATTGGGGGCCGTGCGCACCCTGTCAAAAGCTGCACGGCGGAGCGCATCAAGCTTCGCCAGACTCTCGCGGCGGTTTTCGGCGAAATCGTCACGCCGGGGGCGTTTGTCGTCCTGAGGCGTACTCATGCCAGACCAGCCCGCAGAAGGTCATGCAGGTGAATGATGCCCTGTGGTCGCCCATCTTCGCCTACGACGAAAAGACTTGTGATGGGTTTGGAGCGTGCATTCATGAGAAGCAGGACGTCCTGTGCCAGAGTCGTAGGGGTGGTCGTGATCGGTGACCGGTTCATCACTTCTTCAGCCGTTGTTGCATCGAGATCACGATGCAGGGCACGGCGAAGATCTGCATCTGTGATGAGGCCGCAGAGCACACCTGAGTCGTCTATAACACCCATGCACCCGAATGCCTTGCGTGTCATCTCCAGAATGACGGAGCGTAGTGAGAGGCTGGTCTTTCCGAGAGGCAGGGTCTCACCGTAATGCATCAGTTCCCGGACCGGCCGCAGTCTTGCTCCCAGCCGACCGCCAGGATGGAAGGTCTGAAAATCGCTTGCCGTAAAGCCGCGTTTTTCAAGAAGCGCTATGGCCAGTGCGTCGCCCAGCGCGAGCTGCAGAAGTGTGCTTGTTGTGGGAGCCAGTCCCATCGGGCAGGCTTCACGCGCTTTTGGAAGCACGAGAGCAATTTCTGCCGCCCGGGCCAGCGCGGACGTTTCGACGGAGGTTATCGCAATCACGCCGAGGTGTTTGTGCGATGCATAAGACAGAATTGCGGCAAGTTCGGCGGTTTCGCCAGAATTCGACAGGGCAAGGATCACATCGCCTGGCGCCACCATGCCCAGATCGCCATGCGAGGCTTCTGCGGGATGCACGAAAAGGGACGGCGTGCCGGTAGAGGCGAGAGTAGCCTGTATCTTGCGCCCGATATGTCCCGATTTTCCGATACCGGTGACGATCAGGCGGCCGGAGCAGTGCAGGATACGGTCCACGGCCTTTGTGAAGGCAGATCCGAGTGATGCATGAAAGGCTGCTTCCAGCGCCTCAAGGCCCTGACGTTCCGCTGCGAGGGTGTGCAGGGCTGAGGAGAGAGGCAAGACAGCTTGGCTGGTCATGAATTCAGGGCCGGGTCGTGATTATGCGCGGTGTGCGAAGATATCGGGATTTTCATATCCCAGAAGATCAAGACGGGCGCGGGCCGACAGGAAATCAAAGCATGACTGCGCCAGTTCACGGCGGTTTTCCCGGATCAGCATGGCTTCCAGTTTCTCCCACAGGGCGTGCAGATGCAGCACGTCAGACGCAGCATAGCGCTTCTGGTCTTCCGTGAGGATGTCTGCCCCCCAGTCGGAGCTCTGCTGGTGCTTGCTCATCTCTACCCCAAGCAGATCGCGGCAAAGATAGGCCAGGCCATGACGGTCCGTGAAGGTATAGACCAGCCGTGCGGCAATCTTGGTGCAGATGACGGAGGAAATGGTGATGCCCAGAGCATGCTGGAGAACGGCTACATCAAAGCGTGCGAAGTGCATCAGCTTGGTGATGGACTCATCCGACAGGAGGGCCTTGAGGTTGGGGCAGTCATAACCGCGGCCGCCCATCGAAACAGGCTTGATCTGCACAAGATGTGCTTCGCCGTCACCGGCGGAAAGCTGCACGAGGCAGAGGCGATCTCTGTGGGGATTGAGACCCATGGTCTCGGTATCGATGGCGACAACAGGGCCAATATCAAAATCGTCCGGCAGGTCGCCGTCATGAAGATGGATGGCGTTCTGCTGGCTCATATTGTTGTCACCAATTTTTTTAGAAGCTCAGAGGGAGAGGCTTATAAAGCCTGACCGTCTGTGGTGCCCAGAAGAAGACTCGAACTTCCACGTCCTTTCGGACACAGGTACCTGAAACCTGCGCGTCTACCAATTCCGCCATCTGGGCTCAGAAAGCACCGGGTTTTTCAGTTTCCTGAGGCATCCCGGGTTGGTGAAGAGGCGTTTACCCCGACTGTAGGGACGCGTCAACTGTCTGCATGAAAGAAAAGAAGAAAATGGAAAAACTTTTTTCCGAGGCTTCGCCACGCAAGGTGGCGGTGCTTGGGGGCGGTGGCTTTATAGGTCGCAGTTTTGTCCGGAAGCTGGTTGCAACGGGGCATGTTGTTCGGATCGGGAGCCAAAATCCCGAAGAAATTCAGGGGTTTGGCAAGGCGAGGGGGACCGGGCGTGTCGAGTTCCTGAAAGTCTCTGTCAGTGACGCCGATCAATTGGATCGTCTGTTCGATGGAGCGGATGCGGCAGTTAATCTGGTCTCGGTCATGACGCCGGATATCCGGGTTCTTCACAAGATCAATGTGGACGGGGCTCATCTGGCTGCCGTGCGGGCACGGCGCGCAGGGGTGAAACAATATGTGCACATGTCTGCAATCGGTGCCTCGTTGACGTCACCGGGTGCTTACGGTCGGAGCAAAGGGGCCGCTGAGCAGGTTGTGAGGCGCGTTTTTCCGGATGCCGGATTGTTGCGCCCTTCGGTTGTCTTCGGCCCGGAGGACAGTTTCTTCAATCTTTTTGCTCTGATCGCCGCAGTGTCGCCCGTTCTGCCGGTCTTCGCGCAGCACACGCATTATCAGCCGGTCTTTGTTGAAGATGTTGCTGAAGCTTTGCTGCGTTTGCTGGAGCCTGAGCATGCAGGACGCATCGTCGAGGCTGGTGGCCCCGACATTCTGAGTATGCGGGACATGATGGCGTTTGTTCTGGAGGTGTCCGGCCGTCATCGGTTACTGCTGCCGATCCCGGGTGTGGTCGCTCGTTTTGAGGCCTCTGTTCTGGAGAAGCTGCCGGGACACCTGCTGACGCGTGATCAGGTGGCGATGATGTCTGTCGATAATGTGGTGCATCCGGGGCTGGATAATTTGCAGACGCTGGATATTCACCCGATCTCGATGCGGATGGTGGTGCCGGAGTACCTGAAGGCGGGAGTTTTCAGGCTCTATCGACAGCTCAAATCATAATTGGACCATATCGGACCTAAATAATGTGGGATTTTTGCAATGAAAGCGACGATCCGGACGGGGTTTTTTGCTATAGGTAAGCATCACTGACTGTTATCACTTAAAGTGACGGAATAGCTGGTACTCCACCGATTTCGTGCGTTCCACGGGACGTATGGTTTGTTTAGGAGACACGGCGCATGGCCGAACGGATGTTGCAGTTCGTCAATCACCCACAGATCCTCCCGGAGAAGCGCGATGCTGCCGAGCGTCGCCAGGACTTCGGGGAGATTTACCGTGGGTTTGCGATGAGCCGCGCTGAAGAGCAGGCTTCGCGATGCTCTCAATGCGGCATTCCGTTCTGCTCCGTGCATTGCCCGTTGGGCAACAACATCCCGGACTGGCTGAAGCTGACGGCGGAAGACCGTCTGCAGGAAGCCTATGAAATGTCTTCGGCAACCAACACCTTCCCGGAAATCTGCGGTCGCATCTGCCCGCAGGATCGCCTGTGCGAAGGCAACTGCGTGATCCAGAAGGGGTTCGAGAGCGTCACTATCGGTGCTGTCGAACGCTTCATTACGGAAAATGCTTTTGAGCAGGGCTGGGTGCAGCCGCGTCTGCCGGATCGTGAACTCGGCATCAGTGTCGGCGTCGTGGGGTCCGGGCCTGCCGGTCTGGCCTGTGCAGAGCGTCTGCGGGCACGCGGGTATGAGGTTCATGTTTATGAGCGTCAGGACCGTGTGGGTGGCCTGCTGACGTACGGTATTCCGAGCTTCAAGCTGGAAAAGCACGTCGTGGCCCGGCGTCACAAGCTGCTGGAAGAGCAGGGCATCATCTTCCACCTTTCCACACCAATTGGTGCAGGCGAGGGTGAGACCTCACTGGATGATCTGCGGACACGTCATAACGCGGTGTTCCTCGGGACGGGCGTCTATCGTTCGCGCTCGGTGGATGTGCCGGGTGCTGATCTGAACGGCGTTGTGAATGCGATTGACTTCCTGACGGCCTCGAACCGTCGCGGATATGACGAAGATCCCGGGGAAGATGCCGCGCTTCATGCCAAGGGGCGTCGTGTGGTGGTCATTGGTGGTGGTGATACGGCCATGGACTGCGTTCGGACGTCCATCCGTCAGGGTGCGGAAAAGGTCACCTGCGTCTATCGCCGTGACCGTGCGAACATGCCGGGCTCCCGTCAGGAAGTTTACAACGCTGAGGAAGAAGGTGCGAACTTCGAGTGGCTGGCTGCACCGGAAGAATTTCTGGGCGAGAGCACTGTTGAAGGTGTGAAGGTGCTGAAAATGCGCCTTGGTGCACCGGATGCTACAGGGCGCCGCTCCATCGAAGGTACGGGCCAGCATTCCATTATTGAAGGCGATCTTGTGATCCGTGCGCTGGGCTTCGATCCGGAAGACCTGCCGGGCCAGTGGCAGCAGCCGGAACTTGCCGTGACGCGCTGGGGCACGCTGACGGTTCCGCCGGGCGGCTTCCAGACAAGCCTGCCGGGCGTGTTCGCTGGCGGCGATATTGTACGCGGTGCCAGCCTCGTTGTCTGGGCCATCAAGGACGGCCGTGATGCGGCTGACGCAATTCATCTTTCTCTGACCGAGACCCTGGCGCTGGAGGCCGCGGAATGACACAGAATACCGATTTCATCCGCGATTATGCCGAGAACGTTGAGCGCCTGAAGGGTCTGTACGACCCGACGCAGGAGCGCGATTCCTGTGGCGTGGGCCTTGTCGCTGCTCTGGATGGCAAGCCGTCCCGCGCGGTCGTGAAGGCCGGTATCGAGGCTCTGGGGAACATCTGGCACCGTGGTGCTGTCGATGCCGATGGCAAGACGGGCGATGGTGCGGGTATCCATGTTGAGATCCCGCAGGATTTCTTTGCTGAAGCCATTCATAACAGTTCCAGCGATGACACGATCGACGGTCGCATTGCCGTTGGCATGGTGTTCCTGCCGAAGACGGATCTGGCGTCGCAGGAAGCCGGTCGTCAGATCATCGAGACCGAGGTTCTGAACTTCGGCTACGGGATCTATGGCTGGCGTCAGGTGCCGATCGACACGGCGTGCATTGGCGAGAAGGCCAATCAGACGCGCCCTGAAATCGAACAGATCATGATCCGCAATACGCTGGGTCGGTCAGAAGACGAGTTCGAGCGTGATCTGTATGTCCTGCGTCGTCGCATTGAGAAGCAGGCAACGCGTCAGCAGGTGGATCTGTATATCTGCTCGCTGTCATGCCGCTCCGTGATCTACAAGGGCATGTTCCTTGCCGAGAACCTGACGGACTTCTACCCGGACCTGCTGGACGAGCGCTTCGTCTCGCGTTTCGCGATTTACCATCAGCGTTACTCGACCAACACGTTCCCGACCTGGAAGCTGGCGCAGCCGTTCCGCAAGGTGGCGCATAACGGTGAGATCAACACGATCTCTGGCAACACCAACTGGATGCGTTCGCACGAAACGCGCCTGTCCCATCCGGCGCTTGATCCCTACATGGAAGATCTAAAGCCGGTCGTACAGGCTGCGGGTTCGGATACGGCGGCGTTGGATAACGTCTTCGAACTCATGACCTTCGGTGGACGCAGTGCCCCGATGGCCAAGATGCTGCTGATTCCGGCGTCCAGCGGTGCGAATTCGGCGATTTCTCCGGCCGCTCGCGCCATGTTCCGCTACTGCAATGCGGTCATTGAGCCATGGGATGGGCCGGCTGCTGTCTGTGCAACGGATGGTCGCTGGGTCATCGCAGGTCTGGATCGTGCGGGCCTGCGTCCGCTGCGGTATTCCATCACGAATGACAACCTGCTGATCGTGGGTTCGGAAGCGGGCATGGTCCGTGTGCCGGAAGCGCGCATTCAGCGTCGCGGGCGCCTTGGTCCGGGGCAGACACTGGCGCTCGACCTCAAGGAAGGTCGTCTCTATCAGCCGGATGAACTGCTTGAAATGCTGGCGTCCCGTCAGGATTTTCAGTCTTGGGTCAAGCGCATCCGCAATATCGAGCCGATCGTGCGTGATGTGGTCGAGCCGGAAGGGATGGCGTCGGACGTGCTGCGTCGCCAGCAGATGGCTGTCAGCCTGACCCATGAAGAGCTGGAAACCATCCTTCACCCGATGGTCGAGACGGCTGCCGAAGCTCTGGGCTCCATGGGCGATGACACCCCGCTTCAGGTTCTGTCCAAGATCTATCGTGGTCTGTCGCATTATTTCCGTCAGGGCTTCAGCCAGGTTACAAACCCGCCGATCGACTCCCTGCGTGAAACGCGGGTGATGAGCCTCATCACGCGTCTGGGCAATCTGGGGAACATCCTCGATGAGCGCCCGGAACAGTGCGATCTGCTCCAGCTTCCGAGCCCGGTTCTGACGGTTGGTGAGTTTGATGAACTGCGGAAAGTCTGCGGTGAGAACGCTACCCTGATCGACTGCACTTTCCCGGTTGAGGAAGGCGAAGAAGGTCTGCGTGCGGCCATCGCGTCTATCCGGGTTCAGGCGGAAGATCATGTCCGTGGCGGTTGCACCCATCTGTTCCTGACGGATGAGAACACCGGGCCGGATCGTGTGGCCGTGCCGATGATCCTTGCGACGGCTGCCGTGCATGTTCACCTTGTGCGTCATTCCCTGCGGACGTTCACGTCCCTGAACGTCCGGACGTCCAGTGCCATCGACGTTCACGCCATTGCTGTGACAATCGGTGTTGGTGCGACGACGGTGAACCCGGCACTGGCTCAGCACAGCATCGCGGACCGTCTGCGTCGTGGCCTGTTCGGCCAGATGACAATGCGTGAGGCGATGGAGCGTTACCGCAAAGCGGTGGACAAGGGTCTGCTCAAGATCATGTCCAAGTTCGGGATTTCCATCATCTCGGCTTACCGCGGTGGCTACAACTTCGAAGCTATTGGCCTGTCCCGTGCGCTGGTGGCGGAGTTCTTCCCAGGCATGCCGTCGCGTATTTCCGGCATTGGTCTGCCGGGTATAGCCCGCAACATCCTGAAGGCTCATGCTGCTGCGTGGGATCAGAAGGTCGAAGCGCTTCCGGTCGGTGGCCGCTACAAGCTGCGCCGTCAGGGCGAGACGCATGCGTTCTCCGGCCAGCTTGTGCACATGCTGCAAAGTGCGGTTTCGGCCAACAGCTATACGCTATATCGCCGTTACGCGGATGCCGTGCGTCAGATGCCGCCGGTTGCCCTCCGTGACCTGCTGGACTTCAAGGCACCTCATGCGCCGATCCCGGTGGACGAGGTTGAAAGCATCACGCAGATCCGTCGTCGCCTTGTCGCGCCGGGCATCTCTCTGGGTGCTCTGAGCCCCGAAGCGCATGAGACGCTCGCGATTGCCATGAACCGGATTGGTGCGAAGTCTGACTCCGGTGAGGGTGGCGAGGACGCCGAGCGTTCCAAGCCGCGCCCGAACGGGGACAACGCGTCTTCCGCGATCAAGCAGGTGGCGTCTGGTCGTTTCGGTGTGACCGCGCAGTATCTGAATGATTGCCGCGAGATCGAAATCAAGATGGCCCAGGGCGCGAAGCCGGGCGAGGGTGGACAGCTTCCGGGCTTCAAGGTCACGGAACTAATCGGCCGACTGCGTCATGCGACGCCGGGTGTGACGCTGATTTCCCCGCCGCCGCATCATGACATCTATTCGATCGAGGATCTGGCCCAGCTCATTTACGATTTGAAGCAGGTCAACCCGACGGCAACCGTCACCGTGAAGCTGGTTGCCCGGACGGGTATTGGCACGATTGCGGCGGGTGTGGCGAAGGCGAAGGCTGATGCCATCCTGATCTCCGGTCATTCCGGCGGAACGGGTGCCAGCCCGCAGTCTTCAATCCATTACGCGGGTCTGCCGTGGGAAATGGGTCTGTCCGAAGCGCATCAGGTCCTGATGCTCAACCGTCTGCGTCATCGTCTGGTGCTGCGGACGGATGGCGGCATCAAGACGGGTCGTGACGTGGTCATGGCGGCGATGCTGGGTGCGGAAGAGTTCGGCATTGGTACGGCCGCGCTGGTGGCCATGGGCTGCATCATGGTGCGTCAGTGCCATTCCAACACCTGCCCGGTCGGCGTCTGCGTTCAGGACGAAAAGCTGCGTGCGAAGTTCGAAGGCTCCCCGGAGAAGGTCATCAACCTCTTCACGCTGATTGCTGAAGACATTCGCCATATTCTTGCCGATCTGGGCGTTCGCTCCCTTGAGGAGGTCATCGGACGGACGGACATGCTGCGTCAGGTGTCCCGCGGTGCTGACTATCTGGACGATCTGGATCTGAACTCCCTGCTGGTGCAGGCCGATCCGGGTGAACATGCGCGTTACTGCACCCGTGAGGGCCGCAACGAGGTTCCGGAAACGCTGGACGCACAGATCGTGGCCGATGCGATCCCGCTGTTCGAGCGTCGTGAGAAGCTGCATCTGCACTACAACGTGCAGAACACGCATCGTGCGATCGGAACACGTATTTCCGGCATGATTACCCGTCAGTTCGGGATGCATGAACTGCCAGAGGGCCAGCTTACGCTGTCGCTTCGTGGATCGGCTGGCCAGTCCCTGGGTGCGTTCGCGGTGCAGGGTCTGAAGATGATCGTGGAAGGGGATTCCAACGATTACGTCGGCAAGGGTCTGTCGGGTGCGACGATTGTTGTCCGTCAGTCTCCGGCGTCTACATGGCGTTCGGAAGAGAATGCGATCATTGGCAACACGGTTCTGTACGGTGCCACGAGCGGCAAGCTCTTCGCAGCTGGTCAGGCTGGTGAGCGTTTCGCGGTTCGTAACTCTGGTGCGACGGCTGTTGTTGAAGGCTGTGGCTCCAACGGTTGCGAGTACATGACTGGCGGCAAGGTCGTGATCCTCGGCGAGACGGGCGACAACTTTGGTGCCGGCTTTACGGGCGGTATGGCCTATGTGCTTGATCCGAAGAACCGCTTCGAATCTCGCATCAATCCTGACACGGTGATGTGGAACCGCGTGCAGCCAGGCAGCCGCTGGGATGTGGAACTGCGGACGCTCGTGGAACAGCATGTGGAAGAAACGGGCAGCACTTACGCCGCTGACCTGCTGCACTGCTGGGAGCACACGCTGGAGCAGTTCTGGCACATCGTTCCCCGCGAATATGCCAAGGTCATTGGCTATGTGCAGGAAGACCTGTCCAAGCTTTCGGCCTGATTGCTTCGATCAATCAGTGTCTGAACAGCCCCGCATCAGAGTTCCGGTGCGGGGTTTTCTTTTGCCTTTCGTGGGTCAGGGGCGAAGCTTTCTGGTCAGGGCGGCAAGCGCGATTATCTGGCCTGAGATGAACTTTCTGGTGGAGTCATCCGTCAATGTCAGGCTTGCGGGGTCCACTTTACCTGCGACCTGACCAATCATGACTTCTGGTTGGTTCAGCGCGTAAGCATCCAGAAACACCAGACTTTGCCGGAGATGATACTGGGCCCGTGCGCCACCGAGCATGCCGGGGGAAGCCGTCTGGATGGCGACAGGTTTGCCGCTGAAAGGTTGAGGCGTTACGCGGGAGAGCCAGTCGATGGCGTTCTTCAGTACGCCGGGAATGGAATAATTATATTCTGGGGTCACTATGATGACGCCGTCTGCAGCCCGGATCTGCTCCGCCATGGCCAGAACGGGAGCCGGAAAGCCTGTGTCCTGAACATCTGCGTTGTAATGCGGAAAATCCCCGATTGATCCGAGCGGAGTAATGGAGATCCCTTCGGGCGCGAGTTCGGGTAGAGTACGAGCGACCGCCGCGTTGAAGGACGCTTTACGCAGGCTTCCGAGCAGGGTGATGAAATGCAGGGGCGTGTCGTTGGGCATGGACGGGTCTCCATCGAAGTGCCGATCATGTCATGGCTTGTAGGATAAGGAAGCCATGGCATGACGCCGGAGTGAGTCAGGCTGCGTTTTTCAGCATTCCATGAGGATCGAGAACGAATTTGCGCGGCGCGCCGTTGTCGAAGTCATGGTAGCCGCGTGGTGCGTCTTCGAGTGAAATCACCGTGGCGTTGACGATGTCGGCGATGGGAAGGCGCCCATGCAGAATGGCCTGCATCAGTTGACGGTTATAACGCAGGACGGGGGTCTGGCCGGTGTGGAACGACTGGCTTTTGGCCCAGCCCTGACCCAGTCGGAGCGTCAGGTTTCCTTTCTGGGCCGCAGCTTCATGAGCGCCCGGATCTTCCGTCACATACAGGCCCGGGATACCGATGGCTCCGGCTGGGCGTGTGACTTCCATGGCCTGGTTGAGGATGACGGCTGGTTGTTCCTTTCCGTCATATCCCTTGGCTTCGAAACCGACGGCATCAATGAAGCTGTCGACCTCCGGTGTTCCGATGACCTGTTCGATGAGGTCACCGAGCCTGTCGTGGTTCTGGAGGTTGATGGGCTCAAACCCGACCGCTTGCGCGTGGGCGAGGCGTTCAGGATTGAAATCGCCAATCATGACAATGGCGGCGCCGAGAATGCGCGCCGACGCTGCCGCTGCCATACCAACCGGCCCGGCACCCGCGATATAGACCGTTGATCCCACACCAACCTTGGCGTTGATGGCACCATGAAAACCGGTGGGGAGAATATCGGTCAGCATCGTGAGGTCTCTGATGCGCTCAAGAGCCTGAGCCTTGTCAGGGAAGCGCAGCAGATTGAAATCTGCATAAGGGACCATGACGTAGCGCGCCTGTCCGCCAACCCAGCCGCCCATATCCACATAACCATATGCGCCGCCCGCACGACTGGAGTTGACAGTTAGACATACGCCCGTGTGCTGCTCGCGGCAGCATCGGCATCGCCCACAGGCGACGTTGAAGGGAACGGAAACCAGATCGCCCTTGCGGACCATCTCGACATCCGATCCGGTTTCGATGACTTCGCCAGTGATTTCGTGGCCGAGGACCAGCCCGGACGGCGCTGTTGTGCGGCCTCGAACCATATGCTGGTCGGAGCCGCAGATATTGGTGGAGACGACCTTGAGAATGACGCCGTGGTCAATCTTCCGGCCATCGGGTGTTTCCATTCTGGGGTCGTCGATCCGCTGGACTTCAACATGATTGGGGCCGAGATAAACGACCCCTCTGTTTTCGTCAGACATGGCTTCTCTCCAGGTTCGGGCAGCGGCCATCCCTTGCGGCCGGGGTCGCCCGGCACGACGAAATGTTGTCGTACAGACACTCAACGTTCGCCGTGCTTTCTGGAACCGTGACATAGGGCTACAGACGCGCCTATCGCTCAAAAGTGATGGAGCGTCTTATGCGACCTTGTGGACCCGGAAGCCTGGGTCTTCAGGCAGAAACGATCAGGCCTTTCTGGACATCAGTTTTTGGTCCCGGAAACACCGCGGCAATTGCATGCGGAGGTAAGTGCAGATGGTCGCACAGCACACCGGCGGCTATGGCGCGCAGGTCCGTTGTTGGAGCGAGATCCCGGTTTTCAAAGAGCTGGCCGGGACGCAAACCGGGCCATGTTCCTCCGACCTTTCCTCCCGCGACGGCTCCTCCGGCAAGGAAGGTGACTGTGCCGGTGCCATGGTCTGTTCCGCCTGTTCCGTTCATGCGGACGGTTCTGCCAAACTCCGTCAGGGCAAGAACGACTGTGCGTTTCCAGGTTTCTCCGAGACTTTGACGCAAGGCACCGATTCCGCGATCAAGCTGGGCCAGGGGCCCTCCCAGACGCCCAAGCTGGGCGGCATGTGTATCCCATCCCCCGATCTCCAGGGCGGCGATTCGGGGACCATGGGGTGTGGCCAGCATCTGCCCTGCGGCGGTGGAAAGCTGCATAAAGGCGTCGGGTTTGCGGGGTTTCCCGGCTTCGGAAGGGTTTTTCATCCCTGTCATGGCCGTGTCCGAAAAGTCCCGGGCTTTCAGGCCGTTTCGGAAAGCGGGGCCTGTGATGGGGTCCGATGCGTTCAGGGCAACGATCTGGTTGTAAAGGTCCTCATCGGGGTGCTGGCTGCCTGCTGGCGCATAACTTCCAACCTTCGCAGATCCGCGCAGTAGAAGTGGAACCGTCAGTCCCATGGCCAGCCCGTATCCATCCGGTCTGTTGGCCTTCCCTTGAAGGACGGAAACGGCCCGGTTCAACCAGCCGCTGCTCAGACGGTTATCGGCACCGCTTTCCAGATAATCCTGCGCTTCGAAGTGGGAGCGGCTGCGGTAGTGACCTGCCACGGCGTGGATAGGTAGCATCTGGCCTTCACCGTAGAGGCTGTGAAGCGTCTGAAGAGACGGATGCAACCCATAGAAGCCCCCTAAATCAAGAAGGCCGCCCTCCTGTCCGGGCTCAGGAAGAACAAGGTCCCGACGATATGTTCTGAGATCGGCATCTCCATACGGCGTGACAGCCGACAGGCCATCCAGTGCACCCCGAAGGATAATGACCACAAAGCGTGGATCATCCGGGCCGCCGGGCGAACCGGAAAAAGCGAGAGAGGAACGCCCGAGTGTCCAGCTTGCAGCCAGACCCAGCAGGGCAGTGCGACGATGGATCATCATGGGTCAACGCCTCTGGAATTCGGGTGAAGAAAAAAGCAGAGCCAGTGCATCCTGACGGGAGCCGGCATGATGCATGGCGAGTTGCGTCTGTGGTCTGAGCGCGGGGCCGAGGGCGATATGGGCGATCTCCATCGGGTCTCCGGTCCGGACATTCGTTGCCATTCGCCAGGCCCAGTCCGTGCGGGCCAGCATATCCGCAGGCGCGCTCCAGTCTGCCGCCTTGTCACTCCAGCCGTTGGGCAAGGGGGCCGTCCATAACGGTTGTCCCAATGAGGCAAAAGCTGCGTAAAGCTGGTGTGCGGGGGCGTGTGGATCGTCTGGCTTGCTGGGCTCTCCGCCTAAAGACAGGGCTCGCATGACGGCTGTGGCATAGTCCATGGGGGAGCGGAACTTGCTGCCAGCATGGTTCGTATCGTGAAGGTCTGCCAGGGCAAGAGAGGCTGCCCGTAGGTTTCCTTCACTGTCCCGAAGGACTGACGCGATGTGGTTGACATCCTGCTGTGAAGGCGTGTCGGAAATGAAGTGCCCGACCATGTGGGTCGCGATATGGCGGTATGTTGCAGGATGCGTGCCGAGAAAGTGCAGGGCCTGTATGCCGCCATCTTCTCCTTCGGGGAATGTTTGACCCATGACGGTTTTTTCGCCTGGTTCATGGGCTTTTTCATGGAACACGAAGCCGGGTTGTTCGGCATTCATGTTGATGCTCCAGCCTGTCAGGATGGCTGCGAAGGACGTTACGTCGGTCTGGCTGTAGCCAGAGGCCGGAGAGACCGTGTGCAGTTCCAGGCATTCACGGGCCAGATTTTCGTTGAGGCCGTGATGGCTTTTGCGTCCTGCGGGGCTGGTCGGGCCGATGGAGGACGCGTTGTCCAGATACATCAGCATGGCGGGGTGACGCATCACGGCGAGGAGCATGTCCGAGAAGCGTCCTGTCACATGCGGGCGAATGGCTTCACGCATATAGGCGCCAATGACCGCCCTGGTTCCGCCCTGACGCAGGCTGACCGTGAAGTGATTGAACCAGAACCATGCCAGCCGTTCGCGGAAAGGCTGCTCCGTCACGAGCAGGTTATCGAGCTGGGCTGTGACTTCTGTCTGAAAAATCGGTTTGACCAGAGGGTCACCCTGCAATTTGGTCTTACGCTGTTCGCGCAGGGCGATCAGGCCGTCCGAACACGGACCAACATTCCTGAATGTGGCCGTATCAGGCTCATCAAGCTGACGCGTAAGCCATTCCCGGAGAGCCATGTCTGAGGACTCACTCTCGCGTTGGCCCCAACCAAATCTGTTTATGGCACTGACAAGTCGCATGGCACCCTCACGATGTCCGGTGGACGGGAGTGGCTGAATTTTACTGAACACTGCTTGCCTTATGTGGCGAAATCTGGACGGTTTTGTATGGAAGTGTCAGCGGATGAGAGTGCTGGCGTTCATATTTTAAAAGAGAATTTATATACCCGACGGGGTATAGGGTGAATGATTACTTGATACCTGGCTGGGGTTTATTTCTCTACTGGTGGAATTTTAAGTCTATTTACAACAGAGAACGAGTGATCTTTTCTGCGCTAGAAGGTTTGGACGAGGTCGCAGACGCTGGTTTCAGGGCAGTTCATTGGAGGTCGGAGTTTTTCAGCCACGATAGGCCGTTGGCTGCTGGTGATTTGCGTTCTGTTGGGGCTGGTTGGGCAGCTTGCCCTTCAAAGTCAGGCCCAGCTTGATGAAACTCCGCGCGCCACTTTTGAGCGTCTGACCGGGTTGCAGATCGGGCCTGTTGAGCCTGCGCCCATTTCTTATGCTGCAATGATGCCGATGGGGAAGGGTATGATGCATGGGATAATGCATCATGCCGAGCATCATCACCATCATGATGCGACCTGTCCCCTATGCCCGTTGCTGCATCTTCCTGCTGTTGTTCTTCTGACGGCGGTTCTTCTTCTGCTGACCATGATCCGCTGGGCTCGCTGGCGATATCTGGCGCATGCGGTTCGTGCGCCTCCGGCTGGGCGTGTTGTCTGTCTGCCACCAGCAACAGGGCCGCCGTCCTTCGCCTGAAATCACGTCTCTGCTGATCGCTGCCTTCCTGAATGCGGGAGGTGTGCGACCGGCTGTCTGTATTTCATCGAAGGTTATGGACCATGTTTTTTCTGAATGTCCGGCGTGTGTCACGTCCGGGACTGTTGCTCTGTGGTTGCGCGCTTGTTTTCTCCCTGAACCCGGCTTTTGCGGACAATACGGATAACGCGCAGACCCAGAAGTCTCCTTCCACGGAGTTCATCACCGTGAATGGTGTGCGACACACCACAACCACCGATCCGGATGTGACAAGTCTGTTCAAACGAAGTCTTGGATTTAGTGCCTATTCTGCCGGTGGCGTGTCGGCGCTTCCTGTCCTCAATGGCATGGCCGATGACAGGGTGGCGACATTTGTGGATGGGATGCGCATGCAGGCGGCGTGTCCCAATCACATGAACCCGGCCATGTCCTATATTGACCCGGATATGGTGTCTTCCGCCGTGGCTATTGCGGGAATTACTTCGGTCAGTCAGGGCGGGGACAGCACAGGCGGCACCATTGAGGTCAATCGCAAAGACCCAATCTTCTCAAAGAGTTCGAAAATTCTCGTCACGGGTCATGCGAAGGGAGAGTATCGCAGTAACGGCGGAGGCTCCGGAGCGTCCGGGTCGGTGACAGTTGCTAATAACTGGCTCAGTGTGCGTTACACGGGCTCTTATAGTCACGCAAGCGACTATCATGCGGGCGGTGGTCAGCGGGTTCTCTCAACGAACTATCTGAGCTTCAATCATGCTGTCACGCTGGGAGTTCGCAAGGAAAATCATCTGCTGGCCCTGACGGTCGGGCAGCAGGACATTCCCTATGAGGGTTTCCCGAACCAGTACATGGACATGACGAACAATCGCTCCACGTTCGTGAACGGAAAATATACGGGCGATTTTAACTGGGGAACGCTTGAGGCGCGGGGCTTCTGGCAGCGTGTGGATCACGCGATGAATATGTTGTCCGACAAGGGTGGCCATACTGCGACGACGGGTATGCCCATGAACACGGATACCCGCACGGCTGGTTATTCCATCAAGGCGACAATTTTACTTGGGCCCAGGCATGCGCTGGGCATTGGGAGCTCCTTTGATCATAACGGGTTGAATGACTGGTGGCCGCCGCTGCTGAACAGCATGATGATGGGGCCGGATACCTTCCATAATGTGAATAACGGGCATCGGGATCGGCTGGGCCATTACATAGAATGGAAAGCCCAGTGGACGCCTCGCTTCTCTACGGAACTTGGCGTGCGAAACGATCTGGTCCTGATGAACACTGGGCCCGTTGCCCCGTATTCCTGGACCAGCATGATGAGCATGGCGGATGCAGCCGCCGCAAAAGCATTCAATGCGGCGTCCCGTGGGCGGACGGATACCAATTTCGACGTCACGGCAACCGGGCGGTGGCAGGCATTGGATAGTCTGACCATTGAGGGTGGCTATGCGCGCAAGACCCGTTCTCCCAATCTTTACGAACGCTACGCCTGGGGGCGGGGCGCTATGGCCACAACGATGATCGGCTGGTTCGGGGATGGGAACGGGTATGTCGGGAACCTCAATCTGACGCCTGAAATTGCCAATACGGTCAGCACGACAGTTACGTTGCATGATCCGCACGGGCATGGGTGGGAAATCAAGGTTCAGCCGTACTACACCTATACCCATCATTACATAAACGTTGTGAAAATCGGGGCGCTCTCGAACGGGCTTTCCATGCTCCAGTTCGCCAATCACAATGCTCAAAGTTATGGCATCAACAGTTCGATGTTCGCCAGACTGTGGAATAGTCAGACGTATGGTCAGGGTGAGATACAGGCCAATCTGAACTGGGTGCGCGGGCAGGATTTTGTGTCTCACGCCGGGCTCTATCATCAGATGCCGACGAATGGTCTGATTACGCTTCGGGAAACGTTCCAGAACTGGAGCGGGCATGTGGATGTCACGCTCGTCAAATCCAAGGAAAGCGTGGATCGGCTGCGTCAGGAGCCGCGTACACCGGGTTATGCTCTGCTCGGGTTGGGTGGAAGCTACCACTGGCGATATTTCACGTTGGATGGAAGTATCGATAACGTTCTGGATCAGAAATATTATCTGCCGCTGGGTGGGATGTCTTTGGGGGATTATCAGTCCACGGGGTATCTTGGCCCGTTACTGGGGCTGGGGCGTTCGTTCAATCTGAGTCTGACGGCGTCTTTCTGAGAGCCATTTTATAACCTGGAGGACTATTGAGGTTTTCCAGGCCAGACTTGAAGCTGGTCATACAAGCCCATTAACCTGTGGTTCATCTGTCGGCACAGTGGTGCCAACTGAACGGACAACAGAGGGGTTCATGGAAAATCACGTTAATACATTGTGGGGTCAGTTTTATGGCTGGCTCCCCACGCTTCTAAGTTATGTCGGGCAACTCGTGCTGGCGATTATTGTGCTGCTGGTGGGCTGGTCCATCATTAACATGATTACGTGTGGCATGGGCCGCATGATGGCTGCCAGCAATATCGAGCCAACCCTCCGGGGCTTTCTGCTCAGTGTTGTCGGACTGCTGCTGAAGGCGCTTCTGCTGATCAGCGTTGCGTCCATGGTCGGTATTGCAACGACGTCTTTTGTCGCTGTTCTCGGTGCGGCTGGTCTGGCTGTTGGCATGGCTCTTCAGGGCAGCCTTGCCAACTTTGCGGGTGGCGTGCTGATTCTGCTGTTCCGTCCGTTCAAGGTCGGGGATTCCATTACGGCCGCGGGCAATACGGGAACGGTTGTCTCGATTGAGATGTTTCGGACTGTGCTTCAGGATTCCACGAATGACATCGTTTACGTGCCGAATGGGACGCTCTCGAACAATGTAGTCGTTAACAGTTCCCAGTCCGAACGACTGCTCGCGTCAGTCGGTCTGCTGATTGATTACAATGATGATATCGATAAGGCCCGCTCTCTGCTTCTGGACCTGTTCCAGAACGATGCCCTGGTTCTCAAGACACCGGCCCCATCCGTTTCATTCCTGCCTAAACCAGCCAATATTGCCGTGACGCTGGGCTTCTGGTGTGCACCGGGTAATGTAACGCCGCTGGTTGCCAAGTATTCCGAAGCGTCCATTCAGGCGCTGAAGAAAGAAGGCTTCCGTCTGGGGGTTACGGCCCGTACTGCAGCCTGATTTTTGCCGGTCTGTCTGGGAAAGTTCCGGGCAGGCCGCTTGGCGATTTTCTGGCAGCGTCCACTCAATAAGAGCGCAGTGTCGCAGTCTTCATCTGGGCTGGTGAAGTCGTTGAAGGATGATTTCTGAGATTGGTGGTGGACCCGACGCAACCAGATAAACCCATGTAAAACAGTTGGTTATCTCGTCAAACCATCAAATTTCTACAACGGAAAGTCCACGCGCGAATCGACGCTGTGTCAAACCTATTTTTATGATCGTTGGTATCATTCTGATAGCGATAGTTATGGCAAAATTTATTTTGGGAAACAGAAAATGAAGAATTACAAAGAAGACTTTGACGAATTCATGATTGGTGTGAATGGAGATAACCCCATAGGAATTTGGTGGTCGCTTGGTCTTAGCGATCATGATGAACTCTCGTTAGGCTCAGGACTCATAGCCAGAAGATGACGGTTGCGGCGA
>NZ_BANH01000025.1 GCF_000964465.1 Gluconobacter thailandicus F149-1 = NBRC 100600 | reverse complement strand
TGAATCAAAATTCCCTACAAAAATCAATGGGTCCTGAGCCTACGGGAGAAAAAACTTTTCAAGCCCTGCGGCTACAGCAGCCAATTCAAGACAGGCATTGTTTGCGGGTTATATTTACCCGTTCCAGTCGAAGCGTAAACCCCGTTCACTTCAACTTACCGGTCCCCAGCGGCGCAAAATAAAACCAACAAGAAATTCAACAGGAATTCCAAGTGGAACTACCGCTCCGCAATGACTACGACGCACGCGCTCTGACTGCGCTCCAATATCAAAACAGAGTACCTCAAGACCACTTTTCCATAATATCCCAAGCGCGTAACACCAGGTCTCAGGAGCAACAGAAGGAATAAACCCGACATCGGCATTCTGTTCACCAATCAGGTCCAGTACCTCATCTTCCCGATACTCTCCTGTTACCTTGACCCCGGCTGCAATCAGGGTTTCATCATCTGGGGTATGCCCGACCAGAACAAGCTCGACCGGAAGCGACATGCCTTTTACATAATCGGCCATCACCAGAAGAATATCATATCCTTTCCAGCGACTTAGCCCCCCAACCACACAGATCCGCAAGGGACGGCCGGCAATGATGTTCTTTTGTCTCGAAACATTCAGCAAAAGGGCGGCATCATCTTCCAGAGGGACGGGTTCAAAACTGAACTGAGGAAAATGTCGCTCCATTCTCTGCGCTGTATCGTGTGAGGGCACCATCAGCCTGCCAGCATGCCCGAGCTCATGCCGGGACCGATGGATGAGTTCTGGGACCGTGAGGTCTTCTCCCAGATAATCGCCCCATGTCGCGACGCAGGTTTCACAGCCGGATACATCCGGTTCTCCACAGTAGCGCCCATTTCCATCCAGTAGCGAAATCCGCGGGCAGAACCAGATGTGATCGTGAACAAACACATCATAGGGAACGCGGAGTTCTTCATGGAGTGTCCTGATACATGGCGCATGCCCAACAAGATGGTGCCACTCAATACGATGGGTTTTCAGTTGTGACAGCGTCTCAACCAGGAGAGAAAGTTCTGCCGGGAGTGTGAACTGCAAGTTTGGGAAATCTGTTTTTTGAGCCCGGGACCATTCCAACTGGCACCCCAGAAATGTTGGCCGGAGGGTCAACGCCAGAAAACCCTGCTGTTCAAAAGCCTGCGCACGCTGACGGACGGCCCGCCCTACTCCGCCGCCTACATCATGCTGAATGAGGAGGATGGAACGGCGCCTTCCCCGCAATTCATTGATCCGGGAAAAATCCAGCTTCTGCCGGAAATTTCTGAGCGGATCGCTCTCGATGAATGCGGCAACCTTTGCATCATATCCGGGATGCAAAGCGTTCAGAATTTCCAGATTACGGCCCATCAGGGCCTTGCGACTGCTTCCGAAAGATGTTGACCCCGTGTGAGCCACATACACGTCCGGAGCGGGGAAATGACGATACCCTTGCGCTGAAGCGCGAAGGCAGAAGTCGTTCTCTTCACCGTAGCCCTGCGCAAACAGATCTTCCCTGAAAAGCCCCGTATCCGCCAGACAGTCTGCCGTAATCGCCATGCAGAAACCGTTTCCGGTCGGCAGATCAATACACGCCTCTTCCTGCGAAAAAAGAGCCTGACACAGATGGTCCAGTGTCCGCGCTTCGGCTTTATCAGGAACGGCGTTTTCTGCATCCACGGAAGGATAGGACAGAATGCTCGCGTCGTTTGAAAAAGGCGTTACAGTCCCGACATCGGTAAAGGCCAACCTTGCCCGCAAACGCTCGATCCACCCTGAAAACACAAGTGTGTCGCTGTTCAGCAGGATAACGTCCCGACCTGCTGCCAGACGCATTCCATCATTTGCGGACGCCGGAAATCCCTGATTGGACTCATGCTGGACAAGCGTGATTTTACCGTCCTGCGCCAGACGATCCAAAAAGCCGGCCAGCTTCGGCTCCGGCGTAGCATCATCTACAACAATGATTTCAATGTCCGGCGGCACTGTCTTCAACACACTACGCAGACACGCTGTGGTCCCTGCCAGATCACGATAGACAGGAATGACGACTGCACATCCAGAGCTGACCCTGGGGACTCGTGGCCGATGAGCCCAGGATGGCACAGGAACTGGATACAAACTCTTTGGAAGCTTACCGTTGGCAGACACCAACCGCCCAACCATGGGATCGACCGGTGCACCTGTGAGAAGCCGTCCGTGCTCGTCTCTCAGAATTAACGGCCCACAATCTCCTTTCGGCATGAAGCTTTTATTAAAAAGGAAGGAGCGCGGTCTCGACAGAGGAACGTCGCTGTCCACATCTGTCGCGAACGCTGGTACGGATATGACTCTCTCATCCCACAGAATGACGGCCGGGACATGCTCCGGCTCTGACGGGTACCACAGCCACCCTTCCAGCCCTTTGTGCGTCGCTCGCACAAGTGATTCGCACCGCGTGAGCGCCTGAAGATCAATCGGGCTGCCGAGCACATGCCTGCGGCCTACCCGAACTTCCAGGCGTCGTGCGTTCTGCCAGCCTTCCGGAAGGGTATAGCGACCACAGTTACCGCGTCCAACCTCAATCCCATCCAGAGAAACCCGGATGCTGCCGGATGCGTCCACATCCACCCAACCTGCGTTGGAAGCCGTACACCAGCCTGGTAACCCGCCAGTTTCAGCCAACTGAGTCGCCAGTTGCCCAAGCTCAGGCAGGATATGGAATTTCGATAATGCGGCACCCAGTCTGGAAATCGCCTCCGCTGTCTCATTCAATCGAACGAGACAGACCACAGACAGAAACGCCGCTTCCCGCAGACCATATTGTCCGTAAAGCCGCTCCATCCGTTTCAGACAGTCCTCAACGCGACCGACGTTCAGGAAAGCAATCGCCAGCGCCCAGATGACATTGGGGCTCTGCCGCGCCATCCTTTCGGCCCGTTCCAGCCAGAATACGCCATCCTGCAAGCGCCCGGACTGAATCGCCTCCTGCCCCCGTTGAAAGGCCGCTTGCGCGCGGGCACTCATGACCTCCCGCCACTCGGCCCGTTCTTCGGGCGTTACCTCGTGCCCGTATCCACTAAAAGCCGCTCTGGACGCGGTTCCCGTAAGATCAGGGTGTTTCTGGTCGGACGTCACGCCAATCAATCGTCCTCGTCAGGCTGGGCAGCATCAAGATTGATAAGTTCGGCCTCAGCGTCTGCAATTCCCTGAGCCTTGGCGTGCTCCAGCCATTTCCGGCCTTCCTGCAGATCCGTCACCCCGGCCAGTCCGCGGATCAGATAACGTCCGAGCATGAGTTGCGCCAAACCGTTTCCGAGCTGAGCGCCTTTGGTGAACCACTTTTGCGCCTCAACCCTGTTTTCCGGAATATCGTGTCCGCCACCATACATGGCTGCCAGCGAGAACATTGCGTCCACATTTCCGCTCTCTGCTGCGGCACGATAGAGTTCCAGAGCACGAGCATGATCCTTGCGACCATTGATCTGCCCCGTGACAAGAAGCTGCCCGACAGCGACCTGGGCTTCTCCCATGCCAGCATCCGCAGCTTTCTCCATCCAGTACATGGCCTGCGTTGGATCGGCCTGCACACCACGCCCTTCCAGTAACATCATACCGTACCAGAACTGGGCATTCACAACACCGTCTGCTGCTTTCTGCATCCAGCGGGCTGCTTCACGGCTATCAGCCGTGCCACCGACGCCCTGATCAAAACACACGCCGAGATTAAAGGCCCCGACCAGATCCCCACGCTCCGCAGCGCGCTCGAAACGTTCCTTCAGAGCCTGTTTTTCATCATCCGTTGCTGAAGCACCCGTCAGGATCAGATTGCCGAAATCAGCATCTGCATGCCGGTCTCCAGCTTCGGATGCCACCTGGAACCAATGCGCCGCCACATCCGGATCACGATGAACGCCACTGCCGGTCAGATAAAGCAGGCCAAGTGCTCTGGCGGCACCACCATGCTTCTGTTCTGCGGCAAGACGATACCAGTTTGCTGCTTCCATAAGATTGGGTGGAAGCTCTCCGCCCTGAGCGTAAAGATCTCCCAGAAGAGCAGCTGATTCCGCATCTCCGTTCAGGGCGGCCCTGCGCAGCCAGGTTTCGGCACGACCGTAATGTCGCTCCACCCCCACGCCTTCCAGCAGAAACAGACCATATCGCGCCTGAGCGCCGACCATGTTCCGCTCGGCGGCCTGCTGGTAGTACCGTGCAGCAGCTCCCATGTCTCGAGGAACGCCGGCTCCAGCTTCGCTCATTCTTCCAAGAATATCGAAGGCTGTCCCCAGCCCCCCTTTGGTCGCCTCTTTCAGGTGATGGGCGGCCAAAGCTCTTGCTTCATCGGTCTCAGCCTGATGCAATATAGCCAGAGCCAGACCCAGATGCCCTTGCGAGCATCCCGCGGCAGCAGAACGCTCATACCATGACCGGGCCTGGGCAAGATCGCGCAGGTCTTCCGGCCCATTGGTCAGAATATAACCGAGCAGGGCCTGGGCGTCGGCAGATCCGGCCTTCGCAGCAATATGACTCCAGTGAAATCCTTTATGAAAATCCGGCTGACGAGGACCTAATGCCGGGCGTGGGGCAAGCTCAAGCGCCGCTTCTGCTCCACGAATTTCGAAGCCTTCAGGAAAGCCAATCGTGTAAAGTGTCGCCAAAACAAACGCGGCTTCAATGTGACCGGCCTCTGCAGCACCGAGCATCCAGCGCGCGCCTTCTTCAAGGCTGGGCGGAACACCCTTGCCATCAAGATAGGCACGCCCAACACGAAAAGATGCTTCCGTATCTCCGTTGACAGCAAGACGACTGAGGAGGGTGAAACCCCGAACGGCATCGCCCTCTTCCATCAGACGAACGCCTTCTTCCATCTTTCCCTTCGAGGAAAGAAGAGACGTAATACGACGCTTGAATGTCATGATCCCTCAACCCTGATCCGATAGAAGTAGAAAACGCCCGGAGAGGCCGGGCGTTTTCTGGTCTTAGGGCTCTCTCATGCCGTCGGTTGCAATCGGAACCATCCGCCCGAACAGGTACTTCAGGATCGTTCTCTTACCGATATCAATATCTGCTGTCGCAGGCATGCCTGGCGTAGGATGGAAGAAGTCCGGCTGCCCATGGAGCGTGTAACGATCAATCCTTAGACGGACACGATAGTAAACGGACTGGGTGGGACCACCTGCAACCGCACTATTATCACCTGCACTGTTACCATCAGACTTCTCAAAGGAGTCCGCACTGATGACATGCACGGTGGCTTCGGCACCGCCGTACTGATTGTACGGAAACGCTGCGAATTTTACGATAGCATGATCGCCCAGCTTCACGAAGGCTGCATCATTTGCCTTCATAACAGCCTCCATTTCAACGCCAGATCCCGTGGGAACCAGTGTCATAAACTGACCTGCTGATTGCAGAACAGAGCCAATGGAAGCCTTGGCAATTGTCAGTACAACGCCATCTTCCGGTGCCTTGAGAAGAATCAGATCCTGACGAAGCCGGGCTTTGTCATATGAGCTGCGATATTCGTCGAGATGATGCTGGGTTTCTGTAAGGCTCGTATAAACCTGCGCTTTCCAGTTCTCTATGTAGCTTTCGCGTTCAGCCTTCATGGCTGCCATCTTGTTTTCAGCAGAGTTTGCACTCTGCTGGGCAGCGATTTCCGCCCGTTCGGCTTCCATCATGTCATTCTGGGCGGCAAGCGTGGAAAGACGAGATCCCACCTGATCAGCCTGCTCGTGCTGCCGCATTTTTAGCACTTCGGAAGCAACACGCATTTTGCTGGCATACATGGCTGCATTAGCGCGATAACCCTGCATGTCGCTTTGAAGCCCGGCAATCTGCTGATCATAGTTCTGAACTCGTGCACGATACTCGCTACGCCGCCGCAGGAATGCTGCGCCCTGTTGGACAGCAGCAGGATTGGTGGTGTCTGGCGTATACTCCTTGTCGTCAGCTTCAGCCTTCAGACGATCAAGTTCAGCCTGATAGGCATCCCGCTGCTGAGCCATATTCGTGATATCAGCTTCCGTGATCGTCGGGTCCAGGTGAGCAAGAACCTGCCCTTTCTTCACGAAATCGCCTACATGAACATCAATGGAGCGTACGATGGACGTCTCCAGAGGCTGGACCACGATCATCGGTTGTGTGGATGTCAACCGCCCCATTGTGCTGACCACGCGATTGAGCGGGAAAAGAGCCATGCCCGCCAGACCAGCCATAAACAAACAGCCGATCAGCCAAATCGCATACCGTGCCGAGGCCGTCGCAGGCAGATTGACCAGCCCCGTAGTGGGAGAATGAAATTCCAGAAGTGCGATCGGCATGTCCTGCGGAGCAAACGGATCTGTTGCGGAGCGCGGCACATGGCTGTTGAAGTTTTCACTGCTATCCGCATCCGGCGACGGGCCGTTCTGGGGGATCATGTCGGAGGAGGAACTCATCTCTTATTCTCCTTCCGTCAGTTGGCCGGATTCTTCAGTGGCATTCGAAGCATTCATGTGGCGGTTCTGCTGCAACCAGAGCGTCCGGTAGATTTCGCAGCGTTCCAGAAGGACGCGATGCGGCGCAATATCCACAAGTTTACCCCTGTCCATGACAGCAATCTGATGACAGTCAACCAGCGAGGACAGACGATGGGAAACGATTACCATCGTCCTACCCTTGCCGATCCGCTGCAGGTTCGCATTCACAAGCGCTTCGGATTCAGGGTCAAGAGCCGATGTTGCTTCATCGAGAATCATCAGCTTTGGATCACTGATAACCGCACGGGCGATGGCGAGACGCTGGCGCTGGCCACCGGAAATATTGGTCGAGCCTTCCTCGATGAAGGTATCATACCCGGCGGGCATCCGCTCGATAAACTCTTCCGCTCCAGCCAGACGCGCTGCACGAATGGCGTCATCAATAGTCAGCCCCGGACGACCCGCCGTGATGTTCTGCAGAACAGTTCCACGGAACAGGAAGTTATCCTGAAGAACCACGCCAAACGAGCGACGAAGATGGGTCAGGTTGATTTCACGCAAGTCCACGCCATCAAGTCGCAGATAACCCGTATAGTTTCGGCTCACGCCCTGCAGAAGGCGGGTCACTGTCGATTTACCTGAGCCAGAGCGCCCAACCAGTCCCAGCATGGTGCCAGCTGGAATGTCAAAACTAACGCCGTTCAAGGCCTTGGTACTTGAACCCGGATAAGAGAAGTTTACATCCATGAAAGAGAGCGCACCCTTGATAGGAGGGCGCATGCCGGTTGTGAGGGCTTTTGTCTCTGTTGGCTGATTCAGAACTGCTCCGGCCTCCCCGAGAGAAACCGTTACTTCGTTGACTGCTTCCAGAAGTTTCGCAAGACCCACCAGTGGCGCTGCCACACGACCACCCAGCATCATGAACCCGGCCAATGCACCGGCCTGCATGTTACTGGCATTCGTAAGGACGAGATAGGCACCTACCAGAAGGACACCTCTGTTAATAAAGGTATCAAAAGGCATGACGAGGGTCTGGGGCCAGTTGGACATACGTCCGGACGCCAGTTTCCAACGAACCACATCAGCCGTCTTCTCGTCCCACTCTTCACGGCGAGTAGGCTCAAGAGCAAGCGTCTTTACGGTACGGATACCTGCGACAGTTTCATACAGGGTTGAACCACGATTCATTTCAGCTCGAACCTGTCGGCCCATGACCTTCGTGAGAACAGGAAGGAACAGGACGACGATCAAACCAATACAACCCGCGGCAGCTACGGTCATCCAGGCCATGGTAGCGCTAAGCACGAAAAGAATAGGCAACACGACGACAAGAGTGAACAAGTCGAGCAGGGTGCTCATCAACTGCCCGGTCAGGAAGTCACGCACCTTGAACACCGCCATAAAACGCCCCAGCACTTCACCGGTCTGCTGGCGTTCATAAAATTCAAGCGGCAGAGCAAGGAGGCGGTTGAAGGCATGCAGGGAAATTCTGGCATCCAGTCGTGTTGACAGGATCAAAGAAAGTTCGCGCCGTGCATAGCTCAGGATAATTTCATAAAAAGACAGAATAACGACAAAAGAAGTCAACGATATGAGGGTCGCCATTGAGTGGTAGTTTACCACTCGGTCCAGCACCTGCATGACGATCAATGCAGGAAAGATCTGAAGAATACTCAGAACCATGGACGCGATTGCGATATCGCGAAGAAGGCGTTTCTCGCGGAGCGCCATCTTCGCGAACCAGAGAATATCAAACCGCGCATCTGCTTCCGATTCATTGATGCGGCGCTTCACCAACAGCACGTCACCCGTCCAAACCTGGGACAGACGCAATTCATCTACCGGGACGGGTGTATCTCCTTCGTCACCCATGGGGTCACGAAGCCAGACGATTCCCTTTTCCGGGTTGGCGGAGACCATCAACCCGGCAGAACCATCCTTGAACATCAGAACGATAGGCGGAGTATTCTGAAGTTTAATCAGATACCGCCAGCGCAGACGCATGCCTTTTGCGACGACACCCTGAGATGTCAGCCAGCGAGCCAGCGACGCTGGAGAAGGAGAGGCCTCCCCCGGCTCTGCCGCATAATCACGAATATCAAGCTCGATCCCGTGGAAACGGGCAGCAGCCATGGTTGCATATAGTCGGATGACTGCCGGGCTTACGTCCCTTCCGGGGCCAGACACGCGCTGGGTTTGCTCCACGAAATGTCCTCTATGCTGTGGTCCCGCACAGGCGGCATCAAAGGCAGAAACGCCCGTTCATAATTCATGAATAGAGAATACTGTCTTTTACGTCACCTCCCCATCTTTGCATCAGAAAAAATCTTTGCAAAAATATAGTTGCAGGTGACCAGAAACTATCTCTGTCTTCAAAAAAAACAGGCTCAGCAACTGTTGAATGAAGTGTCTTTTTTATGACGATGTTCCACCCAAACTCCGGGTATCACGGTAAAAACTCTTATAAAAAGCCTGTGAGTTCTTCCCTTATCTATGGTCGTCCCCCATGTGAAGGAACTCCAGCATAAGTTTAACAGAGACGTTTCATGCAGCTTCTTCGCCAGTATGCCGCTCTGCCGGAACGGTTCTCTACCCCCCTGCAAAGCCGCCCTTTCAAAGCGCCCGCGATTATCGCACTCAACGAGCCACTCGCCACAGCACTCGGCCTGTCTCCTGAATGGCTGAAAAGTCCTGCGGGACTGTCCTTCCTGTCTCACGGACTGCGCCCCGACGGCCTCCCCCCTGTCGCCATGGCCTATGCCGGCCACCAGTTCGGGCATTTTGTTCCCTCTCTGGGAGACGGGCGCGCCATGCTGGTAGGCGAAGTCATGGACGCACACGGCAAGCTTTGGGATCTGCACCTCAAAGGCTCTGGACCAACCCCCTTCTCACGTCGCGGAGACGGGCGTGCAGCACTTGGGCCGGTCTTACGCGAATATAGTGTCAGTGAAGCCATGGCCGCACTGGGTATTCCGACGACCCGCGCTCTGGCTGCCCTCACAACAGGCGAGAATGTTCTTCGGGAAACTCTCGTGCCCGGCGGCGTCATCGCCCGTATTGCGTCAAGCCACGTCCGCGTTGGAACGTTCCAGTATTTTGCAGCACGCGGAGACCAGGAGGCGCTGCGGATTCTGGTCGATCATGTCATTGAACGCATCTATCCCGAACTGACAAACAGTCCCAACCGCGCTCTGGCCCTTCTGGAAACCGTTGTAAAACGTCAGGCAAAACTGGTCGCCCAATGGATGCTCGTCGGCTTTATCCATGGCGTGATGAAT
Organism: Gluconobacter thailandicus F149-1 = NBRC 100600; assembly: GCF_000964465.1. Lineage (GTDB taxonomy): Bacteria > Pseudomonadota > Alphaproteobacteria > Acetobacterales > Acetobacteraceae > Gluconobacter > Gluconobacter thailandicus. The sequence goes on along the minus strand of NZ_BANH01000025.1, from coordinate 57,545 downwards.
ACGGACAATATGTCCATCGCCGGAGAAACGATCGATTTCGGTCCGTGCGCTTTTCTGGATGCCTATGATCCGGGCAAGGTTTTCAGCTTCATCGACCAGAACGGACGCTACGCCTACGGCCAGCAGCCAGATATGGCGCTATGGAATCTGGGCCGGTTTGCGGAAACACTTCTGCCGTTCATTGATAAAGACACAGACAATGCCGTCAAAATAGCGACGGAGACTCTGGCCCGCTTCGACGATGTCTTTGGGGAGGCCTATCTCTCAGGCTGGCGTCAGAAGCTTGGCCTGAATACGGAACAGAAAGCCGATACCACGCTGATTTCCAGACTTCTCACCCTGATGCACCGTGATGAAGCAGACTTCACCCGGACATTCCGCCAGCTTTGCAACGTTGCGCAGACTGGCGACACCTCTGGATTCCTGAGTCTTTTCAAGGATCAGGCCGCCGCGGGCATCTGGCTACAGGACTGGCAACAACGCCTGACAATGGATGGAATGAGTGCAGAGGATCGCGCACAAGCCATGAAAGCCGTTAACCCAAGGATCATTCCCCGCAACCATCAGATCGAGGCTGCCATTACAGCAGCCGTTGGGGGAAATTATGAGCCTTTCCATCGCCTGACAGAAGCTCTGTCGCATCCGTTTGACGATGCAGACGATGGGTTCGACCAGCCTCCCGCCCAACATGAGCGGGTTCAGAACACGTTCTGTGGCACCTGACGGATCAGGCGCCCTGAAGGGTCAGTCGGCTGCTGTTGAAGAGACGCCTGACCTGACAGTAAAGTGCCAGAAGATCCGGCATACAGGCATTATGCAACGCCCGCACACTCTCATGAGTGGCATAGAATCGCAGAGTGCTCATGCTGCTGTTCATGATGGCCGTGCCTAAAAACACGCCGTTGACATGAATGACCTTGGAATTCAGCATCGATCCTGACCTTGATTGTCCTTCCAACTGCGAAAGAACGTCCTTTCCGCCGCCACCGACACAGGTCAGGGCGGTGCAATAACGGGGTTCATGCCAGATTGTTTCCCGTTAAAGCATGACCTTTTTATGATATCCGCTGACAGCATCATGGACGGGGGGATGGACTTGCCCCGGACCATGCGGGAAAACGCTGGAATGTCCTGCACAGTCTCATCCGCCGGGGCGAACCGGTCCGCGGCCGACCTTCCCCATCTCTGGCTGCCCTATACCCAGATGCAGACCGCGCCCTTCCCCGTGGAAGCCGTTCGCACATCTGGAAGTCGCATCACGCTGGCGGATGGCTGCGAGCTTGTGGACGGTGTGGCTGCCTGGTGGACCGCCTGTCACGGCTATAGCCATCCGCACATCCAGCAGGCGCTCATCCAGCAGGCCAGCGTAATGCCGCATGTCATGTTCGGGGGGATGGTCCATGAACCGGCCCGCCGGCTGGCCGCGCGGCTGGCAGCCCTGCTTCCCGGAGATCTGGAGCGGACGTTTTTCACCGATTCCGGATCGGTCGCGATGGAAGTCGCGGTCAAGATGGCGGTGCAATACCACATCAATCGCGGAACAGAGGGACGCACGAAAATACTCTCCTTCCGCGGCGGCTATCACGGGGACACGTTGGGCATGATGTCCATCTGTGATCCTGAGGAGGGCATGCACAGCCTGTTCGCCGGGGTTCTGCCGAAGCAGGTTCTGGCTGACCTGCCTGTCGATAACGCGAGCATGGCTCGGCTTGAGGCGCTTCTGGAAAAAGAAGGCCACACCGTTGCCGCCATTGTCACGGAACCTCTGGTTCAGGGCGCAGGCGGAATGCTGTTCCACAGCCCCGAAGTCTTGCGTCGCCTGCGGGATCTCTGCGATCGGCACGGCATCCTGCTGATCCTTGACGAGATCTTTACGGGCTTTGGCCGAACCGGGACCATGTTTGCCTGTCAGCAGGCCGACATCGTGCCCGACATCGTGGCCCTCTCCAAAGCCCTGACCGGCGGAACCATGGCATTGGCAGCCACTGTTGCAAGAAAGAGCGTCTTCGAGGCCTTTCTGTCGACGGATGGCGGCAAAGCGCTCATGCACGGCCCAACTTTCATGGCAAACCCTTTGGCCTGTGCGGTTGCCAATGCATCGCTGGACCTGTTCGAACAGGAACCGCGCCTGGAGCAGGTGGCACGCATTTCCGAACAGCTTCGACGCGAACTGGAACCCTGTCGAACGATACCGGGCGTCCGGGATGTGCGCGTTCTGGGCGCAATCGGCGTCGTAGAGCTTGAGAAGATCGAAAACCCCGATGTCCTGCGCCGAGCCTTCGTCACGCATGGCACCTGGATCAGACCTTTCCGCAATATCGTGTACCTGACACCGGCCTTCACGATCACACCCGAAGACCTCTCCCGCCTGACATCCAGCATCGTGACCGTTCTTCAGGACAACGCATGACCCTGTTTGACGCCCATTTCGCTGCGGCTCTTCAGAAACGTGATGCGGTCGGTACCCGCCGGGTTCTACGACCCGTCACCCGCGAGACAGGAGCAATCCTGCGCGATGGACAGCGTCTGATTGACGTTTCCTCCAACGATTATCTGGGCCTTGCGGATCATCCCCTGTTGCGGGAACGGGCAGCAGACTGGGCCCTTCGATATGGAACCGGAGCGCGGGCATCCCGGCTGGTGAGTGGCACGTTGGATCTGCATCAGGCTGTCGAAGAAAAACTGGCCCGGTTCAAGCACTGTGACGCAGCGCTCCTGTTTGCCTCAGGCTGGCAGGCGAATGCCTCCGTCGTCCCGGCACTCTGCGCCCTTTCGGTGGCCCAGACCGGCCATCCGATGATCGTTTTTTCGGACCGTTTGAATCATGCCAGCCTTCATCATGGATGCGCAGCTGCGGGCGTTCGGCAGGTCCGGTTCCGTCACAACGACCTTGCCCATCTGGAAACACTCCTGAAGCGCGAAGCTGCCACGCCCGGCCTGCGAATGATCGTGACGGAAAGCGTGTTCTCCATGGACGGAGACCGCGCGGACATCCCGGCCCTTCGGTCGCTGGCAGACCGTTATGACGCGTTTCTGTATGTTGACGAAGCGCACGCCACTGGCGTTCTGGGGCCGCAGGGGGAGGGTCTTTCCGGCGGTCTGGCCGATCTGACCATGGGCACATGCAGCAAGGCACTCGGCGGAATGGGCGCCTATATCGCCGGCTCCCGACTGCTCTGCGACTATCTCATCAATCACGCTTCTGGATTCATCTACAGTACGGCCCTTCCTCCAGCGGTTCTCGGGGCCATAGATACCGCCCTGGACGTCATTCCTGGCATGGACACGGAGCGGAAAACCCTGCTGGGGCAGGCCGGGACGTTGCGGACCATCCTGAACAACGCCGGGTTCGATACCGCCGAATCCACGACGCAGATCGTCCCTGTTCTGATAGGGGAGGCTCAACGTGCACTGGATGTTGCGACAGCTCTGGAGGGCGAAGGGTTCCTGACCGTGGCAATCCGCCCTCCCACTGTTCCGGCTGGAACGGCGCGGTTGCGGATTGCCCTGCATGTCGGTCTCCAGGATGCCGACGTCGAGCGTTTGGCCGCCGCCATCATTCGACTGGTGGGCAAGGAGCAATGAGTCTTCCCCTCTATCTGGTGCATGGCTGGGGATTTGATGCGTCGTTCTGGAACCCCATGCTGGACCACTTGCCGGGCGTCGAAGCTTACGTCGTGGACGCTGGCTATTTCGGCGCCCCATCCCATCCGCCGCTGCCCCAAACGCCTTATCTTGCCGTCGGACATTCAGCAGGCAGCCTCTCACTTCTGGAGCAGGATCTTCCAGGGTGCGAAGGCCTTGTCCTTTTTAACGGATTTGCCCGTTTCTCCGCTGCCGGCGACTATCCAGACGGCGTTCCGGCACGTGTTCTGGAACGGATGAGGCGCCAGCTTCAGAAATCCCCGGAAACCGTCCTGGCCGACTTCCGAAACCGGTGCGGCACGGATGAGCCTGTGCCTGGGCCGCCGGCTATCGAACGGCTTGATGCTGGACTGGAAAAACTGCTGCTGGACGACGCACGGGAGCAGGCCGCCAGATGGGGTGATCGCCTGCACTGGATGACAGGGCAGTCAGACCCGTTCCCACCAGCCCGGCTCGGCTTTTCCAGCCCCGGCTCAATCGTGGACGGAGGACACCTCCTGCCTCTGGCGGAACCCGCTCTTTGCGCCGACTCTATCCGACAATGGTTCGCACGCCATGGATGAGCGCAAGCACCAGATTGCTCAACGGTTCAACGCCGCGCAGGACTATGATGCCGCGGCAGATATCCAGTATCGCTGCGCCGAGCTTCTGGCCGAACGTATCCGCAAAGAACTGGCACTTTCACACCCGTCACGAATCTTGGAGTTTGGCTGCGGCACAGGCTTCCTGACCGAACAGCTCTCCGCTACCTTTCCCGACAGCCCCCTGATCGCTACGGATCTGGCCCCCGGCATGATCGCCCGGGCACAGGAACGGCTGACAGACCGGCCTGTCACCTTCCGCATCATGGATGGCGAACATCCAGACGTGGACGGCCTCTTCGATCTGATCGCATCCAGTCTCTGCTTCCAGTGGTTTGAAAACCGCCCGGTCGCACTTCAGCGCCTGTGCCAGAAACTCGCACCCGGCGGCTCGCTCATGCTCACGACACTTCTGCCGGGAAGCCTCGGGGAATGGCGCTCGTCCTGCGAACAGGAAAGCGCGCCCTGCGGCGTTCCTCATTATGCGGACGCATCAACCCTTCAGCGGGAATGGCCCAGCGGCGGTTCTGGAACCTGGGACGTCATCACCCTTCATGATCCAGTACCAAATGCCCGCGTTTTCCTGCGCAAACTTCGCCAGATCGGCGCCTCCCTGCCGCAGTCTGGCAGTACTCCGGCAAGTCTAGGCGGCCTGCGTCGGGCCATGCGGCACTTTGACAGACACCATCAGACTGTGACCTACAGGATTGGTCTCGGAATTTTCAGGAAGGACACTCCATGAGCACTTTTCGCGGCGTGTTCGTCACTGGAACAGACACGGAAATTGGCAAAACACTCGTCAGCGCGATTCTGACGAAAGCGTGGAACGCCATTTACTGGAAACCACTTCAGACCGGTCTGGCCGACGAAGCAGGAGACACGCCGACTGTCCGCACCTTGGCCGGACTGACTCCCAACCGGATCATCGCCCCGGCCTACGGTCTGAAAGCCCCGCTGGCGCCTCTGGCCGCCGCCAATCTGGAGGGCATGACCATCAACCCGGGCCGTCTGGTGCTTCCTGCCGTACAATCCCCCCTCGTGGTTGAGGGGGCGGGCGGCCTGATGGTGCCAGTTCGGGAAGACATGCTGATGATCGATCTGGTTCAGCAAATGGATCTGCCGGTCGTTCTGGTCGCCCGGAGTGGGCTGGGCACAATCAACCATACCCTTCTGAGCCTGGAAGCCCTGCGCAAACGCGGCATCCCGGTTCTTGGAGTGGTGCTCAGCGGCCCTGAAAATCCAGGAAATGCACGGGATATCGCAAGGTTCGGGAACGTCCGGATACTGTTCAGCGTTCCTCAGCTTGAGTCCATAAACGAGACGGTTGTTTCCGAAATGTCCGAGCGCGTTCCACCCTTTCATCTCTGTCAGCAACAGAGTTCACAATGATGTGTCCTGTCCCGGTGATGCCATGAAAAGGACATGTCCAACCCTTGTGAAATAACTCTCCAATCATAGAACGTCTCTTCGCAACGAACTGCTTCCGGCGTATCGGTAGGTAATGACCACTCCGATTTCGGGAGTTCGGCAGAAACTGGGACTGTAGGGAAAAGTATGAGTATCCTGCGTCGTGATCTGGTAAAGCTTGGAGCTGGGATGTCCCTTATGGGTGCTTCCGGTCGTATGGCTTATGCTCAGTCCGCGCCGCCTGCTGTAAAGCAGGCTCCGAAAACTGTTCCGTTTGACAACGGGACCGTGCGCGCCATTGCAGAAAAACTTTCCAGATCGCCTTACGCTCCTCCCCCCCAGAGTCTGCCCTCGGCAATTGCCAATCTCGATTTCGATCAGTTCCGTGGCATCGTGTTCAATCCAGACCGCGCCCTGTGGCACGGACAGAACCTGGCTTTTGAAGTCGAGTTCTTTCCACGTGGCTTTCTTTACAAGCCCCGGATTGGAATGAACGAAGTCATTGGCGGTCAATCGACACCTATCGCCTATGATCCGGATCTCTTCACCTACGCCAACTCAATGCTGCGGGTGACGGATGATCTGGGCTTTGCCGGTCTGCGGCTGCGCTACGCCATCAATACACCCGGCGTGATGGAAGAATGTGCCGTTTTCCTTGGCGCCTCTTATTTCCGTGCCGTCGCCAAAGGCCAGAATTATGGCCTTTCAGCGCGCGGCTTCGGGAATGGTACGGGTAATTCAAAGGGCGAGGAATTTGCCCTTTTCCGGGAATTCTGGTTGGAAAAACCTGAGCCGGGCGTTGAATCCGTCGTAATCCACGCACTTCTCGACAGTCCATCCGTTACCGGTGCTTTCCGCTTCACGATCCGCCCCGGCGACACGACTGTTTTCGATGTTCAGTCATCGTTTTTCCCAAGACAGGATATTACCGAGTCCGGCATCGCGCCGCTGACCGGCATGTTCTATTTCGATGCCAACGAGCACAATCACGTCGATGACTGGCGCCCGGCTGCCCATGACAGCGAGGCACTTCAGGTCTGGACTGGCTCTGGCCAGCAGCTCTATCGCCCGCTCGTCAACCCGACCGATCTTCAGTTCTCTGCTTTTCAGGACAGCAGCCCGCATGGCTTTGGCCTGATGCAGCGCAAGCGGTCGTTCCATGATTATGAGGATCTGGCCCTCAATTACGAGAAGCGGCCGTCCCTATGGATTGAGCCGATCGGCAACTGGGGCGACGGTGCTGTCGATCTGGTGGAAATTCCAACGCCGAATGAAGTGAACGACAATATCGTGTCCTTCTGGCGCCCGAAGGCACCCCTCAAGGCGGGGCAGGAATACAGCTTTACCTACCGCATGTACTGGGGCTGGGACACGCCGTGGCCAACCCCTCTCGCCCGCGTAGGGGGAACCCGGATTGGCGCCGTGACAGATCATTCGGAAGCCCGGATGTTTGTCATCGACTTTACGGGCGCTCCCTTCCAGAATGTCCCACAGGATGCGCACTTTCATCTGATCTCACAGAGCACGCCCGGCACAATCCGCAATGTCGTCGTAGAGCCCAATCCGAATATCAAGGGTTGGCGGACAACGTTCGAATTTGTACCAGGAGATGCCAAGGCCTCCGAACTACAGGCCCAGCTTGCAAACGATCAGGGCCCGATTTCTGAAAAATGGATGTACCGTTGGACGCCGTGACAGATTTTTCCCCGTCCGAAGCCCCTTTTCTTCCCCGTGAGGCCCCTCTCAAGATGGAGCCTCAGAACCTCCATCAGCAGCCGGATCGCCACGGGCGACCTTTCCGCATTCTGGACACAACACCGAAGCTGCTCTGGCTGCGTCGGCTGTTCGTGTTCGGCACGGCCATCCTGCTGACGGGCTTCGGCGTTTACAAAATCAACCAGGTCTTCAACTCGCTGGGTGTCTCAACACTCGGCGTGATTGTTCTGGTGCTGTTTGCCATTCTGGGATTCTGGATTGCGCTGTCCTTCACATCCAGTCTCGGCGGGTTTGTGTCCCTGATCTGCCGTGGTGGCCTGGGGCTGGGCATCCATCGCACCGGAGCGTTGCCGCAGCTGAAGGCCAAAACAGCCGTCCTGATGCCCACCTACAACGAGGACCCCACACGGGTCCTTGCGGGCCTGAAAGCTATCTACGACAGCATTCAGGCGACTGGCCAGATCGATGCGTTTGATTTCTTTCTCCTCTCTGACACGACCAATCCGGATGTCTGGCTGCAGGAAGAACGGGCTTTTCTGGCATTCCGTCAGGCTACCGGCGACCATCAACGCATCTTCTACCGTCGCCGCCACCAGAATACGGACCGCAAGGCCGGAAACCTGCATGACTGGGTGACGCGTTTTGGTGGCTCCTACCAACAGATGCTCACGCTCGATGCCGATAGCGTCATGGATGGCAGCCTGATCGTCCGTGTCGTATCCGCCATGGAGAACCACGAAGGCGTTGGCCTGATCCAGACGTTGCCGGTAATCGTTGGTGGCCGTACGCTTTTTGCGCGGATGCAGCAGTTTGCCGGACGTGTTTACGGCCCGCTCATCGCACATGGCATTGCCTGGTGGCACGGTTCCGAAGGCAATTACTGGGGCCATAACGCTATCATCCGCACCCGCGCCTTTGCTGAACAGGCTGGTCTCCCACATCTGAAGGGACGCCCACCTTTCGGTGGCCACATCCTGAGCCATGACTTCGTTGAAGCGGCTCTGATGCGCCGTGGCGGCTGGGCCATTCACATGGTGCCAGGGCTGTTTGGATCGTATGAAGAAAGCCCACCTTCATTGACGGACGTGGCCATCCGCGACCGCCGCTGGTGTCAGGGTAATCTCCAGCACGCCAAGATCCTTGGAACAAAGGGCCTGCACTGGGTCAGCCGGACCCATATGCTCACGGGCATCGGCTCGTATGTCATGTCCCCGCTATGGCTGCTGTTCCTGCTGTTCGGAATCCTGATTTCCCTTCAGTCGCATTTCTATCATCCGGAATATTTCGGCACGAAGCCGACGCTTTACCCGCACTGGCCACGGGTCGATCCGGTGCAGGCGAAGTTCGTGTTCATTGGCACAATGGGCATTCTGCTGGCTCCCAAGGGGCTGGCCTTCATCGCCATGCTCTTTGATCGGGCGGCACTCCGCGGATCGGGCGGTGTCATACGGCTGTTCCTGTCCATCATTCTGGAAACGCTGATTGGCGGCCTCATTGCCCCGATTGCCATGCTGATCCAGACGTCCGGCGTGATTTCCATCCTGCTGGGCCGCGATTCAGGCTGGAATGCCCAGAACCGCGAAGATGGCCGCGTGTCACTCCGTGAAGTGGCGCGTGGATACTGGGTCTATACGGTGTTCGGTCTCCTTCTGGCGGCAGCGGCATGGTCCGTGTCGCAGGCACTCTTCCTGTGGATGACGCCTGTGCTGCTGGGACTTGTCCTGGCTATTCCGCTTGCTGCCCTGACGGCGAGCCGCGATGTCGGTCTTGGGTTGCGCACGGCCGGACTACTGCTGATCGAGGAAGAAACAGCCCCGCCCCCGATCCTCCGCCTTGCGGCAGAGAATGACCGCCTGCGGACCGAGGCCATGCGTGCGCCGCACCAGCCACCCAACGAAGCATTTGCACTGCTTCGGACAGATCGCGCCCTTCTCGACGCGCATCTTGGTGCGCTTCCTCCCGCTCGCAAACCGGGCAGTGCGATTGATGCAAACCTGCTGGTTGGTCTGGTCAAGCTGAAGGAAGCCTCGTCCCTCAAAACGGCCCTTTCCAAGTTGAACCGTCAGGAAAAAGCCGCCGTCCTCGGGTCTGCCGAAGGTGTGGCCCTGCTCGAGCAGCTGCCCGAGTAAGCTCTTTTCCATGCCTGACATATCCTGTCAGGCATGGGCCTTATCTGGCATCGAAGGCGGTCCGGGCCGCTTCCACTTCCGTCAGATTTTTCTCTGCCCAGATCCATACCCCACAGAATGCTGCGCCCAGGCTCAGACCCAGCGGCGTGAGACGATAGTCCACGCGTGGCGGGATGACGGGGTGAATGGTTCTGATGACCATGCCGTCACGCTCCATATGACGGAGCGTTTGCGTCAGCATTTTCTGGCTGATCCCCTCAACCTTCCTCGCCAGTTCCGTGAAGCGCAGTTCCCTGTGCTCCTCAAGCACTTCCAGAATGATCATCGTCCACTTGTCAGCCACACGCCCGATCAGTTCCGTCACCAGTTGCTCAACACGCGCGTCACACTCCGGAGGGGCGGTCTCTGCCAAACGCTGGGCGCGGCGTTCGGGAGACGCCTCATAAGGGTTATCCGTCATGGGGGTCACTCTCTTTCTGGTGCGTATAAATCTTTGGGGTGCCTTCTTCCGGATCGACGATAGCCCGCTAGATAGAGTGTTCCAATTCAAGATGGAGCAACTCCGATGAAACTGACTGGAAACACGATCCTGATGACCGGCGGCGGCTCGGGCATAGGGCAGGCCCTTGCACATCGACTGCATGACGCGGGCAATACAGTCATTGTCGCTGGACGGCGGAAGGATGCCCTGGAGAGCGCCATTGCAGGGCGACCCAATATGCACGCCCTGACGCTGGATATTGAGAGTGCTGAAGGCATTGCCGATTTTTCGGATCGTCTCCTGAAAGCCTATCCAGATGTGAATGTCATCATCAACAACGCCGGGATCATGCGGTTTGAAGATCTCACCAAGACCCATGATCTGACGGACGCCGAAGCCACGATCACGACGAACCTGCTCGGCCCGATCCGCCTCATCAACGCCCTGACCGATCATCTGGTGAAGCAGCAGGATGCTGTCATCATCAACGTGACATCCGGGTTAGCCTTCGTCCCGTTGACCACCACGCCAACCTACAACGCCACGAAGGCCGCGATCCATTCCTATACGATCGCTCTTCGCGAAATCCTGAAAGGGAAAGTCGAAGTCATTGAACTGGCCCCGCCTGCGGTCCAGACGGGACTAACGCCAGGTCAGGAAACACGTCCGGGCTATCAGCCTCTCGATGAATTTTCCGATGAAGTCATGGCGCTCCTCTCCCAGCAGCCAACACCACCGGAAATCCTTGTGGAACGTGTCCGCTTCCTGCGATTTGCCGAAGCCAACGGGCAGTTTGACGACACACTGATCAAGCTGAACGCCTTCGCCGCGCAGGCCCGGAACGGCTAACGCCAGACACAAAAAAAGCCCCGGAGGATAACCCCCCGGGGCCTTTTCAGGACGAAACCTCAGAAGTTTCAGTTACCGAGGCTCTGGGCCTTCTTGAAGAGATCACGGCAGACCAGAACCTGCTTGTCCTTCGGCAGCGTGGAAATATCGAAGGGCGTGTTGCTGCTGGTCTGGAGAAGACCACGGCCACCCAGCGAGTAATACTGGTCGTTCTGCACGTCGGCGCGCTTGGCCAGATTACGGGACGCAGAACGCGGCCCGGTGCCCAACGACAGCTTCTTGTGGATGCAGTAGGACGTCAGGCCTGCCACATTGCCAGCCTGTGCATTGTCGATGGACGGCATGCCATTGTCACCCAGCGTGCCGGGCGTTGCGGCTGTTGCAATGCCATTGAGGCCACCAACGGCCTGCACATGATTTGGCGTGATAACGGCCTGTGTTCCCGGAGGAACGATCGGCTGACCTGGCTGCGGCGCAGTCTGGGCGACAGCAGCGCCAGAGAAAGCAAGGCCAAGAGCAGCGAAAGCGGCGAAATACTTATTGGTATTCATGGATGGAATCTTTCCATGTTTGATACGATTACATTACGGCTATTGTGAGCGGACATTTCAGAGACATGCTTTGTCCTGAGAGGTCACCCGCCGTTGCATGAGAAACATCTGAACAGCCCTCCAGTTTCTTTTTCAATTATTTTTACTGATCTTACACTCCGGAATCCGCATCAGTTGGCCGCGCCTGTCCACGTGGATTGAGTCGCCTGCGTTTCTGCGCCAAGGTTTCGGATATGTCAGAGACCCAGCATTCCCTCCCCGTTCCGCCGGTTCCAAAGCAGGAACCCGTTTCGACCACGCAGCTTGGCCGGACCCGCACCGACTCCTACGCCTGGATGAAGGACGAGAACTGGCAGCAGGTTCTGCGTGATCCGTCCGTCCTGCGCCCGGACATTACGGAGCACCTCAAGGCAGAAAACGCTTATGCCGAGGGTGTTCTGGCCAGCATGGAGCCGCTTCGCAAAGAGCTTCTGCAGGAAATGATCGGCCGTATCCCGCCGGCTGAAGAATCCGTACCTGTTCCGGATGGGCCTTGGGCATATTACAGCCGCTTTGAAGACGGCGCCCAGCACCCCCTTCGGGCACGCCGCCCACGTGAAGGCGGGGCTGAGCAGGTTCTTCTGGATGTGGATGCCCGCGCCAAACAGTTCGATTACTACGCCCTCGGCGGAACGGCACACTCCGCCAATCATCGCTATTTCGTGTATTCAGAAGACGTGCAGGGATCAGAAGTCTATCGCATTCAGGTCAAGGACCTGGAGAGCGGTGAACTTTGCGCTGAACCAGTCGAAAGCACGACCGGCAGCTTCGCCATTTCGCCAGATAGCGCATGGCTGTTCTGGATTTTCCGCGACGACAATGGCCGCCCATCCCGCATCTATCGCCGCCCACTGACGGGTGGTGAGGATGTTCTGGTTTTTGACGAAACCGACCCCGGCTTTTTCCTGAGCATCGGCACCAGCGCATCCCGCAAGTGGATTGTCATTGAACGCGGTGACCACGACACGAACGAAACGCTGCTGATTCCGGCCTCTGATCCGACCGCCTCGCCCGTCGTGGCAGCCCCGCTGATCCGTGGAGAACGCTACTCCTTCACGCACTGGAACGACCGCTTCATCATCCTCACCAATGCCGGTGGCGCTGTCGATTTCCAGCTCATGCAGACGCCAGATACTGCTACGGGACGGGAGAACTGGGCACCGTTCGTGCCCTATCTGGAAGGCCATTACATTCTGGGTGCGACGGCGTCCCGCAACTATCTGGCGTGGTCAGAGCGGAAGGACGGCAACGTTCATATCCGCGTGGTGAAGGCCGGTGTCAGCGGGGATGTCCGCAGTCAGGCTGTCACTATTGGCATGGACGAACCGGCTTACGACCTGACGCTTCAGGGCGTTCTGGAATATGAAGGCTCCGTTCTGCGCTACGTCTATCAGTCCCCGACCACCCCGGCACACTGGTATGACTACGATCTGGCAACCGGAGAGCGCACGCTCCAGAAGGTTCGTGACGTCCCCTCCGGGCATGATCCGGAAAAATACGAGACACGTCGCCTGTTCGCGACCGCCCCAGACGGGGAGCAGGTTCCCCTGACGGTCCTGATGCGCAAGGGACAGGCTCTGGATGGGTCCGCGCCCTTACTGCTTTATGGCTACGGCTCTTACGGCATCGCCATGGACGCCAGCTTCTCCACAACGGTCTTCAGCCTTGTTGATCGTGGCTGGGTCTACGCTATCGCGCATATCCGCGGTGGCTCCGAAAAAGGCTGGAACTGGTTCCTTCAGGGACGCGGCAAAACCAAGCCCAATACCTTCACGGATTTCATCGCATCAGCGAACTATCTCGTAAAGGAAGGCTATGGCTCCGCAGGCCGCATTGTCGCTCATGGTGGCTCGGCAGGCGGGCTGCTGATGGGTGCTGTCGCCAATATGGCGCCGGATCTTTTTGCCGGAATCGCTGCGCAGGTCCCGTTCGTGGACATGCTCAACACCATGTCTGACACGTCCCTCCCCCTCACGCCCCCGGAATGGCCGGAATGGGGAAATCCGCTGGCAGACGAAGATGCTTACGATCTCATCGCCAGCTATTCGCCTTACGACAACATTCAGGCACGCCCTTACCCACCCATTCTCGCCATGGGTGGCCTTTCCGACCCGCGTGTCACGTATTGGGAACCTGCGAAATGGATTGCCAAACTACGTGAAGTTGCATCCGGTGGGCCATTCCTGTGCCGCATTAATATGGACGCAGGCCATGGCGGATCATCCGGCCGCTTCAAGAGGCTGGAAGAAGTTGCGCTGGTGCAGGCCTTTGCCATCTGGGCCATGGACCGCGCACCTCTGCGCTAACAGATGAAGGTCTGGCCCACACCAAACATGGGCCAGACCTCACTCCGTTTTCGGTTTCCCGATCCGCCCCCCAAATATCAAGACGCCCGCAAACCGTGATAGCAGGATGGCCGCGTTGCAGGCCGCTGTCGTCAGGCAGGCTCCCGCTAGCCCGAACTGCATGGTCAGCACGTAAAGGGCCGGGAAATAGATGGCCATGATGGCCGTGCGACTGGTCATCAAAAACTTCACATGCCCCACGACGATCAGCAGCGGCTCCAGCGGAATGACCAGCAAACTGAAGACCGCTGCCATCAGCATGATGGAAATATAGAGGGACGTGTGATGCACATGAACATGCAGCATCAGCCTGAAAATCTTTGAACCAAACACTGCAGACAGCAGCAGAAGCAGCAGGGACAGCGCCGTCAGCACGCCAAACATCTTCCATGTGACGCGCTTGAGACCCTTCCAGTCCTGCTGGTCTCTCATCTTGACCAGTTCCGGGTAAAGCACCGGCGAGATGAGTTGAGCAGGTGTAACTATTCCTTCTGCGATCTGACGGCACACACGGAAAACAGCAGCCTCCGCCGGACCAAGACCATTCCCCACCAGAAGCGTTGCCACATGGCCGGAAATATTGCCGAGCGTCTGGTTCACACTGGCCGCACGGGTAAACTGCCACATTCCAGGGATCTGCCAGCGCCAGCTTCGATAGGCCTGAAAATAGCGGAACCGGAACTTCTGCCGCAGGATGTCCATCGCGTAATAGAAGTAGAACCCGTAATCGATGATGATGGCGAGCGCCCACATCGCAAGGAAATATCCCAGCTTCAGATGCAGGACATATCCCAGCAGAACACCAAGCGTTTTCACAACAGCGGCACAGGTGTCGATGATGGGGACCAGATGGAATTTCCCTGCCATACGCAGGATGCCGTTTGCCCAGCCCGAATACATGAGCGGACTCACAATCACGTACAGATCCGCCAGAAACCGCACATGCCGGGACCACTGCGCCGTCACGCCATAGACCTGCACGGCAATCAGCCCGAACAGAATGGCAAAGACCGCCGACAACGTATCCAGCCGGATACAGAAATGAACCACCTTCCGCAGCAGATCCGTATCGTTCTTCGTGAACGCATCGCTGCCGAACCGGATCAGCGTCTGCCAGGACTGCATGCGCGACAGCACAGACCCCGTAGAGGCCAGGGAATGAATGAGGATCAGCAGTCCGAAGTCAGACAGACCCAGCGCCCGTACCGTAACCGCGATGTAGACGAAGCTGCACAGCGCATTGACGATACGGCCGATGGTGAGAACACTGACATTTCGGAAAATGGATCTGAAAACGGAGTGTTCAGCGGACATGCGGGCTTTCTGACCACAAAGCCCTCCGGGTGTCCATGCTGGAAGCCATATCTTCACCTCTAGCCCGATTCCTTGACAGTCAGGGGGCGAAGATTATGAACGAGGCCCTATACCGTGTCAGTGAAGCGCTTCACTGGCATTCGCACCCGGCCTGGCTTCCGCTTTCCGCAAACGTCATCCCGGGATAAGCCGCAGATCGCGGTGACGTCAGGACGCAACAGACGATCATGAACATCGCCTTCATTTACATTGCCGAACCCTATCAGTGCTACCACACCGCGTCTGTCGCAAGCGCTCTGGCGACAACCCCTGGATGTGAGGTCACGGAATACTACAGTTTCCCAGAGACTGTCACTCATCTGACCCGTATCCGTCGGGCCCTCGGTGTTCCAGCTCTGCCGCTCAGGCCCTTTCCCAAATCATGGAAAGCAAAAGCGTTGAAGAAGGCCCGGCGGCTTGATCAGGAACGACTGCTGGTTCTGCGTGAAAACGTGGCTGAACTGAACCGGTATGACGTAGTGGTCGCAACGGAATATACGGCGGGTGTTCTGAAGGAAATGGGGCTGAATGGTCCGAAACTTGTTCTTCTGATGCACGGCGCAGGAGACCGATACGTCAATGACGAACATCTCGTAAGGGAGTTTGATCTGACGCTGGTTCCGGGCCCGAAGGTGGAGACGTATTTCCGGGACAAGGGCCTGTTCCAGACGGGCGTGTCTCGTATCGTGGGATACCCAAAGTTCGACGTGTTCGAAGCTGTTCGCAAAGAGAACGCCATCTCATTCCCAAATGGTCGACCTTTTGCACTCTACAACCCCCACTATCAGCGCGCCCTAACCTCCGCACCGGCCTGCATGACCCCTCTCATCAAGGGCTTCAAAGAGCAAAGCGAATACAATCTGGTTGTGGCTCCGCATATCAAGATGTTCCACAAAGGCTTCGGCATCCGGGAGCGTCAGCTCAAACGGCAACAGAGCGCGGATGTTCTGGTTGATACAGGCTCGGACGCCATGCTCGACATGACCTACACGTCCCAGGCCGCTCTCTATATCGGGGATGTCAGCAGTCAGGTTTACGAGTTTCTGGCGATTCCCCGTCCGTGCATCTTTCTAAACCCACGACGGATACCCTGGCGGGATGATCCCTATTTCCTGCACTGGACGCTAGGCGATGTCGTGGATGAGCCGGCAGACATCATGACGGCTGTGGCACAGGCGCAGGAACGCCATGCGCGCTACAGGTCCGCTCAGGAAAAGCTGTTTCAGGAAACGTTCGGGCAGCCTCTGCTTGGCGCTTCACAGCGTGCCGCAGAAGCGATTGTCCGCTTCATGTCGGACGCATGAAAAAGCCCCGGCTGACAAGCATACGGGGCTGACGACATTATTGTGGGATTGGTGTGCACTGCGGCGTCACAGGCTCACCCGCCATGACCGCCCTGGTAAAGGCCGCTGAATCCGGCAGGGACGCGTTCACCGTCTGCGAATGATCCAGCCCCTTGTACAGATGCGCCTGCACCACGGTTCCAGCCGCACAGGCCGCCTTGACCAAACCGACCTGCAACTGCGTTGGTACGTCTTCATCGACGGTTCCGGTGCCGACAAAAAGAGGCTGTGCCAGTTTCAGGGTCGGATACATCATGCCCTTCATGGCCGGGGACATGGCCTTGGCATAGGTCGGCTGAAGAGCGTTCGCCAGCGTCAGGCCGTCTTTCTCTGCCAGATCAGACAGACCGGTCAGACATGACGTTTCTGCCGCCTTGAAGGCTGGCATGGCTTTGGCCGTAAACGCCTCTTCCGGACGGAAATGCGGGTTCAGGCCAGAATAGGACGAGCCAATCAGCAGCGTATAGGCCACAAGCGGGCTGTAACCTTTCGCCTTGCCCGCTTCCGCAAGCATGCCCGACAGGATTTCTGACGTCAGGTAAGGAATACCCGTTGCGACAGTTCCACGGATATTGAGATCCGGCGCATAGGCAGGTGCAAACGCTGCCGATGCAAAAGCAGCCCCACCACCCTGCGACTGACCGACAATCATGATCTTGTTCTGAAGGCCCGGAACCGATTTCAGCGCTGCCCGAACGGAATCCAAAACGCTGTAGGCTTCAGCGCGGGTATTCAGATAAGGGTGAACGCCCGGCGTTCCCAGTCCTTGATAGTCTGTCGCGACAATCGCAAAGCCACGCTTCATCCACTCAGACAGATAATGAGTATTCCGGGCGCTGTACGGGTTCAGGGACGGCGCACAACTGTCATCGTTACCAACGGTCCCGTGTGCCCAGGCGACAATCGGCCAGCCACCGGCGGGAGCCTCGCCAGCAGGCACAATCACCTCTGCCGTCACGGGCACAAGTCCTTTCCCCGTCACGCCATCAGTCGAAAGATAGGTGATGCGCAGAGATTTGCCCGCATCAGGCAGACTCAGTGCATCCGCCAGAGGCGCCGAGCTGACAAGTGTTCCAGCTTTGCGAGCTTTATCTGTAGTCGCGGCCTCAGCCGTTGATGACGCCGCGACAAAACACAGGCCACCCAGGACGAAGCCCAGTGTCCGGCAGGAAAGGGATGCGCGCACAGTTCTTCCTTCTCAGTTTGCGGAAATCAGGACAGACTGACAGAAGCCCTGTTTTCAAATACCAGATTTTCTCTACCCGGCATGCTAACGGCTGACAGGAAAAAGGGATTGTGAAAATCGCGAGACAATCCCTCACTTATGACCAAAAAGATGGCGGATATCGTCGCCGAAGTGCTGGAATGCATCCTGTGTCGAGCGATGACGACGGTTGCCGGAAGCAGACACGACAGTCACGGTCGCCGTCATACCCGCCGCAAGTGTCAGATCATCCGGAAGTTTGTCGATTTTCACGCGCACGGGAATACGCTGCGCCAGACGGACCCATGTATAAACCGGATCGACCGTCGGCAGTCCCTGCTCGTTCACAAGAGCATTGTTGCTGGCAATACCGCGCGTAATACTCTCGATATGGCCGAAAAGCGGGTCGTGATACCCCATCAGATCCATACGGACGAGATCACCTTCGTCCAGATCATGGACCTTGGTTTCCTCGAAATACCCATCAATCCAGTATGAGCTTGTGTCGATGATATGCATGTTCACAACGCCCGCTGTCGCAAAATCGCCGGGACGCATGATCAGGTTTGTAACGATTCCGTCCAGAGAACTGCGGACCTTCGTACGGTCAAGATTGATCTCCGCCTGACGCAGATCTGCCTGGGCGGATGCATATTGTGCCGCCGCCTGCTGGGCGAGGGCGACATACTGCTTTTTTTCTTCCTTTGAAACCGCCACACCGGGGATTGCCTGACGCCACTCGGCCTGAATCTCCTTGAACTCCATATCGGCCTTGCGTTCGGCCACCTTCGCCTTGGCAGCATCCACGGCCACCTGAAAATCGAACGGATCAATCTCGTACAGAACATCCCCCCGATGGACAGGCTGGTTGTCATGGACATTCACATGCAGAATCTGCCCGGAAACGCGCGGCGCAATATTAGCGACCTGAACACGCACCTGTCCGTTCCGGGTCCAGGGAGAGGCCGTGTAGTAGTCCCACAAAATGACCACCACGACAGCAGCCACCACAAGGATGGAAATGGTAATGGTCAGGCGGATCAGACGATGGACACTGGAAAGCACGTGGAGCGGCCTTGTATCAGAGAATCAGGGTATAAAGCCCGAGAAGGCAGATAAGAATACCGAACTGGGCCAGTGGCGGGTCCCAGACAAAACGCCAGAGATCGAACCAGCCCATAAGCCAGCGAAGAATGGCCAGCGTCAGAAGCGACAGCGCCAGATTGACGACGAATGCGGATACGAGCAGACCGCCGAGGTCTACGACCTGTCTCATCACCATCGTTTGCGTCCTATTCCATAATGATGGACAGCCGTCCGGTTCCGCAGGAGCATGACGCGTACGGCTTCCAGCCCTCCCACGCAGTTGAGGATCAGAATTTCCTCACTGGGCGCGCCAAGACGAAGCCGATCAAGAAATTCCTGTGTCATGTCGGCCAGTTCGCTTTCCAGAAGGGCCAGACTGTCCTGCGCAAGAGCCTTCCGGGCCGGGCGAACAAGATGCCTGAGGGACGGCATACGCGCCGCCTGATCAAGATACAGCCGTACACGCGCAATCGTGCTGGACAGATCCTCCAGCGCCACCAGACGTTCGAAAACATGCTCGGACGACGTCCCCCCTTTGGGAAGACGCTTCGTCCAGAGCAGGAGTTGACTCAGGCGGTCGTACTTCCGGCTCAGGAGGGCTGGCCCCATAGCCTCCCCGTGGCCACCCAACTGCGATTCCAGATCAGACGAAATCGCAACCGCAATACGGAAGCGATGCCGCCGGGCCGTCGGTGGCCACAGCAAAACCAGCAGAACGAACGACAGCACCGCTGACAGGAAATAGAATGTGTTCCGTTCAAGGAACGCGGCCGGATCGTAACTGTGATGATTGCCCAACCCGACAAAGACCAGAAAGAACGCCCCGTAATGGAAGCCGACGGCCGTAGTTTTCGGGTTCATCAGAAGAAGGCAGGCGATCACGGTCTGGGGGAGCAGGACAAAGGCCAGCCCCTGAAGCGTATAAACGTAGGGGAGTACCCAGAAGGAGAGGAAACCAGCGGCGAGAATTCCCAGCGGCGTCCCGATCATCGCACCTTTACCAAACACGGCCGTATCCAGTGAAGACGACGCCAGCACGAGAACCAGGGCACACTGGGACAGCGCTGTCGCCGAAGCCGGCTGCCCCGTTCCCACACAGAATGCTGCCACGAAGCTGAAGCCCAGCAGCACACGCATGCTGTTGATGAAGGCTGTAATATAATCCGGATTGTTCGAGAGCGTTGCAAGCTTGAGGGCTTCCCCGGCAGGGGTCGCCTTCATCAGGGTACTGATGCCTGTGCGAATATGAAGCCGGTTACTTAACAGCGTCGCGGCACGTTCCAGAAACCAGGCATCGCGCGGGGTCGGGAAATACTCCGGATCTTCCTTCCGGATATTGGACAGGATGGTGCCCATGGTTTCCTGACGGTTTGTGCCGTCTTCAACGCGCTCGTGCCACTGGCGCACATAACGGACCAGAATATCCGTTACACCCCCTTCTTTCAGCAAGACAGAAATAGCACGGCTACAGGTCAGAACCGTCAGCATGCCAATAATGCTGAGCTTGGCTCCTGCCATGCGTAGTCGGCTTCGATCCAGCTCCGTCCGCGCATAGGAAATCTGCGTCATCAGGGAAAGAATTTCAGACGCCAGGGCCGTTGTGCCCTGAGCCGAGGAAGGTGGGTCCCCCATGATGGCAGAATGACTCAGGCCACGGATTCTATGGCCCAGATTCTGGAGCCCCTTGGCCAGATTACGCCAGGCCTGCGGAGAACCGGACAGAAGATTCACGACCGCGATGGACGCCACGCCAATGGCAACGGTCGAGGCACGGGCGACACTGACATGATAGATGTTCTGGGGAGCATCGACGCTGGCGACGGCAACAAGCGCCACCATGTAGCCCGCCAGAAGAGCACCATAGGCCCGAAAATCCCGTTCCAGCGTCCCCACAAAGGCACATCCGGCCATCCAGAGGGCAACACCCCCCAGGAAAAGGCCACGATCCTGACTGAACATGGAAATCAGGAGAATGGAAACGCCCACACCCAGCAGGGTCCCAAGAAAACGGTACAGCGCCTTGGACAGCGCCTGCCCTCTCAGGGGTTGGGCAAGAATCATGACGGTTACGCCAGCACCTGCAGGTGTATCGACCTGGGCCCAGAATGCCGTGGCCAGCGCCAGGACAAGCGCAACCCATGTTCTTAAACTGAACTGGATCCATCCCGGACGGAAGACCGACTGAAACGCGGCGGTCAAGAAAGGCTATCCCTGCCAGGCAAACGGGTCATTCCAGAGCAGTCTACAGTTCCTGTCGTCAACTTAGACTGAAAACCCTACTCCTCCAACCATACGATGGTTAGTCCCCGAAGGACTGTGACATAATTTGACGGAATTTATCCGCATGTTGTGAGGCCCGACTCTCTCAGTCGTCTTCATGAGGCAGCGCATGGCATGCCGCTGCGAGAGCCGGATTCTGTCCAGCAGACTCCCGACACAGGGTCCGCGCATCTGTTCCACAAATGGTGGTGACATCTTCCATACTGGACGCCGTGACGTCACGTGCGACCTCGACGTCCTGATTGTTTTCGTGCCCTTCTTCCTTGCTCAGCTGATCCTGCGCTGCATGCATCTCCTTGAGCGCGTTGATACAGGAATCACTGGCAGAATCCGGATGAACCTGCAGAACCTTGAGAATCTGGTTAACCCCGGTCCCCAGAGCGTTGATCGACGGATCGTCATCGTTGGTTTTAGCCCCTCCGTCCGCAGCATAAGCCAGGACGGGAAAGGAGAGCGGGACGGCCAGGAGCAGGGTGGCCACAAAGCGACGCTTGATCATGAGATCATGATTAAGGGAAAATAATCTCCGGACAAGCCTTCCGGCAGAGCAGTCACACACCGTTGCAGAACGCGTTCCGGCAGCTTTTCCGCGCTCCGGGACGCTGTTGACCTTGACTCCTTGAAGGACGGTCGTTAAGCGAGGCCATCCTTTTGCGGGCGTTCCGGCCCGCTACCCGGTCCATCATGGGCCACACAGTCGAGAGCCTGGAAACATCATGAAGATCCGCAACAGCCTGAAGTCCGCAAAGGTCCGCGATAAGGACTGCCGCGTTGTCCGCCGTCGTGGACGCGTTTACATCATCAACAAGAAGAACCCGCGTATGAAGGCACGTCAGGGCTAATTGCCTTGATCCGCCGGATGACAAACGGACGGCGCTGGCTGATGGCTGGCGCCGTTCTGCTTTGTACTTCGGTTTTTTCTGCTTCTGCTGCTCCTGTGCCTGCCACTCCGGCACCCCCTTCCTCCGTCAAAAACGATCCTGGAAAAACCGATTCCAGCAAGACACGTCCGCACCGCAAGACCGTTCAGGAACGGCTTGTCGAAGCGGAAAAGGCTCTCGCTCTGGCTGGAAACGACAAGGATGCGCGCAAGCTCGCCGATCAGGCGGAGACATTGCGGAACCGCAGCCTGACCGGGGCCGTGCGGATGCTCCTGACCGATTCGCAGGAGGCTCTCGGCAAGCATGATTTCCAGGCAGCCGAAGACGATCTGACCTCCGCCATCACCATTCAGCCCGATCAACCCATCCTGCGCCGTTACCGCGCCGCCATCCGTTCAGCCGCTGGTGACAATAACGGGGCGATCTCTGATCTGGGCGTTGTGATTCAGGCTGATCCAGGGGACGCAACAGCGTGGGGAATGCTGGCCGAGGCTGAGCGGGACCGGCATGAGCCGGACGCTGCCCTACGCGCCTACAAGCAGATGATGCTGCTTGATCCACATGCCCCGGATGCAGACAAGCAGCTCAAGATCCTTCAGAAAGAGAAAGACGGACAGGAAGACTGACGGACACAACCTCTTGTATTTGTCAGCGTTCAATCCCTGATTCACTCTATTCAGGAGGATTTTCATGAAGACCAAAACCGTTCCCGTTGAACAGGTACCCGCCAAAAAGGGCTGCTGCAGCAAAGTCAAAGCCTGTTGCAAGCATGCCGGTCGTGCTCGCGAAATCGGCCTTGCAGGCATGACGGCCATGGCGACCATCGGCCCGAAGCGTTTTCGCCCCTATTTCCAGCAGGCTCTCGCTGTTATTTCCGTCGTTGCCGCGACCATCCAGTTCTTCCGTAACCGGAAAGGCTGACCCTTTCTCTGGCCAGACTCCAATCCGGATCTCTGGCCAGAACCCTCTTCAGAATCGCTTTGTCAGACCACCTATGACTGTTCGTGGGGTTCCGACCACCGTGCGGCTTAGAGAGGCAGACGGGAAGTATCGCCTGTCGGCCGCATTCTGCACGTTGACCTGAGCGCTCCAGGACCCTCTTTCATAATACGCAGCCAAATTGACCAGAGCATAGACAGACGTTTTGTACGTCAGGCCGTAAATGGGATCGCGTGGCGTATAATTGTCAGCAGGGCTGGCCCCTTCAAAATGAACACCTGCCCCAATACCAAGCCCCTTTAGCATCCCTGAAGGGATGGAATACTTTGTCCAGACATTGAAAATATGGTGCGGAACGCCCGAAAGCCACAGAGTTCCGCCGTTCGGCAGGAGCCGGTTGTCTTTGGTAATTTTGGTATCGAGATAAGTATAGGCAATGTTGGCAGTCCAGGTTGGAAGAATTCTGAGATTGCCTTCCAGTTCAAACCCTCTGCTCGTCTGTTCGCCCTGAGCAATTGAATAGAGCGGATGAAGTGGATCTGTTGTCGCGACATTTGTCCGCGCCAGATCGAAAAGGGTAGCCATACCCGTCAGCACACCGTTTCGGGTCTGTGCTTTGAGGCCAACCTCGTAATCCGTTCCTCTCTGTGGAGGCAGGATCTTCTGCTGATAATCAACAGACGTCGTTGGCAGGAAAGCCTTGGACCAGTTGAAATACGCAGACATCCAGTCCGTAAAGGCCCAGGTAATGCCTGCGCGCGGACTGAAAGCCGTTGTCGGGGGATTGTCCCCACCACGACCACTGGTCGCCCGATCCCAGCGCACACCAAATGTCACCGCAACCTGACGGCCGATCTTCATATGGTCCTGAACGTAGGCTCCGAACTGGTCCTGCCGTGTTTTGGAAATGACACCACTGCTCGCATAGTCGGGAACATCCCCATAAACCGGATTGGCGAGATTGAGATTTGTGGTGGTTGCAAAGCCGGTGGTGGAGTTGGTTCCATTCTGACCATAGTCTGTTCCGACCAGAACGTAGTGCGAGATCAGGCGTGTTGTATGGAATTTAAAATTAACGTTCGTATCAATCCTGAGATCAGTTCCGTGATTATTATATGGCCCATAGTAATACCGGCCGACTTCTGAGAGATCGTTCGAAAATCCCGTCGTTGCAAACAGCCACCTATTATAGGTCTGACGGTAGACCTGATACCGAAACCCTTGATGGAAACCGATGTTTTCATTGAACTTGTGATCGAACATGTAGCCCAGATGAACATAGGTCTGTCGCTGCTGGGCAGGGTTTTCAACATCGTTGATGGCAAAATCCCTGGGCAGTTTCCCCCAGGGAGACGGCAGAACCGTCCCGTATGCAGGGATCGCCGTATAAGGGTGGCCACTCGTCCGGTTATAGCGAAACAGCAGTGTCAGGTCGGTATGATCTGTCGGGCGAATTGAAATGGATGGCGCGATATAAAGCGTCTCCATATCCGAGGCACGGACGAAGTAATCCTGCTTTCGATAGACGGCATTGACCCGGGCTGTGATCATCCCGTTGGATGTCAGCTTCCTGTTGATATCCGCGCGCCCTTCATAATAGGACCACGATCCGCCCTGAGCTGTGAAGTTGGCAAAATTACTGTCTGTCGGCCTCTTGCTGACCATGTTGACCATGCCGGACAGTGGTCCCTGCCCAAACAGACCCGACGCCGGCCCTTTGATGACTTCCATGCAGGACAGGCCCACAGTCTCGTTCATGGAAAGGCTGTCGATGGTTTTCATGCCATCAAGATAGGTCATGCCGGATGTACTGAAGCCACGCACGCGAATGCTGTCATACAGGCCGTAGCTGTCTGCATGCGAGACGCCTGCCACATTTTGCAGTGCATCCGACAGGCGGATGACATTCTGCTCATCCATCAGTTTGCGGGAAACGACGGAAATGATCTGAGGATTTTCCAGAAACGGAATGGCCATTTTGGCCGCGCTTACAGAGACGGCCTGCTGCTGTCCAACCACCGTGACAATATCCTGCTTTCGGCGCTTGGCCGCAGCAGAAGGGCTGCTTTTGCGAGCATGGGTTGCAGAAGAGCTTTTTTGCTTTTCCGGTTTTTCCACCACAGAGCCTGCACTGGCAGAGGACGACAGCAGCAACTGGGAAACGATCATCAACGCCATTGGCTGGGTGCAACGAAACGCACCTCGACCAAGGCCGGCTGTTGTAAGGCTCATTTGACTCGCATCTCAGAAAGTAAGAATTTGATGCTAATGCGAGTCATTCTTAACAAAAACAAGTACCCAGACTTTTTTTGTCATAATTTCCCATTGCAGCGATCACCGCCTCAGAGAAACGAGATCGGATCGATATCGACGTCGATCTTGGCACTTCCTTTGGGCTTGATGTCTTTCAACCAGTCCCGCAGGATCGGCTGCACCGCAATTCCCCGCATTGTCCGCAGCAAGAGCCGCCGTCGATGCCTCCCTCTGAGAACCGCCAGCGGCGCAGGAGCGGGGCCAAGAACCTGAACCCCTTCCCGCTCTGGAGCCGCAAAAGCGATTTCCTTGGCGAGTGCATCCGCTGCATCCGCTGTCGCCGCACTGACAATCAACGCAGCCAGGCGCCCATAGGGCGGCCAGAAAGACGGACGTCTCTGCTCCGCTTCCTGCTCCATGAATGTCTGAAAATCGTTGGAGACGAGCGCGGTCATGACCGGATGTTCACCCACATAACTCTGAAGCAGCACCCGGCCCGGACGTTCAGCACGCCCGGCACGCCCTGCCACCTGATGCAGAAGTTGAACCGTACGTTCCGCTGCCCGCAGATCTCCGCCGCCGAGCCCCAGATCCGCATCCACAACCCCCACTAACGTCAGCTTGGGGAAGTGCCAGCCCTTGGCGACAATCTGCGTTCCGATGATAAGATTGACCTCACCATCCGTAATCTTCCTCACAGCCTCCGCTGTTGCAGCTGGAGACCCAAGCGTATCCGAAGACATGACCAGGATCTTCGCATCAGGGAAGCGGAGCTTTGCCTCTTCCGTAATACGCTCGATCCCCGGTCCGATCGGCACCAGCGAGTGTTCCGCATGGCATTGCGGACAGTCTGACGGAATACTCTCGGTATGGCCGCAATGATGACAGGTCAGGATACCGCGCGCCCGATGTTCCACGAGCCAGGTCGAGCAGTTGGGGCACTGCATCCGATGCCCGCACGCACGACAGAGCGTTAACGGCGCATAGCCGCGGCGATTGAGGAACAGCATCGCCTGCTCCCCGTTCTTCAGCGTCTCATCAATGGCATTGCAAAGCACCGGAGACAGGAACAGTCCCCGCTCCGGCGGGTCAGACCGCATATCGACGAGAGACACATCCGGCATCGTCGCCCCACCATGACGAGCCGTCAAAAGCTCATGGCGATAGCGCCCCCCTTCCACGTTCGCCAGCGTCTCCAGCGAGGGCGTGGCGGAAACGAGAATGGCGGGGGCATGGGCGAGCCGGGCGCGGACCACAGCCATATCCCGCCCATGATACATGACGCCCTCTTCCTGCTTGAAGGCACTTTCATGCTCCTCGTCCACCACGACGAGGCCCAGATCTTCAAACGGCAGGAACAGTGCAGATCGTGCGCCGACCACAACACGCGCCGTTCCATCAGCAACAGCGCGCCACGTCTCACGCCTACGCTTGGCCCCGAGATCGGAATGCCAAACGGCAGGTTCAGCACCAAAGCGGCGGATGAACCGATCCGTCCACTGGGCGGAAAGTGCAATTTCCGGCAACAGGACCAGAACCTGCTTTCCTTCTGCCAGGCAGGCCGCCACAGCCTCAAAATAGACTTCCGTTTTGCCCGAGCCCGTCACGCCTTCCAGAAGCGTGACATCAAAGCGATGGTCTTTTACGAGCCGGCAAAGCTGCTGTGCGACATCCGCCTGCTCCTCGGAAAGTTTCGGCGCTCCGTGGCCTGGATCAGGGGTAGCGAAAGGTGCCGCTACGGAAATGACTGCTTCCCGCAGAAGACCAGCGGCCGCAAGACCTCGGATAACGGCAGAACTGGCACCGCTGGCTGCGGCAAGATCGGAGGTCGTCATCGGCGTGCTGGACGCCACATCAAGAACGGCCCGACGGGCCGGTGTGACGCGCAGGCCATCTTCGGGCTGAT
Source organism: Gluconobacter thailandicus F149-1 = NBRC 100600 (assembly GCF_000964465.1). Classification (GTDB taxonomy): domain Bacteria; phylum Pseudomonadota; class Alphaproteobacteria; order Acetobacterales; family Acetobacteraceae; genus Gluconobacter; species Gluconobacter thailandicus. The sequence continues at coordinate 30,557 of NZ_BANH01000025.1, read as the reverse complement.
CCGTACGGACCCAGCCAAGCGAAGGCTTTGGTGCGTCCTTCAGATGAATGCGGGTTGCCATGGCCAGAACCAGCCCGGGCGGCGTCAGGGTATAGGCTGCTACCCAGTCGATGAACCGGCGCAGACTCCCCGGCAAGGGACGCACATCCAGCTTTTCGACAACGGGACGCAAACGGGACAGCGGAACTTCGCGCCCCGGTGCCGTAGCAAAATCAGCGGAAACCGTACTGGCCGTATCCCAGACGCACCCCACCGTGTCCCGCTTTCCCAAGGGAACCGCGACAAGATCGCCCGGCTGAAGCGGCATTGGCGCCAGATAATCCAGCGGCCCCGGAAAAGGCAGCGGAACGAGCACCGAAACGCGTGTTCCGGCGGAGGGTGGCTTTCGCCAGAGGTCAGGCTTGGGTAGGCTGCTGGATGCCATGCCTGTGTCTAACCTCCCTGAGCCCGAAATGCCATGATGGCCCATGACGCATTGCGCGACTGGACCGAATGGCTGACCCATGAGCGGCGGTCCAGCCTGCGAACGGTCGAGGCTTACCGCCACGATATTGTTCTGGCACTGGCCTTTTTCGAGCAGCATCTGGGCGGGGACGTTGATCTGACATCCCTTGCAAAACTGTCCCTGGCCGACCTGCGCGCGTGGCTGGCCCATGAAACCGCCCGCAGCGAAAAGCCCACACGCCGCGCCACCAACGCAGACTCCCGGGCGCGCTCCAGAGCGCGCCGCGTATCTGCTTTACGATCGTTTTACCGGTATCTGGCCGTCCGGTTTGATGTGTCGAATCCCGCTCCCGGACTTCTGGCCACCCCTCGCCTGAAAAAACGTCTTCCCCGCCCTCTTGGGCAAGAACAGGCGCTCGCCGCCCCAGAGGGCATTTCCGACGACGCCTATACCAGCGCTGCCGCGCTCCGGGACAAGGCGCTCTTCACGCTGCTCTACGGCACCGGATTACGAATTGGCGAAGCTCTCGCGCTGGACATACGAGATCTTTCAAACGCGGGCGAGAATATGCTTCGGGTGTTAGGTAAGGGTGGGAAAGAACGCCTCGTTCCTCTCCTTCCCGCTGTGCGCGAAGCATTGGAAACGTGGAAAGCCGCCCATCCGTCTCCCTCGCCCGATGCACCGCTGTTCTGCGGCACGCGCGGTGGCCGGCTGAACCCCGGCGTGGCGCAGCGCGCCATGCGGGAGTGGCGCAAAGGGGAAGGATTACCGGATTCCGCCACCCCTCATGCATTGCGCCACTCCTTTGCCACTCATCTGATGGAAGGTGGTGCTGATCTGCGAGCCATTCAGGAACTCATGGGTCACGCCAGTCTTTCCACCACTCAGGCCTATACACTCGTAGACGAGAAGCACCTGATGGACGTCTGGCGCAAGGCACATCCACGGGCGGAGCAGAAATGAAACGACTGATCGGGGGCGTACTGACGGCCCTGCTGGCTCTGACCGGACGGGCTGAAGCAAATGCCTGTCGTATGGAACAGGCCACAGTCCTGCCCCTGCGCGACGATGGCGGTTATCTGAGCGTTCCCGTCCAGATCAATGGACAGGCTGCGTCCATGATTGTGGATACCGGCTCACAAGGCAGCCTGATGACGCCTCAGGGGATTACCGTCCTTCATCTGCCGCAGGACCCGGATCGTCATACCGTCATGCAGGGACCGAACGGCGCCCCCCGGCTTGTTCCCAACATTCGCATCACCGATCTGCGCCTCGGGCGGCTATCGTTGGGAGCAGGCTCCATCCCGGTCGGGTCCTTGCCCGGTTCGCCCATGATTCATCCACCCATTCTGGGACTGTTGGGAGCGGATGTGCTGGATGGTTATGATCTGGAATTCGACGCGCCTCACCAGCGCCTCGTGTTCTGGAAAATCCTGCCCGGTTCTCCAGACTGCCAGCTTTTACCCTCATGGAAAGGCAAATGGAGCACGGTACCTGCCCGCGTCATTGACGGACGCATGATGGTTACGTTCACGCTGGATGGTACCCGCGGAACCGCCTTGCTGGATAGTGGTGCACGCTCGCATATCGTCAGTACCGATTTCGCCTATCGGCTAGGTCTGACAGATGAACTTCTGGCGCTGGATCCCGGCGGTACGACAGCCGGGGTGGATCTGCATGAGCGCCGCTACCACTGGCATCGCTTCAAACGCTTTTCCATGGGCGGTACGGTCTGGGCCAACCCGGTGCTGACCGTAGCCCCGGTCCACGATCAGACAGATATGCTTCTGGGATCAGACTGGTTCGCCAAGCATGACATCTGGCTGTCCTACGCGACGAGCCAGGTTTTCATTCGTTAAACTTTACAAAACGTCCCGGCTTTCATGCGCTCCTTCCGGGCAGGTGTGAAAGCCCACCAGTTCAGGGCTTCTCCGGTCCGGGCCTGATGAATGGTCGCAGCAAACACATCGTGGACGCAGGGATCATGCGTTTGTCCTGTCAGCGCGCAGAGTTTCAAATAGAGATCATCCGGATCGCACGCAGCCAGTTGCGCCGTTGAGGTGACTCCAAGAACTGCAAAATCGGCCAGAGCCGCCTTGCCCACATTCTTCAGCTTTGCGAGATCGCTCATCCCCATGTCCCTTATTCAAGCAACCATACCATCACTGACATCTTAATATCCTTGCAACAAAAGGACATGATTGATGACGCTTCACGGATTATCACGGTTCACTGGCCGCAAGGTCCTCGTGACGGGCGCAGCGTCCGGAATCGGGCATGCAACAGTTCTTCGTTTTCTTGAAGAAGGCGCCCATGTTCTTCTGGTCGATCGGGATGAAGACAAACTGAATCATGTCATGACATCCCTTGATCCGACAAAAGCCAAGGCTTCCCTGACGGACATCTCACAACCCGATCAGGTCGACGCACTTCTTGCTTTCACGAAGCAGACCTTTGGAACACTGGATATTCTGGTGAACAACGCAGGTGTCACCACCATGGGGACTGTCCTGGATGGTGATCTTTCTGCCTGGCAGACGGTCTGCGCCACAACATTGACCGGCACCTTGAATATGAGCCGGACCTTCCTGCCCATGCTCATCGAGAGCCAAGGCAACATCGTCAACACGGCTTCGGTTTCCGGAATGAGAGGCGACTGGAACACGGCCTATTATGATGTCGCCAAGGGTGGCGTTGTTAATCTGACACGCGTTCTGGCGATGGACCATGGGAAAGACGGTGTGCGTATTAACGCGATCTGTCCAGCCGTCACCCGCACTGCCATGACGGCAGACGCCGTCAAGGACCAGGCTTTTGTCAAAAGTGTTGAAGACCGCATTCCACTCCAGCGCCTTGGAGAACCGGAAGACATGGCGGCAGCCATCACATTCCTTGCCAGCGACGATGCCGCCTATATCACGGGCCTCATCATGCCGGTTGATGGCGGTGTGACGGCATCAAACGGCCAGCCTCCTTTCCCGATGGACTGAAGGCCGCCCTACTGCACAGTCCCAGACCCGTCGCGAACGGCAACGCTGCCGGAATGGGTCGCAAAAAAATGCAGGGACTGTCCTTTAGGCATGGGTTTGATATGTGCCGGCTGCACGAAATACAGCCGGTTTCGACCAAGGCTCCAGAGAATGACCTTGTCAGCGAAAAAGGGTAGTCCAAGGTTGCCAATATCAACCTCGTCCTGAAACAGCACTTTCTCGTCCCTGATCGGCACGCCTCCCATAAAAAGGTTCCTGACCTGTGCAGCCTGCCCAACGCTCATGAAGCGATCGTAATGGGTAAATTTCTTCTGGGTCTCCAAGACCTGCAAATTGTCTTTCAGGGACGACATCCAGAATGAGGGAAACGTCGTGTATGTCAGATCCGGGTCGAAACTGACGCGCTTCTTTCTGGTCTCGATACGGATGTGAACCGTAAAGTCATCTTCCATCTCAGCGGAATGACTGTCTTTTCCCAGAAATCCGTCAATCGTCCCTTTGCAGACTTCCTTGTTGCTGAAATCAAGATAAGCAAACTGACGCTCCGGAATATCAAGCAGAATGGCAAGGCTGGACAACGCGGTTCGTCTCAGAACGCCCACAACGGGCCTCCCATCCACGACCTGGGTACTCGGCGTGTCGAGGCGAATGACATCCACGTTTTTCAGAGGCGTCTCATCAAGAACAAGCTTATCAATCCGCGAGCGTGACGCCTGCTCCCTGTAGGTACCATTCATGAGGACGGTGGTGGGCTCGCCCCCGTCAGGAAATGTAATTCCCTGCGCATTCCTCACATAGATGCTGTCAAATGACGGGCTGACATACATCGCCGCGCGTTTGCCATTGACCGTGACCGGGATCAGAGGCGCGTCGCCTTCCCCCCCCAGCAAGGGCAGCACGATCGGAGCCGTGACACAGTCGGAACCGTCTCCCGCAAACGATAAGGCATTCGATAATGCCCCCACTATCATAAACAGGGCCAACCACTTCATGAAGGCAAGCCATCTGTACACGCCAGGCCAGACGTTCCGATCCAACGCCGTCAAGGTCATTACCTGTCTCATAACGCTTATTACAGAACGTTTGTCAGGCATGGGCCGGTGTGGCGCAACCGGTTTTGCACCACCCCCCTTCACAAATAAACCGCCATAAAAAAAGCCCCCGTTCCAACTGGAAACGGAGGCTTCTGCAATCCGGGAGGACGAAGATTATTCGCCCTTCAGACGGCTGTTGCACTGGGACCAGTAACCGCCGCCCTTCTGGATCCACTTCAGGTTGCCATTCCCACCATTGGCCTTGTTCGCATTATACTGGGCAACGCAGGTCTTCATCCGAGCCTTGCCAGCTGACAGGCTGGAATACTGGGAAGAAACGGCACTCGGGAACACGACGTTGCCAGACGTAACCGGTGCGCTCTTGGACGCAATCGGAGCCTTTGTACCGGCTACGGATGAGTCAGGCGGGTTGGCCTTACCCGTCGTAACGGGAACAGTCGTCGTCGGTGCTGTAGCTGCCGCCGGGGCCGCAGCGGCAGAAGCAGCATCAGGTGTTTCCGTACCACAGTTTGCGGCCTTGAAGGCCTTGTAGCTCTGGCCATTCAGCGTGCCGCCCTTCTTGGCTGACTGGAAAGCGGCGTGACATTCCTTTGCCGTCATGGCGTGAGCAGGAACAGTGGCGAGCCCCGCCGCCAGAACAGCGGCGAGGGAAAGGCGGGACAGCAAACGGTTGGAAACCATGAAAAACATCCTTGTCTGTCAACCGGAAGGTCGCAGCCTCCCGGCCCGAAAACGCCAGTGACTACGGCATCAGTTGATGCGCTCACCATGCATTGTCGTATCGAGGCCTTCAAGCTCCTCTTCCGCAGAAACGCGCAGACCCATGACCCGATCCAGAATCTTCAGAATCACAAACGTCATGATGACACACCAGACAATCGTCACGCAGACAGCTTCGGCCTGAGCCAGCAACTCTGACAGACTGCCAACCGTTCCTTTTGGATTGGCATCCGTTGCAGACAACGGACCGTAAGCCAGAACACCCGTCAGCAGAGCACCGATAATACCGCCCGTTCCGTGAACGCCGAAAGCATCAAGACTGTCATCATAGCCCAGTGCATGCTTGAGCCAGGTCGCACTCCAGAAGCAGACCGCACCCGCGATCAGGCCAATTACGACCGCCCCGCCCGGAAGAACGAAACCGGCAGCCGGCGTAATGGCCACCAGACCCGCCACAACACCGGAAATGATGCCGAGTGCCGTTGGCTTGCCGGTCCGCGCCCATTCAACGATCATCCACGCCACCCCACCTGCAGCGGCCGCAAGCTGCGTCGTCAGCATGGCCATGCCAGCACGCCCGTTGGCACCCAGAGCAGACCCGGCATTGAAGCCAAACCAGCCAACCCAGAGCAGGGACGCACCGATAATGGCGTAAGTCAGGTTGAACGGAGACATGTCATCCGTGCCAATACCGCGACGCTTGCCCAGAACATAAGCACAAACCAGACCGGCCACACCGGAATTGATATGCACGACCGTTCCACCGGCAAAGTCCACAGCCCCCAGACCTGCGACCCAGCCCGTCGGGCTCCAGACCCAGTGAGCAATCGGCGCGTAAACCACGAGTAGCCACAGAATGGTGAAAACGCACATCGACGAGAACTTCATGCGCTCTGCGTAAGCACCCGTAATCAGCGCAGGGGTGATGACGGCAAACGTCATCTGGAACATCATGTAGACGCTCTCGGGGATCGTCATCGGCACAGCAGCTGCCGTACCCGCGCCCAGCGTAAATGCGGAATCCACACCATTATGGAAGTTGGCTGCCACACCATTCAGGAGCGCGCGGGAGAGATCACCGATCCATGGCGTACCGTTCGAAAAGGCCAGACTGTAACCCGCAACCATCCAGACCAAGCTGGCAATGCAGCAGATGGCAAAAGACTGGATCAGCGTGGCAAGCACGTTCTTCTTGCGCACCATGCCGCCATAGAACAGCGCCAGACCCGGAACGGTCATCATCAGCACGAGGGCGGTGCTGATCAGCATCCAGGCTGTATCGCCCGTATCAATCGCCGCCGGTGCGTCCGCAGCCATTGCAGAGGCAGGTAGCAAAATCGCCGCTGCCATGACAGAAAGACAGGAGCCTTTCATCACAGAGCGCCCTCCCCGGTCTCTCCCGTACGGATACGAATGAGCTGATCGAGGTTCGAGACCATGATCTTGCCGTCACCGATCTTGCCCGTCCGGGCCGCCGTCATGATCGCTTCGATCACGTCTTCCACGACAGAATCCGCGACCGCAATTTCGATCTTGAGCTTCGGCAGGAAACTGACGTGGTACTCGGCCCCACGATAGATTTCCGTTTGGCCTTTCTGACGGCCAAAGCCTTTGACTTCCGTGACAGTCAGGCCTTGCACGCCCAGCGGCGTCAGCGCCTCCCGGACATCGTCAAGCTTGAAGGGTTTGATTATGGCGGTGACGAGCTTCACGAACGGCATATCCTCGTTGGGTATCAGCAGACTGGCGGGCAGTATGGCCCAGATTGTACCAGTTCAACAACAATATACGAAACAGCCCAGAGACACCGTAAAGCCGGCATCTCTGGGCGTGTCTGCTTCATCTGTATCCTGCGGAAGGATCAGAACGTGGCGTTGATACGGCCATAGTAGTAGCCGCCAGCGATACCGATACCGGAAGAATCCGTATCGTACATGTTGGCCCCAAGATAGTTGAGGTACTTGCTCAAGCGACGTGGACGCTGATTGAAGATGTTATTGGCACCCACGGCGAAGTGCCACATGTGGTTGAGGCGGTACCCAACCTCAAGATCCGTCAGCCAGACCGGTGTATTCTTGAACTGTCCCCAGCAGACATTGGAATACTGAAGGCTCTGCCCCTTGCAGGTCAGGCTTGCAGGCGTCTGATCCTGATAGGTCAGCATAGACGTGGTCTCGCCGTAACGGGTCTGACGCACGTTCACATCCCACTTACCGATCGTCCAGTACGCATTCAGGATAATTTTGCTGCGCGGAGATGTAGACGTCAGATACGCAATGCTCTGCTCATTAAGGTAGGGATTACCCTGAGAGTTCGTGTTGATGTGATTGACACGGGTGCGGTTCAGGTTGAGTGCCATGGTCAGATCCAGGTTCCCATACTGATGCATATGCAGCAGGTAATCGGACTGGATATCGAGGCCCTGTGTGCGCGTGCTGCCCACATTGGCAAAGTAATTGGCAGACACGTCAGCAGTCGTAATGCCGGTTGGCAGTGTTGCACCCGTCATGGCAATCGCCGAGATGGCAGAGTCACCATAGACAGACCCTGCACCGGAAATGCGGTCACGGATATTGATCTGATAGACGTCCGCCGAGATGTGCCAGCCATCAACCGGCTCAAGAATGATGCCACCCTCAGCACTCGTGGACCGCTCAGGCTTCAGATGCTGGGCGCCAAGGCTCTTGCCAGCAGCACTGGATGTGGACAACAGACCGGATGCGCCCGTCGGCGACACATTCAGGGAGCTGAAGTTTTCTTCCGGCAGGGTCGGAGCACGGAAACCGTTGCTGATCGTAGCACGAACGGCAATGCGCTTCGTGATGTCATACCGTGTGGAAACCTTGCCGTTCTCGGTATTGCCAACGTCCGTGTAATGCTCGAAACGGCCAGCGAAATCGAGATCCCAGTGCTTGAGCGGATGGAAGTCACCGTCGAGATAAGCAGCCCAGACGTCACGGCTCCATTTACCGGAGTTCTCTGGCATCAGACCAGCATAACCCTGCGTACCACCCTGCGTGTAGGACGCGATTTCACCCGGCCAGATCTGATAGGTCTCAAGACGATGCTCGCCACCAAAAGCAACCGTAACCGGAACGAGGTCGGCAATCTTCAACTGCCGACGGAAATCGAGGTTGTTCGTCCACTGGGACAAACGATACGTTTCAGCGCGGACCGTCGTCGGCGATGTTCCTGTCTCTTTGATCAGGTTCGGGTTGGCAGTGTTCTTGTTCCCGACATCATCTTCATCCGCACCGTACGTGGAACTCAGATCCCATGAGAAGCCAAGGAAATTGTCGCCCTTGAGACCCAGAGTTGCGGCATAGTCGTTCTCTTCGATGGTTTCGAGCGGTGAAAATCCATACGGATACAGCGTCGGAGCCACAGACGGCATACGATAGTTTTCGTAGGCCTCGGAATGACGATGAGCATAGGTGATGAGGCCATAGCCCTTCACACCTTCCGTCAGCGTCTTGCCGAATTCAATGCTGAGGTTTTCGCGGGTTTCTTCCGGCGTACTCAGGATCTTGTTGGAATCATGCGGAACCGTATAGCCCTTGTATTCAGGATTCCCCGGAACAGTTCGCACATCCGTCGTGTTCGGGACCATATGGTCGGTGTGGTACATCTGTCCGCTGATATGGACATAGCCATCACCCAGGAAACCGAAGCCGCCATCTGCGCCAAGCTGATACTGCCAGCCATCGCCGTTATAGGCGTTCGCGCCCGTCTGGGCGGTCATGTTCAAACCATGCGGTGTCTTTTTCAGAATGATGTTCACAACGCCCGCAATAGCGTCCGAACCATACATGGCAGCCGCGCCATCACGCAGGATTTCAATATGATCGATTGCGGAAGCCGGGATCATGTTGAGATCGACCGGCGTTGACCCCTGCTGCGGACCAGCATCCGCATAGATGTTGGCTGTCGTATGACGCCGCTTTCCATCCACGAGAACCAGAACTTCGTTCGGGTTCAGACCACGCATACGGATCGAAGAGGTCAGCGCACCGGCATCGGCTCCCACAGCGTTGACCGTAATCGACGGATCCGTACGGACAATGGCATCCGCAAGATTCATCTGACCGGAACGGCGCAGTGTTGCCGCCGTAAGAACACTGATCGGGCTCGTGGAATCGCGTGCGCGGCGGTTAAAGGCATGCGTACCCGTCACGATCATCTGCTCATTGCTGTTGCTATCAACCGCATGGGCACGACGCGGCGCAGCGGCAGCCTGACGAACGACAGTTTTCTTCCCTGTAGTTTTGACCGTTCCCTTCGCAGGTGTTGTGACCCTGGTCGATTTATGCACGGCAGCAGAGGCCTGATGTGCTGGATGCAGAACCGTAACGATGGTGGTAGCGAGAAGAAGTGACTTGAGGCGCATTCAGGCAGTCCTAATCAGATCCGGTGTTCAGCGCAGATTAGGAATGTTTTAAAATGTGTCTAGAATTATTCCTTCCTCAAAATGTATCATATGATTTCCAGTGCACAAATGTCACACTTTAGGGACTCCAAACGAAACTTATGAACCCAGACATGGCGTCCTGAGGAAATTTCACGAAATAGCAAGAGGTTTTTCAAATCCAGTCCGCTGCATTTTCCGTCATCGGAACGATTGACGGGGGAAACATGAGACTTTCTGGCCACGGTGCCTCAACAGCCCGTACGACCATGCGGCAGACATTCCGGCAGTTCAGACTGAATTCGACACACCATGCACTCGCGAATATCGCAGGACAGATTCCAGATGACACCGAGGGCGGGTCCTGAACGAATGCAACACTGTTTCACGGCGTATCTACCAAGGAACGTCCAACGATGACCTCAGTAAGACCGAACCGTTCCCGAATAGGGTTTCATTCATTTTCACTATATTATTTTGTTATTAAAACCCTTCCACGATCCATGTTGCCAAAAAGAGACACCATAGCCACCCTTTTCTACACGCCCTGAAATCCAAACACACACAGAAGGCGATTTGGCAAAAATCCTGAATTTACAACGCGTTTTCAATTTTTAATCGGAATGATATATAAACAACTATCCATATTGATGTTTTATTTTTTGAACTTAGAATTTGCGTAGTTTTTACATTTCACACTTCGGTGCAGTTCTATGGCGACCACCTCTTCAGTTCTATCCTCCGTACTTTCCTTCACTCTTCTCATGTCCGGCACCTCTGCCGTCGCATGGGCAGCAGCGCAGGAAGAGCCATCGGAGACCAGTCATAAGCCCGCTGGCATCCCCCGCCATGACACACAGAAATCGCGTCATGTGTCCCCCAACCATGCGAAAAGCAGACATCAGGATGAGGCGGACGAAAGCCTCACAGTCCGTGGTCACGCCCATCCCGTTAATGGCGGCGCATTGGGAACCAAACGCGTTCTGGACACACCTTTCTCGATCAGAACTGTTACAGCAGCCGAGATTCAGGAACGTCAGGTCAAATCCCTCGCCCGCGTTTTCTCGCAGGACGCATCCGTCATTTCGAACGGTGACACCTATTCGTTCAATGCCTACTCCGTCACCGTCCGCGGCGTGCCGCTTGACGATTACAACGGCTACAAGATCAACGGCACGCCCTTCTTCATGACGACCGTGGAGCTTCCGCTTGAATCTTTCGAGGCAGTACAGCTTCTCAAGGGTGCCTCCGGTTTCATGTACGGCTTCAATGCGCCCGGCGGCATCATCGACTTCCAGACCAAGAAACCGACAGATGCCCGCACATTTTCGTTTGATGCAGGCTACAGCTCAGGCGCAGTAGGCAGCCAGCACATTGATACAGGCGGACGCCTCTTCCGAAACGACATCGTCGGATACCGCCTCAACCTCACGCATGAAAATGGCGAAACCTACAGCGGCTCTCACGTCACCCGGTTTTCAGGTTCTCTTTCCACGGATGTGCGCCTTGCACCCAACCTGTTGTGGACAGCCGACGCCATTTATCAGGACCGCAAGGTGCAGGGTGGCGTGCAGGACTTCTTTATTGATGATCCGTCCGCCTATGGTAGCAACCGTCTTCCCGATGCCATCAGCGGCCATAAAAACCTGACCGCCTCTCCCGCCAGCATGTTCACGTCTCACACGCTATTCGTTTCCACGGGGCTGCATTGGGACATCACGAAAAACTGGACCGCCCGCATCGATTACAGTCACAGCATGGATTACCGCCGCTATCGCGGGGAATGGATGTCCCTGCAGGATCAAGCCGGGAACTACAACACCTACATGAGCACCAATCCCGGAAGCTGGGCGCAGTACGATCAGGTGCAGGCTATTCTTGAAGGGAAGTTCCGGACAGGCTTTATCCGGCACGACTTTACAATGGGTGCCGCATGGCAGGGTCTGAGCCGGTATCTGCCCTATGATTCGGATTACGTTGATATTGGAGGCCAGAACCTCTACGCGCCCGTCATCAGCCGATCCTATAGCGGAAGCTGGAACACGGCGACCTATCGCAATTACCGTTCAGACCAAGTCGGTCTTTTCGGAAGCGACACCCTGACGTTCGACAAACACTGGTCGCTGCTGGCCGGTATCCGCTTTACTGACTTCCACCAGCTCACCTGGAAAGCTTCTGCCGCGAAGACAGCCCTGCGTACCACGCCACTCACTCCAACTGCCGCGCTGATGTTCCATCCTTGGAAAGACATCACAATTTACGCCAGCTACGTTCAGGCGCTGGAAAACGGTGGAACCGTGGGAGATACCTATAAGAACGCGCGTGAGACTCTTCCGCCAATTCGTTCCGACCAAGTGGAAATCGGTGCGAAAGTTGCTCGGGCAAGCTGGGATCTGACGGGCGCACTTTATCGCATCACGCGAGGCGCACAGTATGCCAACGCGGACAATGTCTATGTCTCGAATGGCACAGTCACATATCAGGGCGCGGAACTCAGCGGCCATGTGGATCTGCCGTTCGGCATTACCCTCACAGACAGTCTGGGCGCTGAAGGCGGGAAATACAGCAAGGCAGATGCCACTATCAAAGGGAACAAGATCGAGGGCATTCCGCTGTTCCAGAACGTGTTCCAGCTGACAGACCGTATCCCAGGCGTACCGGGTCTCTCGGCCACAGCCGAGGTTCACTATACCGCCTCCATGTGGGGTGACAGTTCCAATACCTATCACGTTCCAAGTTATACGCTGCTCAACCTGCGGGCCAGTTATCGTACCAGCATCGGCCACCACAAAGTGACGCTCCGCGCTGAACTCGATAATGCCACGAACCTTCATTACTGGGGCTTTCTGGCATCTGATTACTTCTTCGTCGGAACGCCACGGGCTGTCTTCCTGAACGCACGCTTCGATCTCTGATTTACATCGGCTCCCCCCTTCCCTCTTCCGCTCCCCACCTCACAGGAGTAGGACAGGGGGCAGGGAGATGAGCACGATGAAGAAGACACATTACGACCTGTGCATTAACGGAGCTGGCCCGGTTGGAGCGACGCTCGCGTGCCGGCTGGCCGCAGAGGGCGTGCGTGTTCTGCTGATTGACCGTGCGCCTCTCCCTGGCATGGAAGATCCTTCTCTGGATGGGCGTGCCTACGCCATCGCTGAAGGGTCACGTCAGATGCTCGAAGCAGCAGGCATCTGGGATAATCTTCCCGGCGTTTCCCAGCCTATCCGTGAAATCCGCGTGTCTGATGGGCGCCCGCATGAGGCCGCGTCCCCACTCTTTCTGCATTTCGGCGTTGAAGACGCGCCGGAAGGCATGAACTTCGGCTGGATGGTGGAGGCACGCGATCTGCGCGTGGCCATCAACCAGACACTGGGACAGTATGAGACCCTGGATGTCCGCGCCCCCGATACCGGCACATTCACGTTCCACCCGGATCACGTTTCCATCCGTCTGGCGTCCGGGTCCACCGTCACGGCAAAGCTCGCCATCGCGGCTGAAGGTCGTCGTTCGCCCCTGCGCGAACAGGCCCGCATTGGCCTGACGAAAATCCCCTATCATCAGTATGGTATTGTCGCGACGATCGCCCACGAGAAACCGCATGACGGCGTGGCGCTGGAGCACTTTCTGCCGGAAGGGCCATTCGCCCGCCTTCCCATGCCCGGCACTCCGGAACACCCTCATCGTTCCGCTATCGTCTGGGCAGAAGGCGAAGGCCGTGCGCAACGTTTCCATAGCCTCCCGCATGACGTTTTTGCGCGGGAAATCAAAGCCCGTATGGGAGACGAGGATCTCGGCGCGATTACCCCTATCGGTCGCCGCTGGATCTATCCCCTTTCCGCGCAATACGCCCAGACCTACATTGCGCCACGCCTGGCCCTTGTCGGAGACGCCGCACACGGTATCCATCCGATTGCCGGTCAGGGGCTGAACATCGGTTTCCGGGACGTCATTGCCCTTGCCGACCTGCTGATCGAAGCCCACAGCCATCGTGCCGATCCGGGCAGTCGTGAACTCCTGACGCGTTATCAGCGCCGAACCCGCCCAGGCAACATGGCCATGCTGGCCGCCACGGACGTTCTCGAGCGTCTGTTCGGAAATGACAATCCAATCCTGCGACGGGTGCGCGATCTTGGAATTGCGGGCGTGCATCGTTTCCCACGCCTCAGACAGGCCTTTGTCCGCCGGGCGATGGGCGTATGACGACAGCGCCTAACCTCGTTCAACTCTGGCAGGACATGCAGTCCCAGGCCTGCAGTTGCCATGACCCGCTGATCCAGGATGTTTTCGCGACAAATATCGGAGACCACGCCGACTTCAGTTCTGCTCTGGCCTCCCTCATGGGCACGAAACTGGCCGATCGCTCGATTTCCGCCACGGCCATCACACGCCTTGTCGCCTCCATCCTTCAGGACGTTCCCGATATTGCCGAAGCGGCTGCCGAAGACATTCTGGCTACCCGGGACCGTGACCCGGCCTGCCCGGATCTCGTTACACCGTTCCTGTTCTTCAAAGGCTGGCAGGCCCTGCAGGCCCATCGTATTGCGCACTATCTCTGGCGGCAGAACCGGCGTCATCTGGCCTATCATTTCCAGAGCCGGATCAACGAACTATTCTCGATCGACATTCATCCCGCCGCCCAGTTGGGCCGCCGCCTGAGCATCGATCACGGGACAGGCATCGTCATTGGTGAAACCTGCATCATCGAAGACGACGTCTCGCTGTTTCAGGATGTCACCCTTGGAGGAACCGGAAAACTGAGCGGAAATCGCCATCCGATCGTCCGTCGCGGAGCCATGATCGGCTCGGGCGCCAAGGTTCTGGGACGGCTTATTATTGGCGAAAACGCTCGTATCGGTGCAGCATCCGTTGTTCTGGAAGATATTCCTGCCAACGCAACGGCTGTCGGAAACCCCGCACGCATTATCGGAACAGCTAAAGCCGCGGTCGCCACACCCAGCCCTGTTCATCCCGTTTCCTGATGGGCGCAGCAGGCAGGTTACTCCTGCCTGCACGACAGAATTGTTTCTCTATGAAACGAGATTGTATCAGTAATTAACTTTATTCATTACCAAGAAACAGACAGTATAGTAGAGTTATTGTTGTATGATATTTATGCAACAGCGTGACCTAATGGCATAGAGCGTAGGTATTTCCGGATAGACAAAGTTCTGAGACAAAAACATTAGTGAGGGGATCTCAGAAATATAGTCTGACTGTGAGCCCACATGATTCTTCATCGACGCAGGGAGCTGCTTCTGTGCGCTTCCGTTCTCGCCATGGGACTGGACGCGACCGCATCCGCGAACGCACAAACCGCCACGAGCACGCATCACGGTGCGTCCTCTCATCGCACACCCACACACGCCAAAACGGCGGCCACAACCAAGGTTACGACACAGGCACCTGTTCAGACGGTTACACCGGCTGTGACAACGCCTGTCTTGAGCGCTCAGGTAAATCGCCGTCGTGCCGTTGCCTCGATTGATTCAAGTCGTTCTGAAAGCGTCGTTGTGACGGGTTCTGCCCTGAGCACGTCCAACAACCAGAACGCCAATCCGGTCCAGATCATCACGAGCAAGCAGATCGAGCAGACTGGCGTCACCACGCTTGGTGACTATCTGCAACGCCTGCCATCCATTGGATCTTCCGGAACGACCAACAGCCAGACCAACGGTACGGGGGGCGCCTCCTGCACCGACATCCGTAATCTTGGTCAGAACCGCGTTCTGGTGCTCGTTGACGGCAAACGCGCCACCATCAACGGCAACAACAGCTGCTTCGACATGAACACGATCAATGTTCATCAGATTGCCAGCGTTGAAATCCTGAAAGATGGCGGCTCCGAGCTCTACGGGGCCGACGCGGTATCGGGCGTCATCAACATCAAGCTCAGGCACAATCTGAGTGACGGCAACATTACAGTCCGCGGTGGCATCACGGACGTAGGCGATGGCCAGACGGGCATGCTCTCGGGCTACAAGGGCTGGAATTTCGATCATGGCAAGGGCAACGTCACCCTGACCGGCTCGTACATGACACAAAGCGGCATCAAGCAGAGCAGTCGGTCCTGGGCCAACCCGGTTCAGGTCAATGACCCACTGAATGCGTCCAGCATCTCCTACGGATCATCCATTCCAACCGCAGGCCGCTTCATCACGGATAGCGGGGATTACGTCGCAACCGGCACGGGTGGCGTTCGTGACTTCACAAAGGCAGACCGTTACAACTACGGCCAGAACCAGAGCCTGACGAACTCCCTGACGAACGCGACACTTGGCTTTGATGCTCATTATGACATCAACAGACATTTCACGCCGTATCTGAACTTCAACTACAGCCATCGTAATTCTTCCACGACGATGGCTCCGATGCCTGTCTCCGGCAGCATCTATCCGTCCACATTGCCGACAGCCCTTTACATTCCGGCTGATTACCCAGGCAACCCGACGGGTGAAGACGCCTACATGTACAAGCGCATGGCCGAGTGGGGGAACCGCCGCAACGAAAACGCCTCCGATACCTACACAGGCATCGCAGGCGTCAAAGGCGAGATCACGCACGGCTGGAACTATGACCTGTCCTACACCTACGGGTGGAACCAGGTCATGAACCAGCTGTCAGGCGTGGGCAACTACTCCAAACTGCTTCAGACCTACGGCCTTGAACAGGTTGAACCTGGCAACGCAGACAGCGCGCTGGTCTATAACCCGTCCGTTTGTAATGCTTCGGCAGGCTGCGTTCTCTCCAGCCCGTTCACAAAGCTCTCCTCTGCTGCGGCGGCTTATTCCAACTACACCGCGCATGACCATTACTATTATCAGCTTCGCGACCTGAACCTGCGCATCAACAACAACCATGTTGTTCACATGCCGTGGAATCATGGCGGTGATCTCGGTATCGCACTGGGTATGGAACACCGTGGCGAACAACTGGCCTACCACCCGGATGCACTGGTCGAATCTGGCCAGACGCTGACGAACTCCGCGTCCTACACGGGCGGTGGCTTCAATGTTACGGAAGGCTACCTCGAAGGTAAGGCGACGCTGCTGCACAACGCGTTCCTGGCCAAGGATCTGACGATCGACGCACAGGGTCGCTACTCCGCATACAATACGTTTGGCGGCGCAAAGAACTGGAAGGCCTCCATCAACTGGGCACCCATTCAGGATATCCGCTTCCGCGCAACCCTTGGCACGTCTTACCGTCAGCCGAACGTCTATGAACTGTATGGCGGTCAGTCCCTCGGCTACGCGTCCGCAACGGACCCGTGTGACTCCGTTCAGGCAGCCTCCTATGGTGCAAAATCTGCAACGGTCGCAGCAACCTGTGCCAAGCAGGGCATCAATTCGTCGTCCTTCACATCAGCCTATTCAGGCCAGACCCCAACGCTTTACGGCGGCAACTCCAAGCTGAAGCCGGAAACAGGCCGCACCTACACAATCGGTACGGTGATTACGCCGCGCTGGATCCCGGGCCTGTCTGCTTCCGTGGAATACTGGCACTACACGCTCAAGAACATGATCTCGTATCTGAGCAGCCAGTACATCATGGACCAGTGCTACACGGGCGCGAATACGAACTACTGCAGCGCAATCACGCGTGTCGCCAGCACGGGCCAGATCAACTCTGTCACGTCCACCTATGCCAATATCGGTGGCCTGAAAACCAGTGGCATCGACTTCGATCTGGATTACCGTATCCGCATCACGTCGCACGACGTTCTGACGCTGTCCAACAACTTCCAGCAGCTTGTCAGCTATCTCCAGCAGAACGAAGTCGGCGGCAAATGGTATAACTATGCAGGCCGCATGTTCTACCAAAGCGGCACCGGCAACCCGCGCGTTCGCGATTATGCGACCGTAGGCTGGCAGCATGGCCGCGTCGGTATCACGTACATGATGAACTACATGGGCGGTATGCGCTGGAACGATGGAACGTCGGATCTGACCCGCGCCAACGGATACGGTCGCACCAGCACGCCCGGTATCTTCTCTCATGATGTCACGGTGAACTATCGCTGGAGGACCTGGAACTTCCAGGCCGGCGTCACCAACATCTTTGACAAGAAGCCGCCCTTCGTTGCGAGCAGCACCGAAAACAGCGCTGCCGCCCTTTACGGCAGCCTGTATCAGGGCCGGTACGTCTTCCTGCAGGCAGGTGTGAACTTCTGATCCTGTTCCTCTGAACAACGAAAAGGGGCGATCCGAAAGGACCGCCCCTCTTTCTTTTGAATGCCTTACCTGTTCGAGAACTTGAAGATCGTCGTGTAATCGAAGGTCTGACCCGGCTTCAGCTCTGTCGTCGGGAAAGACGGATGATTCGGACTGTCCGGATAATGCTCAGCTTCGAACGCAATAGCATCCGCCTGCCGGTAGGCACGCCCGGAAATGCCAGCATAGCCGCCATCCAGAGAGTTGGACGTATAGACCTGAAGACCCGGCTGGTTCGTCAGGATTTCCATGCTACGGCCAGAGCGAGGATCGTAAACTTTGCCCGCAAGGCGCGGAGCCTGCCCGTAAACACCATTGACAACCCAGTTCATGTCATAGCCACGCGCATACATCATCTGCTGATCGTTGCTACGCAGACGATCCCCAATGGCGGTCGGCTTGCTGAAGTCCAAAGGCGTTCCTGCAACAGGAGCGATCTGCCCGGTTGGCAGGGAGGTACTGTCGGTCGGCGTGAAGCTGTCTGCGTTGAGCTGCAGAACTTCAGGCTCGATGCTGCCCGAACCTTCGCCGTTCAGGTTCCAGTAGCTGTGGTTCGTCAGGTTCAGAACCGTCGGTGCATCCGTTGTCGCAACGTAATGCAGGGCCAGCGCATCATCATCGCCCAGGGTATAGGTAATGTGCGTCGTAAGGGTTCCCGGAAAGCCCTGATCGCCGTTTGGGCTAACCAGCCTGAGGGTCACATAAGCGCCCGAGCCATTGGTGCCGGTCTTTTCAAGTGTCCAGACATTCTTGTCGAAGCCCTTCTTGCCACCATGAAGCGAATTCGGGCCAGCTGTGATGTCCGTATGATAGATCTTACCCTCAACCGGGAAGCTGCCCCCCGCCAGACGGTTGGCGTAACGGCCAATCATCGCACCGAAAAACAGACCCCCCTTGGCGCTGTCGACCGTGTAGCCCTTCAGATCGCCAAACCCGAGAACAACGTCCTGAACATGGCCGCTTCGATCCGGCGTCTCGACGGACTGGATGATACCACCATAGGTGATGACGCGAACGGTGACGTTATGATCGTTCTTCAGCGTCACGATACGGACAGGCTTGCCATCCGGCGTTGTCCCCCATGGCTGTGAACTCACAGCGGGATGTGCCTGAGCGACGCCAAGCGACAATCCGACGAGGCCGACAGCGGCAAAAAGAGAGGCCTTGAATGGCGCAAATGTGGACACCGAAAAACTCCCTGGTGTTGAATTGCCGCCACACTGCTCTCAAAATATTTCAATCGTCAAAGTCGCTGGAGTGTCCTTCAGACATCTGGATCGTTAAAGGATCTCATCTCCTCCCTGTGTCGTAATTTGGATACATAGAGGGGTGCGGCCTGGCACAGTATAGGCTATGACTAGGGCCTTCCGCAGTTTTCCGCGACAGACGGCTCATGGCTCTGCTGGCGGCACGACAATTGAATGGGAACGGATTTTGAAAATTTCCGTTTTCAGATGAAGTCTTTGTGAGCACGCCCGCGGAGTGGGGTTTTTGAGGAATGGTTATGGACTCTCGGCAGGACAGAATCGGTATCAGGACGACGCGTTCGCGTCGTGGCAGAGCCATTGCAGGGGTGTTGGCACTGCTGACGCTGGGGGCCTGCGGCTCCCTGCACAATCCTCCGCCGACAGATCCGGACGACCTGGCTGATTACAAGGCTGCCAACGATCCGTACGAACCGCTGAACCGGAAGATGTATAACGTCCAGATGTGGGCTTACCACGTGGCGCTACGTCCCGTGGCCAAGGCCTGGGTGTGGGCCGTGCCGAAGCCGGTGCGTCATACTATTTCCAATATCAATGAAACCTGGCGCGAGCCTGCGGTGTTCTTCTCCGATGTCGGGGCAGGAAAGCCACGGCGCGCAGGCGACTCGTTCATGCGCTTCACGATCAACATGAGTGCAGGTGTGGCCGGTTTCTTCGACGTTGCCAGTCTTGTGGGTTACAAGCAGCATGAGACCGATCCGGGCATGACCATGGGAACATGGGGCGTGCCAAGCGGGCCGTATCTCTTCATTCCGTTCGTTGGCCCCAGCAACTTCCGGGATGGCGCAGGCTATGCGCTCGGTCAGGCTCTGACCCCGATCAACTATGTGCCAAGAGGTTACGGGCTGCTGACATTCAACTGGGCCTATAATATTCTGGGCACGGTTGATGGCTTTGCCAACAGTGTGGATCAGATCGATCATCTGGAGCAGGACAGCCTTGATCCGTACTCCTACGTCCGCAGTGCCTGGCAGCAGAACCGCCAGAGCCAGATTGACGCAATGCAGAACGATCATCGCGCCACCACCCCAGACTGGTACAACTGAGGACAAACGCATGCTTAAAGCCCTTTCGCGCCGCGCCCTTCTGGGTGCCTTTGCTGCAGCCCTCACGTTCGGCGCTGGCGTTGCCCATGCCAACCCGGCCACCGATTTCGTGAATTCCTTTGGCGGCCAACTGGTCAGCATTGTTAATTCCAGCAAGCCCCTGGGCGAAAAGAAGCGCGAAGTTCTCCCGCTCCTTCAGTCCAACGTGGATATTCAGGGCATCGCCCGGTATTGCCTTGGCCGCTACTGGCGCACGGCGACCCCGGCCCAGCAGCAGAAGTATCTGCAACTCTTCGACCAGGTTCTGGTCAACACGATCACTGACCAGATCGGTAATTATCAGGGCGTCAGCTTCCGTGTGACGGGCTCCACCCCGACGCCAGATGGCGAACGCGTCAATGCGCTGATCGACCGGCCTGGCCAGCCTGAAGTCAACATGCAGCTCATCATTGGCGGCAACCCGCCAAAGGTTGTGGACATGTATGGTGAAGGTGCCAGCCTTCGCATGAACCAGCGCGGCGACTACAGTTCCTATCTCTCCCGCCACGGCGGCGATGTCGGCGCTCTGAACACCGCTCTGGAGCATCAGCTCAGCAATCATCACTGATTGCTGCATTTGCAGGACTGACATCACGAAAAAGGCCTCCTTAACGGGAGGCCTTTTTTTGCACCGTCCTGATCGCCGCCCTTACCGAACGGGCCGCTTCATGACAGTCACGTGGAAACGATAGATCGTGTCCTTCCCCGTGAAAAGAACATCTGTCTGCCCCTCATGGTGAGCCAGAATCTCCGCGACTTTCTGAGACACGAGATTGACGTGCAGAACATCCGGCAGACTGAGGGTTGCCGTCTGAAGATCAGGGGGCAAAGCAACGATCTCCGTCCCTCCCACAGGCAGAACAAGCGTACGATCAATAATATGCATGCCATTCACGGTGGACTGGAGCGGCTTGACGTCTGCCGTCTGCGCCACTGCCGTCCCCGCAAATCCCGTAATTGCAGTAGCAAGCGCCATTTTTCGCATATTTTTCAGAAAATCGACCACACTGTATTCCTTAACGAATAATATCGTATGGTTTTAACGGTAATGCTTGAGGCCCCAGGAAACAAATGCTGTAGCCCCTTTCTGCATTATGCGGGGGTTATTTCGTAGAGAAACATCGTGTTGCCATCACGCATGAAGGTCTCGACATGCCGCATGCCGATACTGCCGAGCACAACGCGGGAGGCCAGATTGTCTTCTTTGGCCACAGCCACAATACGTGGCTCTCCTTCATCCAGAACATACCGAATTGCAGCCGCAGCAGCTTCGCGGGCAAGACCGCGTCCGGTGGCCCATGGAAAAATTGAAAACCTCAGCCCGATGCCACGACCATCAGGGCGTTCATGAACACCTGTGATGCCCACAAAGCGCCCGTTCTCGCGAATAGCGAAAATACCGATCCGGCGTCTGGCCCAGAACGCAACGTCCTCGGCCATTTCCTTTTCCGTCTCGAAGCGGCTTCGCACGCCACCCAGCATTTGCCCGAAAGCACCGGCATCAGCCTTGAGAGCGATCATGTCCTCAAGATCCGGCCAGTTGACCGGGGTGAGAACCAGACGTGCAGTGCGGAGTTCGCGCCCTAGCAAACGGGCCTCCTCAAACCGTCAGAAACCGGGACAGACGGCCCTGCCCCGGTGACGAGCAGAAGGAAAGGTCCGTCTTAGCGGGCCAGCGGGCGATATTTGATGCGGCTCGGCTCGGTCGCATCCGGACCAAGGCGACGTCGCTTGTCTTCTTCGTAGTCCTGGAAGTTACCCTCGAACCACTCAACGTGGCTGTCACCTTCAAAGGCAAGGATATGCGTGGCCAGACGGTCAAGGAACCAGCGATCATGGGAGATGACCACGGCGCAGCCAGCAAAGTCTGCCAGAGCGTCTTCGAGAGCACGCAGCGTATCAACGTCAAGATCGTTGGTCGGCTCATCGAGCAGCAGAACGTTGCTGTCTTCCTTGAGCATCTTGGCAAGATGAACGCGGTTACGCTCACCACCCGACAGGATGCCGACGCGCTTCTGCTGGTCAGAGCCCTTGAAGTTGAACGCTCCCACATAGGCACGGGACGGAACCGTCCGTTTGCCAAGCTGAATGACGTCCGTACCGCCGGAAATCTCTTCCCAGACCGTCTTGTTGGCATCCAGCGTATCACGGGACTGGTCAACATACCCCAGCTTGACGGTCTCACCGATCTTCAGTGAGCCACCATCCGGCTTATCCTGACCCGTGATCATCTTGAACAGCGTGGACTTACCCGCACCGTTCGGACCGATCACACCTACGATGCCACCCGGCGGCAGCTTGAAGTTCAGGCCATCAATCAGCAGACGATCGCCAAAGCCCTTCGTCAGGTTCTCGGCCTCGATCACCGTACCGCCAAGGCGTGGGCCCGGCGTGATGACGATATCCGCTGTACCACCAACCTTTTCGGAGTTGGCTGCAAGCATTTCCTCGTACTTGGTGATACGAGCCTGGCTCTTGGCCTGACGCGCCTTCGGAGAGCTGTTGATCCACTCCTGCTCGGCAGCAAGCGCACGCTGGCGGGAGCTTTCTTCCTTCTCTTCCTGGGCCAGACGCTTGCGCTTCTGTTCCAGCCAGGACGAGTAGTTGCCTTCGAACGGATAGCCACGGCCACGCTCGAGTTCGAGAATCCAGTTGGTGACGTTATCAAGGAAGTAACGGTCATGGGTAATGACCATGACGGTGCCCTGATAATCACGCAGTGTCTTTTCAAGCCAGCTGACGCTCTCGGCATCAAGATGGTTGGTTGGCTCATCGAGCAGCAGAATGTCAGGCTTTTCCAGCAGCAGGCGGCAAAGGGCCACACGGCGCTTCTCACCACCAGAAAGCTTATCAACCGGGCTGTCTGCGGGCGGGCAGCGCAGCGCATCCAGAGCGATTTCCAGCTTGCGATCCAGCTCCCAGCCGTCGCCTGCGTCGATGATTTCCTGAAGCTCGGCCTGCTCGGACAGCAGATTCGTCATTTCTTCATCGGACATCGGCTCGGCGAAGAGCATCGAAATCTCGTTGAAGCGATCAATGGCATGCTTGAGCTTGCCAAAACCAAGAGCGACATTTTCCCCGACAGTCAGGGTTTCATCAAGCTTTGGTTCCTGCTCAAGGTAGCCGATCTTGACGCCCTCAGCCGCCCAGGCTTCACCACCGAATTCCTTGTCGATCCCGGCCATCACCTTGAGCAGCGTGGACTTACCCGCGCCGTTGACGCCAAGAACACCAATCTTCACGCCAGGCAGGAAGGACAGGGTGATGCCCTTGAAGACCTCACGTCCACCCGGATAGGCCTTCGTAAGATCCTTCATGACATAGACATACTGGTAGGCGGCCATGCGAGGTCTCCTGAACGGGGTGGAACGTGGAATGGGCGGCGGCAAACGGCACGCCAGACAGAATAGAACACCGTGCGCCCGGAGGGACTCGAACCCCCAACCAAGCCGTTATGAGCGGCCGGCTCTAACCAATTGAGCTACAGGCGCGCGGTTGCTGCACGAAATCGCTTACCTGACGCATTTTTGCAAGGCCTGACATGGTGAAATGTCTTTTTTTGCATTATGTGTCTAAAGCCTTCCCGTCTCCGACAGGACTTTCTGAGCCGCTGCCGCCGTTTCGAGATGGCACCTGTCGGCCTGTATCGCTCTGGGGGAAGACATGATGGAAGACACCACACGCCATAGTAGCGGCTGGCAAAAACAGTGATGTCAGCCAGCCCCGCGCTTCTTCTGCGCAAGCTGCGCTGGCTCTACGCTCCCGATCCGGTCATGGCCGGATACGCCCTCCGAACAACACTGACTTCCCTGCTGGCACTGGGAATCGCACTGAAGATGGAACTGGGCAGCCCTCAATGGGCCGCCCTGACCGTCTGGATGGTGGCACAGGGCACGCGCGGGCGCAGTCTGGCCAAGGCGAAGTGGCATCTGTTCGGCATGGTGCTGGGCGTGGTCTGCGGCGTGGTTCTCGTCGCAGTATGCCCGCAGGCACCGCTGATGTTCATTCTGCTACTGGCGGCGGGAATCGGCCTGTTCTGTCTGATCGGGACCTTCATGCCCGGCCCGGCTTCCATGACCAATTATCGCATCCATGGCATGCGCGCGACCGGCTTTACCTACGCCATCGTCTCGCTGGACGGAATCGCGGACCCACACCACATCTTCGAAATTGCCATGTCCCGTGCGACCTATATCGTACTGGGCATTGTTCTGGAGGCCTCGGTGTCCGGGCTTTTCCAGCTTGGTCTGACAAAACGAACCCGCCAGCAGCTCTCCAGCACCTTCAAGGACACGCTGAAACCGGCCCTCATCACGATTGCCGATATTCTCGTCGGCAAGGTGGATGCGCTGGAAACCATGCGGCCGGTCTTTACCCGCATCACCACCCTTGGTGATCAGGTCGAGTTCGCAGAAGTCGAACTGGGCCGTCAGGATCATGCAGGCGATCACACCCGCGCCGCACTGGCGGATATTGCTGTTCTGCTGGCCAGAGCGCTCGATCTGGCCACGCTGATGCGCCTCCCACTCAGTCAGGATGACGCTTTCCTTGAACAGGCAGAGTGCATCCGGCACATGTTTCTGACCCTTCCCGACAGGCTTGAACGAGCCGAGCCCATGGATGGGATTCTGGACGAACTGCGAGGCATCCGTGGGGACTGTCGCCGCCGCGTTGTCCAGTATTTCGGGACGAACCTCCCGGGTGCAGAGGATCGGGCAGCCATGCTGCGTCATGGAATGCTGCAACAGGCTCTCGTGGAACTGATTGACGCCCTCCGCATGGCCCTGCGTCAGTTCGAGGCCAGCCGGAACCCTCAGCCTCACGATCATTTCCATGAACCGATTCGATCTTACCGGGACTGGCGACAGGCCATCGTCAACAGTCTGCGCTCTTCCGTGACAGTCTTCGGGGCCGGTGTGATCTGGATTGCAACCGCATGGCCCAGCGGCCTGACGTTCATCATGTTCGTCGCAATTGCATGCAGTCTGTTTTCCACACTCGAAAGACCAGCCCTTGCCACACAGGCTTTTCTGAATGGCGCGTGCTGTGCGGTTCTTGCCGGCGGCGTGCTGGACCTGCTTCTGCTCGGCAAGCCCACAACCTTCGAAATGCTGGGTATGTGGTCAGGCGTCGCCATGATGCTGGGAGGGCTCGCTTTCGCCTATCCACCCCTGACACTACCTGCCGTCTCCTACAATCTGTTCCTGCCTATCATGCTCGGCCCTTCCAATCAGGGCCGAACGGATGAGATCGTCTATTTCAATACGGCCCTGCCGCTGGTCCTGGGCCTGCTTTACACGACCTGGATGTATCGCGTGTTCCTGCCCTACAATCCTGCCCATCAGCGCTGGACCATGCGGGAACATATTCTCCGGGACCTCCATCACATCGCGGATGGAAAAAACAACACAACACTGGATGTCATCGTTTCACGAAACGTGGATCGCTTTGTGCGCCTCATGACCAACTCGGCGGACACCCCCTCTCCCGTTGTTCATGCCTATCTGCAGGGCATCCTGTCCGCCATGCGCGTCATGCTGAACCTGCTGCGCTTGCGGGCCATCAGCCATGACGCTGCCCTGAACCCACGCGCTCATCAGGCTGTTGACCTGGTTCTGGCCCGCATGAGCCATTTCAGCGGCCGATATCACGGGCATTACGGTAGAACCCTCCGGGCCACATTACTGGCCATCCAGCGCCTCAGGGACTGTGAAACAACTGAATCGCGTCCCCGACAACGATTTGTTCTGATCGCCGCCCTGACGGCTCTCGATGTCATTTCCACCGAACTGAATACAAACCGGGTGTTCTTTGACGCCCGCTCTCCTTATCTTGACCCACCTGCCTGAATGCTCACGAAGAAATGTTCTGCAATGGACTTTTCTTTTCACGCAAACGGGAGAAGTGTTCCGTTTCAACCGCGGGGTGCCGCGGAAGACAGGGTCTCAGAAAGGATACCGTCCATGTTTCGTCGTATCGTGCCCGCTCTTGGCCTCGTAATTGGCCTCGGTATGGTTTCGTCGGTCGCTCTGGCACAGGAACAGTCACCGCCACCGCCGCCAGCAGTTCAGGGCACGCCAGGCAAGGATTTCACGGGCGTTTCTCCCGCCAACCTCGCAGGAATCATGAACTACTGCATCGAGTTGCAGTATCTGTCCTACGATGAAGGCAATCCGGCTCTTTACGGTCTGAGCGAGAAATACAAGGCCACCGAGCAGACCGTCGGCAACGATGACTATGCTCTTGGCACGGCAGGCTTCTTCAACAGCAACGGCAAACGCTACTATCTCGTAGCCTACACCAATGAAGACGATCGCCGCGCAGCTTGCCACAACGCCCTGAAGGCCGCTCAACCGCTTCTCTGATCCTGCTGATCTTCCAATCATCAGTTTTCTACGGGAACGCCCCGGCCTCGCGCCGGGGCGTTCTGCGTTCCAGTCAGTGTTTTTCTTCCGCACTGTGCAGAAAGCTGAAGGACAGTTAATGTTCTTCCGTCTTAAAACCAGTTCAGGACATGAACATCATGGACGTTTCCAAGATCTCGCCAGGCAAAGATGTGCCGAACGACATTAACGTGGTCATCGAGATTCCGCAGGGCTCTCAGGTCAAGTATGAAGTGGACAAGGAAAGCGGTGCGATCTTCGTAGACCGTTTCCTGTTCACGCCAATGGCCTATCCGGCAGCCTACGGCTTCATTCCCGGCACGCTCGCCGCTGATGGTGACCCGGCTGACGCCCTCGTACTGGCACCGGCTGCCGTGGTTCCGGGCGCGGTCATCCGCGCACGCCCGATCGGCATGCTTAAGATGGAAGACGAGAGCGGCCAGGATGAAAAGATCATCTGTGTCCCGCATGACAAGATCCATCCCCAGTTCACAGACGTTAAGTCCATCGATGACCTGCCGGAGATCACCCGCAAGTCCATCGAACACTTCTTTGAGCGTTACAAGGACCTTGAGCCGAACAAGTGGGTCAAGGTGACAGGTTGGGCCGGCAAGGAAGAAGCTGGTAAAGTGATCGAAGCAGCACTGGCAGCTGCAAAGTAATACGATTTTGTGATCCGTTTTATACGGATCACAACTTCTTTTCTCTGGTACAAGCTGTGTTTGTTCCTTAAAAAGCACAAATCGTATCATATGAACGTGATTTTTGAGATTTTTATCTCATATTCTCTGTTCTTTATCCCCGATAAAGTGTTACGACGATCTCGCAACCTGATACCCGAGGATAAGAGACTTGTCTCGCCTGCATCTCTATGCCGCAGCCTGTGCGGTTTCGCTCACGCCCGCTATCGCCGCTGCTGAAGGCGCGGCCACAGCTCCTGCACCTGTCACGACCGTTGTCCAGTCAGGGACTGGAAAGACGGTCACGACAGTCCACGTCCTGGCGCCGATCACGGTGATGGACTGGCCAGATCAGAACTCGGAAAATCCCAGTGCGCGCGTCAATACACCACTCACCATTCTATCCTTTGACAAGGAACAGGTTCCGCCACTTCCGAAACCGGAAGCGCTGCTGACCAATCCTTTCGGGTGGAACAAGTGGCTGCGCGACCGTGGTATTGCGCTGATGATGGACAATACAAACGAATATACCGGCGCAATTACCAAACCAACACCTGGTTATGGACTGCGTCAGGGTAGCAGCAATGCTGGTCAGTACAGTCTTGAAAATGACATCGACTGGGAAAAGCTCGCAGGTATCCGCGGCTTCTCGACCCATGCCGTCGTTGTCGGCCGTTACGGTATTCCCGCAAGCCGCATGTTTGGTGACAACCTCAACCCCAGCTCCGAAATCTATGGTGCAGGCGGTAACGTAGTCGTTCACCTTGTTTATGCTTACGGTGAAGAAACGCTCGGAAACGGCCATTTTGATATCGCCGCCGGGCGTATCCCGTTCCTGAACGACTTCTCCGCCAACCCACTGTATTGCAACTTCCAGAACAATGCCTTCTGCGGTAACCCGAAGGCATCGTCTGACAACACGACCCATTCCTCATACCCGGACGCCGTCTGGGCTGCGCGTATCCGCGTGCGCCCGACCAAGAGCACCTACATCCAGACGGGTGTGTATTTTGCGCAGGCCGGTATCTACAACAACGTCCAATACCGGACAGGCTTCAAGTTCAACGGCGCTGACATCAATGGTCAGGCCGTGCCGGTTGAAGCCGGCTGGGAACCGCTGTTCGGGAAGGACCATCTGCCGGGCCACTACAAGGTCGGCTACGCCATCGACAATGCTCCCCACAAGGACAATTACTATGACATCAACGGAAATCCGTATGTCGTAACCGGCCTACCCCAGCGGACGGTCAACTACTCCTGGGCAGCCTGGTTCCTCGCCGACCAGATGCTTCTGCGCCACCACACACCCGGCAACCCGGATGCTGGCCTCATCGTGCTGGGTGGCTTCTACGCCAACAGCCCGCGCACCCAGACGCGTGCCCAGCAGTACGAAATCGGCTTTGTGGATAGTGGTTTCTGGAACGCACGCCCACTGGATGGCATCGGTGTGAACTTCACCTAATGTCCGTGTTGCTGGCAGCGTTTCAGACACCCAGCGCCTTCAGCTTGCCCGTGGAATGCCTCTGATGAACGGCTCCTACGGCATACAGAACTACGGTGAAGTGCTTGAAGCGAACTACCGTATCCATGTGATGCGCGGCGTGACCTTCGCACCTGACTTCCAGTACTATTTCCGCCCAGGCGGTCAGTCAGCCCTGCATAACGCAGCAATGCTTGGCTTCAAGAGCCACATCCAGTTCTTCTAAGGCCGGACATACACGTCCCGGACAAGCGGCCAGCAGGTTCTCCTGACTGGCCGTTTTTTATTCAGTCCCGCTGCTGGCCTCAAACCGCACACCGAGGCCAGCCACCTGTTCAGCCAGAATATGCGCCAGTTCCGCAGCCTGTTGACGGATTTCCGGAATAGCCGTTGTCTCGAACAGGGTGCCCCACCGCATGGGACCAAGCGCATAAAGCGTTGTGCTCCAATTCCCGGTTCTATCCTGCAACGCACCGTCAGAATTGCAGACCCAGCCCCCTAAAGAAGTTTGCCGCACAATTCCCTGCTCCAACAGGCCTGTTAAAAGGGCCGATCCCACAGCCCTGTAATCACGGCTTGGGCCGGTACAGTTCACCGCGTGAGCCACCGTCAGGGACGACAGCCCATTCGAGCCCTGAATCCCGATTTGCACACGATCCGCCACTGCCGACACGTGCTCCACACGCCCTTTAAGCGTCGTCAGTGTGCCAGACCGAATCTCTACATCAAGCTGCTCGCCAAGAGCCGGAGCCATACGATGCCTCACGATATCCCAGCGTCGCTGGAGATGGCGTGAGAAACGCCGCTTCTCTTCCCACGGAAGCCGATCCCACAAGGTATTCGTATGAGACCTCAGCGCATTCACCACGCTTCGCCAAGGAATGCCGCTCCGCAAGCATTGACGGAAAGCGGCAAGATAGGCACGCGCTGTCGGAGCCGTCTCGGCAAAGACAACGTGAGAGTCACCCGACAAACCTGCTGCATGAGACGTCGGATACCATCCATGCCGGGAGATGGCTGTGATCCTCCCCCTATGCCCCTCCTCCCGTAAACGCATCAGAACATCCACCGCCGTAAGACCGGTGCCGATCAAGGCCACATCATCATCTGGCTGAATACGTGCATAAAGATCGTTCTGCCACGCAGACGGGTAGTATCCTGGTATCTGGCGCCGTGGATCCGAGAGGCTGGCGGGCGCAAAATTCCCTGTCGCGAGCACAACATATGATGCGCCCAGAATTTGCCCATCCGCCAGAGTAAGTCGCCACCCAGACGCCGCTTTGTCGCAAGTCAGAACATGCCCATGCACATAGTCTGCTTCAGTATCTTTCCAGAGGCTGGACAGATACTGCCCATACACCATTCGCGGAACAAAGCTTTCAGCTTAAACGTCCGGGTCATAATGGCATTGTGCCCAGTGCAGGAAATGCTCGGAGTCCTCTGCCATTGCGCTCATTCCCGAAGCACAGACATTCAGAAAATGGGAGGAACAGCGAGTCCCATACGCCAGACCAAGCGCCGGTTCCAGACCATCTCCAATAACGACGCCCCTTGCCGCCACCCCGACTTTCCAAAGGCGCCACGCGAGAAGCGTACCGCTGGCACCGGCGCCGATAATGGCAATGACCGGGCGGGCCGGATCAGAATTTTTCACAAAGATGACTTGCCTGTTCAGAGCCGAAGAAGGCCCCGATGATCGCAGCATTTCCTGCGACCATGCGATTTTTTATCGTAACAGAACGCCGCATCCAGACCTTAGAGTAGGCCAGAAACGAAAAAAGACGCCCAAGGGCGGCTTTTTCAAACTGGAGCGGGTGATGGGATTCGAACCCACGACCC
>NZ_BANH01000026.1 GCF_000964465.1 Gluconobacter thailandicus F149-1 = NBRC 100600 | reverse complement strand
AGCAAGCTTCATCTTCTATCTTAAAAAATGAGTCCTGAGCCTAGGCATTGCGGGTGCAGGCAACTCAGGAACTGCCCTTGCCTCACTCTTTGCGCCCGGACTTGCGGTTCTGGTCGGATGGCGGAATGTTATCGGGCTTGCAACGCTACCTCTCATCTGTGTTTTTCTGGTTTTCCTCGTTCTGGCTAAAGAGCCCACCAACCGTGCGCCATCCCCTGGCCTACGGGCCTGGGGACCCGTTCTGGGATCTATCGATAGCTGGTTGCTGATGTTTTTCTACAGCGTGACCTTCGGCGGGTTCGTGGGTCTTGCATCGTTCCTGACCATCTATTTTAACGACCAGTACAACCTTTCACCCGCAGTAGCCGGGGCATGCACAGCATTTGTCGTCTTCGTCGGTTCTTTTGTGCGGCCCGTTGGTGGAGCCTTCGCTGACCGTGTTGGTGGCACAAAAGCTCTAACCGTTCTGTATGCGACCGCTGCAGTCTGCTTTGGTATCATCGCTCTTGGGCTTCCAACGATCTATCTCGCATTTCCGGCATTCTTCCTCGGTATGCTGACGCTAGGCTTGGGAAATGGGGCCGTCTTCCAACTTGTACCGGCCCGCTTCCCACGTCAGGTCGGCATTCTGACAGGTCTGGTTGGCATGGCTGGTGGTGTGGGGGGCTTTTATCTGGCTCTTTCACTCGGCGAAGCCCGGCAAATCGTTAATTCCTATGGGCCTGGATTTCTCGCTTTTGCCGGGATCTGCCTGACTGCCTGTCTCTGCGTTGTTCTGTGTCATCGGCGCTGGATGGAGGCGGCGTGATGGGTGGCCTTTCCCTTCTTTCTCCCCTTCCCTATGCGCCAATTCTGGCAGGCCTCGCTTTGGGTGGGCTCGCGTTCTCGAACTCTTTGAAGGCTAACGATACGCCCACCACCCGCTCAGGTCTTCATCCTTCCGAACCATCAAAAGTAAAAGCTGTCCGCCAGATGGCTCATTCTCAGCAGGTCCGACCTCTTCATTCCCCTGACTGGGGCGTCTTCAATGCCGGGAATGGAGGGGGTGCCGGTTTCGGAGCAATGGCGGGATTTGGTCAGGTTCGTTGGGCAGAAGACTGGAGCGATATTGTCAGCACGCCACCGGAACAGCGCAAAAACGACTGGTTCAATCGCCTGAAATACATTCGCGTGAATGAGAGTGGGAGCATCTGGCTGTCTCTGAACGCGGAGGAACGCGTCAGGTACATCTATGAAAATCAGCCTCTGATGGGCACAGCAGGCAAGACGGACGCAAACCGTGTTCTGCTTCGTAATCTCTATGGGGCTGATCTCCATCTTGGGGAGCATGTCCGTGCCTACGCCGAGTTTCTGTATGGCGTTGCTGGAGGCTCCAATACTTATGGGTATCAAACAGGGGTTCAAAGAGAGCGACTGGATCTTCAGCAGGGTATTCTGGAAATCAAAGGCCATCTTCTGGGTGCCAAGGCAGGCATTATCGGTGGCCGACAGGTTTTCCTTGATACGCCGGTCTTTATGCAGTCTGCGAGAGACCTGACCAATACCCAGCAGACCTGGGATGGCTTCCGTGGCTATGCCATCTGGAAACGCTTCCGGGTGGATCTGTTCGATTTCATGCAGACCAACAAATTGCCTGACGCTGTTTTCGGGGACGGCACGAACTACAGCGCCCGGATGTATGGTGCCATGACGTCTACGGTGCTTCCTGCATTCACCGCCATGGGGAAGAACAGCCAGCTTTTCGCAGACGTCTTTTATATCGGCTATCTCTACAGTGGCGCCGCAGCGTCTATCCCGACCATAACAGGTACAGAAGCCGGTTCGAGCCGTCGGGATAATGTCGGCATGCGGCTTTGGGGCAATGTCGGCCCCTTCTCGACGAGCCTGAGTGGCGTATTCCAGGGAGGTCAGTTTCGGCCAGCACAGGAAAGCCAGCCAACCCGGGCCGTACGGGCTTATGCTGTCAATGCATCCCTGTTGTATAATCGCCCTGATCTTCCGACGAAACCAAGCACAGGTCTTCAGGCCGACCTCTTCTCCGGTGGATCCTACAAAAGCAAGGATGGCGCAGTCGGGACGTTTGCATCCCCCTATTTTCCCTTGCCGTACTATAACGATGTGACGTTGTCCGTAACGTCCCAGAACCTGATCGGTGTGGGACCTCTGGCGACATTCGCGCTGCGGAAAAACCTTCACTTCAAGCTGCATGTACCTTTCTTCTGGCGAGAAAGCACGCAGGATGCGGTTTACGGCACGGGCAAGATCTATTCCTGGCGCAATGGGCTGTCCGGCGGCTTCATCGGAACGATCCCCCAGACCCAACTCGCCTGGAACTTCGCCCCGCACTGGACCTGGACGCACGACATCGTGGGCTTCATCGCGTCCCGTAGCATGCGGACCGCAGGCGCAAAGAGCGACGCATTCTAGGCTCAGGACTCATTTTTTAAGATAGAAGATGAAGCTTGCT
>NZ_BANH01000027.1 GCF_000964465.1 Gluconobacter thailandicus F149-1 = NBRC 100600 | reverse complement strand
TGAAGCAAGAGTGGCATAAGCACTTCCTGACCGGCACAAAACCGCTACAAGTCCATGAAGGCGGAACTGGCCGAACGCGAAGTGCGCTCCATCGCCTACCAGACAAAGACAGCCCGGTTCCCCGCCTACAAGGACCTGTCTGGGTTCTCCTTTGCCGACACCCAGGTCAACGAGCCCATGGTCCGCCAGCTTCATGGCGGGGACTTCATCGAGCGTGCCGAAAATGTCGTGCTGATCGGCGGCCCGGGAACCGGGAAAACCCACCTGGCGACCGCCCGGGCCATCCAGGCGATTACCCATCACCGCAAGAAGGCGCGCTTCTGGTCAACGGTCGACCTGGTCAATGCTCTTGAACAGGAGAAGACTGCCAATCGGGCCGGGCAGATTGCCGACAGGCTGCTCCGCCTGGATCTCGTGATCCTTGATGAACTCGGTTATCTCCCCTTCAGCGCGTCTGGGGGCGCCCTGCTGTTCCATCTGCTCAGCCGCCTCTATGAGCGCACCAGTGTCATCATCACAACCAATCTGAGCTTCAGTGAATGGGGAGAC
Organism: Gluconobacter thailandicus F149-1 = NBRC 100600; assembly: GCF_000964465.1. GTDB lineage: Bacteria > Pseudomonadota > Alphaproteobacteria > Acetobacterales > Acetobacteraceae > Gluconobacter > Gluconobacter thailandicus. The sequence continues at coordinate 9,961 of NZ_BANH01000027.1, read as the reverse complement.
GTCTTTGGTGACCCGAAGATGACGACGGCGCTCCTCGATCGGCTGACCCATCACTGTCATATCCTCGAGACAGGAAATGACAGCTACAGGTTCCGCGCCAGCACCGCCGCGTCAAAAAACAGGAAGGATAAATCCTCTTCTTGACCGCCCGCCCGACTATGCCTGAAATAGCATCTGGCTGGGTCAAATCTGGATGAAAATTTCCGCCCTACCCGGGTCAGTTCTCAGTGAAAATCAACAGTATAAATGGTCTAAATCATCAGTATCGTGTTACTTCGGCTGTCGGGCATCCACCGCATTTTGAGCATTTGAGGCGGTCAATGATCCGATAGATGCGAGTGGAAGCCGGAATCCCCCGAGCAGTTGCAAACTGACCGAGAGGCTCGACAACGAAGTGGCCGCAGCCGCAGCGAATGCGGAAGATGCAGTCTTTCCGGTAATGGATCGTGTCGATTGGCTTGGGACGCTCATAATTTGCCGACATGATCCTACCTTATAGGCGCGCACTGCGCCGTTTCTTTTGTTTTTCCTGCGCTTTGGCTTCGGTTTTGCGTGAGAGAATGGTTCTGACCTTCGCTTTCAAGGCTTTGGTCATCTCACGCAACCGATCCATCATACCGTTTCGGTCCTTCATGGCTTCAGCCGTGTTTTTAAGGCCCTCGGATGCCTTCTGCTCGTGCCGGCGGGTTGAGAAGCGGCCTGCCAGAGTAGCACGTTGCTTGCCCTCTCCTTCCCGCGCTTCCAGACCCTGTTTTGTCTGCTGCATAGCGCGTACGGTGCCACGCCGGATATTTTCCGCTCGTTCCAGAAGGGCGTGTGCTGTCTCTTTTTCGGGCTGGCGCTCGAAGTTCCGGATGATATTTTTCAGGACATCGGTTGCGGTAATTGTACGCTGATCCCCCAGAGGCCGTCGGCCGGCAATCTCGCTCCGTTCAGCGCCATCCGATGTGACCATAAAGGTCTGCTCCCGGTGCCGGCTGGACGAAGTGTAAGCACCGAACGCCGTGACATTCCGTGACCCGGCCGGAATGGCAAAAATATGCTCGGTGACGGTGACACCCTGGCTGGTATTGGTGGTCATCGCGTCCCCATAGGATAGCAGAAACCGACCGGTTTCCTTCTCCTTGAGGGAGTCCCATTTTACCAGTCCATTCCGACCATTGGCCCCTCGCAGAACCAGCCCCTCTTCGCGTACGTCACGGACTTCAACCACAGTGCCGTTGCGGCCGAGATTCCCGCCTGAATTGGTGTCGAGGAAGCGGGCATTTGTCCGCTGGAACAGGCGAACCTTGTCGCCGCGTGCCAGGGACAGGTCATAGGAGGTATTTTCTCCGGTAGCCTGTGCCTTGATGGTAATCAGATCCGCGCTGATCTCCCCAAGCTCACGCCGGCGATCACGGATCGCGCGGCTGATGTTGTGGGCGTCAGCATTCGTCGGGGTGGAGATCGAAAGGGTGTATTTGTCGCGATCGGCATTCTCCGTACGGCGTTGCTGCCAGAGATCGACCACGGCCTTGATGGCTTCCTCGTAGCCTCCCGGTGCAACACGCAGGGTTCCATTTTCCGCCTTCCGCTTGACGGCTTCCTCGGTTTGCCCGTTGCGAAACATAAGGGTGGTTTCGCGCTCTTCCTGCTGAATCTGGCGCGTGGACGTCCCCAAGAGGGGTATGTTTTCCTTGCCCAGCCCTCGTTGCAGTAATTCGATAACCGCGCCCGCCTCAACGGACTGCATCTGTTTCGGGTCGCCGATCATCACCAGCTTGAAGCCGATGTCCTCTCGCTTCCTGAGGATGTCATTGAGCTGGCGTGTGCCCAGGAGGCTGAGTTCGTCAACGACGACGACGGATTTCTTGGTGAGTTTGAGCTTGCCGCTGTCGATCCGGCGCAGGAAGGATTCCAGAGCGCGGGTCTTGGCGACTTCCATACCCGTAGCAGACAGATCGTCGGACTGTCGCCAGGCCAAGGCGATGCCGTGAACGTCCCGGCCCTGCTGCTTCCACGCGGTTACGAGCGGCTTCAGGAGTGTGGTTTTTCCTGAACCTGCAACGCCGATCCCCACGACGACCTGACCGCCCTTCCCTAGATCCTCCATCATCGTGCGTTGGGCCTGCCCGTGCGCGCTCTCGAAACTGAGTTCGGGATGGGCCTTGACGGCCTGGTCAATCTGCTTGTCCGTGAGCGCGCCGCTTCGATCCTTCGCGGCCTCGCGCGTCATGCGGATCAGGTCGCGCTCTTCGCTTTCGTGAAGGGCGGTCGTGATTCCGACCCGCTCTCTGCCTTCCGGGTCTTTGACTTCTCCCCAAATCAGGGAGGTTTGACGTCCGTGCTGGCGGACGCCGCGATTGCGCATGGCTGCGGTCACGGCGTTGATGTCGGCTGCTGTGTCGATCCCCGCTGCGATCAATCCTTTGGCGGCGGCGATCCGGGCATCAGAACAGTCAAGAGATGCGCGCTGCTGAAGCTGCTTGTCAAAGACATGCTGTGCAGCTTCATAGGCGTGTTCCAGGCGCTCGGCCCGATCGCGCTCGGGTGCGATTTCATCGGGCCGGAGAATGCTCCGGTGCTTGTATCCGATCTCTGCGGCCGTACGCTGCCATGAGGCCATGTCGGTAAGATCGTCCGACTTCGCGCCGCGCGGATCTTGCACCCCTTGCTTGATAAGGCCGATTTTGCGCTTGGCATCGAGGGTATCCCAATCAAGGCCCTGCCCTGCCGCATAGGCACGCGCGGCGGCCGTTCCTGAAAGTGTGCGGCGGCTGAACTGTTCACAGACACTCTCGGGAATGGCTGCAACCCTGCCCATTTCCGTCCGCTCGTCCAGCACCATATCGACCCCCTGCTTGCGCAGGTTCGTCGCTAGGTGGGCCTGATAGACGGCGCCCCACTCCTTGACCTTGCCGTTAAGCTGATCGAGCCACAGGCCGCCCATGCGGCCCTCGTCGGTCAGTGCCGCGTTCAGAATGGCAGTATGCGTGTGGAGCTGCATATCGCCTGGCACCCGGCCCCCTCCCTGACGGAGCGTATGCAGCTCGGTAAAGACCTCGCCCTGGTCGTCTGTCCGGATGACCTCAACGGTCGGCCGTGCCGTATAATGATCGAAGGACACCCAGCCGATGGATGCGGGGTCCCAGCCATCTTTTCCGGCGTCGCCTTTCCGCGCACGTCCGATCACCTTTTCCACTTCCTGCATGGTTGAGGCGATCGCGTCGTGATGTGCCTGAAGGATGATTCCGCGCTCGGCTTCTGTCGGGGCGAATGCCCATGCAACGGAAACCGATTTGGGGGCGGAAAAGGTGAAATCCACATACCCGATCCGGGCGCGACTGGTGTCCATGCGCTCGTGATATTCGGACACACTCAACTCCTGCCCGTCGGCCATACGCCCGGACAGGATGTTTTCGCGTTGGTCATTGGTCAGGCTGGCCGCATCGGCACCAAGGACGGCCGTAAAACGCCGTACAGCCCGTTCAGCTTTCTTAGCAGGTATATCGCCGCCAGAAACCGTCTTGCCCGCCAGAACGGCTTCCAGTTCGGATCTCGTGGGCAATCGGCTTTCATCCATCTCGAAGATTTTGCCGATTGCTTCCGTGGCCGATCTTTTCGTCTTCCCCGGAATATCCTGTCCGTCTGCTCGTTGCCCGTTCAGAAGGTGAGCGACTTCGGCCGGTGTCAGGCCCTTCGTGGGGTCGATCCCAAGTCGTGCGGCCAATTCGGGATTCATGTCCCGGCGTGGGATGGCTGTCGCACTGCTGTAGTCGCGGGCGGCGCTGGCGTTGCGGATCTCGCTATCAAGTGCGTCGGCAGTGAAGGGCACGGCGCGTTGCTGCAACAATTCCTCGGCTTTGGCCCGGTCGATCAGATTGGCCGCCACGAAGGTTCCGGCTGCGCGGACTGCCAGCACGTTGTCCGAATCGGACGTGGCTTCTCGCAGGCGGTCGATTTCCATTGCCAGCGTGTCGGCCAGGTCATCCATCCCGCTCGTGGTGCCGGCATAGCGGGTGGCAGCGGCCTCGGCCGGGGTCGGGGGTCTTACACCCTGCGCGTAGTACTCCGCCATCACGGCCATCTCGGGCGGAAGGGTCTGCTGAAGCAGGTGCTCGCTCATGGCCTTGGCGGCGGACGTGGCCCCGGCCGCGCCTGTCCGATAGGTCAGCATCAGGGTGCCGGGGTATCGGACGCCTCGTGACCGGAAGCGACAAGAAGAGACGCCATATCATTCATGCTTTCGGCCATTGTGTTGACGGCCTGGGTATTCTCGCCCACGGCGGCGGTCAGGTTGGTGAGGGCCTGCGCGACCGGAGAATCCCCCGGCTCGTCTCTGGCGGCTGCCAGCACTTCGGTCAGCATTTCGGTCTGCGCCTGAAGCGTGTCGAGCATCATCCCGAGGACGGTCTGAATGGCCGAGAGCTGCTTACCGTGCTCTTCCAGCGTATCGGAAACATGGGCGAGATAGGCCCCGTCGGTGTCTTTCGCCATGAGGGTTCGGGCTCCTTATTCCCGGCATTATCACGAAAACGTGAGCAATGAATCGGAAGGCGATGCGCCGGAATCAGTGCCTTCTTTTCGCACCTTTTCACCCCATGCGTCTAGCATGACTTGGTCTGTAGAAAAAACGCCACTCCCCCCTCACCCTCCTACCTCTCATGGAAGGATACGATAGAGGCCACGTATCAGGACACGAAAGAGGACACATCAGAGGATACGTTAGAGGGCACTCTAGAGGCTACGGAATAAAAAAAGAAGGTGACGGACGAGAAGAAAAATGCAATTTTTCTCAAGCCATGAAAAACGCCAACAGACAGACGATCCGTGGAGTTCCGAGCAAACGTCCTCGCACTGAAGAGGAATTGCAGGAGGCTGCGGATCGGTTCAGCCAGGACTGGACCCCACAGGATCAGGTGATGCCGTGGATACGCGCTCATGAGCCGGAGCTTAGTGCGATGGTGAGTGCGGGCTGGTCCTGGGATGATGTCGGCCGGGCGATGGCTCGTGCGCGCATCACGTATAAAACCGAGGTGCCCATGAAAGGGTCGATCTTGCGCGCGAAAGCGTACAAGGCGCGGAAGGACAGGTCAGAGGCGACGACAGTTCGAGCGGTTCCCGCGAGAACGCCAGTCGTCTCGGGAGGCGTGAAACCGGCTCCTGCTGCCTCGTCCATCAGACCGTCAGCGGACCCCTCGCCTGCGTGGCTGGAACAGGCCCCGGAAAGGGAGGAAGGCGAACCGGAGTTCAAGCCGATCTCACTGCGAACCCCTCTGCCCCCGACAGCCGAACCCAAGGCGGTAAAAACGCAAACGGCTCCTGAGCGGCCGAAACGCTCAAGAGCCGATGCTTTAGCAATGCTAACTAATCGTCCTGTAAAGACTGAGGAATCATAATGAGCGACACGAAATCAGGCAACAAAAACCCTGCGCCTGCTGCCAAGAAGCCGGTCCAGCCTGCGAAGTTCGATCTGAACCAGACACTCGCGCAGGAACCGGTCTTTGACGTTAAACCCTTCACGCCGCGTAAGGTCGAAGAAGCCGAGCCGGTGATTGCCGAGGGCATGGACCTGAGCGGCAAGACGAAGATCGTCTTCGTCAACGGGCGCGGCAAGACCGGCAAGACCACATTCCTGCGCTGGGCGGCCGAGCGTGCTCTGCTGGGCAACCGGCCGATCCTCATGGCGGATCTGGACCCAACCAATGCGTCGTTCTCGTCGTATTTTCAGGACGTGGCGCGACCGAACACAGACGATCCGGCAGGCGTTGCGCAGTGGATGCAGCGGTTCATCGAATACGCGGTCGAAAACCAGACAACGGCGGTTCTCGATCTTGGCGGCGGCGACACCACGCTGCGCGAGACGGCGGCCGAAATGCCGGGTTTCGCATCAGCGATTGCCGAGGCCGGCGCGGTTCCCGTCCTGATCTCGCTGGTCGGGTCGCAGGTCGATGATCTGGCCCCGATTGCAACACTGCGCGATCGCGGGTTTTCGCCGGACGCGCGGGCGATCGTGTTCAACGAGGCATCCAAGGAAATCGGTCACACGCGCGATCAGTCATTCGGCCGCCTGCTGACAAGCGCCGTGGTCGTGGATGAAGTCACGGACGGGGCGGTCCCGCTGTGGATGCCCCGGCTCAATGCGGCGGCAGCCGTCGAAAGCCGCCGGAGCCTGTTCAGCGCCGCGCGCGACGGCCTGACCACGCCTCCCCTCGGGATGTTCGACCGCTCAAAGGTCCGGACATGGCTCGAAGCGATGGACCGCCGGTTTGCTGGGATCATGTCATGGCTTCCGTAAGCCAGGACGAACCGGCAGACGATTTTGAAGGCGCGATCGCCAGCGCAAGACAGGATCTACAGTTGGCGATTGCCAAGGCGCACCTGACGGATGATCCGTTGGGTGTTGCCTTGCACGCGATGTCCGAGACGCTGGGTGCTCAGGCCGCGCTCTACAAGGCGACGTTCAACAAGTATCGCGACATCAGCGCGGACCTCGATCGCGCGCGAAGCGATGCGGTCGAAGCTGGACGGCTGGAACTTGAAGGCCAGAAAGCCGGGATCGTTCAGGAACTGGCTCCCCAACTCCTGAAGCTGACCGCTTCGCAGGTGAAGGTTCAGGAACGCACGGTCAAGCTCAAGACGCTGCTCATGGCGGGCGGCATTGCCGGAGTGCTCGCCATCACGGCGGCCTGTGTCGGATACGGCACGGGCTGGAAAAACGGCAGGACGAACGGTCTTTACGACAAGGGGGCGCTGTTCGCGGCGCTACAGGAGCATGGCCCGGGCGCTGAGACGGCCCTGATTGAACTGGTCCGGAACAACGACATTCCGGCTGTCCTATCGGCCTGCCGCGCTCATGCTTTCGATCAGGGCGGGCGACAGGCTTGCGCCGCGCCGCTCTGGCTTGAGCCGCCTCGGCCTCCTGCTGCACAGGACAACAAATAAAGTCAGGGACACGGCATCATAAGGGAGGGCAGACTATGCGGAGAATGTCACTCAATCCGGGCCTGCGGCTTGCGCTTCGCCCGTTTGCCTCCCTGCTGGCTTTTGCCGTCGGCCTTCCGGCCGCCATATTGGCGGTGCTCTGCTTCATTCATGGTGCGTCGCTGCTCTGGTCAGCCGGAATCCTCATTGCGTACAAGACATTCATCGCGGGCGGAGTATGTGCGGCGCTGGCTGCTTTAGCGCGCTGGCCGCGCGAGTACCTGACGCGCTGACGGACCGGGCGCGAAGTGCCCGGAAACGTCGAGCGTCATCGACGGTGTAAAGCGTCGCAACGGAATGTTGAGGGCTTCCATCAGATCGTTGACGAAGCGGTCGCGGTCCTGCCGCTGTCGCTGCTGGTGGCTTCTATCATCGAGTTCGATGGCAAGGACCGGCCGCCCCGTCGCCAGTTCGATCACCACGAAATCGAGACTTTTACCGGCTACCCGATTCAACGCCTCGGGAAAGCGGCGTGGATCGACCACGATGCTTACCAGCTCCGCAAGCCGCACCTGCGGGCAGACATAGTGTCCGGCCGGAATCTGCGCCCGAAAGGCAAGAAGGGCACGGCGTTCCCAATCCGATAGAAGGGCTTTGGGCTGATAGCGTTTGCGCAGGATAGCTTCCCGCTCTGTCTGGTTCTGCTCGGGCGGTTCCTGCACGCTCTCGGCCGGCGTGTCGGCCGAGAGCGTCGCCGGCGTTGCCTTGCCAAGCGGTCGGCGGCGGACATGCCATACGACCGCACCAATTACGCAGGAGCCGCCAATCAACCAGAGCGTTTCGAGAGAAAGAAACAGGGCGCGGTCCTTCCGGTTAGCGGAGCTTCGGGCCTCGCGGTTTGGCCGCGGACGCGTCCGGTTCCTTCATAACGCCTGCGGGGCTGGATCGCGCACCCTGCCCTTTCTGCACCTGGCCGGACCAGTAGCTTGCAGCGCGCTGGCTGGTGGCGGGCTTTTCCTGCGCTGTGCGGTCTGCCGCTGCTGCGGAGAACCCGGATTTGACAGTCACGGTCACGTCGTCGCCGGCGGCCGCCTTCTGGCGGCCGAGATCTTGCGTCGGTACAACGATGATGCCCTTTCCCGTGTTCACGCTGCTGCTGTGCGTATCTGTGGCGACCAGTACGCCCGTGATCTGTTCGCCGGGACGCGCGGTCCGCACGTCCTGGGCCAAAGGCTCCGCACCCTGTTGTCGCAGATGCTCAAACGCTGTCCGAAGGGCGGCCACCCTTCCCCGGTCCGTCGCGTCCTCGACCAGATGACGCATGGCCGGGTTGGCAGGGTCATCAGCACCCGCGATGGAGGCGGCCAGCATTCGCGGCTTGGTGATAACGGAGAAATCGACATCATGCCCGTACTTCTGCCCAAGCGTGGCGATGAAGGCTTCCTGAACCCGCCCATTTCCCTCGCGGAAAGGATGGACAAAATTAAGCTCGGACATGACGCGACCGGCCACGGCGGAAAACTGCTCGACGTTAGAGCCCTTCAGGACATCGGGATCACGGATCGGCCGGAATGCCTCGGCCAACCCGCGATCGAGCCTCGAACCCGGCAGGAAAGTCGTGCTGCCCTTGGTCATGAATTCGATGGGCTCGACCGGTCGTCCATCCACAACGGGCCGCTCGTTGCGCGTATGTCCGGCCCATTCGTAAATCTCGCCGAAGAGATGCTGGTGAATGGCTTTGAGGTGCGCCGCATCGAAATTACCGGCCGGGCCTGAACCCAGCCGGATGTCGATCATGCGGTCACTGGTGATCCTGTATTCGGCCCGATTGAGTGCCGCGCGCGACCGTAGGTCCAGCCGGTTGCGCAAGACATCCTGTTGATCCGGATCGTTGGAATTGGTGGGATAGGTATAACCGCGCCCCGGATCGCCGGTACTCATGGCGGCCGCGGATTAGCGACCGGCCCGGATGGCGTCGCGCATCTCGCGGCGCAGGTCTTCGAGCGAAATCACGCCCCGGATATAGCGTTCGTTCGCCTCTTCAAGAACCGGATCATGGACGTATCCCTGCCGGTAGTTTGCCGCCCGGGCTTCCTCGACGGCGCGACGACGCTGCGCGGATTCTTCTGCGCTGATCGGTCTGGCGGAAAGGGTCTGTCCCATCACGCTCGCTCCTGACTGGTAAGCGGTCATAATAGCCGATTTTGCAAGCGGAACCAAGAATTTATGGGGATGGTGTCGCCGCGTGTCTGCATCTTGCGAAGCAAATATGGGAGGGTAAACCCGTCACGCGACGACACGATAGCATGTGCGCGAACGGGCCTGAAAAAGCAAGTGAAGAGCCGCCCGAAGACGGCTCCCCTCCCCTGCTTATTTCCGGTCGAACGGATCTTCTCCCTCCCACTGGTCGGCCGGTGGAGCATCGGCCCCCTGCCCGCGCTGCTGTGCGGGACGGCCCTTGAATTCGAAATCCGTCGGATCGACGTACCAGATCGTGACATCATTGGTTGCGCCCTGCGGCCGGAAAGTGGCCGAACGCAGATCGCCCCGGACCTCAACCTGCCGCCCCTGTGTCGCATTCTTTTCGACATACTCGGCGCGCTTCTCCTGCCGGAGATCGACGCGGACTTCGACCCATTCGGTCAGCTCGCGCCAGCCGGTTTCGGACTGCTGCGAACGCACATTCTTCGAGCACGCTACGCGGAAAACCACATATCCGCCGCCGTTGCCGAACGTCTTGCGCGTCGCATCCTTGCCAACACGACCAGAGAGATTGATGGATGGGAACATGGTTAGGCTCCTTCAATGATTGATAAGTGTGAGGCAGAACATCAGCGCGACGAAGCTGCCAAAACAGCAACAGGCAAGAGCGCCACAAAGAAGACAGCGCGGGTTTTCCAGAACGCCTTCTGACGGAGCCTCTGGGACTTCCGACAGATACGCGGCGGCAAAGAAAACAAAGGTTAAAACACCGAATACTCCGGCGAAAACAGACAGATAGACATCTGACATAGGGTTTACCCTCCCTCCACCGAGCGGCTGGGGACTGGCCCCGGCT
>NZ_BANH01000028.1 GCF_000964465.1 Gluconobacter thailandicus F149-1 = NBRC 100600 | reverse complement strand
CCAGATTCGTAGTCTGGTGCTCTATCCAGTTGAGCTACGGGTGCGTCTTGAGGCGGGGTTTTACAGGCGGTTTTTAGGCCTGACAACCCCCCTCTGAAAATAATTTCTACTTTCTTGTCATGGTGATGTGAGCGCGGCATGCCGCCGAGCCGAATGTTCCACCAATGGCCTGCCCTACCGGATAACCGTTGAAAACCAGCGGGGAGGGATGACCGCTCGTGTCCTTGCTGGCGAGCTCTGCATGATAATGATGTGTTCCGGGCTGATAGAGGCCTGTCAGGACCTGTGAGCCGTCAGCGGGCGTGAAAACAATATTTTTGCCACGGATTTCGAGCGTAGACGTCCGTTCGGTCGGGCAGGTGCCCTGATCGGTTACGAGAGCGCCGACCCAGCGGCCGGAAGGGTCCTGCCCAGGGTCAGGCGTGGCGCACGCAGCGAGAAATGCCAGTGCAGAAAAAGAAAAAAGAGCAATCGGGCGCATGTTGTGCCTGTCCTGTGATGCAGAATGGATGACGCAGACGACACAACACCTTATAGGAGAGCATCAAAACGCACCATGAACACGGAACGCGAGGCCATCACATTGACCCAGCAGGACGCCAGCACCGTCGCAAAACTCGACGAAACGCTCCATGAAGACCGCATCCTCATTCTGGATTTCGGAAGCCAGGTAACGCAGCTTATCGCCCGCCGCGTGCGCGAAAGCGGCGTTTACTGCGAAATCTGGCCTTTCACGGCAACAGACGAAAAAATCCGCGAATTCAACCCGCGCGGTATCATTCTGTCGGGCAGCCCTGCCAGCGTTCATGATGAAAACGCCCCGGCGATTCCGGATATCGTGTTTTCCCTGAATCGTCCGGTTCTCGGAATCTGCTATGGCCAGCAGGCCATGTGCCAGAAGCTGGGCGGTAAGGTCGAAACACACGAGCATCGTGAATTTGGTCGCGCTTATATCGACATCGCTGAAGACTGTGCGCTGTTCCGTGGCGTCTGGGCGCGCGGCAAGCGCGAACAGGTCTGGATGAGCCATGGCGATCGCGTAACGCAGCTTCCGCCGGGCTTCCGCGCTGTTGCCTATTCCGAAGGTGCTCCGTTCGCGATCATCGCTGATGAAGGCCGTCGCCTGTATGGCGTGCAGTTCCATCCGGAAGTCGTGCATACGCCACATGGCGCTGCGCTGATCCGCAACTTTACGCATGATGTGGCAGGTTGCAGTGGCACATGGACGATGGCTGGCTTCCGTGAACTGGAAATCGCCCGTATCCGCAAGCAGGTCGGGGATGGGCGTGTCATCTGCGGCCTGTCCGGTGGTGTGGACAGTTCAGTGGCTGCGAAGCTGATTCATGATGCTATCGGCGATCAGTTGACCTGCATTTTCGTTGATCCGGGCATCCTGCGTGCTGGTGAAGCCGACGAAGTCGTCAAGACATTCCGTGGTCGCTTCAACATCCGTCTGGTTCATCGTGACGCATCCGACCTGTTCCTGGGCGAACTGGCAGGCGTCAAGGACCCGGAAGTCAAGCGCAAGACCATCGGTCGTCTATTCATCGAAGTCTTCGAAGAAGAAGCTGCAAAGCTTGGTGGTGCACAGTTCCTTGCACAAGGTACGCTCTATCCGGACGTGATCGAGAGCGTCAGCTTCACAGGTGGTCCGTCCGTTACCATCAAGTCCCATCACAACGTCGGTGGTCTTCCCGAGCGCATGAACATGCAGCTTGTCGAGCCGCTGCGGGAACTGTTCAAGGATGAAGTCCGTGAACTGGGCCGTGAGCTGGGAATTCCCGAGAATATCGTTGGTCGACACCCGTTCCCTGGTCCGGGGTTGGCGATTCGTATTCCGGGCGAAATTGATAAGGAGAAGCTGGATCTTCTGCGAAAGGTCGATGCGATCTATCTGGAAGAAATCCGCAATGCCGGTCTGTACGACGCAATCTGGCAGGCTTTCGCGGTGCTGCTTCCGGTCCGTACCGTGGGCGTCATGGGCGATGGTCGGACTTACGATCAGGCCTGTGCCCTGCGGGCCGTGACCAGCACGGATGGTATGACGGCCGAAGTCTATCCGTTCGATTTCGCATTCCTGAACCGCGTTGCAGGCCGTATTGTCAACGAAGTCCGTGGCATCAACCGCGTGACTTACGACATCACGTCCAAGCCACCGGGAACGATCGAGTGGGAATGAGGGCTACGCCCTGAACAGAAAAAAGGCCTGCCTCGAGAAGGGGCAGGCCTTTTTTATTTCAGTGATCCATGTGGTGTTTGTGGCCGGTCAGTTCTGTTGTGAGCTGGGCACGGGCTTCACCATCCGGGAATTTCTCGGTGTGCAGGTTGATGTAACTCTTGCCAGCCAGAACATCCTTCACCTGATCGGAGGACAGGTTCAGCGTGCCTGTCATGCGGGTCTGGTAGGGGCCGTTGATCGGCACGATGACACCAGCATCTTCGCCATCGGCAGCCGGGCCGTGTAGATGAGCAGCGGTGACAGGACCGGTCAGGCCGTTATCTTCAAAACGGTAGGTGAGGGTATTCTTCGTCGTGTCCAGCACGGCGGAGGCCGATCCCTTGATTGGGGACGTGGCGCCATGTTCGGTCTTGAACGGGCCGAAGAGATGGATTGTTTCAGCAGAAGCCGGAAGAGCCGTCACGGACAGGCCGAGGGCGAGAGCTGCAGTCAGAAAACTTTTACGCATGGAACATGATCCTTGCTGAGTTGGAGTCACTGAACGCTGGCTTACGTCTCCAGTTCAGTGTTCCAGTACAGATAATCACGCCAGCTTTCGTGCAGATAGTGGGGTGGAAAGGTTCTCCCGTTTTCCTGAAGAAGGCGACTGCTCGGCTGATCAGGTTTTCGGTGCGGGTACATGCCGATTTCTTTGGGGAGGCGGGAGCCTTTGAGAAGATTGCAGGGGCTGCAGGCAGTTACCACATTTTGCCAGGTTGTTTTTCCGCCTTTGGCGCGGGGAATGACATGATCAAAAGTCAGTTCATGCGTTGGCAATCGGTCATGGCAGTACTGGCAGGAGAAGTTATCCCGCAGGAACACATTAAAGCGAGTGAAGGCTGGTTTTCGGGCTGAGGGGATATAGTCCTTCAGGGCAATCACGCTGGGGAGGCGCATTGTCATGCTGGGGGAATGAACGACGCCGTCCTCATATTCAGACAGAACGGAGACCCGATCGAGAAAGACGGCCTTCACGGCTTCCTGCCATGACCAGAGCGATAGCGGAAAGTACGACAGCGGACGAAAATCCGCATTCAGAACAAGAGCCGGAAAATGCTGACTACTGACAGGCACCACGCGCATCCCTTTTTGAGAGGACGGCACATGCGGGAAACTTCGGCGTAGAAAACGATAAGACAAACGCCGATAAACATGCGTCGTCGGCTTCTTTGAGACGACTATTTCAGTAAACTTCACAGACTGCAAGAAAACCCTGATGACAGCTTGATGACGCTCCCGCCCGTAACCCGTTTTGCCCCAAGCCCAACCGGATACCTGCATCTTGGGCATGTGGTTTCTGCCCTTCATGCGCGGAAGACAGCTGGGCCGTCAGGGCGCTTTCTGGTGCGGATAGAAGATATCGACACCACACGGTGTACGCCTGCGCTGACGGAGGCCCTCCGGGAAGATCTTCAATGGCTTGGTCTGTGGCCTGTGGAACCCGTTCTTCAGCAATCGCGGCATATGGGCGCCTATGCGAGTGTTCTGGATCACCTCCGACAGCGCGGGCTGCTCTATCCCTGTTTCTGCACCCGGTCCGACATTGCTGCGGCGGCATCCGGGCAACGGGCACCGGATGGGAGTGCCCTCTATCCGGGAACCTGCCGGACCAGAGCTTTAAATACCGGAGCCTTGGAGAGTGGACGTGCACCGACATGGCGGCTCGATATGCAGCGCGCTCTGAACGAAATTCACGGTGTGCCGTCCTGGTATGAAGCGGGTCATGGTCGGATTGCGGGGCGTGCGGATGAATTTGGTGATATTGTTCTGGGACGCAGAGATACGGGCATGTCTTATCATCTGTGCGTCACCCACGATGATGCCCTTCAGGGCGTGACCTGCATCACGAGAGGGCAGGACCTTTACGCTGCGACATCCATTCATCGTGTAATTCAGACCCTGATGAAATGGCCTGAACCTGAGTACAGGCATCACGCTCTTATTCTGGATGAGAGCGGAAAGAAGCTTTCCAAAAGGGATGGTGCAGAGGGGGTTCGAGCGCTCAGGGCGATGGGCTGGCCTGCAGAAAACGTTCTGACGCACCCGCTGGTAGTCCAGGCTCTGGCGGACAGCTGATGGCGGCTGTTGCATCTGTAGAGTTTTCAGAAAAACGCTGAGGCTGAAGAAAGTGGAATCGCTTCTCGCGGTAGATCCACGCCCGAGTAGGCGAGGACTATTTGGCGAGATCGAAGTTGCGGCCACCAGTAGTCCCTTCGTCCCCGCTTACGCGGGGAACACGCCGGAGACCCACGCGGCTCATCCCCACACATGCGGGGAACACATGATGCGCGCGTGCTTCTGAAAAATGCCGTCCGGTTCATCCCCGCACATGCGGGGAACACATTGCTCTGACCGGCTACACGGCTGCCGGCGTCGGTTCATCCCCGCACATGCGGGGAACACGATGCCAGAAAGCGGGCTTTAGCGTTATGGACCGGTTCATCCCCGCACATGCGGGGAACACTGAATTGGCGTTTTGATCGTTGGTGTTTTCATCGGTTCATCCCCGCACATGCGGGGAACACGCAGGAATGGCGCTAGATTGGATGACTCCTATCGGTTCATCCCCGCACATGCGGGGAACACCTTCCTTTGCAGGTCTCAGTTCTGCCCAATGACGGTTCATCCCCGCACATGCGGGGAACACTATCGGAAGACGAAGAAGGGCGTGCGTATTGGCGGTTCATCCCCGCACATGCGGGGAACACTCTTCCTGGCAAGGTACTGACAGAAAAGGGAAAATTCCACCCTCAAAAATCTACCGATTTTTATGGCCTGTTTTCGGCCCCTGTAAGACTTATCTGAAAGCCCGTTATTCAGGCGGATAACTCCGGGGATAGGTGATGTCGGAAGCGGGGCCGGGTGCATGTGGCGCCCCTTTCTTCCCGCAAGCGCTCAGGCCAGTGCTGAGCGCTACGAGGGTCAGGCCAACAAGCAGAAAACGTTTCATGCAGCGTCTCCAAGTTTCTCCAGCCAGGCCTGAGCCTGCTGGCGCACGTTGGACGGAGCAGTTCCGCCCAGACTGGTGCGGGAAGCCAGTGAGGATTCAACCGTCAGAACATCGAAAATACCAGCATTGATTCCCGGCTCTACGGCCTGCATGTCCTCAAGGGACAGATCCGCCAGATCACAACCGCGCTGCTCGGCCAGTCCGACCAGACGCCCCGTGACATGATGAGCCGTCCGGAACGGGACGCGCAGTTCCCGAACCAGCCAGTCTGCGAGATCGGTTGCAGTTGAGAAGCCCATACCGGCAACTTCGCGCATCCGCGTTTCATTCGGCTTCAGATCGCGGATCATGCCGTCCATGGCGGCGAGGGAGAGCGTCATGGCTTCCGTCGCGTCAAAGACAGGTTCCTTGTCTTCCTGCGTGTCCTTGGCATAGGCCAGCGGAAGCCCCTTCATGACTGTCAGCAGGCCCGTGAAGTTGCCCATGATACGGCCGATCTTCGCACGCACCAGTTCAGCCGCATCCGGGTTGCGCTTCTGCGGCATGATGGATGAGCCGGTTGTGAACGCATCCGACAGCGTGACGAAACCGAACGGGGCCGAAGCCCACATCACGATTTCTTCTGCCAGACGGGAGAGATGCATGGCCTGCAAGGACAGGGCGGACAGGAATTCCAGTGCGAAGTCCCGGTCAGACACGGCATCAAGGGAGTTGGCCGTCGGGCGGTCGAAATCCAGCGCCGCTGCCGTCATGGCGCGGTCGATCGGGAAAGATGTTCCTGCCAGGGCAGCCGATCCCAGCGGGCATTCATTCAGGCGTGCGCGGGCATCACGCAGACGGCCCCGGTCGCGGGACAGCATCTCGACATAAGCCAGAAGATGATGGCCGAACGTCACCGGCTGAGCGACTTGAAGATGCGTGAAGCCGGGCATTGGCGTGGCATGATATTCCAAGGCGCGCTTCGCCAGTGCCCGCATGAGCGAGGCGGTCTGTTCCTGAAGGCCGTCAATCGCATCACGGACCCACAGGCGGAAATCTGTCGCCACCTGATCGTTGCGTGAACGCGCTGTGTGCAGACGCTTGCCGGCCTCGCCGATCCGTTCGGACAGGCGGGCCTCGATGTTCATGTGAATGTCTTCGAGGGCCGGGGAGAACTCGAAACGTCCTTCGCCAATTTCCTGCGCGATATCACCCAGACCCTGCCGGATTTCCGCCAGTTCGGTTTCCGTCAGCAGACCAACCTTCTGCAGCATGGCGGCATGGGCGAGAGAGCCGCGGATATCCTGACGCCACAGAACTTTGTCAAAGCTGATGGAGGCGTTGATTTCGCTCATGATGGCGGCCGGTCCGGAGGCGAAACGGCCACCCCATTGCGGGTTGGCAGCCGTGCCTTCAAAGCTCGAGGCAGCATCGGTTTCTTTTTCGACAGGAACGTTTTTCATGATAACCGTAACAGGATGAAACAGAAGCAGATCGACCGGCGAACCCTTCTTTCAGGAGGCCTAAGCCTAGCTGCGGCGGCCAGCCTGTGCAATTCCGCACATGCCGAAGATCGTCCAAAACCGATTGTTCCGGGTCTGGAGCCGGGGCCAGCACGCCTTACGCCGCTGGAACTCAGGCTCGAACGGCCTGAAGGTGGCACGCGATCCCTGTCTGCGTGGCGAGGGGCACCGTTCGTCCTTCATGTGTGGGCCACATGGTGCGGTCCGTGCAAGATTGAACTGCCGCAGCTTGATGCTTTTATGAAAAAGCTTGGCGATGACAGCCCGATTGTTCCGGTTGCCATGTCCAGTCACGGACCGGATGATGTCGCTGCCTTTCTCAAAAACCTTAATCTTACCCATATCGATCCATGGACCGCAGACTGGCACGAGTTTCGGGCGTGGCTGGGCGTAAGTGAGTTGAGTTTCCCGGGGTCCTATCTGATTGATCCCGAAGGGCGACTACGGGCGGCCATCGAGGATGAAACGGACTGGGACGCCCCTGATGCTGTCTCGCAGTTCAGAAAAGTGATTGCGGCTCTGAAAGAGTAATGGTGTTGTGGGAATAGGAACAGGAAAGAGAGTGCTTTGATGACAGTCCCGATTGGGCGGCGTGGATTTATTGCGGGTGTTGGCTGCGCCAGCATTGCTGCGGCCCTTTCAGGTGCCGCCTGGGCCGAGCAGCAGGAAAATCTTCGATCCGTGAAAAGCCTGAAGGCTGGCAAGGCCAAGCTTGATCCGATCGCGCTTCAGTTGTCCGGTCCGGCGGGGGCTACGGAAAGTCTCGAATCTCAGCGCGGCAAGCCATTCCTGCTGCATGTGTGGGCAACCTGGTGTGGGCCCTGCAAGCAGGAACTTCCGAAGCTGGACGCGTTCATGGCTTCCCTGGAAACAGACTGCCCGATCATTCCCGTCGCTGTGGCCAGCGCGACGCCTGAAAAAGTTGCAGCCTTTCTGGATGCTGCCGGTCTGAAGCACGTTCCTGCCTGGACGATGGACCGAGCGCCCTACAAGGCATGGCTCAAGACATCCGATGTCGCCATTCCTGTCACGTATCTGATTGATGGATCAGGCCGTCTTCGTGCTTCGGCAGAGGGCGGTGTCAACTGGTCTGCACCGGATGCTGCCCAGCAGCTCCACGACATTCTTTCCGAACTCTGAATTTTTATCCTTCTGACGAGACCAGGATCTGACTGATGGCTTTTTCACTGACCCGTCGTGCTGCCCTCACAGGTGCCGCGGGACTTCTCGCAACGTCGCGCGCATTCAGTGCGTCTGCTGAAGACAAGGGCATTCCTTTCGTCCCGAATTCCTTTGGCGTCCTCGCCAAGCCGCGTGTTCTTCCAGCCCTGTCTGTCAAGAATGAGCAGGATCAGGATGTCCCGCTGTCACATTGGTTCGGCAAGCCGTTCGTTCTGCATTTCTGGGCAACGTGGTGCCCGCCATGCATTCGTGAACTGCCGTCCGTGAATGCGACAGCCAAGGCTCTTGGTGCAGACGGGCCACAGATCGTGACAGTGGCGGTACGGGGAAGCACCGTTCCCAAGGTGCGTGCTTTCTATGACGCCCATCAGATTGATACGCTGCCTCTTCTGGTGGACCCGACGTCTTCGGTCATGATGGAAACGGCGGATCAGGATGCTCTGGTGGCGTCTGTCAAACAGGTTCGGCCGGGCGATCTCAAGGATCTGACGCCAAGCGTCATGTCCCTGCATGGTGTCCCACGGTCCCTGCTGCTGAACGCCAGAGGAGAGGTTGTGGCCGAGGCAATCGGGAATATGGACTGGTCTGCCGATGCGGTCCGCCATACTCTGTCCGCTCTCGCAGGTTAACAACGCTAAAGAGCCAATGTCCCTTTCTCTGCTGGGTGCCGATGATCCGGCACCGTTTCTCCTGTTTCCTGAAACGCGGCCATCGCCATTCGTTCTGGTCAGTGACCATGCAGGCAAAGCCGTTCCCCGAACGCTTGGGTCTCTGGGTGTGGAAGAGGCGGAATGGCAGAGGCATATTGCTTGGGACATTGGTATTCTCGGGGTCGGGCGCACGCTGCATGGTATGCTTGGAGCTACCCTGATCGAGCAGGTCTATTCCCGTCTCGTCATCGACTGTAATCGCGCGCCGGGCCATCCGACGTCCATGCCGCATATCAGCGATGGAACGTCTGTTCCGGGGAACAGTGAGGCTCCGCTTCAATGTCGCGCCCGACGAGAACGCGAGATCCTGCACCCCTATCATGATGCGATCGCCGAAGCTTTGCTGGAGCGGGCAGGCCGCCCGACTGCGCTCATTGCCCTCCACAGCTTCACGCCGGAAATGGCGGGCGTAAAGCGGCCATGGCAGATCGGAATCCTGCATCACAAAGATAGTCGTCTGGCGCAGGTGATGATCGAAATGCTTCGCGCGGAGGGAGACCTCTGCGTGGGCGACAATGAACCCTATATCCTGACGGACAGCAACGAATACACCGTCCCCCGTCACGCAGAAGCGAACGGCCTGCCGTATTTGGAAATTGAACTCCGGCAGGACCTTATCGCTGATGACGCGGGACAACGGGAATGGGCAGAGCGCCTTGCGCGGCTTCTGCCTCAGGTCTGGGAGAGACTGGCTGCATGATTGACGGACATACCAAACTTGCTGGCGTCATGGGTTGGCCGGTCGAGCACTCACGCTCTCCGCTACTGCACAATCACTGGTGTCGTGTTCATGGTGTCAATGGCGCATATGTCCCACTGCCAACGCGTCCCGAGAATTTTGAGGCTGCCCTGAAAGGTCTGGCCGCCGCCGGATTCCAGGGTGTCAATGTCACGATTCCTCACAAGGAAGCGGCCATGAGGGCCTGTGACCGTCTGACGGAGACGGCCAGGCGAGCCGGGGCAGTAAACACCGTTCGCTTCGAGAATGGTCAGATCATCGGGGATTGCACGGACGGAACGGGTTTCTGCGATAATCTGACGGCTCATGACGTTAAACTGTCAGGCCGGGCGTTGATCCTTGGCGCGGGTGGGGCGGCTCGTGCTGTTGCTGCGGCTCTGCTTGATCGCGGATGTGAGGTCATCGTGGCGAACCGGACAATGGAACGTGCCGAAGCCATGGTTGAGGCCCTTAAGGGCGGTGAAGCGGTCGAATGGCACGACTGGCCAAGTCTGCTTTCGGGATGTTCCCTGCTGGTCAACGCAACATCGCTCGGCATGAACGGCAAAGCCGATATCGACTGGAAACCGCTGCTGCGTCAGGCCGGGGTTAATCTGTGCGTGACGGACATCGTTTACACCCCACGCGACACGCCGCTTCTGAAAGCCGCCCAGAAAGAAGGTCTACGTACGGTCGATGGACTGGGAATGCTCATCCATCAGGCGCGGGCCGGCTTCCGGGCCTGGTTTGGCGTTGATCCGGAAGCGGATGAGGCCACGTTCAACCTGCTGGCTGCCAGCCTGCGCTGATCCATGAAGATTATTGGCCTGACAGGCGGGATGGCCGCGGGAAAGAGTACGGTTGCTGCCCTGTTCCGCCGGGCTGGTGTGCCTGTCTTTGATGCCGACGCGGCCGTTCGCGCTCTACAGGCACCGGGAGGAAAAGCCCTCCCCGAAATTGCGCGCCTTTTCCCCGGAACTGTCAGGGATGGTCAACTGGAGCGACATGCTCTGCGTCAGGCGGTCGTCGGGGATAAGCTGGCTCTGAAACAGCTGGAAGGGGTCATGCACCCGCTGGTTCGTGCCGAACGTGCGCGGTTCCTGCGGCAATGCCGTGCCCGCAAAGAACCGTTCTGCGTTCTGGATATTCCGCTCCTGATGGAAATCGGTGAAGATCGGAACTGCGATGTGGTGGTGGTGGTGCAGGCTCCCATAACGACGCGTCTGAGCCGCATCCGGCAGCGCGGACGAGGGGCAGCACGCATGACCGAAGAGCAGGCGCGCTCGCTTTTGGCCAGACAGATGCCGGACCATGAGCGCAGACGCCGGGCGCACATCGTGATACGAACCGGCCTTTCCCGCGGATCTGCTGCCCGGCAGGTTCGCGCTCTTCTGCACCGTCTGCGCGAGGCTCCATGAAACGCTCGATCCTGTTCGATACGGAAACCACAGGCTTTGACCCGGATCAGGGCGATCGCATCATTGAAATCGCCGCCATCGAACTGATCGATGATCTGCCGACCACCAATTATTATCACGTCATGGTGCATCCCGAGCGGGACATTCCTGCCGAGGCCACAAAAGTGCATGGTTTTCGGATCGAGGATCTGGAGGGCGCGCCAAAGTTTGCCGAAATCGCAGACGGGTTCCTGGAATTTATCGGCGATTCCCCGATGATCGCGCACAATGCGCGCTTCGACTTCAAATTCGTCAACGCCGAGCTTGAAAAATGCGGCCGCGCGCCGCTGGATTACGTCAGTCGGGCTATTGATACCGTGGAAATGGCGCGCAAAAAGTATCCAGGTATGCCTGCCAGCCTCGATGCGTTGTGCCGGCGCTTCAACATCGACCTGTCCCAGCGTGGCACCCATAACGCTCTGCTGGACTGCCAACTTCTGGCGGAAGTGTACGTGGAACTGATGGGTGGCCGTCAGCGTGGGCTTGGTCTGGCCGGCCCGTCGCGGAACCGCAATATCACAGGTGCGGCTGACTTTCTGGCCAATCGTTCCCCACGAAAAATGGCTCCCCCCAGCGCGGAAGAACTGGCGGCACATACGGCTTTCGTGGACGGCCTCAAGGAGCCGGTGTGGCGCCGCGACTGATGAAAATCCTGTTCATTACGTCTAACCGGCTGGGCGATGCCGTCATTTCGACAGGGGTTCTGAGTGCGTTGCAGGCGCGTTACCCTTCCGCGCTTTTCACGGTTGTCTGCGGCCCGGTCGCTGCCGGACTGTTCGAGCCTGATCCCCGATGTGAACGCGTCATCACAATGGAAAAGCGCCGCCATGATCGCCATTGGCTCGATCTTTGGCGGCAATGTGTGCGGACGCGCTGGTTTCTGGTGGTTGATCTGCGCGGCTCGCTATTGAGCCTGACCTTGCGAACGCGCCGCCGACTGATTGTTCGCGGTGGGCGTCGGGATGGACGCAAGGTCGAGCAACTTGGTCAGGCGCTTGGTCGAAATCAGGCCCCCAAGCCGCGGGTGTGGGTATCCGATGAACAGGAGAGGTCGGCCCGCGCTCTTCTGCCGGATGGAAAATGGCTCGCTCTTGGGCCAACCGCGAACTGGGATGGCAAGATCTGGCCGCCAGAACGGTTTGCTGCTCTGGCGGAAGGCCTGAAAGCGCAGGATCTACGGCCCGTTTTGTTCTATGGGCCGGGGGATGCGGAAAAAGAACGGGCAAAGCCAGTTCTGGAAGCCCTCCCGGACGCGCTGGATCTGGGTGGGAACCGGGAGTTAGGTGAGGTTGCGGCGTTGCTTCGGCGGTGCGCACTCTTTGTCGGAAATGACTCCGGTCTCATGCACCTCGCTGCTGCGGCGGGGACACCAACGCTTGGTTTGTTCGGACCGTCCCGCATGTCCGAATATGCGCCCTCAGGAGAAAATGCCTTCGCGCTCTCGGCTCCAGGAACTGAGGGAGAGGCGGCTCTGATGGGGCTGTCTGCTTCGGAGGTGCTGGATGTTGCTCGGGCGATTTTGAATGGAAAAGCCGAAGCCTTCCGAACCTGACCTTGAAGCGCCGCGCTGCATGGCCGATAGAGAAGCCATGAGCGTTTCTTCCCAGCCGTCGCCTGTGGCACCGTCTTCTCCTTCAGGGCGAAAAGCCAGAGTGGCACATGTCATGGCCGGGTCTGCGCGAGGCGGTGCGGAACTGTTCTTCGAACGTCTCTCCATGGCCCAGACGGCAGATCAACGTCCCGTTCGGGCGCTGATCCGGCACGATGCCGGGCGCGAAGGCCGCCTCCGTGCTGCCAATGTGGAGACACATACCTTCCGGTTTGGGGGGATGCTGGATGTTGGCACCAAGCCTCGCCTTCAGAAGAGTTTGCTTGAATTTCAGCCGGATGTCGTCGTCGCCTGGATGAGCCGAGCGGCCCGGAAGCTACCATCAGGGCCGTGGCGAACGGCCGGGCGTCTGGGTGGCTATTACGATTTGTCCAACTACCGGCGCTGCGAGCATCTGATCGGCAATACGCGTGGTCTGGCGGAGTGGATGAAAACTCAGGGTTGGCCTGCAGATCGCGTGCATTACGTACCGAATTTTGCGACTGATTTCGCTTCGGTTCAGTCGGCCCGTCCGGAGTTTCTGCCCTCAGACGCGCCTTTCGTGCTGGCGCTCGGAAGGCTGCATGAAAACAAGGCCTTTGACGTCTTGATTCGGGCCATGACGCGCCTTCCCGGCGTGCATCTCGTGATCGGTGGGGAAGGGCCGGAACGCGCCGCGCTTGAAGACCTGATCCGGAAGGAGGGGCTTTCGGATCGTGTGCACTTGCCGGGCTGGGTGGCTGAGAGTGGTCCCTGGCTGAGAGCCTGTGACGTTATGGTTTGTCCATCCCGGATCGAGCCGCTTGGAAATGTCGTCATTGAAGGGCTGTCCGCAGGCGTCCCGGTTGTTGGAAGCGCCATTCAGGGGCCACAGGAAATTCTTGCCGGAACGCAAGATGGTCTTCTTGCTCCTGTTGAAGACGCCGATGCTTTTGCCAGTCAGATTGGAGCCATTCTGGACGATACGGCGCTGGCAGGGAGTTTGCGGCTGAACGGTCGTGCCCGGTTCGAGCGCGAGTTTGCCGAAAGCGTTGTCATGACAAAATGGTCCGAGTTTCTGGACGGGGGATTGTCCTGATGTGCGGGATTGCCGGACTTTCCTGCCTTCCGGGCCATTCGCCAGATCAGGCGGCGCTGGAGCGCATGTCGGCCGCCATCTTCCATCGTGGTCCAGATGGGGAGGGACGTCTCGACTTTGCGGGAGCTGCCCTCAGGCATCGGCGGCTGTCTATCGTCGATATTGTAGGGGGAACGCAGCCTTTTCGGGTCGGCAGTGCGGCCCTGATCGCCAATGGTGAGATCTATAATGATCCCGACATTCGGGAAGGTTTTCCGGCCAATTATTTCAAGACAGGCAGTGACTGCGAACCGCCGCTCTATCTCTGGCTGAGGGATGGCACCGGCTACACGCACGATCTTCGGGGCATGTATGCGATTGCGGCGGTGGAGAACGAGCAGGGCCAGCATGAAATGGTGCTGTCCCGCGATCCGTTTGGGATCAAGCCGCTGTATATCGCGGAATATGAGGGTGGAATAGCGTTTGCCTCCGAGGCACAGGCGCTTCTGGCTGGTGGTTTTGGTATCCGTCGTGCAAGGGGAAAGGCGCGGGACGAACTGTTGCAACTCCAGTTTACGACGGGCCAGAAAACGATCTTTCCGGGCATCCGGCGTCTGCTTCCGGGGGAGACCCTGCGAATTGTGGATGGTCGCATCGTGGAATCCCGTCGCAGGCATGTTCTCAAGGAGGCGACGACGCCAATCCCGGCCGATCTGACGGATGATCAGGCCCTCCGTCGACTGGATACTGCCCTGATGGATAGCGTTCACGCCCATTTGCGGGCTGATGTGCCCCTCGGGTTGTTCCTGTCTGGCGGGATCGACAGTTCTACCATTCTTGCCGCCGCCCATAAGCTGGGTCTGCCCCATCCCAAAACTTGGACCGCCCGTTTTGACAGCGGAAAAGCAGATGAAGCCAGTGATGCTGCGGCTCTGGCGGCTTCTGTTGGAGCCGATCACCACGTCCTGACCGTTACGGAAGCCATGGTCTGGGAGCATCTCCCGGCCATCGTGGCCTGTATGGACGATCCGGCTGCGGATTACGCCATCATTCCAACGTGGTTCCTCGCGCAGGAGGCTCGCAAGGATGTCACGGTGATTCTGAGTGGCGAAGGCGGGGACGAGTTATTCGCCGGATATGGCCGCTATCGCCGTGCACTGAAACCGTGGTGGCGGGGCGGAAGAACGCCCTGGCGCTCAGGAACATTCGGCCGCAGCCTTCCGGGGCGGGGGAGACAGTGGCGGTCAGGTTTAGCTGCCATGGAACTTTCCCAGCGTCTGACCGGATTGCCTGCCGTGCAGGCCCTCGATACTGCCGAATGGTTGCCGAACGATCTTCTACTCAAGCTGGACCGTTGCCTGATGGCGCATTCCGCTGAAGGTCGCACGCCTTTGCTGGACCCCGTCGTAGCCAAGGCGATCTGGTCTTTGCCGGATCGGTTCAAGGTCCGTGATGGATGCGGCAAGTGGCTTCTGCGGCGCTGGCTTCAGGATGCATTGCCGCAGGCTCGCCCGTTCGCGCCCAAACAGGGTTTTACCGTTCCGGTCGGAGTATGGATTGAGGGGCAGTCAAAACGACTGGCTCCGCTCGTGGCGCAGCAGGCCTGCATTCAGGCCTTCATGCCACCCCATCGGGTTGAGCGCCTTTTCTCCACGGCCAGACAGCGCGGACATGCCCGACGAGCCTGGACGCTGCTGTTCTATGCGCTGTGGCACCGTCATCATATCGAAGGCATCCCGGCAGACGCGGATGTTTTTGAAACGCTGTCCCGCGCCTGTTGAGCGCGATTTTCATCAGACTGAATTAAGGAGAGACCATGCATTACGATCTGATTATCCGGGGCGGCCGCTGCGTATTTCCATGGGGTGAGGCCGAGGCTGATCTGGGCGTCCGTGATGGTCGCATCGCTTCATTGTCCGTCTCGAAAAACGATGACGCCGACCGTGTGATTGATGCGACCGGTCTGCATGTTCTTCCTGGTCTGATCGACAGCCATGTGCATCTGCGCGATCCGGGAAATGCGGCTGTTGAAACGCTCGAAACCGGGACGCGCGCTGCGGCTCTTGGTGGTGTGACGACCGTGTTTGACATGCCCAACACATCCCCGAGCGTCACGGACAAGGCGATGCTGGACTGGAAGCGCGAGCACATCAGCAAGGTCGCCCATGTGGACGTTGGCATGTATATCGGCGCAACCCGCGACAATACGCCAGATCTCGCCATGCTGGAGCAGCAGCCGGGCGTCTGCGCAATCAAGGTCTTTGCGGGCTCTTCAACCGGCAATCTGATGATTGAAGACGATGAGGGCATCGAAGCGGTCATGCGCTCCGGTCATCGTCGTGTCTGCTTTCATTCTGAAGACGAATACCGTCTTCAGGAACGCAAGCCGATGTTCCATGAAGGGCAGCCCTACGCCACGCACAGCATCTGGCGGGATGTGGAATGCGCTTTTCTCGGCACCCGCCGGATTATGGCGATTGCCCGCAAGACGGGGCGCCCGGCCCATATTCTCCATACTTCCACGGCGGAAGAACTGGAGTATATGGCGGGATTCAGGGACGTGGCGACCGTTGAGGTTCTGGTCAATCATCTCACGCAGGTTGGCCCGGAGTGTTACGAGAAGCTGGGTGGTCTCGCAGTCATGAATCCGCCGCTTCGGGATCGGTATCACTACGAAGCAAGCTGGAAGGCCATTCAGGATGGTCGCGTGGATGTCGTCTCGTCCGATCATGCACCGCATCCGCTTGAGGCCAAGACGCGTCCATGGCCGAACTGCCCCGCCGGTCTGACGGGCGTTCAGACAATCGTGCCGGTCATGCTCGATCATGTGAATGCTGGTCGTCTGAGTCTGCCCCGCCTTGTCGATCTGATGGCTGCCGGTCCGGCACGTGTTTACGGACTTCAGACAAAGGGGCGGATGGCTGTCGGTTTCGACGCGGATTTCACGCTCGTGGACATGAAGGCGCAGCGCGAAATCACGAACGACTGGATCGCGTCTCCGGCCGGCTGGACGCCTTTTGATGGCACTCAGGTGACAGGTTGGCCAATGGCAACCATCGTACGTGGAACGGTCGTGATGCAGGATGATGAAGTCATTGGAAATGCAACGGGACGTTTTGCCAAATTTGCGCCTTGATCGGGGCGTAGGGCGCGCGACGCTTCGACCATGAAAGGGAGCTTTATGATTCGTCCCGTCGCCGCGCTTTGCGGCCTGTCTCTTCTGTCCGCGCTTGCTGCTGGCACAGCCATGGCTGCCGACTCCGGCTGGAGTGCGCCTAAATGTGGTGCCGAGCCAACGGCACCCACGGTCAAGGCCGGGACCGTCGCCCAGTACAACGAGAGCGTGGACCGCGTGACGGCTTACGAAAAAGATGCCCGGGCCTATAACGCCTGCGTGTCAGGGCAGGCCAATCGCGAAGAAACCGCCATCAGTCAGGAAGCGAGCGCCAAGATCTCGCATATTCATACGGCGAGTGCGGCTGTGCAGTCCCGCATTGCCGGGTCGTTCCAGAAGCTGTCCGCTGAACTAACAGCCGCTGGGCGCAAGCTTGGACATCACTAAAAAACGTTACTGGCCCATACGCGTCTGATTTTGCAGGGGCGTCAGACCCGTCGGGCCTTCATAGGTCTGGCGGGCTACGTTAGGCATCAGATCCGGTCTGGCCCAGCAGTCTGTCCCTTCAAAGCTGGTCGTACAATAAGGCTGGGGAGGGGGCGGTCCGACGGGGCGGGAGCAGAAGCTTTCGTCATCATAGAGATAGGCCGTGTTGCAGTCCTTGCCGGTGATGGCAGATGCAATACGGTCCGGGGCACATCCGCCGAGAGCGCAAAGCATCAGGGCGGATGGCAGCAGCAGGGCTGGTTTCTTCATGCCGGAGAAGATCGTCTGGCAGGGGTTAAGGAAGCCCTAAAGCGGTCCTGAATTTCTTTCGGTAACAGCTTCTCAAGCGAAGCGTTTGCCGCAAACGTGCGGCACCTGTATGGTTCCGCCAGAACTTTACAAAACCGATCCAACAGGGGACCAGGTGGCGGACGATTTCATCACAGAGGTGAACGAGGAAATTCGGCTTCAGCGCTTACGGGCAGCTGCACGTCGATGGGGTGCTGTCGTGGCAGGTGTCGTCGTCGTGGGCGCGATCGGCGGTGGTGTCTGGGAATGGCAGACTCATGCCCGCAAGGCGGCGCAGGGTGCGGCTTCCGCCCGGTATTTCACGGCACTCGAAACGCTGGCTGATCCCAAGCATGACAAGTCTGTCACGCAGCAGGCTGAAGCCACTTTCCAGGATCTGGCCGATCATGGTCCCGCCGGTGTGCGCTCCTATGCCGCACTGCGTCTGGCTGACCTTAAGATGCAGGATCACGATACGGCATCTGCGTTGAAAGCCTGGAATAGCGTCGCGGCCGATTCTGCTGCTGAACCTGCTTTGAAGGACATGGCGCGTTACATGGTCCTGAACGCCCAGACCAATACGGCAGACCCGAAGACGCTGCGTCCCGGTTATGAAGGACTTGCCCAGAATGGCGGGGCCTGGGGAGTACTGGCGCAGGAAGGTCTGGCCGGGCTGGATCTGCGATCGGGCGCAACCGCCGATCAGCAGAAAGAAGCCCAGCGTCTTCTGACGCAGATCAGTGGTAATGCCGCTGCCCCTGAAGGGGTTCGTGCCCGTGCACAGGCCCTGCTTGAAACCTTTGGAGACGCTGGTTGATGCGCCGCCCTGACCGATCTTCCTCGACCGTGAACCGTCGCTCTCTGTTGCAGGTCGCGTGCTCCGGTGCTGCCCTGACAGCACTGGGTGGGTGCAGCCTCTTCAATGACGATGAGAAGCCCATGCTGGCCGGGCATCGTATTGACGTGCTGTCTACCGGCGCTGGTCTGACCGTTGACCCGGAAGATCATACGCCCATCAGCCTCTCGGCGCCGCAGGCCGTAACGGAATGGCTTCAGCCTGACCGCACACCGGATCATGTTTCGGTCAACGCCATTGGCAGCGGAGCCAACCTCAAATGGAGCCGTTCGATCGGCGCCGAGGTCAACCCGACGAGCTTCCTGTCCATGGTCGCCATCATGCCGAACAGCCGCGGTGCGATTCAGTCACCGCCGGTGATCGGAAATGGTCGGATCTTCACAACAGATGCCCAGGGCGTCGTGAAGGCATGGACGTGGCCGGGCATGAAGCAACTCTGGTCGCATCAGCCAGCGCCACGCAAGTCCCGTTCCACCAATATCGGTGGCGGTGTCGCTCTGGATGGTGACACGCTTTACATCGTGGACGGTGTGGCTCAGGCGCTTGCCGTCGAGGCAGCCACGGGCAAAATCAAGTGGACGGTCGATCTTGGTACTCCGGGTCGTTCCGCTCCGACCATTGCCGATGGGCTGGTCGTTTTCGGAACAATTGATGAGCGCCTGTTTGCGCTGGAAGCTGCGACGGGCCGGCAGGTCTGGACGTATCAGGCGACCGGTGCGGACACTGTCGTTTTTGGTCAGGCCGCGCCCGCTATCGTCGATGGCGTGGTTCTTGCAGGTTTTGGCAGCGGTGACCTTGTTGCCCTGCGTGCAACGTCTGGTGAGATGGTCTGGAGCGACAGCCTTGGCGGTGCCAATGGCATGGGCGCCATGCTGGACTTTTCTTGCATCCGTGGCGCCCCCGTCATCAAGGACGGTACGGCTTACGCCATCTCTATGTCCCGCGTTCTCGTGGCCGTGGATATGCGGTCCGGCCGTCGCTTGTGGGAGCGTGAAGTTAGTGGGCAGACGCCCCTGACAATCTGTGGAGACTGGATGTTTGTCCTCTCCACGGATCAGCAGCTCGCCTGCCTTGATCGCTTGTCGGGTCACGTGCGCTGGATTACACAGCTTCGTCGCTTCCGCCGTCAGGAAGTGCAGAAGGAGGCCGTCCAGTGGGTCGGTCCTCTTCTGGTGAACGGCAAGCTGCTCTGTTTCTCTACCCTGCCTCAGGAAGGCATGGTGATTGTTGATGCCGTAACTGGCAAAATTGAATCGACCCGTAAAACCACGGCGCCATGCCAGGTTCAGCCAATCGTCTGTGACGGTCTGGTTCTGACACTGTCCCAGGATGCTGTTCTGCGGGCCTATGGCTGAATAAATGACCTCTGAGAACCTGCCCATCGTAGTTATCGCCGGGCGCCCGAATGTCGGGAAATCCACTCTTTTCAACCGGCTTGTCGGGCGCCGTCAGGCGCTTGTGTCCGATCAGCCGGGCGTAACCCGCGACCGCAAGGAGGGCGAAGCCCTCATGCGTGGTCGTCGCATCCGCATCATTGATACGGCCGGTCTTGAAGAAGCCGCTCCGGATACGCTGTTTGGCCGTATGCGGGCTTCGTCCGAATCCGCTGTCTCCATGGCGGATCTGGTTCTGTTTTGCATTGATGCCCGTGCCGGTATCACGCCGACTGATGCCCATTTTGCCAATTGGCTACGTCGTCAGAACCGCCCGGTCATGCTGATTGCGAACAAGGCGGAAGGGCAGGCAGGTACGGATGCGGCTCTGGAAGCCTATTCCCTCGGCCTTGGTACGCCGCTGGCTCTCTCTGCCGAGCACGGCGAAGGCATCAGTGATCTTATGGGCGAGATTGTTGATCGCCTTCCTGACGCACCCCGTCAGGAACGTCGTCGTCGCCGTGATGAAGGGCCGGAAGAAGCCGAAGAGCAGGAAGAACGTCCGCCTGGTCCGCTGCATCTTGCGATTGTTGGTCGTCCGAATGCAGGAAAATCAACGCTTCTGAACTGCCTGCTGGGCGAGGAACGTATGATTACCGGCCCGGAAGCCGGTTTGACCCGTGACTCGATTTCCGTGGACCTGCATGATGAACACGGCCCGATCCGTCTCGTCGATACAGCTGGAATGCGCAAACGTGCCCGCGTTGAGCAGCATCTTGAGCGCATGTCAGTTTCCGCGTCTATTGAAGCGCTGAAGATGGCAGAGGTGGTTGTATTGACCATTGATGCGACGCTTGGTGTTCATGAGCAGGACCTGCAGATTGCCCGCCTGATTGAGAAAGAAGGCCGTGCCTGCGTTCTGGCGCTGAACAAATGGGATGCTGTCGAAGATCGCGTTGCGACCCGCAAGGCTATTTCCGACCGGATCGAGACGTCCCTTGCTCAGGTCCGTGGCATTCCCGTGGTGACGTTCTCTGCGCTGACGGGGGCAGGTGTTCATCGTCTGCTACCAGCCGTGCGCAAGGCTTACGAAATCTGGAATTCGCGCGTCACGACGGGTGAACTGAACCGCTGGTTTGAGGAAATGCTGGATCGCCATCAGCCACCACTGGTCGATGGTCGCCGCCTCAAGCTGCGTTACATGACGCAGGTCAAGGCGCGTCCACCAACATTCCTCCTGTTTGGAACACGAGCAGAGATGCTGCCGGATGCCTACAAGCGGTATCTGGTGAATGGTCTGCGAGAGACATTCCACATGCCTGGCGTGCCCATCCGTATCCAGCTGCGCGGCACGAAGAATCCTTACGCAGATAAGTGATTTCCATTTCTGTTCCGTTATGCATCGTACGCATACCGGAACAGAATGGCGAAACTGGACTATAAAACTCCCTGTTTTCGTATATCTAATCCCTCTCCACAGACTGGCGATGGTTGGTATTCGGCCCTAGAAAGGCTGCCAGCCATCAGTCAGGCCTGAGTTAAGGATGAGGAATAGGAATTATGGTCGGGATTGCTGCGGTTCGCAGTGAGGACGTTTCGGGGGAGCTTCAACGCAGCACGGCACGTGCCACGGCACTGGGAATCATGGCGGCACTTGCCGGTCTGATGTTCGGTCTTGATACGGGCGTCGTCGCAGGCGCATTGCCCTTTATCGCTACAGATTTCCATGCAAGCGATGCTCTGCAAGGGTGGATCGTCTCCTCCATGATGGCCGGCGCCGCGTTTGGTTCCCTCATCGCCGGTCGCGTTTCCAGTCAGTATGGTCGCACAGGCGCCATGCTTATGGCAGCAATCCTCTTCCTGCTTGGGACCCTGCTGTGTGCTCTGGCGCCGTCTCCGCTGGTTTTGATTGTCGGGCGCGTTTTCCTGGGGCTCGCCGTCGGGCTCGCTGCATTCGCGGCACCGCTCTACATTTCCGAGATTACCGTTGAATCCGCTCGTGGGTCCATGATCTCGTTCTACCAGTTGATGGTCACACTCGGCATTTTTCTGGCGTTTGTGTCAGACAGTCTGCTTGCAAGCGGCCAGCACTGGCGCTGGATGCTCGGGATTATGGCTGTCCCAGCGACGCTGTTCCTTGGAATCGTTCTGATCCTTCCGCACAGTCCACGCTGGCTCATGATGCAGGGGCGCAAGGATCATGCGCGTCGCGTGCTCAACAGTCTGCGGTCTGATGAAGAAGTGGCAGAGGCTGAACTGGCCGATATTCAGGCGCGTCTGAACAAAAGCAGTGATGCCGGGTTTGGTCTGTTCCGCAGCAATCCCAATTTCCGCCGCTCTGTTTATCTGGGTATGCTTCTTCAGGTCATGCAGCAACTGACCGGGATCAATGCGCTGCTGTATTATGCGCCGCGCGTGTTTCAGGCCGCTCATTTCGGCGTCAATGCCTCTATCTGGGCCACCACACTTGTTGGTCTGACGAACATGATTCTGACGGGTGTGGCCATTGCCTGCGTGGACAAGTGGGGACGTCGCCCGCTTCTCATCCTGAGTTGCGTTATTGCCGGTCTCGCATTGCTGGGCGTCGGCGTACTGCTGGAAGTAGGGGCATCGAGCTTTGAGGCCCAGATTGCCCTGTGCGGATTTGTCCTGCTGTTCGTTGCCGGATTCGCAATTGGTGAGGGACCGCTGGTCTGGACCCTGTGTTCTGAAGTTCAGCCAACGCGGGGACGTGATTTTGGAATTGGCTGCTCCACTGTCACAAACTGGGGGGCAAACTGGCTAATTTCCAAGACTTTTCCGATGGTCATCGTGGCAATGGGGGCAGCATCCACCTTTATTATGTTTGCTGCGTTCAATGGACTTTTCGTGCTTGTCACGCTCATGATGGTTCCGGAAACGAAAGGTGTCTCCCTTGAGACACTGGAAGCCAATCTTTTCGCCGGTAAGAAACTGAAGGATCTGGGACGTTAATCGTGATGAAAGCCGCTACGGCTGGAGAGAGTGATCTCGCCTCCGATCCACAACGACACGCTGGGCTTTACGGAGCCCAGCGTGTCAAAGCCATGTCAGCCGTTCTTCTTGGACTGCTCCTTTCCGTTCTGGATTACGCCATTGCAAATGTGGCGCTTCCCTCTATCGCCCACGACCTGAACGCACCGTCGTCCAGGGCAATCTGGGTGGTGAACGCCTATCAGCTCGCCAATCTGTCATGCCTGCTGCCTCTCGCATCTTTCGGCGCGAGAGTGGGCTTTGCCCGCATGAGCCAGATTGGCATCTTCCTGTTCCTCATCACGTCCGTTGGCTGCGCGCTTTCCCAGAACCTGCTGGAACTGACACTGGCCCGCGCGCTTCAGGGTGTCGGCGGTGCGTGTATCATGAGCGTGAACATCGCGCTCGTGCGGTTCATTTATCCGCACGCAGAACTTGGCAAGGGCATTGCCCTGAACGGGCTGTTCGTTGGCATCGGCGTGGCTCTTGGGCCGACGATTGGTTCGATTGTCCTTTCCGTTGCAACGTGGCCATGGATTTTCTGGATCAACCTGCCTCTTGCCCTTGCCGCCCTTGTCATGGCGCATTTTGCCTTGCCGCAGACGCCACGAAGCGAAATACAGGCTGATATTCCCGGCTCAATCCTGACCGTGGCGTCTTTTGCGCTGCTCGGGATCGGTCTCGATGGTCTGATGCACGGAGATTTCCTGCCGGGATTGTTGCTGACAGGTGCTGGCTTGATCTGCTGGTGGCTACTGCTCCGGTATCAGAAGGGGCGCCGGGAGCCGATTGTTCCCGTGGATCTTCTGGCGCGGCGTCCGTTCCTGTTGGCCTGCCTCGTTGGCTTTCTCGGCTTTGTGGCCTCCAACCTTTACATTGTCGCCATGCCCTTCACCTTGGCGTCAGCCTTTCATCGCGGCGATTCCACGATCGGGCTTCTGATTGCGCCCTGGGCTGTCGGGGTGGCGGTGATGTCGTTCGTGGTTGGGAAAATGGCTGATCGCTTTCCGGCGTCTGTCCTGTCTTCCCTGGGGCTGCTTTTGACCTCTTTTGGCTTCCTATTGCTCTGGCTGCTTCCACTCGACGCTAGCAATGCTGCGATTGCGTGGCGAACGCTGTTGGCCGGCTGTGGTTTTGGGCTTTTCCAGCCTCCCAACAACCGTGCCATCATGGTGTCTGCCCCTGCGGGACGGGAAGGTGGGGCCAGTGGCATGCTATCAGTTGCGCGCCTTGGCGGTCAGACGACTGGCGCTCTGCTTGTGGCAGCTCTTTTCACGATCTTCCCCCATCCTGCCTTTATCTGCCTTGGGGGCGCGACGATTGCAGCATTGACGGGGGCTGCAATCAGTCTTGGGCGGAAATACCTCGTAGACTGAACAGCGTCGTCGTGCGCTGGTCGGCACTTTCCAGCTCCTGAGTGGTCTGGACGTTCTGTTGAATCAGGATGTCCAGATCCAGCTTGGGCGCATAGTGCCGTCCCGGATCACAGAGCCAGACTTCGCAATATTGAGCGCACTCCAGCAGCCACGGCATGATCCGGGCGGCCATGGCCTCGTTGTAACAGACATCCCCGATAACCAGCAGATCACAGTCAGGCTTTGAACCGACGAGATCTCCAGCAAGAAGCTTCACGTTGACCGCGTTGAGCGTGGCATTGAGTGCTGTGACTTCCAAAGCCATCGGATCAATATCGTTGGCCTCCGCAACAGACGCTCCGGCTTTTGCCGCAGCGATGGCGGCCAGACCGCATCCACATGCAACATCCAGAACCCGCTTGCCCCGGACACGTTCGGGATTATCCAGAATATAACGTGCGATAAGCTGGCTATCGGGCCACGCGAAAGCCCAGAAGGGAGGTTCAATGCCATGCGCTTCGAGAAAAGCCTCGCTGGCCTGCCAGATTGGCGTGATGTCTGTGGCCAGATGCAGAGCAATTTCCGGAACAAGTCCGGCGCTTTCGACTGCCGTGTTTTCGCGGATGAATGCCGCGGGGTCCTGCAGTCTGACTGACATAATGTTCAAAGTCTTCCGCAGATAAAGGCAAGAGCCAGAAGGAAACCGATGGGGACGTTCTGCTTGAACTGACGCAGGCAGTTCGGTGCGTCATAGGGGTCAAGTGTGCGGGCCTGCTGAAGAAGCAGCAGACCTGCGATTGCGAAGAATAGCCAGAAGCCGAGATGCAGATGGGTATGGATGGCGACCAGCCCCAGAGCCAGCAGCATCAGGCTATAACAGGTGGCGATAAAGGGTTTCGCACGCTTTTCCATGAGGCGGGACGTTGAACGCACGCCGATGCGCGCGTCATCATCCATGTCCTGAAAGCCGTAGATGGTATCGAAGCCAAGCTGCCAGAGGATGACGGCCCCATAAAGCAGAGCACCGTTCCCGTCGAGGCGTCCACCTGCGGCGGCATAGCCCATTGGGGCACCAAAACCGAAGGTGAAACCCATGACAAGCTGAGGCCACCATGTGACCCGCTTTGCTGCAGGATATAGACCCACAAGTACCAGTGCGAAGGGAGCCAGGATCCAGCAGGCGACGGGCAGGCACAGCAGAACACACAGACCACAGAAGAGCAGGAACGCAAGTAGCTTGAGCCCCTGCTTCAGGGAGAGCGCGCCACTGGCCAATGGGCGGCCGGCAGTCCGGGCGACCTTGGCATCAATATCGCGGTCCCAGATGTCATTTACGACACATCCGGCAGAGCGCATGACAAGGGAGCCGAATGCGAAGAGTGCCGTGTAAAGGACGCGGAGTCCGAGTGATGCATCCGGTGCAAGGAAAAGCCCCCACACGCCCGGGAGGAAGAGCAGCCACGTTCCGACCGGGCGATCCAGCCGGGCCAGAAGCGCGTAGGACCGCCAGGGCTCAGGCAGGCGGCCGGTCCAGCCTGTCAGGCTGATATCGGTATGGGGGCGGGTTTTACTCATCAAAGCCCCTGATGCGGGGCAGAGGCGCTTCCGTCAATGGCTGTTGCGCGCTATCCGGGAAGGATGAGCCGATCTGATCCCCGTCTTTATCTTGAAGTGCCGGATGTCACCTTCTCTGAAGGGCTTGAACTTCCGCTCCCCGCCGGTCAGGCCCATTATCTGGGCAATGTCATGCGACAGGGGCCAGGAGACGCTGTTCGCGTCTTCAATGCGCGGGACGGGGAATGGGCAGCAACAATCCAGACCCTACGGAAAGACCGCGGGACAATCGTTTTCGGAACAATGGAGCGTCCTCCCCAGGCGACGGAAGGGGTAGAGCTTCTGTTTGCGCCGCTGAAACGCGATGCGACCGAGCTCGTCATTCGGATGGGAACCGAACTAGGTGTGACCTGCTTCCGACCTGTCATTACGGAGCGGACCAATACCCATCGCCTGAATCTGGATCGTCTGACCCTGATTGCCAGCGAAGCAGCCGAGCAATGCGAGCGTCTGGATATTCCCGAAATCCTGCCGCTCGAGCCCCTGAAAACCGTTCTGTCCACCTGGCCGAACGACAAACCGCTTTTTGCCGCACTGGAGCGGCGACCCGGTGAAAAGGGTCCCGAGAAGGCGGCGGCTCTACTGATCGGGCCGGAAGGCGGCTTTTCCGACGCCGAGGTTTCGATGCTTCAGCGTCATCCCGCTGTGCATGCCCTCTCCCTGGGGCCGCTCGTCCTGCGGGCTGAAACGGCTGTCTGTGCGGGGCTGGCCCGTCTGGCACTCAGACGTGGCGCCTGAGGGTGACAGGACCGTCTGAACTGCTACAAGTTCAATCAATATCGAACAACGATTTCAAACCGAGGCAAAACCGCCATGTCCAATCCCGGCACGTCTAACAGCGCAGCGATCGAGAATCGGGCGCAGCTCGTCGAGGTTCTGGAGCGTGGCTCCAAGCCGCAGTCTGAGTGGAAGATTGGTACTGAACATGAAAAGTTCGGGTTTGTGCTACCGGGACAGGATGACGGGCGTGAGCCGCTTTCGGCTCCTCCCTACGAGCCCAAGGGTATTGGCGCTCTTCTTCAGAAGCTGAAAGGGCCGGACTGGACCCCGATTCATGACGGCGAAGCCCTGATCGGTCTGGCTGGCCAGAACAGCCAGAAAGGCCGGTCGATTTCCCTGGAGCCTGCGGGGCAGTTCGAGCTTTCGGGCGCTCCCGTGGTATCGCTACAGGAAACACAGGTTGAAATGCAGGAGCATTTTGACCTGATTCGCGGTCCGGCTGCCGAACTTGGAATTGGCTTCCTGCCATTCGGGTTCCAGCCGCTGTGGAGCCGCGATTCCATGCCATGGATGCCCAAGAGCCGCTACGCCATCATGCGGAACTACATGCCGAAGGTCGGCAGTCTTGGCCTGGACATGATGACGCGGACCTGCACCGTGCAGGTCAATCTGGACTTTGGCGATGAAGCCGACATGGCCCGCAAGATGCGTGTGTCTCTCGCCCTACAGCCTTTGGCGACAGCTCTGTTTGCCAATTCGCCATTCGTGGAAGGCAAGGCAAACGGGTTCCTGTCCAACCGAGCCCGGATATGGACGGACACCGACAACCAGCGGGCGGGTCAGCCTTCGCTGTTCTTCGGGGAAGACTTTGGTTTCGAGAAATACGTGGACTGGGCGCTGGATGTGCCCATGTATTTCGTAGCGCGGGATGGAAAAAATCTGGATGTCAGCGGTTGTTCATTCCGTCGCTGGCTGAATGGTGAGCCACAGCCGGGTCTGGAAGGTCTGACGCCCACGATCGGGGACTTTGAGGATCATCTGACGACGGTTTTCCCGGATGTGCGCCTCAAGCAGTTCCTTGAAATGCGCGGGGCAGACGCTGGCCGACCTGAAATGATGGTCGCGCAGTCTGCGCTCTGGGTTGGTCTGTTCTATGATGCAGCGACGCTGGAAGCCGCTGAAAAGCTGGTTCTGGAACAGCAGTGGGAAGTTTATCAGCAGCTTCGGGCTGAAGTGCCAGCGAAAGGTATGCAGGCTGAGTTCCCCGGGGGGCTGAAGGCTCTGGCC
This sequence comes from Gluconobacter thailandicus F149-1 = NBRC 100600, assembly GCF_000964465.1. Lineage (GTDB taxonomy): Bacteria > Pseudomonadota > Alphaproteobacteria > Acetobacterales > Acetobacteraceae > Gluconobacter > Gluconobacter thailandicus. Next base: position 153,914 of record NZ_BANH01000028.1, on the reverse strand, counting down.
AAGCGCGTTGTGGCACTCGCCGAGCAGGGCTTGCGCGCACGTGTCCGCAACGAGGCGCAGTTCCTTGATCCTCTACACCTCATCGCGGATGGTGGCCCGAATCAGGCCGAGTACTGGCTGGCGCTCTACGAAGGCGCATGGGGTGGCAGTGTGAAGCCGCTGTTCCGCGAAGCCGCTATCTGAGGCGAGGCCGAAAGCCAACATTCCGGTTTTTGTGGGAACGCGTTATGCATCGAGGGAGGCGGGACTTTTGCAACCCGTCCCGCCGATCGGTAGTTCCAGAGGGATGATGAACCGTCTTTTCTTCCGCGCCGCATTAGCGAGCGCTTTCGTATCCGTCGCAGCTCTGCCTCTTCCTGCTCTGGCGCAGGCTGTCCCCGTACAGCTCCGTCCAGTCGATCAGGGGTGGGTGGCGCGTATTCAGGATACGCTGGGTCAGATCACGGTCCTTCAGGCCCGGTTCCAGCAGATCGCTCCTGACGGTAAGACCGTCGGTGGGACGGCCACGCTGGATCGTCCGGGGCGTATGCGCTTCGATTACGACAGCCCGAGTCCTCTTCTGCTGGTGGCCAACGAAGGCAAAGTCATCTTTCAGGACCGTAGCGTCGGGCAGGTTACTGCTATCCCTCTAGACCGTACGCCATTGGGTCTTCTGCTTCGCCCTGATCTGAAATTGTCCGGCGATGTGACGGTGACCGGCTTTGAGCGTAAAGGCGGCCAGATCCATCTTCAGGTTGAGAAAACCGACAATCCAGGTGAGGGCAATCTGACTCTTGTTTTCTCGGAAACGCCGCTGGCTCTGCTGGGGTGGGAAGTCGTGGACGCACAAGGCCGCACGACGCGTATCGCCCTGTCTGATGTGAAGACGGGTGGAAGCGTGTCCCAGTCTCTGTTCACGCTTCCAAAATCCGAAGACTGATCAGTCAGCTCTTCATTTCTTTTGAGAGCTCCAGTGCACGGGCATAAACCGTGCGCTTGGGGAGCTTGATAATACCTGCGACCAGCGAGGCTGCATCCTTGACGGAGTGGCTTTCCAGCGCTTCGCGAAGATGTGTGTCCAGATCATCCGCTCCACTGTCGTCTTCCGCTGACGGACCAATCAGAAGCGTGATTTCGCCGCGCGGAGCTGTGGTCTGGAAATGAGCCAGCACCTCTGCCAGTGTTCCACGCACCATTTCTTCAAAACGCTTCGTCAGTTCGCGGCCAACGGCTGCCTCACGATCGGGACCGAAGACAGTAATCAGGTCCTCCAGCGTTTCGACAAGACGATGTGGCCCTTCGTAGCAGATGAGCGTTGAGCGGACACCAGCCTGTTCCGCAGCACGGAGTGTAGCAAAACCGGTTTTGCGCGCTTCACTGCGGGGGGCAGGGAAGCCCAGAAACATGAACGGCAGCGGCGGCAGCCCGGAGAGGGTCAGTGCGGTGATAACGGCATTCGGGCCCGGGATCGCCGTGACATGAATGCCAGCCGCAATTGCTGCCCGGACCAGTCGATATCCTGGATCTGAGACGAGCGGGGTGCCAGCATCTGACACGACGGCGTATCGCGCGCCCGCAGAAAGTTTTTCTACAAGAAACGGGGTACGATCCTGTTCGTTATGATCGTGCAGCGTTCTGGTTGGGGTGGAGATATTGCGTGATAGCAGCAATTTTGCCGTCACGCGCGTATCTTCACATAAAATCGCCTCAACGCCCTGTAAGGTTTCGATCGCGCGTTCGCTGATATCGGCCAGGTTGCCGATTGGCGTCGCAACCAATATCAGTTGTCCCCCCACTCTCGGGCCATGCTCCGATGGCGGGGCGGCCGTTAACATTTCAGCCGTATCGCTCAAGGGAGTTTCAGCGGAACATGACTTTTCGGACATCTGCATCCTCGGTGACGAACTCAAGGGTCTATTCTGGACCGATGAGCCGTCTGCGCAAGGGTGTAAGCACTGGCCTCGCCGCTGGAACCTTTCTGACGCTCACGGCATGCTCGGGGGGAGGCTCCTCCCTGATCCCGGGCGTTGGCGGTATTCCGGGCGCCAGTCAGGCCCCGGGTGCACACGAAGTCGGCCTGATTCTGCCGCTGACGGGACGTTACGGAGCCATTGGTGGTCGTATGCGCGACGCAGCCAAGCTCGCCCTTTCTGCACAGGGTTCCCCAGCGCTGGACGTTCATGACAGTAACGCAGCCGGTGGCGCTGCGCAGGCCGCTCATGATGCGCTGTCCCGCGGAGACGCGATGATTCTCGGACCGTTGACGGCTACGGAAACAGCAGCTGTCGCGCCATTGGCTGTTCAGGCGGGAAAGCCTGTTCTGGCATTCACAAGCGACTCGACACAGGCTCGGCCGGGTGTCTGGGTCATGGGCCTTACACCGGAACAGCAGGTTCGCCGTATGGTGGATGCCGCCCGTGCGACAGGACGCAAAACGTTTGCTGCTTTCCTGCCTGACAATGCGCTCGGCCATGCCATGGCTGAAGGTCTTCAACGCGCTTGCAGTGATGACGGATTGAAAGATCCTCAGATCGTTTTCCATACAATGGATGCACAAAATATCGACGATGGCATGAAGGGCCTGTCTGATATTGCAAACCGCCAGCCTCCAGCTCCTGCGCCAACAATCCCGTCTGGTCCTTCTGCCGTGGATCCGACCGCAGACGCTGCCCCCGATTCGGCTGCTCCAGCCAATCCAGCTCAGGCAACTCCCCCCCAGCCTGTCGCAGCGCCTCCTGTTCCGCCGCCGCCGTTTGATGCCCTGGTTCTGGCCGATACCGGTGTGGAGCTCGGTCACATCATCACAGCTCTACGCGATGATCACATTGATTCCAGTCAGGTTCAGATCATGGGCCCCGCACTCTGGAAGGCGTTTGATGGCAAGCTGAGTGCTCTTCATGGCGCTTGGTATGCCGCGCCGGACGCGAAGGATCGCAACGGATATGTGGGGCAATACAAGGCCGTTTATCATCAGGCCCCGTCTCCTGTAACGGATTTCGCCTATGACGCAGCCGCTCTTGCCGGAAGCCTGATGAAGCAGGGCGGTCCGACAATGGAGGCTCTGACGCGGGCGGACGGTTACATGGGGGTGGACGGCCTGTTCCGGCTGCGTGCCGATGGCCATGTGACCCGCGCACTGGCGATTTTCCAGATCCAGCGTGGCGGCGGCGCCCGTATTATCGTTCCAGCATCGCGGGATATTGCTACCCGTCCAAGCTAAGACGACACGTTATTTTTCAGGAGAAGAAACACGCGTCTGCGGCGATCAGCGCGTGTTTTTTTGTATTCGAGGCCTCGGTGTAAAATCCAGGAGGCCGCGCATCAGGGGAAACTCCCCTGAGACTCTGTCAGGCGGCGTATGTTTCTGCCAGCGGCAGGACAGGACGAATGGTGTGGAGAGCCAGTTCAAAGCTGGCATAGCTGCCCAACTCGTGATTCCGCAGATGATCGATCAGAACCCAGCGCATGCCTTGTGGACGCAGCATGTAAGCCGGGTCAGGATTTTCACGGACCCAGACGAGAACATGCTCAATCGGGGTCGTTCCATCAAAATTGGTGACACCGGAATCGACCGGAGTGATCTCCGCATCGAACAGACCCATCCGCATTCCAGCTTCGAGCCAACGGGACAGATATTCGCGGTGGCGAGGAAGCACGCCCTGTCTCAGGGTCACGACATTGCAGCCCATGGAAGCGGGTGAAAGGTCGAGAAGGGGAGTTGCCTGCGCCATCAGGAAAGTCCTCATCAAAGCGGGGCGAAAGGGCCCGGTGATTGCGATGAGGTCAGGCTAAAATCCAAACGGGGCCTTTCACAATCTTAAATGACGCCAAAACCCCTTTTGGCGACATAAACTTTCCCCACTGTGGCAAATCTGCCATGCGAAAAACGCATAGCTCAACATGTTGTTGTCATATTCCGATACAGATCCTTGCTCCAGCGGCGATGAAGCAAGAGCCAGGAACCGGGTCGCTGCTCTATCCATTCCTGAAGACGGTCGTTGAGTCGCTGGGTCAGAGCCAGGATGTCCGCCTGACGGTCATCTGTCGGCTGGAAGTCAATGGGCTCATCCACGACAAGGACGAGTCTCGCCGGGCCATCGCGACGCACATGACCGGTCACGATCAGCGCATTATGTCGCAGGGCAAACACCGCGGTGGCCGAAGCCGTCATCGCGGGGCGACCAAACAGCTTGGCTTCGATGCCATCGTTCATTTTCTGGTCACCCAGTACGCCGAGATGGCCTCCTTTTGAGAGGTGCCTGAGGGCAGCGCGCGCACCTCTGGAGCCTTTGGGGAACATCGGAACGTCTGCCCCCATGGCTTCCCGTCGCAGAACATGAATGATGGAATCCACGGTGGGATTGCTGGCCGCCCGGTAGAAGGAGGCGAATGGCATGCCAAAGCGGGCCACGACAGGCGGCATCAATTCCCAGTTTCCGATATGGCCGGAAAAGAAAATGATCGGTCGTCCTGTGGCTTTGGCTGCCTCAAGATGTTCTGCACCTTCAACCTGCCAGCCGGGGCCAGAAGGCGTATTCTGTTTCAGGCGCCCGACATGAGGAAACTCCGACACGGTTCGGCCCAGATTCTCCCAGCAGTCCCGGACGGTTCTACGCCGTTCCTCGCGGGTCATCTGCGGCATGATCATCTGAAGATTGCGGTCTGCTACTTTGGAAACGGGCAGGAATGGCCCAAGAGTGCGGGCTACCGCCCCCCCGAGAGTGGAGGCCACGGAAGGTGGCAGAATACGGAGCCCGCCCAGCAGGATACGTACGATCAGGGCTTCTGCCCGATATGAAAGAGAGGTCATGACAGGGGAAAAAGCAGATCCAGAATATGGTCCGGTGCCTTGGGGTCTGCCCAGAGCAGCTCGACATTGACGACCGTGACCTGCGCCCGAAAGGCAGGAGGAAGTTTGACCGCATCCTTGGCTGTGGTCACGAGAGTGGTGCCGGACTCCCGGCGCAGCGTTTCAAGGCGCTGGATATCGTTGTTTGAATAGGTGTGATGATCTGGAAAAGGCAGGGAACGCACGGGCGTGACACCTGCATCCTGCAGCATGGAAAAGAATTTTTCCGGCCGACCGATGCCGGCAAAGGCAACGACGCGGCGTCCCTGAAGACTCCTGATTTCGGGTCCAGGAACAAGCCGGGCCTGTGTCTTGAACAGGAACGGAGGAAGGGTCAGCAGCAGATTGTGGCGGTCTTCGCCAATGATGACCACGGCCTGAGCCCGTTTCAGAGCATCCATAACCGGTTCACGCAGCGGACCTGCCGGCATGACCTGTGCATTCCCGAATCCCACGGACCCATCCACAACCAGAATGGAAATGTCCTTGTGCAGGCTGGGGTTCTGGAAGCCATCATCCATGACGAGGCAATCAGCACCCTGGCCAACCGCCAGACGCGCGGTCTGCCCACGGTCCGACCCGATCCATGTTGGTGCAGCGCGAGCGAGGAGTAGCGGTTCATCCCCGACATCCCGTGCACTGGCTCGCCCTGGATTGACTTCCAGTGGCCCACGCTCGCGTCCGCCATGGCCACGGCTGAGAATATGAGGGTGATGTCCACGCTCGATGAGGCGCTGGACGAGATCGAGAGTCAGGGGTGTCTTGCCTGTCCCGCCTACCGTGATGTTGCCACAACACAGAACAGGAACTGGGGCTTGAAACCCGGTTTTTTTCAGGCGACGGCGTGTCAGACGAGTCGCGATGGTTCCGAACGGACGCAGCAGGAACGCGGCAGGCCCTATCCGGGGAGCAGACCAGAATCGCGGCGCCTGCAACTTCATCGTCCAAGTGTCTCCAGAATGCGAGGGCTCAGCCTTGACACCACGGAGCGCTGAAGCCCCGCCGTCGAGGCTGTGGAGGGTGGTGCGTTCATCCACTCTGCCAGAGTAGCGACATCCCTGACGATGTGAAGATAATCCTGAAGCAGAATCATGGCTTCGCGCCAGTTATCCATTAACGGCCCAGTCGCGGTTGGGATCCCCAGACGAAGAGGTTCAAACGGATTATGTCCGCCGCCTTTGCCAGTCAGGGAATTCCCGATGAAACAACTGTCTGTCAGACGATAGAGCAGCCCCAGCTCTCCGAGTGTATCGGCTATCCAGACAGGCATTGTGGCGCTTGGGTCCTGCCCTTGGGATCGGCGGGGAAAGCCGAACCGCTGGGCCAGTTCTTCCCCGCGGGAAGGATGACGCGGAATAAGAATGGTCAGAAGGTTGGGACGTTTCTGTCGCGCAATCGCGGCAGCTTCCAGAACCAGTTCTTCTTCGCCCGGATGGGTGGAGGCCGCCACGAAAACCGGACGATCGCCGATCCGGGCCTTCAGGCGCTTCAGTTCCTGCTCATCACACGACAGGGGAGCCGCATCCTGCTTGAGGTCACCATCTTCATAAACCGGACTGGCGCCAAGGCTGCGAAAATGCGTAGCGTCTTCTGGGCCGCGCGCCGCCACCCAGGTCAGGCGTGAGAACATCCGGCGTGTCAGGGTGCCAGCCTTGGCCCAGCGTCGGGCTGAACGGTCAGACAGGCGACCATTGACCACCATCGTGGGAATGTTCCGACGGCAGCAGGCCGTAATGATCCCCGGCCAGAGTTCACTTTCTACAAAAACGGCCCCATTCGGCTTCCAGCGCTTGAGGAAGCGTCCGAACCAGCGGGGGACATCATGCGGGATGAAACGATGCAGGACACGCTTTCCGAATTCCGGGTGAGCGGCGACAATTTCCGCTCCCGTGACGGTTGCCGTTGTGAAAAGAATTTTCAGATCGGGCTGTCGCTCCAGAAGGTCGTCCATCAAAGGACGGGCGCAGAGCGTTTCTCCGACACTCGCTGCATGAATCCACAGCAGTGAACCGCTCGGCCTCAGACCGCCACCCAGTCCCATGCGTTCACGCAGTCGGTGCGGTAACTCGCGCCCCCGGTGTACGCGGATGCGCAGCATAATGGTGAGGGAAGGGGCCAGCAAGGTCCCAACTGCTCCCCAAAGGCGGTCCATCACGGACAGGTTTTGTTTCCGGACATTGTCTTCGGCCTGTTGCGAGACAGCATCGAGCGCTTTCCGCAGGGTTTCCGCATCCGGCTGAAAAAGTGGTGCTCCCGTGACCATTGATCCTCTGCCGAAAGGCAATGGAAACAGCATCCTGTCCCATGAAGGGAGATGGATGCCATTACACGCCAGGCCCATGGGTACCACGGCACAGTTTGCCAGACGGGAAAGCGCTACGGCGCCAGGCTGGACTTCTTCGGCCGGGCCGCGCGGTCCATCGGGCGTAATGGCGACGAAGGCACCATTCTTCAGTTCCCGAAGAGCGGTCCGCATAACGGCCGCCCCACCTTTATCCTTGCCCTTGCTGGAAGAAGACCCGTGAATGCCGATAATTCCCCAGGGACGCACGGCATCGGCGATCAGGAGGCCGTCAGCATTCCGGGAAATGAGAACCCTGAGTTTCAGGCGAGGTTCGTGAGCGGTCGCCCAGAACCAGAGGGCCGGAGCCAGGGTAAGGGAGCGGTGCCAGAAAGCGACTACCGTTCCCTGATTCGGCTGTTGCAGAAGGTCCCGGGAGGCTCGTGAACCGCTTACCTGCCAGCGTGTGGAACGCAGGCTGGCACCCAGCCAGATACGGATCATGCGCGCAGGCGATATCATGGGCAGTCGGGTAGCATGGTCCGGGCTGGCTCGCAAAACTCTGTGACAGAAGCTCAGGCAGCCTGATGGTGAACCTGCAGTCCTGTGAAAGTCACGCGTGCCGCATCTGAATGGCTTGGTCGATGGAATCCCTGCTCACCAGCGACGGCTTCAAACCACAAGGCATGCGTTGTGGCGGCAGAAGGCAGCGAGAAATGACTCGCCGTTCCGTTGACGGAAATCACGAGCAGGCCATTGGGCGTTGTGTGCATGGCATAGCGGACGGTCTGGTGCGGATAAACGGTTCCGGCGACCACATTCTGAGTGGATGTCCCGTTGTTTACGATAGCCAGAACCCGGTCGCCTTCGACTCTCAACTCGGCAATGGTGCCTTGCTGGGAGGTAAGCCGACCAATCGTGATGTGGCTGTTCTCCGGAAAGCGGTCGATGTGCAAAGCCGCTTCCATGTCGGAGGATGTCTGCTGGAAGTACCAGGCTGAGTTTTCACGCAGCAATGTCTCAGGCGCGATTGTGCCGCGAACAGGCGGCTGAAGACCATCGGTTTGTAGGGTGATGCTGCCGGTCTGCGGATTGCGGCCGTAGAAAGAACTGCCGTAGCCCGAAACCAGCGTCGTGGAAGGGACGAGGTGCAGGCTCAGGCGACCGGCTGGTTCCTGAAGTGTAAAAGAGGAAATATCGGCTGAAAGACCGGTATCCATGGCCTGCGCGGGTGCAGTCGCAAGAGCGGTAAGGCAGAAGAGCGGAGCGGCTAATCGGGAAAGCATGGAGCGTCCTTCCGGAAGTCTGTGTGAAACGTCAGATGACGGTTCCAACGCAGAACTCCGGAAAAAGACGCATGATCTGCGGTCAGCGGCTCATGAGAACGGTCAGTTTCATGTTCTCAAGAATATGACGGGTCACACCCCCAAGAATCATCTGGCGCAGGCGCGAATGAGAATAGGCGCCCATGCTGAGCATATCCGCGCCAAAGTTTTCAGCTCCCTTGAGCAGACCCGCACCGACATCCTTGTTGATGGGATCGCAGGCCTGCGTCGTGGCAGAAATCCCATGCATCCGCAGATAACGGACCACATCGTCACCCGTCGGGCCACGACGCTGGTATTCCTGACAGGTCAGCACTTGCACCGCTTCTGCCGTATGGGCCCAGGGAAGAATGCAACGCAGGGCGAGGGACGCTTCCGGCGTGCCGTTCCAGGCAATGGCAATACGGCTGCCAACTGTTTTGGGAACAATCGGCGGCGCAATGACGAGCGGACGGCCACTGTCAAAGAGAATGGCGTGCAGCGTTTCGGAGGCACGCGGATCCGTGGCAGAAATCAGATTCGGCACGAGCGTCATGTCCGCCAGACGCGAACGCCATGTCAGGGCATCATGCTCGGTTCCATCCAGTACTTCGAGGCTGGCGCTGACACCTTCTCCGAGCGTCATGCCGATTTTGGAGGCTTCGACGCGGCGGATGCCGTTCTGGTGCACGAAGGTATCGAAGCTGTGCCGGATCCGGATGGCACGGCGATGGGCTTCCGTAGCGGCCGCATCGATCATTTCCGTCACCATGCCGGCAGAAATGCCCTCGCCAGCCAGCGTTGCAACTTCTGTCGGGTCAGAGCCGACGACGACGGCGGAAAGATGCGCGTTGAAACGACGGGCAAAGTCCAGGGCGACCGACATGACAGACTCCAGGTCGTCGGCCCCGGTGAGGGGGAGAAGGATGTTCTTGATTTCGATAAGCATAGTGTGAGGCTCCCCACCTGCGGAAAAGGGTGTTCTGTGTCTTTACGGATAAAGACGCGTGACGTTCCATCCGGATCCATCACGAGTCCATAATGCCCGGTCATGGAGGCGGAAAGGCCGGTCCTGCCAGAACTCGATGGCGTCCGGGGCAACGCGGAAGCCGGTCCAGTTGTTCGGGCGGGGGATCGGGCCTGTGCCATATTTTTCTTCTGCAGCCTTCAGGCGCTCTTCAAAAGTGCTTCGGTCATCCAGCGGACGGGACTGGTCAGACGCAATGGCTCCAAGGCGTGACATGGGCGAGCGGCTGGCGAAATAGGCATCCGCTTCTTCGTCACTCACCTGCGTGACCGGTCCTTCGATCCGGATCTGCCGGCGCAGGGACTTCCAGTGAAACAGCAGGGCAACGTGCGGGTTGGCGAGCAGATCGCCGCCCTTGCGGCTCTCCACGTTTGTATAAAAAACAAATCCGCGTTCGTCCGCGCCTTTGAGAAGCAACATCCGAACAGACGGGCGCCCATCCGGCGTAGATGTCGCAACAGCCATGGCGTTGGGGTCATTGGGTTCGGACGCTTCCGCGTCTGACATCCACGCTGCGAACAGGGTAAAGGGGTCGGCAGTCAGGTCAATGAGGGGCTGAGTGGACATGGAAGTCTCCTGAAGCAGCGGGGACGGCCCTGAAAGAGCAGAACGGGAATTATAGCGGTTCCGTCCGGGTCCCGGAACAGACCCTGCCAATCCAGAGCTCAGAATTATAGTGTCCAGGACACTATATAGAGCGGGAAAAAGCGCATGCCTTGACCTGTCTCATGGGCCTGAAATCCACACTACGGCGGGAAACTGCCGCCGAAGAGGCATTGAGTGTCGTGTTACTCTTGTTTGCTGGCATCTCTTGTGCGACCACGGCGCTAATACGCCAACGCGATTCAGGAAACATCCAATGTCTGAAACAGAAGACAACATTCCGGCTCCCGTGACCGGCACCCTCATGAAGAGCAAGCGCGGTGTCATCATGGGTGTTGCCAACAAGCACTCCATCGCGTGGGCCATTGCCAGCGCCTGTGCTGCACAGGGCGCGGAACTGGCCTTCACCTATCAGGGTGAGGCTCTTGGCAAGCGCGTTCGTCCATTGGCGGAAAGCGTTGGCTCTGATCTGGTTCTGCCTTGTGATGTCAGCGATGACGCCGCAATTGATGCCACGTTCGATGAAATCGAAAAGGTGTGGGGCAAGATCGACTTCGTACTTCATGCCATCGCCTTTGCTGACAAGCAGTACCTGCGCGGCCGCTACATCGACACGCCGCGTGATGCCTTCCTGCAGGCCATGGACATTTCCTGCTATTCTTTCGTGTCCGTCGCCCGTCGCGCGTCTGCTATGATGAACGCTGGCGGCTCATTCCTGAGCATGACCTATCTCGGTGCCGAGCGCGTTATGCCGCACTACAACGTCATGGGCGTGGCCAAGGCGGCGCTTGAAGCCTCCGTGCGCTACATGGCTGCCGATCTTGGCCGTGACGATATCCGCGTGAACGGAATCTCCGCTGGCCCGATCATGACGCTGGCCGCCAACGGCATCAGCGACTTCCGCTACATCCTGCGCTGGAACCAGCTTAACGCCCCGATGGAGCGTAACGTAACACTGAAGGACGTCGGCGGTTCGGGCATGTATCTGCTCTCTGACCTCTCCAGCGGTGTGACGGGCGAAATCCATCATGTGGATTGCGGCTACCATACGGTCGGCATGAAGAACCCGGCAGCTCCCGACATTGCTGCTGTCAGCTCCGGGGACTGACATGTCAGACAACAGCTTCGGGCAACTCTTTCGCGTCACCACCTGGGGTGAGAGCCACGGGCCAGCCATTGGCTGCGTCGTGGATGGCTGTCCACCCCGCCTGAAGCTGTCCGAGGCGGACATCCAGCCCTGGCTTGATCGTCGTCGGCCGGGGCAGTCTCGCTTCACGACCCAGAGGCGGGAGCCGGATCAGGTCCGGATCCTGTCGGGGGTGTTTGAAGGCCAGACGACCGGAACGCCCATCTCGCTGATGATCGAGAACACCGATCAGCGGTCGAAAGATTATGGTGAGATTGCCCAGAGCTATCGTCCGGGCCATGCCGATATTGCTTATGACCTGAAATACGGCATCCGTGATTACCGAGGCGGCGGTCGCTCGTCCGCTCGTGAAACGGCCATGCGTGTCGCCGCGGGTGCCGTTGCGCGTGTGCTTCTGAAAACGCTGATCGGGGAGGGCGTGAAGATTCGCGCAGCCCTGACAGGCATCGGCGGGCAGACCATTGATCCGTCTCGCTGGGACTGGGATGAAGTGGAGCGTAATCCGCTTTGGTGCCCCGATGCAGCGAGCGTTGGTCCTTGGGAAGAACTGCTCGACTCTGTCCGTAAGGATGGATCGTCCATTGGTGCAACTGTTGAGGTTGTTGCAGAAGGTCTGCCTCCCGGTCTTGGTGCGCCGGTTTATGGAAAGCTGGACGCGGATCTGGCGGGTGCCCTGATGGGTATCAATGGTGTGAAGGGCGTCGAGATCGGTGATGGTTTTGCCGTGGCTGCGCTTCGTGGAGAGCAAAATGCTGACCCGATTGCACCAGGGCCGCAGTTTGCGTCGAATCATGCAGGTGGCATCCTTGGAGGCATCTCCACAGGGCAACCGATCGTGGCTCGCTTCGCCATCAAACCAACCAGCTCGATCCTGACGCCAGTGCCCAGCATCAATAGTGCAGGGGACGCGGTAGAGGTTCGCACCAAGGGACGGCACGATCCGTGTATCGGTATCCGTGCCGTCCCTGTGGCCGAAGCCATGATGGCCTGCGTTCTTGCAGACCACCTGCTGCGTAATCATGCGCAGTGTGGCTGGGGATAATTAATCCCAGCCTTCAAATTTTAGCTGGCGAGTTTGGCGTCCAGGGTGATCTCCGTATTGAGAACCTTGGACATCGGACAGCCAATCTTGGCCTTGTTGGCGGCATCGATAAAGTCAGCCTCAGTCGCGTTCGGAACCACGCCACGAAGCGTCAGATGAGCCTTTGTAACGGAAAAGCCGTCGCCAACCTTATCCAGGGAAATTGTCGACTCCGTATCGAGGGAGTCGGCTGTGAAACCAGCATCACCAAGAATCAGAGATAGCGCCATTGTGAAGCAGCTCGCATGGGCCGCACCGAGGAGTTCTTCAGGGTTGGTGCCCGGCTTGTCTTCGAATCGCGTGTTGAAACCATAAGGCTGATCCTGAAGGGCGCCACTCTGTGTCGAGATGGTGCCTTTGCCTTCCTTGATGGTTCCGCTCCAGTGAGCCGAAGCTTTCTTGTTGATGGTCATGAGACGCTCTCCGCATGTTTGGGGTCGGGTTCTCCAACGTGAGGAGCCGGTCTTCGGTTGCGGTTAAAATCCTCTGTCCGTGTGGTTGTGATGTCACGCCGGGAAAGCTGCTTGGGGATGAATGGGAACTTGCGGCGGTTTTCTGCGATTGCCCCTATATATAGGGGTGTGGATCATTTTTGCCCCTAGATATGGATGACTCCAAATTCACAGCTCTTTCCATTTTGCAAGCGAAGAGTTCGCTTGCAGTGAGCACGGCGAGTGTGGAATTGGAGGGTCATCAAATCGAAAAAACAGACCGCCGGAGCAGAGCGCAATGACACTTCATGACGTGACGATGGACACGCCACATACGGCCGACCGCCCGCATGACGTGCTACCGCCTGTTGACCATCCCGTTGGTGAGCCGGCTGTTGGGGAAGGGGACGAAACCCCGGATATGTTCGACGATGTCGTGCAGCTTCCGGGGCATCACGCGGTGCGGGTGGATCGTTCGCGCGATTCCCTGCTGACGGATTTTGGCAAGGCGACGCTGGACAATCGTTACCTTCTGCCCGGCGAGCATTATCAGGATCTGTTTGCGCGCGTTGCGTCCTATTACGGCGCAGATCAGGGCCACGCCCAGCGCATTTATGACTATATTTCCCGCCACTGGTTCATGCCCGCTACGCCGATCCTGTCCAATGGCGGAACGTCTCGTGGTTTGCCGATCTCCTGCTTCCTGAACGAAGCGGAAGACAGCCTTGAAGGTATTGTCGGTCTCTGGAACGAGAACGTCTGGCTGGCGTCCAAGGGCGGCGGCATCGGGTCCTACTGGGGTAATCTGCGTTCGATCGGCGAGAACATCGGTCGTAATGGCAAGACGTCCGGCGTCATTCCGTTTATCCGCGTGATGGACAGCCTGACACTGGCCATCTCGCAGGGGTCCCTGCGTCGTGGATCTGCGGCCGTGTACCTGCCGGTCTGGCACCCTGAAATCGAAGAATTCACCGAAATGCGCCGTCCGACGGGTGGCGATCCGAACCGTAAGGCCCTGAACCTGCATCATGGTGTGCTGGTTACGGATGCTTTCATGCGCGCTGTCGAAGCTGACGAGGAATGGGCGCTCCTTTCCCCGAAGGATCACAGCATTATCCGCAAGGTCTCTGCCCGCGCCCTATGGATCCGTATCCTGACGGCCCGCATGGAGCAGGGCGAGCCGTACATCATCTACTCGGATCATGTGAACCGGGCCCGTCCGGAGCATCACAAGCTGGCTGGTCTTGAGGTCAAGACGTCCAACCTCTGCGCCGAGATCACGTTGCCGACCGGCATCGATCACCACGGCAAGAATCGGACGGCTGTCTGCTGCCTGTCTTCCCTGAACCTGGAAACCTGGGACGAATGGAAAGACGATCCTCAGTTCATCGAGGACGTCATGCTGTTCCTCGATAACGTCCTGCAGGATTTCATTGACCGTGCTCCGGACGACATGGCGCGTGCCAAATACGCAGCTGCCCGTGAGCGGTCCGTTGGTCTTGGTGTGATGGGATACCATTCCTTCCTTCAGGCTCGTATGATTCCGTTCGAGAGCGTGATGGCGAAGGTCTGGAACAAAAAGATCTTTCAGCATATCCGTGCTCAGGCCGATGCGGCTTCAAAGAAGCTGGCGGAACTGCGGGGTCCATGCCCGGATGCCGAGGAATACGGCTTCATGGAGCGTTTCTCGCATAAGCTGGCGATTGCCCCGACAGCATCCATTTCCATCATCACAGGCAATGCCAGCCCGGGCATCGAGCCAATCAGTGCCAACGTTTTCCTCCAGAAGACGCTGTCCGGCTCGTTCTCGGTTCGCAATCGTCATCTGACCAAGATCCTTGAAGAGCGCGGTCAGAATACGGACAAGGTCTGGTCTGACATCACCCTGAGCAAAGGGTCTGTCCAGCATCTGGACTTCCTGACGCAGGATGAAAAAGACGTCTTCAAGACAGCCTTTGAGCTGGATCAGCGCTGGGTTGTCGAACATGCGGCAGACCGTGCACCGTTCATCTGCCAGGCCCAGTCGGTCAATCTGTTCCTGCCGGCAGATGTCCATAAGCGCGACCTGCACCAGATCCACTTCCAGGCCTGGAAGAAGGGCCTGAAGTCTCTGTATTACTGCCGCTCCCTGTCGGTGCAGCGTGCCGATGCGGTCTCCACGCTTGCCGTGAAGAGTGACATTCTGGACGACGAGAAGTACGAAGCCACGGCGCAGACCGCCCCACGCGGCAAGATGAGCAGTGGCGATTATGAAGAGTGCCTCGCCTGCCAGTAAGGCAGTTCGGTAATACCAGTCTGAAAGGCCCGGTTCCTTGATTGAGGAGCCGGGCTTTTTTATGCCTTCAAAGCGCCTTAGGCCCCTCGGTTTGGCGGAAGCCCAGCCAAAGTCCGATCAGCCCGAGCGCTGTAGCAATCCATCCCAAAGTAGCGCCTGGCGCGATGAAATGAATCTGGCTGTTTCCGGCGGAAAGGGGGGATGCACGTAAACAGTCCGTTTCACATTTCTGGAACAATGGAGATGCCGTTCACCTGTGCCGGCCAGCCCGGTAGCATCACTTCCCGGCACCAATCCTTTTGTCGTTGCAGTGGAGTTTCGCACTATCAGGGATGTCGTCATCATCGGATCGGTGGGGACAAATCCGAGCCATTCCGGCAGATAAATGCAGATAGGGAGAAGACTGGGCGCAAGAAAGTGAGAGCGTGGCCAGAAGCAACACTTTTGCTGAGGCATGGAGGCTTCGCCGGGAGGGTTGCGCGGCTTGCATAACCCTCGCGTTTTCGTCTCGGACAAGAATGGATTGTCGACTGATGAGGCGTCGGAGGTTATGATCTGCGCCAGAATGATTCTGGATGATCGGGGTTGAGCATAGCCATACCCACGCGATGGTCTCCAGACTGACTAAGGTATTGAAAAACACGAATTTCTTATGTGTCCAGCTTCTCTGAACCGGAGAAGGGCGGCCACAGGGAAAACGTGTCTTTGAGGAAAGTAAGGTCATGAGCAACCCGACCCCGACTGCTGGAGCAACTCCAGCACCCGAGCACTATGACCTGATGACCGCGAACCCGGTTTACAAACCGTTTCGCTACCCTTGGGCCTATGACGCCTGGCTGACCCAGCAGCGCGTTCACTGGCTCCCGGAAGAAGTGCCTCTGGCTGACGACGTGAAGGACTGGCACCGCACGCTGACGGAAGCCGAACAGCATCTCGTGACGCAGATCTTCCGCTTCTTCACACAGGCCGACGTGGAAGTGAATTCCGCGTACATGAAATATTACAGCCAGGTCTTCAAGCCAACCGAAGTGCTGATGATGCTGTCTTCGTTCTCGAACATCGAGACGATTCACATCGCGGCCTATTCCCATCTTCTCGACACCATCGGGATGCCTGAAACAGAGTATTCGGCCTTCCTGAAGTACAAGGAGATGAAGGACAAATACGATTTCATGCAGTCGTTCAACATCGACAACAAGCGTGAAATCGCGAAGACCATGGCGGCATTCGGTGCCTTCATGGAAGGGCTTCAGCTCTTCGCATCGTTTGCGATCCTGCTGAACTTCCCGCGCTTCAACAAGCTCAAGGGCATGGGGCAGATCGTGTCCTGGTCAGTGCGTGATGAAACGCTGCACTGCCTGTCGATGATCCGCCTGTTCCGCACGTTCATCCGTGAGAATCCGGAACTGTGGACGGAAGATTTCCGCGAAGAACTGAAGGAAATCTGCCGTACGACCGTTGAGCATGAAGACGCGTTCATTGATCTGGCCTTTGAAATGGGCCCGGTTGAAGGAATGTCTTCAAATGACGTCAAGCGTTACATTCGCTTCATCGCAGATCGTCGCCTGACGCAGCTTGGCCTTGATCCGGTTTACGGCGAGGAAGAAAATCCGCTGCCTTGGATCGATGACATGCTGAATGCTGTCGAGCACGCGAACTTCTTCGAAAACCGCTCCACGGAATATTCCCGTGCCTCTACGTCCGGCACCTGGGAAGAAGCTTTCGAAGGCAACGTCTTCGAATAATCTGCATGTTGGGAGAGGTTAGCTGCCGGGCAGCGCCTCTCCCAATCGCAGAACCCGTTCGGCCGCATCGGTAAAGCGGCCATCCTCTTCATGCAGGATCAGTCCCGGGCGCAGGCGAAAGATGCCCTTGCCGCCATGAATGGCCTGGATCAGAACCAGTTTCGCTTCCCGTCCCTGTTTGGGCCAGAAGGGATACAGCTGGATTGAGCCGCAACCGTTTTCCAGAAGTGTCTGACACGCTCTGTCCGCAATGGCTGCGGATATGATGAACGTCAGTGTCCCCCCGGGCAGGACCCATCGGGTCAGGGCACGGATCCATGCCTGTGGATCGCTGTTTTCCGCGCTGAGTGCCAGACGCCGTCGCTCATCCGGTGAAGGCGTGCCGTGGGCGCTATGCCAGGGAGGATTGGCCATCACATGGTGAAAGCGCCCGTTTGCTGTCGGCGCTCGGGCGCGGAGGGTTGAAGGAATGGCTGGAAGGGTGGCCTGAACGACGGAAAGACTGGTTCGCGAGTCTGAAAACGGATTGTTCAGGAAATTGTGAGCGGCCAGTTCCACCGTGTCGGTATCTGCTTCAAGGCCAATTCCGCTGACGCCCGGAACGCGGGCTGCAAGACAGAGCAATCCGGCTCCCGCACCACATCCGGCTTCCAGAACGGTCTCCCCGGCTCTGGCAGGAATGGCTGCGGCCATCAGCACCGGTTCCAGGCCCGTGCGATATCCCTGCCGGAACTGCGTGTAGCGGAGTCGTCCATTCAGCAATGTGCCGTCTCTTTCTTTTTCAGAAAGGGGGGAAGTGCTGTTCAGGGAGGTCTTAAGGGACTGCAATGGGTTGACCGCCTTCCTGCTGCCGCTCATATGGTCATTCCAATTTGTCGTCCGGCGTGAACATGCCCCGGTCGCTTTTCCACGCAGGAAGAACGAACGGGAACACGCCATATCATATCGTGCCTGCATGGTCCTGGGCAGTCCCGGGGCGTTATGCAGGAACTGGAGTAAAGACCCTTGGATTCTGCCGCACCGGATGCCGCCGTGACCGTTGATAAAGCTGTGGTTCAGGGTGCAGGAGGCGAGAGCGCGCTATCGGCACTCTCTACCTATCTTGAAGAAGACATGCTGGCCTGCAACCGGGCGATCATCGCCCGGATGGAAAGTCCGGTTCCCCTGATCCCGCAGCTTGGCGCCCATCTTGTCGCGGCGGGAGGCAAGCGCCTTCGCCCGCTGCTGACGCTGGCCTCCGCACGTCTGTGCGGTTATCAGCCGGGTCCGGACCATCAGCGTCATGTCGGGCTCGCCGCCTGCGTTGAGTTCATTCATACCGCCACACTGCTGCATGATGATGTCGTGGATGAGAGCACGTTGCGTCGGGGGCTGGCTTCGGCCAATGCCGTGTTCGGCAACAAGGCGTCCGTGCTGGTAGGTGACTTCCTGTTCGCCCGCTCGTTCCAGCTTATGACAGCAGACGGCTCCCTGAAGGTCATGGCGATCCTGTCGGATGCATCGGCGACAATTGCTGAAGGTGAAGTCCTTCAGATGGTCGTGCAGAACGACCTTACGACGCCTGTAGAACGCTATCTTGAAGTCATTCACGGCAAGACGGCTGCGCTGTTTGCGGCTGCCTGCCGTGTCGGCGCTGTCGTGGCCGAGCGTCCGGAAGCAGAAGAGGAAGCTCTGGAGCGGTTTGGCACCAATCTGGGTATGGCGTTCCAGCTTGTTGATGATGCCCTGGATTATGCCGCAGACCAGCAGGTTTTGGGCAAGACCGTTGGTGATGACATGCGTGAAGGCAAGATCACCCTGCCGGTCCTGGCCGCCTATGAGGCTGGCTCGCCGGAAGATCGTATTTTCTGGGAGCGCGTCATTGGAGAAGGGGAGCAGACTGAGGACGATCTGCCTCATGCTCTGAACCTGATTGCAAAGACGGGTGCGATCAATACGACGATCGCCCGCGCGCAGGTCTATGCCGACGCAGCTGTTGAAGCCCTGTCCATTTTCCCGGATAGCGAACTGCGCCGCCTTCTGATCGAAACGGTTCAGTTCACGGTGAATCGGGCCCGCTAAAAACCATATTCTGCGTCAGCCAACTCAGGGCTGACGCAGAATATGCTTTCAGGCTGTCAAAGCGAGCGGCCCGAACAGTGACCATCCAGAAAAACCTAAACGACTTACGGCTGCTTCCAGGCGCAGCGCATTGAATGGTGCGCTGGTCATGAAGAAACGGGGCAGCTCGGCGGCTGTGTTGGTTGCCGACGGAACGACGGTTTCGAGAACAGTGCGGATCTGCCGTGCAACGGCTGGTGCGGGATCGAGCCAGTTCAGGTTGGGTCGCGCAAGACGCTGAAACGCGGGCATCAGAAACGTGTAATGCGTACAGCCCAGCCCCACCGTATCAATGTCCTCACCATGAGGCTGCTCGAACAGGCAGGTGAGCTCATGCTCTACGTCTGCATCCGGAATGTCATCGCCGAGAAAAGCGCGTTCGGCCAGATCGGCCAGTCCGCGCGCGCCGTGGGTGATCAAACGACAATCCGCAGCAAACTGCCGTTGCAATTCCAGAACATACGGTCGCCGGGCTGTTGCTGACGTGGAAAGCAGACCAACGGTACGGGTTGTGGAAACACGTCCAGCCCAGCGGATGGGTGGAACACATCCAACTACGGGAATGGAGAGACGTTCCCGAAGCGCAGGCAGTGCAATGGTGCTCGCCGTATTGCAGGCAATGACCAGGACGTCTGGCTGAACGTCGCGGCAGGCTGCTTCGAGCAGACTGACGATGCGGCCAGTCAGGCGGTCATCCGGCTGCTCTCCGTAAGGAAACAGCGCAGTGTCAGCCAGATAGTCGATCGTAAGGGCAGGAAGGATGTCACGCAGAGCCTGCACGACACCCATCCCTCCGATGCCCGAGTCAAAAACAAGGCATCGGGGTAGAAGGGCAGGAGAGCCCACGGGCGTCAGCCTTCTGCTTTGGCCTTGAGTGCCAGCGCTTCTTCGGCGCTGCCAACGCCGCCATGCTTGCGGGACCAGCCACAGGGATCTTCCAGGAAGCGGCGAACTTCGGCGCTGTCCTTTTCAGAGAAATAATCGCCGCCAGCACAGGCTTCCAGAACGTCCCACCAGGTGCACAGCGCGTGCAGGGAGATGTCCATGTCTGCCAGCGTTTTGTGCGCGCCGGGGAACACACCGTAGAAGAACACGACGAAGGTATGGTTCACGATGGCGCCTGCATCACGCAGCGCATTGGCGAATCGGATCTTGGATGCGCCGTCCGTCGTCAGGTCCTCGACCAGCAGGGTGCGCATGCCATCAGGTACATCGCCTTCGATCTGTGCATTACGACCAAAGCCCTTCGGCTTTTTGCGGACATACGCCATCGGCGTCATCATGCGGTCTGCAATCCATGCGGCGAACGGGATACCAGCCGTCTCGCCACCAACGACCGCATCAATGCTTTCATAGCCGATGTGGCGGCCGATCTTCTCGACGGCCAGTTCCATGATCTTGGTCCGGGCGCGGGGGAAGAAAATGATTTTGCGGCAGTCGATATAAACGGGTGACTTCCAGCCTGACGTCAGGGTGTAAGGCTCTTCCGGGCGGAAGTTGACGGCTTTGATCTCGAGAAGGATGCGGGCCGTGGTCAGGGCTGCGTCCCGGTCCCACTGGGTGCGACCCGCGATCGGGCTCTCTCCGTGTTGTGTCATGCTGCTCTCCACTGACGTCGTTTTCTGTGGTTTACCGGCCACAAGACGCAATGGGTAGTGCCAAATTCGTTCGCACTTGTTGCTGTTATAGAGGAACCCAATCTATGCTTGCGTCGTCAGGCCTTGCCCCCTAAGGAGTAAGACCGTTTTTTCCTCTTCTGAAGCAGGACTAAAAGTGAGCATCGAAACCAGCCGGATCGGCCGGAAATGCGAACGTGCAGTTGTCACGGCCTATCAGGAACTGCGTGAAGTCGGGCAGCCGGATATGCAGGCTTTTGCCGCATGCACCACATTGTACCGTATCCACCACCCTGAGTCGTCCATTACGGAAGCGCGTCGTCTCGTGGCTGAATGGATTGACCATCACGTTGTTCGCAAAGCCAAGGGTCAGACCCCTGGCTGCGATTGCTGATCAGACCGTAAGGTAGGGCAGGGCTTTTTAGCCCCGCTCACTCATGGGGACGAATTCCCGCGTTGCTTCCCCAACATAAAGCTGCCGCGGACGTGTAATCCGTGCTGCGGGGTCTTCAATCATTTCCTTCCATTGGCTGACCCAGCCCACTGTGCGCGCAACAGCGAACAGCACGGTGAACATGCTTGTCGGAATACCGAGAGCCTTCAGGATCAGTCCCGAATAGAAATCCACATTCGGATAGAGCTTCCGGCTGACGAAATAATCGTCTTCTGTCGCAACGCGTTCCAGTTCCTTCGCGAGATCCAGCAGGGGATCACGCTCCAGCCCCAGTTCGGAAATGACTTCATGGCAGGTCGCCTGAAGGATCTTCGCCCGTGGATCAAAATTCTTGTATACGCGGTGCCCGAAGCCCATCAGACGCACGCCTGAATTCCGGTCTTTGACCTT
Organism: Gluconobacter thailandicus F149-1 = NBRC 100600; assembly: GCF_000964465.1. Classification (GTDB taxonomy): domain Bacteria; phylum Pseudomonadota; class Alphaproteobacteria; order Acetobacterales; family Acetobacteraceae; genus Gluconobacter; species Gluconobacter thailandicus. The sequence continues at coordinate 132,632 of NZ_BANH01000028.1, read as the reverse complement.
TTCAAGGAAGGCAGGAATGCCGTCACGTGTTCCGATGGACTGAAGCATGTTCAGCGCCGCTTCATTTGCACCGCCATGAGCCGGACCCCACAGAGCCGCAATGCCCGCAGAAATGCAGGCGTAAGGATTGGCGCCTGTCGAGCCCACAAGGCGGACCGTGGTGGTCGAGGCATTCTGCTCATGATCGGCATGAAGAAGCAGAATGCGGTCCATTGCGCGGGCCAGAACCGGGTTAACGCGATAATGATTGCCGGGCCGGGCGAAGAGCATATGTAGGAAGTTTTCGGAGAAGGACATTTCCTCATCCGGATAGATGAACGGCTCTCCAATCGAATATTTGTAGGCCCAGGCCGCGATGGTCGGTACTTTCGCAATCAGGCGCCGGGCGGAGAGGTCCCGGTCTTCGGCTTGAGAAATATCCAGGCCGTCATGATAGAACGCTGAGAGTGCTCCTACCGTGCCACAGAGGATGGCCATCGGATGAGCGTCACGGCGGAAACCATTGAAAAAATTCCGGATCTGCTCATTCAGCAGGCGATGCGTGTTCATATCGGCCTGAAAGGCCTGATACTGCGGAGTGGTGGGCAGCTCTCCGTACATCAGCAGATAGGCGGTTTCGGTAAAGCTCGCGTTGAGGGCAAGGTCTTCGATCGGGTAGCCACGATGCAGAAGTGTGCCTTTATCCCCGTCAATGTAGGTGATGCCACTCGTACACGTTGCCGTGCTAACCAGGCCCGGATCAAATGAAAATACGCCTAGTTTTTGGGATGCGCCTCGCAGATCCACGACATCCGGCCCCATCGTTCCCGTCAGAAGAGGGGTCTGCATGGAAGCGCCGCCAGCGTGAAGGGTAGCAGTTTCGAACTTTGGTTCTTGCATGGAAAAAGCGCCTGCCTGGCAGAGTGACGGAAAGAAGCAAAGTCTAGGGTGTAGGGGTTTTCGATGTCCAGAGACACCCTCCGTACGGCGGCATATAGGCTCTAAAAAAGCTGTAAAACGCTAAAAACCAATACGAAATCGCGCAGTGTAGAATATTTGTTAATAATATTGTGTTCTTCAATGGGTTTCGGCTACAACCCGCGCTCTTTCTCGCCTGGCGTTTTGAAAGCCTGCGGTTTCTTTTTCCTTCAAACAGGATCTTCATGTCTCAGATAGTTTCTTCGGGTCAGACAGTTTCCGGGCTCACCATTCGTGGACAGGGTAACACTCTGACTGTTGAAAACGGTGGTACCGTCCGTAACGTAACGGTTGTAGCTGGTGGCACTGTTTCTGAGAGCGGTGAGGATCACTTCCTTGTTGTCTCCAGTGGCGGAACATTCACAGTCGATTCAGCGGGCTCGTCCTATAACGCGACTGTTCTGTCTGGTGGGCTACAGAGCATCACGAACGGCGGGCGCGCCTATTATGTTGCTGTCAGCAGTGGCGGCGCACAGATCGTATCTTCCGGAGGGAAGCTGACGCACACGCAGCTGAACCCGGGGGCGACGCTATCGGCTCTTTCAGGCTCTGTGGTCGATCATGCGGAAGTCCGGAGTGGCGCTTCGTTCTATGTTGCGTCTGGGGCTGTCGCGGACACGACCGTCGTGTCTTCGGGGGCCGTGCTGACGCTGGAAAGCGGTGGAACCCTGAATGAGACCATCCTGTCATCCGGTGGTCAGATTGATCTGAATGGCCTGGATTACTCACAGGGAGAGAGCGCGTCCTTTGTCAGCAGCGGCGGCAACTACTATCTTCAGGTCACATCCGGCGCAGACGTCGTGTATTCCACACGGATGCAGGGTGACTACAGCAGCAATGGCGTCACCCTGACGAGGGATACGGATGGCTCAACGATTGCTGCACTTGGCCCGGTCTGTTTCCTTGGAGGAAGCCTGATCAAAACGCCGGCTGGGGAAGTGGTCGTTGAAAATCTGCGGGCTGGCGATGACGTTGTTGTCGTTCGGGACGGTGTAGAGCAGACCGAAAGCGTCAGCTGGGTGGGCAGTAAGACAGCGCAGGTCAGTAAAGGTCCGCATCCTGACGAGGCAGGTTATGCAGTTCGTATTCGTGCTGGGGCCGTGTCCGAAAATGTTCCTCACACAGACCTGCTTCTGACGTCTGAGCACTGCCTCTATCTGGATGGTGCCTTCATTCCTGTGCGTATGCTCGTGAATGGCGGCAGCATTGCTTATGCGACAGATATTTCAGCTTACGACTATTACCATGTTGAGACAGCCAATCACGATGTGATCGTTGCCAATGGTCTCATGACCGAAAGCTATCTCGACACGGGAAATCGGAACAGCTTCGCCCAACCAGGAAATGTTGCTGTTCTCTCAACGGCTGCAAAAAGCTGGGAGCATGATGCATCGGCGCCATTGGTAACGGATCGCGCGGTTGTAGAGCCGATCCATGCCCGCCTGGCTCGTCGCTCGGAGGCTCTTGGGTTGACTGTTACGCCAGTCGTTGAGACCACCAGTCTTCATGATCTGCATCTCGAAACCCGCTCTGGGATGCGCATTGCTCCAATGCGGAATGTTGACGGGCGCGTTCTGTTCTCACTTCCAGCCGGCGTCGATGTGGTGCGTCTGATGTCACGAGCATCTCGCCCCTGCGATGTGACCGGGCCTTATGTGGATGACCGCCGCTCGCTTGGTGTTCTGGTCGGTATGATCCGTCTTTGGGACGGACAGGTGATGCGTAAGATCACGGAAAATCAGATCGACGGCTGGTACAGCGCAGACGCATCTGGCGCCCGCTGGACCAACGGCAACGCACTTCTTGAACTGGGAGCACGTTCAGCCGCCGAAACGGGTGTTCTGGAAATCGAAGTTCTTGCAGCCGGGCCTTATGTGAAGGCTCAGCCTGCCAGACAGACCATTCGCCTTCTCTGCGCTTGAAAGCAGAGAAAGTCGTCAGTCAGGGTGTAAGAACCTGACTGGCCTGCACAGTGGAAGGCCGGATATTGATCCAGTCTTCCGTTGTTTTGAAGATAGTTAAAGTTGCAGGCTGATAGCCCCTTCTCAGGGATGCGAAGGCTTCGTCCTGCACGGCTGGCCCTGCAAGATCGTAAGCCAGTGCCCCAATAGCGGGATTATGGCCGATCAGGAGTAATGTCCGAACGTCATCTGCGGTGCCATGAATGAAACCGTACAAGGTGTCGAGATCCGCGCCGTAGAGGCTGTTTTCAAATTTTGGAGCAACTGTGTCAGGCATGCCGGAGAGAACGCCCAGGGCCGTCTCCTGAGTTCGGCGCGCGGGGCTGCACAAGACCTGCAAGGGCTGGGGTAGGGTTAGATGGGTAAGTTTCTGCCCTATTCGCCTAGCCTGTTCCTGCCCTGCTGCGGTAAGAGGGCGTTCGATATCGCCCGCTCCTGAATAAAGATGAGGGCCTGCTTCCGCATGACGCAGAATAAGAAGCAGGCGCTCAGACATCAGTGCGAACCGTTGGTTTGAGCGGCAATGGCCTCGTGATGACGGATGACCTCGCGGATGACGAAAGCCAGGAATTTTTCAGCAAAATCCGGATCAAGATGAGCGTCTCGTGCAAGCTGGCGCAGGCGTTCGATCTGCCGGGCTTCACGGTTAGGATCTGCGGCGGGGAGGCTGGATTTTGCCTTGAGTTCGCCAACTGCCTTGGTGCAGCGGAACCGCTCTGCCAGCATATGAATCAGGGCGGCGTCGATATTGTCGATGCTGGCACGCAGGCGCTCAAGTTCTGCGAGGGCGGAAGAGCTGTCAGAAGTCATTGATGTCGATCCATGCAAGGTGGCCGCCTTTTCCAGCACCCAGATCCGTAAAGACAGCCGTGCCGCCAAGTCTCCCCATCCGGCGCCAGGGGCGTCCATCAGTAGAGCGGCGGTCATGGCCGACATAAACCGTCATTCCCTCGGGAATACGGTTGATCCAGGTCAGGCGGCGTTCAGGGTATCCATCCGGCTGCATGCGGCCGGTGGTTTCACCAAAAAGGGCGCGGGAGAGAGGCGCGGACATTTCGCCCAGACCCGGAACAGGCGCTTCGGACAACATGGCGGTATGGAACCCTCCATGCACGAAGAGCGCCCGGCCAAGTCGCAGCCATGTTGGAGCAGCCGCAATCGCCTCATAGGTACGCTGCTGAAGCCCTTCATATTCCGGCAGGGAAAACTGCCGGAGTGTTTCTTCCAGGGGCGGATCACGCCGGAGGCGGCGGCCTTCCAGTGCTCGTCCCAGCTTGCGGTCATGATTGCCGAGAATAAAAAGCCCGCGATGTGTTTCCAGCAGGTCGAGCATCAGCTCCATCACGCCGGCACTGTCTGGCCCGTGATCGACCAGATCTCCCAGCTGGATGACAAACCGCTCGGTCGCGGTCGCATGCCGGAAAGCGTTCAGATCACCATGCACGTCTCCCACCACACGAATACCGTGTTCACGGATTCGCGTCATGATCGGGGCGGGGAGAGGTGGTTCGACGAAAATGGGTTCGATCTTTCAAGGCGTTTTGTCTATCAAAAGGCTTCAACGCCTTAACGTCAATTTTCGATTGAAGAAAAAAGACGTTAGCCTTCGACAAGGGCAGCGGCGCGCCCCAGATCAACCGACAAAACCCGGCTTACACCACGTTCCTGCATTGTGACACCATAGAGCCTGTCCATATGGGCCATGGTGAGCTGATGATGGGTCACGACAAGGAAGCGCGTTCCGGCTTCCTTGGTCATGTCCGCCAGCAGAGAACAGAAACGCTCCACATTGGCATCGTCCAAAGGCGCATCGACTTCATCCAGCACGCAGATTGGTGCGGGATTACAGCGGAACGTCGCAAAAATGAGGGAAAGTGCCGTCAAAGCCTGCTCACCGCCAGAGAGCAGGGAAAGGGTGGAGAGCTTTTTCCCCGGCGGCTGGGCAAAAATTTCCAGACCGGCTTCCAGTGGGTCATCACTCCCGACCATACCCAGATGCGCGCGACCGCCTCCGAACATCCGTGAGAACAAGGACTGGAAATGCCGGTCCACTTCCGTGAAGACGGCCAGAAGTCTTTCGCGTCCTTCACGATTGATGGTTCCAATGCCGCCGCGCAGTCGGTTGATGGCTGCCGTCAGCTCTTCATGCTCGCGGGCAATGGTCTCGGCTGTCTGCTTGGCGTCCTGATACTCTGTCTCGGCCCGCAGATTGACGGCTCCCAGATCGTCCCGCTCACGGGTGAGGCGGGCGAGCCTACGCCGGGTGGACGTTTCGGCCTGCTCGGACAGATCAGATGGATAAACACCACCTTCCGGTGGATCGCTTTCGGTCAGCAACCGTTCACGGGCAGCCACCGCCTGCTCGGCGCGTTCCGTCAGGCGCGCAATGGCTTCGCGGGCGGAAGAGAGAGCCAGATCTGCGTCCCGACGACGTTCCTGCGCAGCCTGACCTGCCTGATCGGTGGCCTCATCTCTGGCGCGGGCTTCATCATAGGCTGTCTGGGCCTTCTCAAGATCCAGATCCTGCTGTTTCAGTGCGGCTTCGAGGCGAACTGGACTATGAGCCGCTTTGTTCCAGGCGTCCTCCAGTGTGTTCCGGCGCTCTTGCAATTCTGCGTGGGATTGAGTGGCCAAGGAAATCTGTCCCTGTAGGTCGGACAATCGTCCTCTGAGGGCCGCGATGCTCCCGTTCAGACGCATATCTTCAAGGGCAAGATGAGACAGGGTCTCCCGGACCGTCTGAAGCGCCTTCCGCGTTTCCTCCAGTTCGGTGGTGCCCTCCAGGACCTTCCGTTCCAGCAGCGCGGGATCCGGACGTTCTGCAATAGCGGATTCCTGTGCCTGATGCTCCTTCGTGAGCTTCTCGACGAGTGCTCTCAGTTCCGCCGCTCGTGGAGCAAGAGCTGTGCGCCGGGCGAGGGCGGTCGTGGCAGACTGATCCAGAGTCTGTAACTCGGAAGAAAGCTGATCGGCTCGCTGGCGAAGGTTGGCCGTGGTTTTGCTGGCCGTTTCGAGTTTCTGCCGGGCCTCATGATGCTGCTGACGGGCTGCGGCTTCACGGCGCTCCAGATCCGGAAGGTCCGGGCGGTCTGTAGCGGTTTTTGTAGCTTCGAGCTCAGTTTGAAGAGCATCGATGTCCCGCTCCAGCCGTTTCAGAGCGTCTTCCAGTTCCTGAAGGCGTATCTGTGCCGTCTCATGACGCAGAACGGCCTGATCCAAACTACGATCAGCCTGTTCGGCCTCGGTCCGGGCAGTCTGAAGATCCCGCGTAAGCGCCGTGAGGGCCGTTCGGGCTGCCTCCACGATCTGAGCAGCCTGTTCGGCTGCGTCGGTCAGGGCTGCCGGGGAAGGATGGGCGTCATAGTCTGCCGCCGCTTTTTCAGCGTCCAGACGTGTATTTTTTGCAGCAGTTTCTGCGTCTGCAAGACGACGTTCTGCTTCTTCCCATCGACTTTTTGCCAGTGCAGCCTGCTGTTCGCGTGCCGAAAACTGGGTGCGGGCTTTGCTCAGTTCAGGTTCCAGCCCTGAACGCTCCGACCTGAGACGCTGCAAGGTCTGTTCTGCTTCAAGCCGGGTGCGTTGTGCCTCCTGGAAAGCACTCTTGACGGCCGGAAACCCCTTGTTTTGTTCGGCCAGAAGGGCCCGCGCCTCCATCAGACGTTGTCTTTGCTCCAGACGGGTCGCTCCGGCATCAGGCGCGTCTCCGGAGCGAATGAAGCCATCCCATCTCCATAGAGCACCATTCCGGCAGACAAGCGCCTGACCGGGCTGGAGATGCGTTTGAAGGGCGGCCCCTCTGGCCGGGTCATCCAACAGAAAAACCGCGTCCAGACAGCGTCTAACGGGTTCAGGGGCTGCAACCAGAGAGGAAAGGGGCGGGCAGGAGTCAATCTGCGGACTATCAATCGTTGCGAGTGCACGCCATCGCCGGTCGGCTGCTACGGTCTCAGGCGCAAGAGAAGCGTCTAGCCCATCTGCCAATGCCGCAGCGACGGCCCGTGCCAGGTCCGCAGGAATATCAAGCTTGTCTTCAAGCGGGTCCGGTTGGGCGGCTATGGCCGCCAAGGTCTGTTCAAGCCCTTCACATTCCGAGCGAAGTCGTAGGATCGTGCTTTCGGTGTGGCTCAGTGTGTCGCGGCTTGAGCTTTCTGCCTCAGATGCGGAAATAAGAGCTTTTTCGGCTTCAGAAAGATTATCCTGAAGGGCATTCAGTCGCGTTTCCAGATCCGTAACAGCCTTTCGCAGGACTGCCACCTCACTCTCAGGAACAAGCGCTTTCGCGGTTGTGTCACGGTCCCGAAGAGCTGTTTCCGCGCGTTGGGCTGCCTGAGTGGCCGCCTGCTGCGCGCTTTCTTTCGCGCGCAGAAGGCCCTTATGCCGCTGAACGCCTTCCTCGGCCTTCGCGCGTGCTTCCAGCCATGCGGTATTGGCCTCATCCAGAGCCTGCCGCGCTGCACGTTCCCGAGCGGAAATCTCTTCCAATGCCTGAAGGGTCTTTTCACGCTGAGTCTGAAGCTCGGCGCGTCGCTCGTCCGTCAAAAGAGCGGTGGCCGTCTGGGTATGGGCTGCCCGGTCCTGAGTCAGACGAGCTGTCGCGGCCTGAAGACGGCGGTTCAGATCTGCCTCGGCTTTTTCCAGAACATTCAGGCGCTGCCGCCCTTCTGCGAGGGTTCGGCTCTGGAGTTCCATCGCCAGACGTGCATCCTGAAGCTTCGAAAGAGCGTCTGCTTCAGTCTGTCTGGCATCCTCAGCCTCACGGATGGCGACATCAACCTGTTGGCGCAGGTTCTCAAGAACATCATCGTCAGGCCGGTCTTTCTCCAGCGCAGCCAGTTCTGCTTCAAGTGCCTGAAGAGCCCCTGTCTCAGCATCAAGTCGCGTCGTCAGAGCATCCAGAGCGCTTTTCAGCCCATCGCGGCGGATGGCTTCTGCATCTCGCAGACGGATTGCTTCTTCCAGAGACGCGGCCTGAGTGCGTTCGAGCGTTGCGAGCTGGTTCTGCTCTTCGGTGGCCTGAGCGCGCTGTTCAGGAAGCTGGGCGTGTTCCTTTTCCTGAGCCTCAAGATCAGTGAGGGCAGTTGCGTGGGCAGCCTGATCCTGTGAAAGCCGTTCCGTACTTCTGGCAAGGTCTGCTTCGGCCTGCTGGAAGCGCGCCAGTGCTTCGGCCTCTGCTTCCCTGGCGCGCGTGACATCCACCCGTGCCGTTTCGGACTGGACTTTCAGACGCTCTAAAGCACTGCGGAGACGGTCTGTTTCTTCTCGGGCCTGTGGCGTAGCCTTGCGGGCTTCAAACTCCGCAAGGGTCGCGTGCTCGGCTTCCTGTTCAGCTTTGCGCAGAGATTCACGGGCCTTCGCCAGATCATCCTTGCTGCGCTGCACAGCAAGATTGGCGCGGGCGTGTAAGAGGGCATGAAGCTGAACCTCGGCTTCACGCAGCTTTTCCGAGATCTCACGATATTTCCGCGCCTGGACGGTCTGTTCTTCAAGACTGCCAAGGCGTTCTTCAATCTGAAGGCGAAGGTCTTCCGCACGGGACAGGTTGGTCTCGGTCTGACGGAGTTTCAGTTCCGCATCATGGCGGCGAGCATGAAGGCCTGTGATGCCAGCAGCTTCTTCCAAGAGAAGGCGGCGCTCTTCCGGCTTGGCAGCAATAAGCTGGCCGACACGGTTCTGGCTGACGATGGCGGAACTGCGCGCACCGGACGCCAGATCAGCAAAAAGCGTCTGTACGTCACGCGCACGCATGACGCGGCCGTTAATGCGGTATTCGCTGCCCGAGCCACGCTCTGCACGACGCGTGATTTCGAGGTCTTCAGCATCCTGAAACGGAGCAGGGGCAAGACCCTTCGCGCCGGTCAGATGGAGCGTGACCTGAGCGATGTTCCGGGCGGAACGTGCGCCTGTTCCGGCAAAGATCAGATCGTCCAGCTCTCCACCCCGAAGGGCGCGGGCAGAGGTCTCACCCATAGCCCAGCGCAGGCCTTCAACGACATTGGATTTGCCGCAGCCATTCGGGCCGATAATGCCCGTCAGGCCCGGAAGGATGTCAACGCGCACCTCATCGGCGAAGCTTTTAAAGCCGCCGATCGTCAGGCGGCTGATCGTCGTGGTGTGGGTTGACATCGGTGTCTATGAAACGTCCGGAAAGCGATCAGGACGCCTTGGCGACCAGATCAGCAAACTTTTCGTAGGTTTCCGGATCCTGATCGTAATGCGTGTTGTTGAAGCGGAAATAGGGCGTGCCCTGAATGCTGTATGTATCAGCGTCCTTCTGCACCTGATTGAACATGGCCTGCATGAACGCCGTGTCTTCGCTGATGCTCTTGAACTGCGCCGCTGAGACGCCAGCCAGAGCCGACATCTGCTGCAGGCGCTGCATCGGGTCGCCACCCGAAGCAAAGGCCCACTGCATCTGGCTTGAGAGCAGCGCTTCGATGAACGGGACATACCGTTCTTCCGGCAGGGAGCGTGCCACCATGGCTGCCGTCAGGCCGACGCGGTCACCACAGAAGTCATGGAACTGATAGCGGATCTTGCCCGTATCAATGAGCTGTTCCTTGATCTTCGGGAATTCTTCCGTGCCAAAATGGGCGCAGTGTGTGCAGGTCAGGGAAAACCATTCCTGCACCAGCACCTTGGCATTCGGGTTGCCGATGACGCGCGGTCCCATGCGCGGGTCATTGGCGGGAAGGGCTGGCGGCGCATCGGCCGCACGGGCCGCCGTACCAGCCACGGCAAGAGCCGGAGCTGCGGAGAGAATGAAGCGGCGGGAAATCATGGGACGGGTCATTCAGGAAGCCTTTGCAACTGCTTTGGCGAACGCATCATAGCTGGAAACGACATCCGGCGCCGGAGCGTCATTGATGCGGAAATAAGGGGTACCGTGGATCTGAAGGAAAGCACCATCGCGGTCCTGCCGGTTCACGATAGCCTCGCGCAGGGCATTATCAGCGTTGATCTTGTCGAAGTCAGTTGCCGAAATGCCCGCCAGGGCGGCACGCTTCTTCAATTCCTGCATGGGATCAATGTTCTGGGCGAAAGCCCACTGATCCTGCGTGCGGAGCAGATCATCCACGAAAGGCGCATAGCGGTCTGCGGGCAAAGAGCGCGCCACCATGGCGGCTAGAAGCGCAATCTGATCCAGCGGGAAATCATGATAGCGATACCGGATCTTGTCAGTATCAATCAGGTTTGCCTTCACCTGTGGGAAGACCGTCTGTGCGAAGTGCGCACAGTGAGAGCAGGTCATGGAGAACCATTCGTCCACCTGAACCTTCGCCTCAGGTGACCCGAGGACGCGCGGCCCCATACGGGTGTCCCCCGCAGGAAGGCCGGTTTCTTCTGCATGGGCAGAAGAAAGAGAGGTCACTGCTACAAAGGCAGGGCCCGCAACCAGGAATGCGCGGCGGCCAAGGGTCATGGACGGGTCTCCATTACGGACAGGGTGTCCTACTCACAACGCTGAACTGGCGCAGGCGTCAAGACCCGCGCTCATCATCCTGTTGTCCGGTATCAGGAAGCGGCTTCTTTTCCCATCCTTCCGGAACACGCATTCGCAGGGCACGGATATGGCGCGCATCGGCATCCAGAACGCGGAATTCCAGCCCACTTTCATGAGTGAGGACTTCATCCTTTGCCGGAACATGCTCTGCCAGACGGAAAACGAGGCCACCAACCGTCTCGATTTCCGCTTCTCTTTCGGCATCCGTCAGAACGGAACCAAGCCGTTCTTCAAGATGGCGAACAGGGAGGCGCGCGTCGATATCGAAAGACCCGTCCGCACGCTCGACCCATGGCGTCGTCACCGGATCGTCATGCTCGTCCGAAATATCGCCCACGATCGTCTCGATCAGATCCTCTATCGTGACCAGGCCATCAATGCTGCCATATTCGTCAATCACGAGAGCCATGTGCATCCGGCGCTGACGCATCTGCAGAAGCAGATCCAGAACCGGAATGGTCGGTGCAATCATCAAAGGCTGACGCAGAAGCGGGCGGATATCGAACGCCTCCGGATCGTCCACATACGCGACCAGATCCTTTACATGGATCATGCCCGCAATATCGTCGAGCTGCCCGCGATACACGGGCATCCGGGAATGATTTTCCCGGCGCATGTGGTCCAGAGCATCGTTGAAGGAGATGTTCTCCGGCATGGCGATGATGTCTGCGCGCGGGATCATGACGTCATCCGCCGTGATGTCCCGCAGGCGCAGCACGTTCATGATGAGGGCACGTTCCTGCCGATCGAGCTCAGGCTCGTCGCCCGTTTCCTCAAAAGGCTGTGCTGCTTCATGAACGAGCGTGGCAATGGATTCGCGCAGGCCCTGATCGCGACCACGGCGGCCGAACAGTCCGAACAGGCCTCGGGAATTTTTCCTGCCGTCGTCTGAACGGTCAGTAATATCTTCGCTCATGCCCGTCTTCCTGCCTGCCGCCACGGATCGCCAAAACCTAGCTGACGCATCGTGCGCGTTTCAACGCCTTCCATGTCCCGGGCTTCTCCGGGCTGATAATGATCGTATCCTGCCAGATGCAGGGCACCATGAACCACAAGATGTGACAGATGGGCACGCATGCTGCGATGGGCAGCATCCGCTTCCTTCCGGACGGTCTCATACCCCAGAATGATGTCTCCGCCATGCAGGGGCGAGACCGGCTCAAAGGTGAGCACATTCGTGGGCTTGTTCTTGTTGCGGAAGCGGGCGTTAAGCCGCTTTACGATCCGGTCCGTCGAAAGAAGAATCGATGGAGCGGGAGACCGGCTGAAATCCGGGCCGCCCTGACGGGCGACGGCGGTGAGCGCACGACGGATCGCGCGTTCTGTATCAGGAACCGAGGAGCGCCATCTGGCGTCCTCGATTATGATGTCAGTACCGGCGTGACGACTTGGAGGTTCCATTGTTTTCCCGGCGCGGCCGATCCCTGAAACTGTCCAGGGGGGCAGGCGCTTTCTGTTCATAGGCATCGACGATACGGGCGACCAGCGGATGGCGCACCACATCAACAGATGTAAAGCGTGTAATACCGATTCCCTTGATGCCTTCGAGGGTCTCGACGGCTTCCCTTAGCCCAGATGATACCCCGTTGGGCAGATCAATCTGGCTCAGGTCGCCTGTAACAGCCATGCGTGTCCCTTCACCCATACGGGTCAGGAACATCTTCATCTGGGCCGGTGTCGTGTTCTGAGCTTCGTCCAGAATGACGAAAGAGTGGGCGAGGGTTCTGCCGCGCATGAAAGCCAGTGGTGCGACTTCAATCTCACCTGTGCCCATCCGGCGCACGACCTGATCGCCCGGCATCATGTCATTCAGGGCATCATAGAGCGGCCGCAGATAAGGGTCGATCTTTTCCCGCATGTCGCCCGGCAGGAAGCCCAGACGCTCGCCGGCTTCCACTGCCGGACGGGAGAGAATGATGCGATCAACCTGCCCGGCCAGCAGCATGGCGACGCCCTGCGCGACTGCAAGATAGGTCTTGCCCGTTCCAGCCGGACCAATCCCGAAGACCATATCAGTGCGGGCCAGCATTTCCATATACGCCGCCTGGCCATGAGACCGCGGCGCGATCACGCCCCGTTTGGTGCGAATGGCGGGGAGGTCCGTCAGGGGGGCGGAGGAAGGGGGCGCCTGCTGCGGGGAGCGGGCATCCGTCCGATGGTGGTTGTCCCGGCGGGGATGCTGCTTCTGGGAGTGTTGTGTCGGAGGTGGCGGCGGGACAGCAGCGCGCTGCCGTTCCTGGTGGCGGGTCGGCAGTGCCGTGAGGCGGATGACGCCGTCAACCTGCGAACTGTCGATGGTGCCGCCCTGTTCGAGCTGATTGTAGAGCGCGACAATGGCGGCCTGTGCCCGACCTACGGCATCCGTCTCTCCCGAAATGGCGATCTTGTTGCCGCGGCAGGACAGCCGGACATCAAACCCGTCTTCAAGTCGGGCGAGGTGCCGGTCGTGATCTCCCAGAAGTCTCTGGAGAAGAATGTTGTCATTGAAGCGCAATGCGACGGTGCGATTGCCTTCGGTGCCACCAGTGGTGGCGACGGAGCGCGTCGGGGGTGTTGTCAGCAAGCGGAGGCTGTCTCCCGGATGAGGGTTCCACCAAGTGAGTTGGTCATGCGAGTTGTGATGGCAACCTTGACGATGGTGCCAATCAGATGTTCCGGCCCTTCGAAATGAACAGGCTGGAGATACGGAGAACGACCGGAAAGCTGACCCGGCTTGCGGCCTTTTCCCGTAATGAGGATATCCTGAACCGTCCCGACCATATCCGCGTTGAACGCATCCTGCTGTTCACGCAGAAGCGCCTGAAGCTCGGCGAGGCGACGGTCCTTCACGTCTTCGGCCACCTGAAAAGGCTGACCTGCAGCAGGGGTGCCGGGACGTGGGGAATACTTGAAGCTGTAGGCCATGGCGAAGCCAATATCGCGCACAAGCTGCATCGTGGCTTCGAAATCCTCATCCGTTTCACCCGGATGACCCACGATGAAGTCAGACGACAATGCCAGATCCGGCCGTGCTTCCCGGAGGCGACGGACGCTTTCACGGTACTCATCTGCCGTATGTCCGCGGTTCATCGCCTTCAGGATACGGTCTGAGCCGCTCTGAACCGGCAGATGCAGGAATGGCATCAGGGCCTGATTGTCGCGATGGGCGTCGATCAGGGTCTGGTCAACGTCCCGCGGATGAGAGGTCATGTACCGGATACGGTCCAGACCCGGCAGGCGCGCCAGTTCTTCAGCCAGTTCCGCCAGCGTGGCGCTGCCGCCCCGGCCGTTATCGCCATGATACGCGTTGACGTTCTGACCCAGCAGCGTGATTTCCCGTACGCCAGCCTCCACCATGCGCCGTGCTTCGGCCATAACGGATGCGACCGAACGGCTGCTTTCGGCGCCGCGCGTGTAAGGTACGACACAGAAGGAACAGAACTTGTCGCAACCTTCCTGAATGGTAAGAAAAGCCGTGAGATTCCCGGCGGACTGCGGCGCGGCCTCATTGGGAAGGAAATCGAATTTCTGCTCGGCAGGGAAATCAGTCTCGATGACCGCACCGCCAGCCCGTGCTGCACGCGCAACCATTTCCGGCAGGCGATGATAGGTCTGCGGACCAAGCACCAGATCAACATAGGGTGCACGACGAAGGATTTCCTCGCCCTCTGCCTGCGCAACGCACCCGGCAACAGCGATGATGCTGCGGTCCAGCCCGTTTTCCATACGCTCGTCACGGATCTTGCGAAGGCGCCCCAGCTCGGAAAAGACCTTTTCCGTAGCGCGTTCGCGGATATGACAGGTGTTGAGGATCACCATATCCGCTTCTTCGGGGGTCTCAACCGGCCCATAGCCAAGCGGACGCAGGACATCGGCCATTCGGGCGCTGTCATAGACGTTCATCTGGCAGCCCCATGTAATGACATGCAGCCCATGACGGATATGATCAGTGGGGGCACGATCAGCGGGGGTAGGTGCGGCGGCAGAAGTCTCGGAAGTCACGGTCTCGATCCGGGGTTGGCAGAAACAGGCACACACATCAGGGCAGGCGACCGTGCGGTCAAGCCTTTCCAGACGCGGGAGAGATCAAACATGGTGTCATGTCGGCATGTCAGACTGGCCTGAAGCGGCATCATCATCTCCGGACGGACGCAAAAGTGCTCCCGTTATTGACGATAAAAGTGACGCCGCGGCCCCGGGCAAGTCAAGACAAACCTTGTGAACTGTAAAAGATATCAGGCGTTCAGCCCTGAGTGTCGGGTACGAGCCCCTGTCGAAGCTGTGCCGCGCCATCACGCACCGCTTTGTATGTTGCGTTGGCCAGCTCTTTCCGGGACTTGAAATCTTCCGGATTGAGCGGCGGGTGCAGCAGGACCGTTGCCCGCATCGAACGCCATTGGCCAAATGACCAGATATGCGGCGTCAGATCCATATCCCCGTACCATGAAAAGACGGATCTGCGACTGCGCCCGACAGGCAGGCCTTCAAGCCGGTCATACACAATGGAGACAGGCTGAACCAGAACCGGCGGGGGCTTCGGCATTCCTGCCTGTTCAAGACGGCCCGGCTTGGCCACGGCAAAGAAAGACGACAGGAACGGCAGGACGCGACTGCCATCTGACGACGTCCCTTCCGGGAAAAGCACGATATCGTCTCCATCCCAGAGACGGTCCGCCATGTCATGGAGCTCCTTGCCCGTGTTCTGGCGGTTGCGGCTGACGAAGATCGTGCGTCCGAGACGTGAGATTGTGCCAATCAGCGGCCAGGTGCCAACTTCTCCCTTGGCTACGAACACCGTATGCAGCACGCCCCCAACGGCGATGATATCCAGCCAAGAACAGTGGTTGGCGACGTAAACGATCGGCTGCTCCCCTCGCTGAACGTCTTTTGCGGTACGGATTCCGCCAGCGCTTTGCCCGATAACGCGAAGCTGCAACCCGAGAATACGGGCAATTGTGCGCCAGAAAAAGCGTGGCAGCCGGATCTTGGCAGGCCCCGGGATGCGGATAAAAATGGTCTGCAGGCACCCGGCCCAGAACGCCCATATGAGAACGGCCGCAAGACGACCGATACAGCTCAGGCGACTAAAGGCCGAAGACTGCGTTGTTGCCTGAACAGCCGGAAAATTGACACTTTCATCAATAATCGGTCGGCTATGGCGTCTACGGCCGGAAGGTGAAGGGGCATCACGATGGGACATGGGTGCTGAGTGATACGGATTTCGGAGAGCCTAGACAATCTTGTTTGTCTCACAGGCGTATTTACCGATGGTGACAAAAGGTGTTCCACGGTGGACTTGACGTGCAGGTTCAGGATACAGCCAGAAGGGTATGCGGCCGTCTTTTGCGGGTCCGCTCCAAAGGTTCGATCCTTTCCGGTTCGATCACCCCTCAAAACGGATTTTCAGGACCTCCGGTGAAGCCAGGCCGTCGCTCGTCAGTCGTTTCTCTCTCCCTCGCTTTTGGAGCCATGGCACCCTGCTGTCATGTCGATAAAGCATGGGCAGATGCTCCCTCCAGTGGTGAGGCGGCGGAAAAAACCGTTCCGTATTCCGTCACTATCCAGCCAACCAAGAATGCTGAGATTGATGCTGCCATACAGGCTTCATCCCAGCTTCAGACGCTGAAGACGACGCACGCCGTCGGGCCTTATGCGCTGGCGGGGCGTATCCGTGCGGATTACGACCGTGTGGATACCGCATTACAGTCACAGGGCTATTATGCGGGTACCGTTACAATTCGTATCAAGGTCGGGAATCAGGAACTGGACGGGCGTGATCCGGCTCTGCCAGACGCTCTGGAGGCGCTCCCCAAAGACGGCAAGGTCAGCATTACGGTATCGGCTACGATAGGGCCGCAGTTCCATCTTGGCAGGATCACCCTGACCACGCCGCCACCTACAGCGGCTCAACCGTCTGACGCTCCCGCAAAGGCGCCATCCCCACAGGGCAGTGCAGCTCCCGCGACCAGCAAGGCGCAGACAGCGGACAAGATGGGCGTCCCGGCAACGACCGGAGACGCTGCTGCTCAAGGCGAACCTGTTGCACTGACTGCCGACGAACTGAAAGCGTTCAAGCTCAAATCCGGTCAACCTGCCGTTGCTTCGGATGTGCTCGCGGCACAGGGCAATCTGCTCACACAGTTGCAGGAAGAAGGGTATGCCGTGGCGGATGTCTCTACGCCGCTCGCCTATCTTCAGCCTCATGATAATACGCTGGATGTGGTCTTCCGGGTCGGAAAAGGCCCCAAGGTCGTTATTGGCCCTGTCGGGATGGACGGATTGCAGCGCGTGCACCAGTCGTTCCTCCGTCGGCGCCTGACGATCAAGGAAGGCGAACTGTATCAGCCGTCCAAGATTGAGGCTGCCCGACAGGATCTTGCAGCCGTCGGAGTATTCTCTTCAGTTCAGGTGCACAATGCGCCGCCAATCGTAACGCTTGGGCCGGGTAAAACCCTGGTGCCCGGCGTTTCCCAGGCCATGCCTGTCGATTTCGATTTCAAGGAAGCCAAAAGGCGCACCGTCGCGGTTCAGGCCGGCTATTCAACCGATCTGGGTGGGCGCGCCGGTGTGACCTGGACGCATCATAACCTTCTCGGAAATGCCGAGCAGCTCAAGCTGACAGCTCTGCTGACAGGCCTCGGCGGTTCAGCCCAGCAGGGCTTGGGCTACGATGTTTATGCCGATTTCAGCAAGCCAGACTTCCTGCATAAGAACCAGAACCTGAGCCTGCGTGTGGAAGCGGTGCGGCAGCTTCTTTATTCCTATCATCAGACAGCCTTTATCCTCCGCGGGGGTATTGGCCGACGCCTGGGCAAATTCTGGTACGTGTCAGGCGGTCTCATGGGAATGCAGGAGCAGATTCAGCAGTTTGGCGACACACGGAATTATTTCATCGTGTCCGCACCACTCAGCGCGACCTATGACAGTACCCAGCTTTCAAACCCGATCGACCCTGCGACTCACGGCATCCGTGCCTCCCTGTCTGCTTCTCCGTCGGTGTCACTGGAAAACGGAACATCCTTCTTCACACTCCTGTCCGCGCAGGTCTCCACATACTTTGACCTTGCCCGGATTGGGCTGACCAAACCCGGCAAGAGCGTCATTGCCGTGCGTGGCACTGTCGGATCGGTTCAGGGTGCATCCACTTACCAGATCCCCCCGGATCAGCGACTTTATGCCGGTGGACCTGCGACGGTTCGTGGCTTCCGGTATCAGGGCGTGGGTCCGCAATATGGCAACACGAAATATGCCATTGGCGGTACGTCTCTGGATGCAGGAACGGTCGAGTTCCGCCAACGGCTGCCAATGAATCTGGGTGTGGCGGCTTTCGTGGACGCCGGTCAGGTCGGCACTGGCTCCCGGCCGGGGCAGGGAACGCTCCGTGTCGGATATGGTGCGGGCGTTCGTTACTTCACGCCGATCGGCCCTATCCGTGTTGACGTTGCTCTCCCAATGAACCGCCCTGCTTATGGCGACAAATGGGAACTCTATATCGGTCTTGGGGAGACTTTCTGATGCGCGCCCGCAGGATCATTCTCTGGAGTGTTGGTCTCGTTGTCGGCGTTCCGCTCGGGCTGGTTGTTTTGGCGCTCGCAGTGGTGCTCATTGGCATCAATATCGGGCCAGGGCAGCGGCTGATCGAAAGCAAAGTCGGCCCACTGACGGGTGGCATGGTGCAGATCGCCGGGTTGTCGGGTGTGCTTCCGCAGCATCTGACGCTGGCGGAACTTCGCGTGAAGGACAGCAAGGGTGTCTGGCTGGAGCTGGACCATTTCGAACTTCGCTGGTCTCCGCTCTCCCTTCTGCGCATGGATGCGCACGTCAAGGTTCTGAGTGCCAGCCGTCTCGCGCTGCTCCGCAGCCCCGTCTCGGATACGACGCAGACGACGACTGAAACACAGACGAAGTCCAACCCGTCGAAGCTCAACATTCGGGTGGATCTGGATGCGCTGAATGTTGGCCGTATCGAAATCGGGCCTGACTTCACGGGTAAACCTACGGTCTTCACGCTGAACGGACATGCGCATATCGCCTCAATCGCGCCCTTCCTGAATGGCGTAACAGTGCAGTCGCTTCCGAAGATGGATATCGCGCTGCAACTGAACCGTCTGGATGCACCGGGTGGCCTGACGCTGGCGGCTCAAACCCCCAAAGACCGTATTGCTCTGGAGCTTACCTATAAGGAAGGCGTCAACGGGTTTGCGACTACGCTCGGACAGTTCCCGCAGCTTGATCCTGTAGATACGCACCTGAACCTGTCCGGACCGCGCACTGCTGCCGATCTTGTTTTCGGGCTGAGCGCCGGTCCGATTACGGCCTCATCAACCGGTCAGATCAATCTCTACACCAATGTTGCAACCCTGCACGTCAAGGCCAATGCGCCTGCCATGACCCTGAAGCCGGGAATTGGCTGGAATGCGATTGCTCTGAACACTGATCTGCACGGGCCTTTGAAAGCTCCTGCTGGACAGGGCCTTCTGGACATCGACGCCTTGACCGCAGGTGGAGCTTCCATCGGGCATCTGCACGCGACATTTGACGGGACCGAAACGCCCAAACCCGAAGATACGATCGCGCATCTTCAGGCCGCCTTGACGGGTCTGCGTGTACCCGGACCCCAGCCCACACTGTTGGCATCTGCTCCGTTGACGCTGGATGTGACGGCGCACCCGCTTACGGCGACCATGCCGGTTGTGGCGACAGTCAGTCACCCGCTGATCCAGATGAATGCAAACACGACACTTAAGCCTGCAGCATCCGGTCACGTCACGCTGACATTGCCGGACCTGCACCCGCTTGCCGCCATGGGCAGCACGGATCTGAGCGGAAACGCTGCACTGGCGGCTGATTTCGCCATGCCGGTGACGGATCATGATGACCTGACCCTCCAGAGCGCGGGCACGATTTCCATCACGGGCGGCCAGCCGCAGGCTTTGCATCTGATCGGCAAGGACGGCCATCTGGCTCTGCAACTCAGCAAGTCTCCGGCCAATGTTCTGACGGTGAAGAATTTCGGGCTGGATGGTCAGGCGCTCCATGTTCTGGTCTCGGCCATCGTGGATATGGCGCATGGCAACCGGATGCAGACGAAGGCAACGGTTGCGCTGCCTGATCTGAAGCAGGTCAGCCCGACGCTCCTCGGCAATACGACCCTGACGGCCACGGCGGATGGACCGACCGATGATCTGGCTGTCAAAGCCGGTCTGGAAGGCGAGTTCGGGACAAAGGATGTTGCGAAGGGGCCAGTAGCACTGAATGCGGATTTCCAGCATTTGCCCTCACATCCACAGGGTACGCTGACCGCTCACGGAACGCTGGATCACGCGCCGCTGGTGCTGGATAGTGCCGTGCAGAAAACGGATGATGGCGCATTCCATGTTGATCTGAACAAGCTGAGCTGGAACAGCCTTACCGGGCAGGGCAAACTTCGCCTACCCAGTGGCGCCAAGGTGCCGCTGGGTGATCTGGATCTCAGCGTCAAGAACCTTGCGGATTTCCAGCGTCTGATCGGTCAGGCCATCAAGGGACATCTGGCTCTTTCCATTCATACGACCGAGCCGCAAGGCGCACCGCCACAGGTCAAACTCGGGCTAGATGGTGCGTTGGCCATGGCTCAGGCGAGCGTACAGTCCCTGACTCTGAAGGGCATGATCTCCAATCCGATTGATGATCCGGCCCCGGATCTGACACTGGATCTGGCGGGTGTTCGTTCGCAGGATATTACCGGCAAGGCTCACGCAACGGTCAAAGGACCGCAATCCGCGATGGCCCTGACGCTTAACGGGGCTTTTCAGAACGTCATGGGGGCACCCGCTAACGTCGATACAGCGGTCCTGCTGAACCTTCCGAAGAAGACCGTTCGTATTGACCGTCTGACGGCTATGGCAAAGGACGAATATATCCGCTTGGGTGGGCCAGCCAATGTGTCCTTCGGGGATATCATGGGCGTGGATCATCTGCGTGCGACGCTGGCGCCGAAGGGGGTTGCACCTGCAACGATTGATGTTGCCGGCTCGATCAAGCCCCGGCTTGCCCTGACCGCAACTGTGGACCGTCTGACGCCTGCAATTGCCAAGCCATTCGCGCCAGACCTCGCCGCGAGTGGTACCATTTCTGCAAAGGCCAATCTGGGCGGAACACTGGATGCACCGACCGGAACCGTGTCTCTCAACGCCCATGGTTTGAAAATGCAGACGGGACCGGCCGCTTCATTACCCGCCGCGGAAATTCTGGCGAATATCGGTCTTGCCGGAAAAACGGCAAAGGTGGATGCGACGCTTTCGGCGGGTCCCAAGGTGGCTCTGGCCGTTCGTGGGATGGCTCCTACCTCGACGGATGGTGCGATCGCCCTGAATACGACGGGCCATGTGGATCTGTCTGTTGCGAACGGTGTTCTGGGTGCGAGCGGCATGGCGACAAAGGGCCAGGTCGGGATCAATCTTAACGTCACCGGAAACGCGACCCAGCCTCGGGCAACAGGACAGGTCGACCTGCGGAATGTTTCTTTTGATCACTATGCGCAGGGCGTCCGCCTGACGGATATCAATGGTGCCATTGTGGCGTCAGGAGACACCCTGACGCTTCAGAACGTTCTGGCTCATGCAGGGCAGGGAACGATTGGTCTGACAGGGACGGTCGGTGTTTTCCGTCCGGGGCTGCCGGTGGATATCAAGGTCGTTTCCAACAAGGCGCGACCGATTTCCAGTGATCTGGTAACGGCCACCATCAACACGGACCTCCATATTCACGGACAGGCCACGACCCGGGTCGATGTGGACGGGAAGATTGTTCTTCCGAGCGTGACGGTAAATATCCCTAACTCCATGCCGGCCTCTGTGGCGCAACTGGATGTGGTGCGTCCCGGCCAGAAGGCGCCGGACACGACCAGTGCTCTGATCATTGGTCTGGCTATCGACGTGGTCTCGCCGGGACAGTTCGTGGTGCAGGGGCATGGTCTGGACGCCGAAATGCAGGGCAAACTGCATGTCGGTGGTACCAGCAGTGCACCATCAGTGACCGGTGGTTTCGACATGAAGCGCGGCAACTTCAACCTTGCCGGAATCAACCTGAACTTCACGCATGGCCGTGTCGCGTTTAATGGCACGGGTGTGAACCACAAGCTCGATCCGAGCCTGGATTTCCGGGCGGATCGTAATGCCAAGGGAACGCTGGCGAGTCTTCTGGTCACAGGGTACGCCAGCGCGCCGAAGATCGACTTCGCATCCGTGCCGACACAGCCGCGGGATGAAGTCCTGGCCATTCTGCTCTTCGGCACAGACGCCCATTCCCTTTCGACGACGCAGCTTGCAGAACTTGCAGCCGCCGTGGCTCAGCTTGCAGGGGGGTCGTCCTTTGATCCGCTCGGGAAGGTGCGAAATGCACTTGGGCTTGATCGCCTGGCGGTAGGCGGTGGCAGTGGCGTCGATAACGGCGGCACCAGCGTGGAAGCCGGAAAATACGTCATGAAGGGCGTCTATGTAGGCGCCAAACAGGCGACATCCGGTTCCGGCACGCAGGCCCAGGTTCAGATTGATCTGACGAAGCGCCTCAAGCTCAACACGACGGTCGGAACAGGTGGACAGGTGACAGGCTTCACCACTCCGGAAAACGATCCGGGATCCAGTATCGGCCTGTCTTATGGTTTCGATTACTGAACTGATTAAGAAACGCGAACCGCTTCTTCAAGCAGTGATTTGACCCGGGTCACGACGTCCGACCAGTCCCGGAAACGGGTCTGGCGGACGATTTTCATTTTCGGATACCACGGGCTGTCGTCCCGGCCGTGAAGCCAGCGCCAGCAGTTGTTAAACCTGTCCATCATGATGACAGGTTTTCCAAGTCCTCCGGCCAGATGCACCATGGACGTATCTACGGACACGACCAGATCGAGACATGAGACGAGGGCAGCCGTGTCGTCCATATCAAGGCACTGCGGCATGAAATCCACCAGCGGACCTGGAAAATCGAGCCTTTGCAGGGCTGGTTCATCCTTCTGGAGGGAATAGAAGCTGATACCCTCCAGGTCGGCCAGCGGAGCCAGTGCCGAGAGGGGCATGGAGCGTTGGCGGTCCACCATCTGTGCACCTGTATTTTCCGGCCGCGCACCACCTGCCCAGACCAGACCAACACGCAAATTACGGTCGGTACGAAGGATTTTCTTCCACTGGCTGACTTTGACGGGGTCTGCGTGCAGATAGGGAACAGGTGCTCCCATGGCATTGGGCGTGGCCGAGAACGCGCGGGGAAGGCTTATGAACGGGCAGTGATAATCGTATTCCGGTGTCTCGCCGCCATGCTGAACGATGGTGACGCCTTCAACGCGGCGGCATAGCCCCGCAAGCGTGGAAGTGCCCCAGATATGAACAATGGCTCCTGTTCGCGCCAGAGCCGGGATATACCGGAGATACATTAGCGTATCGCCGAGACCTTCCTCCTGCGTCACGAGGATGCGCCTTCCCTCAAGGTTCAGGGAGGGCGTGATATTGGGCAGGAGGCGGTTCTGCGGGAGGTTCGTGTGCCCGGGGATTCCGAAGCGCCATTCATGTTCGGCCCAGCCCTGAGCCATACGGCCGCTCTTGAGCATTGCAATGGAATGATTGAGCCTGAGGGCAGCTTCGTTCGGGGCGAGGGGAATGGTTTCCCGATAGATGTTCGCCGCTTCTTCAAGGCGCCCGATGTTGTTCAGGATAGCAGCCATGTTGCAGCCCGGCCCCCATTCATCAGGAGCGCGTTGACGAAGATTGTCCAGAATGGCCAGTGCTTCATCGAAGCGTCCCTGTTCGGTCAGGTTCATGGCCAGAAGATTGAGAGTGCCCTTGTCATTCGGTCGGCGTTTCAGGCTTTCCCGCAGACAGATCTCCGATTCATCGAAGCGACCCAGGTGCATGAGAATATTCCCCTGTGCATCCAGAAGGCGCGGATCATGCGGTGCAATTTTACGGCTTTCCGCAAGCAGGAAGAGTAGGTCACCTCTACGACGAAGGGCCACCGCTTCGTCGATAAGGGCGGCAACCGCATGGCCCCCGAAGGGTCGGGTGGCTTTTTCAAGCTCTGCTGCTGCATCCCTATACCGGGCAAGGCGGAAGAACGCGCGGCCTCTGGTCAGATGAACGGCATCGCTCTCCGGAAGAGGGAGGAGCATATCAAGAGCAGTTTCTGCGTCGCCGGCTCTCAGACTTTGATCCGCCTCCTTCAGGCGGTGATCAACAGGGGACGGTAACGCGATGTCGCTAACACTGCTCATGGATACCTGCCCTAGCCGGAAACCGGCTCTGCCATCTCCTGAATAGCTTTCAGGATGGCGGCCAGAGAATAGGGTTTGGAAAGAAAGCGATCCTGTGCCGGATCGCCAGACGTCTCATCCCGGCGCAGATCGCCATGGCCGCTGATATAGATGACCGGAATATTGGGCCAGCGCTGGCGTGCCTGATGGCTAAGGCTCATGCCATCGCCATCAGGAAGGGCCATGTCTGCCACAAGGGCATCAAGTCTCGGCTCTGAAGTAATGCAGGCGATCGCTTCAGCGCAGGTTCCGGCTTCCCTCACGATCAGTCCGCTGTCCTGCAGGAATTCCACAAGACAGGTACGGATCAGGAAATCATCTTCAATGATGAGAACAGTGAGGGAAGGTGTCATGAATTACGAGGACCAGTTCTTTTCGAAGTCACCATACAACGTCAGGCCGCCATCCACATAGAGGGTTTGACCTGTGATGTAGGTGCTGTCTTCCGCCGCAAGAAACGTGACGGCATCAGCAATTTCCCGGCCTTCGCCTGGGCGCTTCATCGGAATGTGATCAGACACGTTCTTGTACTGCACGGGATCATTGACCCAGGACATGTTGATTGGCGTCACGATGGCACCCGGTGCGACCGCGTTCACACGGATGCCACGGCTTGCGTATTCCAGAGCCAGCGTGCGGACGATGTTACCTACGGCGCCTTTGGAAGCAGAATAGCCGAGATAGTGAGGCTTCGGGATGATCTGGTGAACAGAGGAGTTCACGACGATCGCTCCCTGAATGCCGTTTTCAAGCCAGTACTTGATGGCTTCGCGACATGGCAACATCACGCCAGTGACATTGACGGCCATCACGCCTTCGAAGTCTTCCAGCTTGATGTCCTCGGACGGAGACTGGATCTGGTAACCTGCGTTGCAGACCAGAATATCCAGTCCACCCATGGCCTCGATGCTTTCGCGCATCAGGCGGCGGACGTCCGCTTCCTTGGAGATGTCACCTGTGGCGATCGGATGTTCACCGCCAGAAACCTTCGGAAGCTTATCGCGGACAGCAATCAGCTTGTCTTCCTTGCGGCCATTCAGTGCGACCTGAGCGCCTTCTTCTGCAAAGCGGAGGGCTGTGGCCTCACCAATACCCTGGGATGCACCCGTAACGAGTACTTTCTTGCCGGCGAAACGATTGCTGTAAGGGGCGGCCATAGGTCCTTACCTTTTCCTGAGCGTCAATGATTTAAAGATGGGATAGGGCATCTGGGAGCGGCCTTCCATATCGCCAACGCGGAAAAGGCCTGAAGGATGCTTTTCAAGCTGTGATGTTTTCATAATGACATGAAAACATCACAGAATTTGGAAGGCTCAGGCGGCCTTCATGGTCTTGGTCAGGCTCTCGAGAACCGTTGCGGGGTCTGTGTTCTCGAGGACGGCAACTTCCGCAACGAAGCGTTCCTGTGCGGCTTCGAAAAGCTTGCGCTCGGAGAAGCTGCCATCAAGGCTGTCCACGTTCCGACGCAGGTCACGGAGGACTTCCGCAATCTGGATCAGATCACCGGAGTTGATCTTTTCCTGATAAGCGACGGCACGACGGGCCCACATGCCTTTGCTGACATGTGGCTTGCCCTTGATGACCGTCATTGCCTTGTCCACGATGTCCCGGGTGACAATCTTGCGCAGGCCAGCCTTGCGGGCCTTGGCCAGCGGGATGCGCAGAGTCATCTGGTTTCCAGGGAACGAGATCTGGATCATCTCGATCATGGTATCGGCCACTTCGACCATACCGATCTTTTCCACCCGTCCTACGCCATGAGCTGCGTAAACGATGGAATCACCCTCGCTGAACGGATCTGAATCGTGCTCGGGATCGGTCTGACGGGCGGTGTACTTGGCTGCGGCACGAGCCATTTCATCGGTCATGCCGCCCTTCGGGGGGGTCTTGAAGGTGTTCATAACTTGGGATGATACCAGAAAAACGCCCTCCTGTCCTGCATTATCCGACTTCAATCATGCCTGGACCCCGTGCTTGGGCTGGATCGGTGCCGGAGCAGGTTCTCCGATCGGTTGCAGAAGATCGCGCTCGATGGTCCGGGCCATGGTGTGCATCGGTAGGGCATGCACACTGGCAATGAACGGTTCCTGAAGGTCGCGGCCACTGCGATCCAGCATCTGGAACAGCAGTCCAATCACGCTGGAGCCGAGCGGCGTGATCCAGCCCAGCGTCTGAACTGCCGACAGGGGCAGGATGATGCAGAACAGATGCGTTGCCAGCTCGGGAATGACGGAATACTGGACCGGAAGTGGCGTATTGCGGATACGCTCAAGACCGCCCTGTGCGTTGGCAATATCCGAAAGGATACGATCTACCGTGCCATGAACGGCACCATCAATGTTCTTGAGTTCCACTTCCTGCTGTACGCCGAGACCGATTTCGTAAAGCAGTGCATTGGCGGTGTTGGAGCACGCGAAGACCTTGGCGCGAACATCCGTCGGAAGCAGTCTTTCGACTTCCTCACCGGTAGAATCCCCACGCAGCGCAGCACGCAGCACGTGAGGGTAAGCGGCCATGTACCGTGCAAGATCAGGGCGTCCGCCCAGCAATGATGCGGCTTCACGCCCGAAAGAGCGACAGTTGTTGGTGATAGATCCCCAGAGAGTCCGTCCTTCCCACCAACGTGCATAGGCGGCGTTGTTGCGCATGCCCAGAAAGATGGCCAGCGCGGAGCCCATCAGGGAAATGGGGAGAGCGGGCTGGTCCATCCATTCCTGATGGTAAATCTGGAAAAGGATAACGACAACAAGATCCCAGAGGGCCAGCAGAAGAATAGGTGGCAGGGATTCTCTGAAGAGAATGGCCAGGCCGTGTTGGCGATTAACGATCAAGCCGAAGGCTCCTTGCCTGAGTACGGAATGTCTTCTGAAACTAACCGTGAAAAGTGTGACCGGCCAACACCAAAAGATGTCCAATGTTTTGCGCAGTTTTTCCAGTCAGACCGGGATAGAAACTTTTCCGTTCGACAGGTCTGCTTCGAAAGACCGCAGGAAACCATAACGCGCCTCTTGCATCCCGTTTCCCGAATGCGACACCTTGGCAGCACTGTATGCAGGGAGACAGTCAGATGGATGTCATTGCCGCGATCGCGTTTGAAGCAGGCAGGCCGCTTGAAATCGATACCGTTCAACTTGAGGGTCCTAAAGAAGGCGAGGTTCTGGTCGAGATCAAGGCGACCGGTCTGTGCCATACTGACAAGTACACGCTGTCCGGACAGGACCCTGAGGGCCTGTTTCCTGCCATTCTGGGACATGAGGGCGCCGGTATTGTTCGGGAAGTCGGGCCGGGTGTGAAGCACCTGAAGCCGGGAGACCATGTGATCCCGCTTTACACGCCGGAATGCCGGGAATGCCCGTCCTGCCTGTCCCGTAAGACGAATCTCTGTACTTCCATCCGCTCCACGCAGGGCAGGGGCGTAATGCCTGATGGAACGTCGCGCTTCTCCTATAAGGGCCAGCCTATCCATCACTACATGGGCTGTTCAACCTTCGCGAACTATACGGTTCTGCCAGAAATTTCACTGGCAAAAATCCGTTCGGACGCCCCGTTCGACAAGGTCTGCTATATTGGCTGCGGCGTGACGACGGGCATTGGCGCTGTCATGTTTACGGCACAGGTCGAGCCAGGTTCTACCGTGGCAGTCTTCGGACTGGGGGGCATCGGCCTGAACGTCATTCAGGGCGCAAAGATGGTAGGCGCAACGCGCATCATCGGCGTGGACGTCAATCCAGGCCGTGAAGCCATGGCGCGCCAGTTCGGCATGACGGATTTCGTGAATCCAAAAGATCTGGGGCCTAATGGCGATCTGGTCGGACATCTGATCGAAATGACGGGTGGAGGCGCAGACTACACGTTCGAATGTGTCGGCAACGTCACGCTCATGCGTCAGGCTCTGGAAAGCGCACATCGTGGTTGGGGCGTGTCCTGCGTTATCGGTGTCGCGGGAGCGGGTCAGGAAATCAGCACACGTCCGTTTCAGCTTGTGACCGGCCGCCGGTGGATCGGCTCTGCATTCGGAGGCGCGAGAGGCCGTACCGATGTCCCGAAAATCGTGGACTGGTACATGGACGGGCGGATCGACATTGATTCCCTCATCACCCACAAGCTCAAGCTTTCCGAGATCAATCACGGTTTTGATCTCATGGCGCGTGGCGAGAGTATTCGCAGCGTTGTGGAGTTCTGAGTATGTCGATTGAGACCCCCGTTATTGAAACATTAGGCCAGCATACCTGTTGTGGCGGCTCCTTACGCGTTCTGAAGCATAATTCAGACGTTCTGGGCGTTCCCGCTACCTTCTCGATTTTTCTCCCCAAAGAGGCTCTGGCGGGTCAGAAGGTTCCGGTCATTCATGTGCTCGCCGGTTTGACCGGTAATCATGAGACTTTCCTCATCAAATCCAACGCCATCCGCTTCGCAGCAGAGCATGGCATTGCCCTGGTCGCCCCGGACACGTCACCCCGTGACACGGGTACCCCGGGCGAAGATGATGCGTATGATCTTGGGTCAGGAGCAGGGTTCTATGTGGACGCTACGGCTGAACCGTGGAGCAGGCACTATCGCATGGAGAGTTATATCCATCGGAAATTGCCTGCTCTGACGGAAAAACTGTTCCCGCTGGATGGAGACCGTCGGGGCATCATGGGCCATTCCATGGGAGGCATGGGTACGCTCGTTCAGGCACTTCGTTACCCCGAGTTCTGGAAAACAGTTTCCGCTTTTGCCCCGATCTGCCATCCGAGTGTGATCCCATGGGGGCAGAAGGCCTTTGACGCCTATTTCGGGGGAGACCCGTCGAAATGGCGCGACTGCGATCCTACGCTCCTGCTCAGGAACGGCCATAAGCATCCCGCCACAATCCTCGTCGATCAGGGATTGCAGGACCAGTACCTGTCCGATCTACGGGTAGATGCTCTTGTCGAGGCCGCAAAAGAAAGTGGGCAGTCGCTCGAAATGCGACATCATGACGCTTACGACCACTCCTACTGGTTCATCCAGACCTTCATTGCCGATCATCTGAACCATCACGCCAAAGGACTGAAGGCATGAAGCGCCTTGTTGTTGCTGCCCTCCTTGTTCTCGGAGGGTGTGTTTCGTCACAGGCGCCTGTCGGACCGTCCCTGACACCTGTCACTCATACGGATTTCAGTCATGACACGCTCGCCCTGACTTGGCAGCCGGGTTTCTGCGCGACCGGCGGAGGCTGTACAGCCAGTCAGCCGCATAGCCATCTGATTGGTCTGCATGGTCTCTGGGCGTCAGAGCCGCACGCGCTTGAGGCGCAGAATGTCCCTGTCCAGCAGTGGTGGATGAAAGGCTGTGACATCTATGACCACGATGACACGCCGCCGACGCTCCAGCCTGCAACAGAAAACGCACTGGCCAGCGTCGTTCCTCATCTGAAGCATCCGCTGCATGTGCATGAATATACCAAACATGCCCGCTGTTTCGGCTACGATGCGGATCAGTTTTTCATCACGTCCATGCAGTTGCGGGACCGTTTCGCCTCATCGGCTTATGGGCAGTGGCTGGCGCAGCATAGCGGTTTTCAGGTGAAGAAAGACAACCTGCTGACCATGTTCGTGCAACTGACAGGTGTGCGGGAAGAACGGGCGCTCCAGTTTCAGTGCGAACCCGATCATGATGGGAAAGTCGTTCTGACGCAGCTCTGGTTCACGCTGGATCCGAAGAAACTCTCGACTTTTCCGGCCAATGGGTCTTATCGGTCATCTCCGCAGGTGCAGGATAACTGCCCGGCAACGTTCATGATGCCGGGCTGGCCACTCCCCGGGGCAGGGGCGACTGTTACCGATCAGCGCCCGTAAAGTTCTTCGGCGCTAATTTCGGGCTGTGCTGTATCGCGCAGCCCGTCCGGGGTTACCCCATGATAAAAGCAGCTTCGACGGCCCGTATGGCAAGCCACGCCGGTCTGATCCACGATCATGAGAACGGCGTCCATGTCACAGTCCAGTCGGGCTTCCAGAAGATGCTGCTGCTGGCCTGACGTTTCGCCCTTCCGCCACAGGGACTTGCGGCTGCGGGACCAATAGCAGACGCGGCCGGTAAGCAGCGTTTCCCGAAGAGCATCCGCATTCATCCAGGCCAGCATCAGGATGACGCCGTTCGTGTCCTGCGCGATGGCGGAAATCAGGCCATTCGCATCGAATTTCGTCTGGCTGACAATGTCATCAATGATGGCGGGTGCAGGCGGGGTATAGGTCACGAACGCATCTCCAGAGGGAACCAGTCAGGCCAGACAACGGAGACCGGTTTGCCTTCAAAAGCAAGTTCTGGAGACGACCACGCTTCACGACGTAGCATGGCCAAGGCGCGGGATCCCTGGCGAGAGCGCAGTTCTCCAACTTCCTTGTCGCCCATAAGAAGCGTGCCGCCGGTTTCAGGAAAAGCTTCATCCTGAATTTGAACGGGCAGGAGGCGCCGGCGTAATAGCCCCCGGTAATGTGTGCGGGCCGTGAGTTCCTGGCCCATATAGCAGCCTTTTTTCCACGACACACCGTGCAGAAGGTCCATGTTGGCTTCAAGGGCCAGCGTCTTTTCACTTTCAAAATCGGCTGCTTCGGGGAGGCCTTTTTCAAGTCGTCTCTTCAGCCAGTTGTCTCCATGCCCTGCATTCTCAGGAGCCTGCTGCACCACAGCCCGCCACCCTGCACCGTCACCTCGTGGATCATTCGCCACACAGACGGCATCCGCTGGAGGCGAACTGTCATGTCCGACAAGCACCTGAAAGTCCGTAGTTTCAATTTTGACGTCAGCCCTTAAGCGAAACCGGGACAGCTTTTTGGACAGCATTTCGGCATGATCTGCCGGGCAATCCATCAGAATGCTGTCTGGCGTGCTGAACAGGAAAAACTCGCTCAGCCATCGCCCCTGTGGTGTCAGAAGAGCACTCCAGAGAGCTGTGTCTGGTGTCAGAAGCTGGACATCGTTCGTGATCAGTCCTTGCAGAAAAGACACGCGACCAGCGCTCGTGAAGGCTAGAACGGAACGGTAGGGCAGCAGGTCAAGCATGAAGAAGCACCGAGGGTTCTTGAAGCGTGACACTCTCAGGAGGCCTCCCGAGCATCACATGAGAGTCAGTGAAACAGGACTGGTATGATACGGATTATGGTCTTTGTGTATAGAGGTTGGAATTGACGAAATTTTATTGCCAGAAAGTAAAAATCTTGAGGCCTCATGCGTTTGTCACCCGACAGGCGGGTTGCGATCAATCATGGAGCAGAGGATATTGGCATGTTACTGAGTGTTAGAAATAGTATCCGAATATCCGTGATCCCGGAGTAAAAGCCCTTGTCAGCCGCCGAGATTGTTGACCCGACACGTAGTCCTGCCAGTAGCCGGCAGAAGGTCCTGCAGTTTCTCGGCCCGATTATTGGCGTGCTGCTCGTCATCGCGGCGATTATCACCATCAGTCTTCATAATTACCGGACGACCCGTCAGGGCGCGATTTCCCTGTCCAGCGATCTTCTGCGAAGCCAGCAGAAATACGTGACGCAAGAGGTCCAGAATTACCTTTCTCCCGCCTCCGACAGCGCAACCATCGCGCAGGACATGTTCCGTGAGCCACTTACGGATGCCTCCCCAGACGCGTTCATGCTCTATGGACGTTCCATGCTGGCGCACATGCCGCAGGTCGACAGCTTTTATCTTGCCAGTGACCAGAAGCAGTTCTGGATGGTCACACGGCATGGTCAGGATTACGAGCAGACGCACTTTCAGATCGAGAATGGCCACGGTGTCTATCGCCACACTTATGTCGATCAGAGTGGCAAGGTCGTTGGGACGGGTTTTGATCCGGCTGACGGTTATGATGTTACGACCCGGCCATGGTTTCGCGGGGCCATAAAGCGTATCGGGCGCGGAGAGGGGGCTCTCTACTGGACTGACCCTTACGCCTATCTGGCGGCGCGGGAGTTCACCATCACGGCATCCATGGCCTTTCAGACGAATGATGGCCATCAGGCAGTCTTTGCAACTAACATTGCCCTGAACCGGCTGACCTCTTTCCTGAGCAACCTTCAGGTGGGGCGGAGCGGCAAGGCGGTCATCGTCGATATGCACGGCCAGATCATTGCCGGTCAAACAGCGACAGATGATGGAACACAACCGGCCTTCGACCCGGCCAACATGCACCTTAATCCCAAGACACAGCCTGTTTTCATCCGGGCACTCAATACGTTCAAGATAAGAGGCCCGGGCCCTGGCCTGGTTTCGGCACGGGGGAAAAATTACGTCACCATCGCGACAGCACTGCCGTTCGTGCACCGGCGCTGGGTTTTGTTGCTGAATGCTCCTGAAAACGATTTCTCGGATTTCGCCATTACGGCACGTCGGCAGAATATGTGGTTTTCGGCGCTGGTGGTTGGGCTTGCCTCTCTGCTGGCATTAGGACTGATCATTCAGGGGCGTCGTATTGAAAGGCTTCGCAGGCGCATCGAAATCGGACGTGAACAAATGCGTGCGGAAAACGCTTCTCTTTACGAGATTGCCAGCACGCCGGATCTGTTTGAGGCGTCCCACGATGTTCCGATCCTGACGGAAGCTCTGGCGGCTCGCACAAACTCCCGTCGTGCCAGTCTGTGGCGGCTGTTGCCGGACGGAGAGAGGCTGCTCTGCGAGGATGCGTTCGATCCGGTTCGGGACGTCCACAGTACAGGCATTGAAATCACGAAGCGCGAAAACTCCCTGCTGTTTGAAGCCTTGATGGAAGGGCATTCCCTGTTCATTGACGATGCAGTGCAGGATGAGCGCAGCCAGAATTTCCAGCGCCTCATCATGAGGGCTGTAGAGGCCACATCACTGGTGTTTCATCCGGTGATGCGTGGGCATCAGGCTGTTGGCGCCATCGTACTTGAGAACCCGTCCAGGGCTGATGCGATGGAGCATATCGTGGCGATTGTCTCGTCCGTCGTGGCGCTTCGCTTCTCGCAGGTGTTTGATCAGAACGATCGTCAGGCCGAGGCCCGTCCGAGTTTGACCCATCAGTTGAAAGACACGCGCTATGACGAGGGATTTCTCTTGCCGCCAGCGTCCGGTGTTCAGGATGAGTCTGTTCCCAGCGGGATCTATCCGCAGGTGCCCGTCATGGTCATTTCATTCGCAGACCCCTATGCCATGGATCGCCATAGCGCCGAGCGATCCATGAAGGTGGTGTCTTCGCTCAGTGAGGACATCCAGCGCATTTCCCGGGAAACGGGACTGTTCTCCGTACAGGTTGTCAGCAATCGTCTGGTGCTGGTGGGGGGGTGTTCGCAGGAACCGGATCCGAATGCCATGTTGCGTCTGGCCGATGCGGCGGTGTCCATCCGTGAGGCGTGTCTTTCACTTCTGGCGTCGGTTGATATCGACCCGGTCTTCCGGGTTGGCATTGACGTCGGACCGGTGATGGCAGCAATGCTGGGCCGTGACCCTGCGGTTTTCAATCTATGGGGCGAAGCAATCAATGTTGCCGAGCTTCTGGCGGCCAGCGCCCCGGATGCGGGAACGATCCAGGTTTCGGAGCAGGCTTACCTTCAGCTTCGGGAGCATTTCCTCTTCCGCGCGCGGGGAATGTTCTATCTTCCCAATAGCGGCGTGACCCGCAGCTTCATTCTGGCGGGGCGCCGATGAAAAGCCCCTCCGAACGTATTTCCCGGATTCAGAACGCACTTGCTTCTCTGGGGCGCGTCACGCGGGCCCAGATGCGCTTTACGCTGATGGTCGTCGGGGCGGCCTGGGGTGTTCTGCGGCTTGGTCTGTCTCCCACATCATGGCGGCGTACAGTGCGGATCGAGTTCTGGCACTCGCTCCAGCAGGCGACCGGCGGCGGACTGTTGAGTGTTCTGGTCACGGCGGCCCTGACCGGCTTCGGGATCGTGGCTCAGGCGGTGTACTGGCTGGGGTTCGCTGGCATGGCGCAGATGACCGGCTCCATCCTCTCAACCGTTATGGTTCGTGAAATTGCACCTGTTCTTGTGGGCGTCATCCTGCTGGGCCGATCAGGGATGCTGATGCTGACGGAACTGGGAACACTCACAACGGGTGGACAGATGCGCGTGCTGACAGGGATGGGCATTGACCCCTTTTTAGCTTTCTTGCTGCCCCGAAGCCTTGCCATGACCATCAGCGGTTTCACATTGGGCATCGTCTTCAGTCTGACTGCTTTATTAGTGGGGTATGCCGTCTGCCGGGTGGAGGACGTCATTACCATGCCGGTCTGGGCGTTTCTGGATCAGGTCGTGAGCAGTATGCGCCCGGTGGACTATTTCGCCATTCCGGCGAAATTCATCTTCAGCGGGTTTGCCGTCGGAGTCTGCTCCTGCCTCTCCGGCATGGACGCAACGACGGAAGATGACCTTGCCTCCCTTCTGCCGCGTGGGTTTGCCCGCGGTATCATGTCTATCATGACGATCAACGTCGCCCTGAGCGTCTGGTTGGACTGACATGGCAGAAGAGAACAAAACTCCCGTGGCAGAACTGAATATCCTTGAGCCGGTTCTGGAACTCCTGGATGCGCGGCCCCGGTTTGATGGCGCCGGGCTGGCATCCGTGCGCTACAATCTGCGTTTAAACCCCGGAGATTGTGCGCTGATCGAATGCCGGGACATGCAGCAGGCCAGCCTGTTTGCGGATATGTGTGTCGGGCTTGTGGACCTGGACGATGGGCACGTTCGATGCATGGGGCTGGAATGGTCCGATCTGGATGGGCGTCGTGTCGCGGCTCTCCGTGGACGCATCGGCCGGATGGTGGCTAATGGCGGCTGGATCGACCTGTATGGTACCCACATGAATATTCTCTGGCCGCAGTTATATCATACTCGCGTGCCGGAAGAGCGTCTGATGCAACGGGCCGTGCAGCTTGGCATGCAGTTTGGTCTCCCCGGCTTGCCGGTCATTTCTCCGGGGAAGCTCTCTCCGTTGGACCGATGCCGGGCGGATTGCGTGCGGGCTTTTCTGGGGGAACCCGCGCTTTTGTTGCTTGAAAACCCCATGGGGAGCGAGAATGGTCCCCTCCTCAACGCGTTTTTGTCAGCTCTGACCGATGCGCGGGATCGTGGCTGTGCGGTTGTCTGGCTTGCACCCGATGACAGTAGCTGGCGGTCCTATGAGTCGGATGCGAGCATTCGCCTGCGTCTTTATGATGATGGACTGTTTTCGATGCGAGGGTCTTGATGTTTCGCGTACGCCGCCCCGACACTGCCCGTCCACTTTTTCAGAACCGCTATGCGGATGAATGGGTTGGGCTGCTGGTTCTTGCGACCATCGTGCTGTTTGCGGTTGCCGTTGCGGAAGCTGGCTTCCTCAAGCAGTGGTTGACACCGGAAAAGAAGATCCATTTCGTGCTGCCTGAAACCGGCGTTGCAGGTCTGGCGATTGGCGATGACATTGAGATCATGGGCGTTCATGCCGGTGAAATCCGCCATCTTGATCTGAACAGCACGGGTCGCATGTATGCGGAAGGCTATATCGAACCCCAATTTGTGCCCTTCATCAAGCAAGACAGTTCAGCCGTAATTCGGCATCGTTTTGTTGTCGCTGGCGCAAGCTATATCGAACTGGGACGTGGGAGAGGCGAGGACATGGATTGGGGCTACGCCGTTCTGAACGCGACTGTGGAAGCCAATCCTGCGGACGTTATTACCCAGACTGTCACAGATGTTCGGAACAAGCTGGTGCCTGCCATGGATAGCGTTCAGGCCATTACCAAGCAGGTCAACGACATGCTGACGGACATGCGGGCAGGCAAGGGAACTGTGGGTGGCCTTCTGGTCAAGGATGATACCCTCCAGCGTGCCAATCAGGCTCTTGAGAACCTGAATGAAGTCATCGCGCGCCTTCAGCCGATTGAAAAACAGCTTGGTGGCGTCATGACCAAAGCTGATGGCACGATGGAGAACGCCAGATCTGCGTCTGCAACATTGAAAAAGAGCATGCCCCAGGTTCAGGAAACGATTGCCCATACCAATGCGGCAACAGCACAGATTCCGGCTCTGATCTCGCAGGCGGAAGCCAGTGCAAACAGTCTGCGCAAACTGACCGATCAACTGCGGGGCCTGTGGCTCCTTGGCGGAAGTGCACAAAAAACGCCGTCTCATCGTCTGCCCGCGGAGGCTGTTCGTCCATGAAGCGCGCGATGTTCCTGTGCCTGCTGTTGGCTGGTTGCTCGTCAGTCAGCAAGGGCCCTGACCCGGATCAGGCGTATGAAAATGCGATGGAAACCGGTCGAAGCGCTTTCGAACTTGGGCACCCTGATCAGTCAGAGAGCCAATATCACACCGCCATGGACCGTGCGCTGATTCGTGATGATGCTGCTCAGATCCATGATGCGGGGTTCAACCTTGCCACGACGTTGCTGGAAGAAAACAAGCCGGCTGATGTCCTGGCGGCTCTGGATCGTACGGAAAAGGCGCTGACGCTCCGTCAGTATAGCCAGACAAGTGATCTGGAGCTTGTCAGAAGCGCGGCCCTGTACCGGCAACATGATCTGACAGGCTCTGAAGCCGCAGCTCTTCTGGCTCTTCAGTCGCCAGATACGACGGTCCGGAACCGGGCTGCTTATCTGGTTGGTTTGAGCGCAGCAGATCAGGGGGACACAACGCAGTTAACCCATATGGAAGCATTGCTGGCGCCCTCGAAAGAGTCTGCTGCTATGCTGGATCATCAGGATCTGGCGGCGCGTCTGGCACTCCTCAATCATGCGCCAGCCCTTGCACTGGATCAGGCCATGTCCCTTACGCAGAAAAGACGGGATGCGCAGGATTACGAAGGGATGCGACGTGCCCTTCTTGTGGCCGCGCAGGCAGCCGAAGCACAGGGAGACATGAGCACTGCCGCTGCTTTACGTCAGCAGGAACTGTCGAGCCGCAGTTTGCAGGAAACCGGCCGTGTGGAGAAAGCGTCCATCACGGTTTCCACCACGAGCGTTCAGGCGGCGGCTACCCGCTGATTGGGACATAGGCCGTCCGGTTTTGCAGCGTTCAGGCGGTGGCGCTGTTTTCCACTTCGATGAGTGCCAGACCTTCGGCAACGGAGACGAATTCCGAACCACTATCGACGCGGTCTGCCCCGAAGCGATCGATAAACAGTTGACGAACGGCGGGCACAAACGAGGTGCCGCCGGTCAGGAACACGCGGTCGATCCCCTTTGTTCCCAGGCCAGTACGCTCAAGCGCGTCGTCGATAGCTGCGGCCAGTTTGTCCAGATCGGGGCGGATCCAGTTCTCAAAGTCAGCGCGTGTGATCGGCTGCTCGATTTTGAGATCCTTGTGGGTAAAGCGCAGGACCGTGCTGTCCTGCCGGGATAAATCGGTCTTGGCCTGACCGATGGCCCGATAGAGGTTGTGCCCTTCCTGGTCTTCGATCAGACGCAGCAGATTGCGGAGCTTCTGCGGGTCCGATGCTGTCTTCGCGACATCTTCGATGTTGCGGAGGGTCTGTGGTGTCCGCATCAGGGACAGACGGTGCCAGCGACCCAGGCTCGCATACCATTCGATCGGAACGGGGAGGGGCTGTCCACCCATGACGCGGTAGGTTGTGTCCCGTCCGAGGGCTGGGGCGATCACGTTGTCTATGATGCGGAAGTCGAACTGGTCTCCCGCAATCCCAACACCAGAGTGGCCCAGTGTCACCGTGCGGGGAGAGCCGTGCGGATCAAAGCGCATGACGGAAAAGTCGCTTGTACCGCCACCAAAGTCTCCGACCAGAACGGTTGCGGGTGCATCGAGACGCTGCATGAACCGCCAGCCAGCGCCTTCCGGCTCAAGAACGACATTGGGTTCTGCAAACCCAGCTTCGACAAAGCTCTCTTTGAGACGTTTTACGCCCAGTTCGTCATCTGCAAGCTCGCCAGCAAAACGTACAGGGCGACCAATCGTAGCGCTGACCTGAGCCGGGCTGATGCCAGCCTTGTCCATAAGGGACCGAAGAAACCGTGCAATCAGGTTCTGAAGCGTCATGGTGGTGGAAAAGACGCGGGTTTCGCGAAAGGAGCCCTGAGCGAGATAGGTCTTCATGGACATGATGAGACGGCTTTCCGCCGGATCGTCCAGATAGGCTTCGATCGCATCGAGCCCGATGGCGTCCTGAAGAACGCGCTTTTTTCCATCCTGATCGAGCCAGAGGCAGAGCAGGGTCCGGCAGGTCTCGGAAGAGGGACTATCTACGAAGTTGAAAACAGCAGGCTGTGTATTGCCCTGCTCGTCTGCAATGACCACGACACTGTTTGTGGTGCCAAAGTCGATGCCGACGCGAATTTTTCGCGCTGTGGAAGAATGCGTCGTCATGCTGGCTGGTCCCGTCCCGAATTCGCGAAGGGCGAGGGTTTAGGAAAGAACGGCAGCCGCGCCAAGAGAAAAAAGCCGGAAGCGCCCCAGGTGAGACGCTCCCGACAGTCTGTCAGGACAGGGCGGCCTCGCAGGCGGCA
This sequence comes from Gluconobacter thailandicus F149-1 = NBRC 100600, assembly GCF_000964465.1. GTDB lineage: Bacteria > Pseudomonadota > Alphaproteobacteria > Acetobacterales > Acetobacteraceae > Gluconobacter > Gluconobacter thailandicus. The sequence goes on along the minus strand of NZ_BANH01000028.1, from coordinate 94,536 downwards.
ACGTCCGGAACAGCAGGGCGCAGGGTGCCCATTTCCGCTTCGGACTGAACCATCGGCGTCATGCCCAGAGCGGACAGAAGCTGACGGTCCCGGTGTTCGGCAGGGTTCGGCGTGGTCAGAAGCTTCTCACCGCAGAAGATGGAATTGGCACCCGCCAGGAAGCACAGGGCGTGGGCTTCATCCGTCATGTTCTCACGGCCAGCCGCAAGGCGGACATGGCTTTGCGGCATCATGATCCGGGCCGTGGCAATCATGCGCACGAAGGTGATCGGATCGACGGCTTCGACGTCTCCCAGCGGGGTACCTTCCACGCGCACGAGCAGGTTGATCGGTACGCTTTCCGGGTGCTTCGGCAGATTGGCCAGTGTCATCAGCAGGCCAGCACGGTCGGACAGGTCTTCACCCATACCCACGATGCCACCACAGCAGACATTGATGCCTGCGTCCCGCACGTTGGAAAGCGTGTCGAGACGTTCCTGATAGGTGCGGGTCGAGATGATGGAGCCGTAGAACTCTTCGGACGTGTCAAGATTGTGATTGTAATAATCCAGCCCCGCATCCTTGAGGCGCTGGGACTGCGTGGAATCCAGCATCCCGAGCGTGACGCAGGTTTCGAGGCCGAGGGATTTGACGCCTTCGATCATCTCGCAGACAGAATCGAGATCATGATCCTTGGGAGAGCGCCATGCTGCGCCCATGCAGAATCGGCCTGCACCTGCTGCCTTGGCGGCGCGGGCTTCTTTCATGACCTTGTCGAGCGCCATCAGGCGCTCGGCCTTCACGCTTTTCTCATGGCGCGCGCTCTGCGGACAGTAGGCGCAATCTTCAGGGCAGCCACCCGTCTTGATCGAAAGAAGCGTAGAAATCTGCACTTTTGTGGGGTCGAAATAACGACGGTGCAGTTCCTGGGCGCGGAACATCAGGTCCGGGAAGGGGAGGTTGATCAGCGCTTCAACCTCAGCGCGCGTCCAGTCGTGGCGGACGTCTGGCTGTGTCATTTTCTGAGCCGTCACGGGGCTTTCTCCAACGTTGTTGCGTCACACCTACCCAAAATGGCCCCGGCGTGTCATCTCATCGTCATGATTATGAGCCGGAAAACGGACGAGGCAAAGCAATGAAACACTGGCGTATCGAGCAGATGGACTGGGACTCCTTTGATCCATCCCGCGTGGACCCGGATATCATTCCTCTGGTGAAGTCTGCTTCAGTCGTGGAAAAGAACGGTCTGGATTACGCGGAATATCTGCGTCGGGTCTTTGTTGGTGATCCTGATTTCAGTGCCGCCGCGGCGAACTGGGCAGTAGAAGAAGTTCAGCATGGTGATGCGCTGGGTCGTTGGGCGATGCTGGCTGACCCGAGCTGGGATTATGAAGAAGCCTTTGACCGCTACAGGGCAAGTTACAAGATTGATGCAGATGTTGATGCGTCCATTCGTGGTTCCCGCACGGGCGAACTGATTGCGCGCTGCATGGTCGAGACGGGGACGTCTTCGTTCTATACGGCTCTGGCCGATGCAACGGATGAGCCGCTTCTGAAAGCCATCTGCAAGCAGATTGCTGCGGACGAGTACCGGCATTTCAAGCTGTTCTATGACCACATGCACCGTTACCTGAAGCGCGAGAAGCTCAGTGTCTGGGCGCGGACCCGCATTGCGCTGGGACGTGTGACGGAAAGTGAGGACGACGAGCTCGCTTCTGCCTATCACACGACCAATGAGGGGGAGGATGTTCCTTACGATCACAAGCGCTGCATCGCGGCCTACATGTCCAAGGCGATGGGCTTCTATCAGCAGAAGCACATTGATCGTGTGACCGCCATGATCTTCAAGACCATCGGCTTTACGCCTCACTCAAAGCTTCAGAAGCTTGCGGCGAACGGTGTCTATCGGCTGATCCAGTGGCGCAAGCGGGCATTCCAGCGTCAGGTTGCGGCCTGATCGCTTTATGGGCCGCTGAAATTCACAAGACGGAAGACGCAGTTTTGTGTCATGAAGAAGTGCATTTTCTGTCTTGATACTGGAGCTTGAGAATGGACGTCCGTTCACTTCTATCCCGTCGCTTCGTCTGGGGTGCCGCAGCCCTGATGTCCGTGGCCGGGCTGTCCCAGGGGTTTGCCGCCAAGGCGGACCCGTACTCCCTGCCGATTGCAACCTCTGGTCCTGTCACGAGTGACGCGCCGGCTAGTGCCACGGTTGCGAGCCAGCAACTGGCGAGACAGGTCGGTTATGCCCAGTTCACGGCGGCGGACTGGCATGTCGGCACGGTGCGTCACATGGTTATGTTCAAGTACAAGAAGGATGCGACACCTGCACAGCGCGCTGAAGTCGCGGCCCGCTTCCTGCATCTGGCGCAGGACAGTCGTCGCCCGGATGGCCGGTCTGTTGTCGTGAGCCTGGAGACGGGGTTTCAAAACAGCGGCGAGGGGGTCGAGGGCGGCTTGCAGCAGGCCTTTCTTGTGACCTTCCGCTCGGAAGGTGACCGCAATTACTACGTGGGCAAGCCTGTTGTGACAGATCCGGCATTCTTTGACCCGGCTCATGAAGCCTTCAAGGAGTTTGCAGAGCCTTATATCGATAAGATTATGATCTTTGATTATGACGTGCTGGTTGTCTCCGCTCCGGCAGAAAAGGCCCGCAAGACTTCCCGTAAAAGCGGAAAGTAACAAAAAGTCTCTGTTTGTATGGACGGTTTTTTGACGACGTGATCTTTTATGCCTCATGCTACGGCAACCGCCAGAACATGAGGCACAATGTGAAGACTACAGTTTCTGTTAAACGCCGCCTGACGCAGGGTGCGAGCCTGCTTGCACTGGCCATGGGTCTGACCTCTGTCAGTGCACAGGCCGCCGGTTACAATTCAGGTTGGGGCTTCGATGAAGCCGGCATGAACCGCAGCGTCAAGGCTGGCGACAACTTCTTCGAATATGCCAATGGCACCTATCTCAAGAACCTGAAAATTCCAAGGGATATGAGCAGCTACGGGCCGTTCCGTATTCTCTATGAACTGTCCATGGAGCGTCAGAAGGCAATCCTGAACGAGGCCCAGAAGCATGTCTCGGCGGAACCGTCCGATGATATGGGCAAGATTGGCACGTTCTATGCCAGCTTCCTCGATCAGAAAGCTGTAGACGCGCTTGGTGCCAAGCCGCTGGCGGCAGATCTGGAAAAAATTCACAAGGTCAATGACGCCAGAAGCCTCGCGGAAGCTTTCGGTTCGTCCCTGAAGTCCATGGCATTCTCGACGTTCCAGATTGGCGTTGAGCAGGACCAGAAGGACCCGGAGCACTATATGCTGATGCTTGATCAGGGCATGAGCATCGGTGTCAGTGGTGGTCTCGGTCTGCCGGACATCAGCTACTACACGGACCCCAAGCTGGCCGACAAGAAGAAGGCTTACCAGGCATATATTGCCCGGATGCTGACGCTTGAAGGCTGGCCGGATGCGGCGAAGAATGCGCAGGCCGTGGTGGATCTGGAGACGGCGCTGGCCAAGGTTGAAGTCCCTCGTGACCAGACCCGGGATCCGCTCAAGATCTACAATCCGATGCCTGTGTCCCAGCTTCAGAAGATCGCGCCGGATTTCGACTGGACGACGTTCCTGACGACCGCAGGTCTTCCGGCTGAAGGTCTGGCAGATCGCAAGGTGGATGTGCGCGAGCCGGAAGGCATTGCCGCCATGTCACGCGTTCTGAAAGCCGCAGATTACAACACGCTTCAGGCCTGGCTTGCTTTCCATCTGGCGGACAATGCGGCCACCTATCTGTCACATGACTTCTCGGACGCTTCGTTCGATTTCAACGGTAAGACGCTCTCAGGCATTGCTCAGCAGTCCCCTCGCTGGAAGCGCGGAACCCGTGTAACGAACGGTGCCATGGGCTGGGCGATCGGCCAGATCTACGTGGCCCGTTATTTCCCGCCATCTGCTCAGGCTCAAATCACGGCTCTGGTGCAGGAAGTGAAGTCCTCCTTCCATGACCGCCTTGAGCACAACACATGGATGGACGAACCGACCCGTAAGGCTGCTCTCAACAAGCTGGATCATTTCGCCCTTCAGGTGGGTTATCCGAAAAAATGGTGGGATTACAGCAACCTCGTTGTTCGCAAGGGCGATGTGTACGGCAATGCCGTGCGTGGCGCTGCATTCAACTGGCAGCATGAGCTGAACAAGCTCGACAAGCCGGTGGACCGTGACGAATGGGGCATGACGCCGCAGACGGTAAACGCCTACAACGACCCGACGATGAATGAAATCGTCTTCCCGGCTGCTATTCTCCAGCCGCCGTTCTTCGATCCGAAGGGCGATATGGCTGTAAATTATGGCGCCATCGGTGGCGTGATCGGTCATGAGATGAGCCACGGCTTTGACGATCAGGGTCGTCATTACGATGAGCATGGCCGTCTGAGTGACTGGTGGAGCAAGGCGTCTTCCGATGCGTTCCAGAAGCTCGCAGACCGTCTTGGTGCTCAGTATGACGCACAGGAGCCTCTGCCGGGCACGCATGTGAATGGCAAGATGACGATGGGTGAGAATATCGCTGATTCTGGCGGTCTGAACCTGGGTCTACAGGCCTATCATGACTCCCTGCATGGCAAGCCGGAAACGACTGTACATGGTCTCACGGGAGATCAGCGCGTCTTCCTGGGATGGGCACAGGTCTGGCGTGAGAAGGATCGTCCGGATGCGCTGCGTCAGCAGATTCTTTCGAACGAACATGCGCCTGCTGTCACGCGTGTGAACATGCCCGCGCACAATATCGATGCCTGGTATGATGCTTTTGGCGTAAAAGAGGGAGACAAGCTCTATCTGGCCCCGGATCAGCGCGTAAAGATCTGGTAAGGGTCGTGACAAAATGAAGCGTGAGGCCTATTCCACGGTCTCACGTTTCAACTTCTCGACTGACGGACCTGCCTCATGACGCAAATGACGATCGGCCATCTGTACACCTCGCTTCATGCCGGGTGCGCCAGTGCGGTCGCCCGTGTTCTCGAAGCGCATGAAGTAGAGGTCGAATTCCTGGACCTCGACCCGGAAGATATTGAAGAAGCGCTGGAGCAAGGGGAAGTTGATCTTCTGGTTTCTGCCTGGTTCCCGCGAGACGAGAAATTTTCCGGTCCTGGCTCCCGCGTTATCGGTGATCTGTACCAGCCGCAGGTTTCCTTTGCAGCATTGAAGGTGGTTGGTCCGGTCAACACTCTGACGTCCGCTGAAGTCGATCGTGTCATCGTGGCGGATGACAGCCGGGAAGTTCTTGAAAAAGCCCTGAAGCAGCTTCCGGCCCTGTCCACCCTTCCGATGGAAGTGGTCGGGGAAGCCGCGTTGATCGCACGTCTGGAAAAGGCTCAGGCCGAAGGGGAAGCACCTCTCGTTGTTGCAACACAGCCGCATGCTGTGTTTCACACGTCTTTTCTGACGCTGGTTGAAGATCCGGGCAAGCTGCTGGGTGGTGAAATGTCCGCTCGCATGATCCTGCGTGAAGACGTGGCCCGCAAAGCGGACACGGATCTGCTGGATGAGCTTTCCGAGATGATGCTCGGCAACAAAGTCATGAGTGCGCTGGACTATATGATCGGCGTGGAGGGGCAGGACCCGGATGAAGCTGCCGAAGCCTGGCAGCGCGGTCGCCTCATTCCTCGTGATGCTTGAATATCAAAAGGGCCGGAGAAATCCGGCCCTTTTTTTTGTGATCTCGGATCAACGGTAAACGAGGCCGCCGTCGATCAGAATGGACTGGCCGGTGATGTAATCCGAATCCTTGCCAGACAGGAATGCCACGAAGCCAGCGACATCATCGGCAGTTTCAACGCGGCCGAGGGCGATCCCTTCGACGTATTTTTTGTAAGTCGCGCCAATGTCGGCACCCGTGATTTCAGACATGCGCTTGTCGATCTCGACCCACATGTCTGTTCCGACGATACCGGGGCAATAGGAATTCACGGTGATGCCGGAAGAAGCCAGTTCCTTGGCCGCAGACTGTGTCAGGGCGCGGACGGCAAACTTGGTGGAAGAGTAAATTCCAAGAAGCGGAAAGCCTTCATGTCCGGCGATGGAACAGGCATTGATGATCTTGCCCTTCTTGCCGCTGGCCTGGAAAATCTTGGCGGAGGCCTGGATGCCCCAGATGACGCCCTGTACGTTAATACGATAGATTTTTTCAACCTCTTCCGGTGTCACGTCCAGAATGGGTTTGACCTGACAGATCCCGGCGTTGTTGACCATGATGTCGAGGCCACCGAGTTGGTCGGAGGCGTCTTTAAGGGTCGCATGAAATGCATCGCGGTTGCTGATATCTGCCGTCAGCGCGATGGCGCGACGGCCAAGAGCTTCAACTTCCTTTGCAGCCTGCTGAACAGTTTCCTGTTTGACGTCCAGCAGGATGATGTCTGCACCTTCGCGGGCCAGACGAAGAGCAATGGCCTTGCCGATACCCTGAGCCGCCCCGGTTACAGCGGCAATCTTACCAGAAAGAGACATGCAGAAATTTCCTCTCTCGTCACACGCCACGACATGTGGTTCGCGTGAACGATAAACCTCTTCTGCTTACCGGTTTTGATTTTCCACAAAAAAAGACACATTTTCGGAAATATCCACAAAAAAGTGTTTGTATGACATTCACATTACATTATTTTCAGGGATTAATTATTTATAGTAACTGGTATTTCTATTTTTGGAATTTAATATGAAAAATATATAATTTACGTTATCTTTATAAATACTAATAAAATATAGTTTATTTCCATGAGGGTTTGGATTTTAAAATCGCATTCTTGATAGGGACTGAAAACGGAATTATTTTCTATTTTATAATATTATTCAAATTTTTATCTTTTAGTAATAAAATATTATACGAAGTAAATTATGGTTTATGAATTGTTGTATTTGAGAAGATAATGAATAATTTATGTGTTATTATTTATTGTATAAATTTCTAAATAGTGAAGGTCTTTTGTTGTTCGGTGAAATTTTTGTCTCGTCTCCGGTATTAGGGCAGGTTATGGGGTGTGTTGTCGGTTGGGCTCCAAGTCTTCTGATTTCAACATCCCTCCCGATGGATGATTCCCGCAAGACAAGCGTGCCGGAGTTTCCTCGTCGACAATACCAATGATTTGCTGGAGCCATTACCAGGTCGATGTAAGGCATTACGCCGGGCGGATGTCTGAGAAATCTCGGATTTCACTGCTGGCTACCCTGCTTCAATATGGGACTTTTGCGCGCGCGGGAAGCTTGTACGTCCCGTTTATATACAGCCGAATGCGCAATCTAACCTTCTGGATGCAGTTCTGTCGGGTTTCAAAAGTCATATCCAGTTCATGTAAAAAACGACGCGGATATGGCTTGTGAATGGGGTATTTGCCGGAAAGCAGTCTCGGCTGGTTCTCTTGTTGGTAAAGATGCGTTAATTAATCGTTACTAGCAGGGTGTAACGGTAGAAGAATGACTCATTCCGACAGGACGGATGCAGTTTTTGAGGCTTTTCACAGTCTCAGCGACGAAGAATGGCTGCATGTTCTGACGGCTTCTGTTTTCGCGCGGGAGGTTCGTGGCGTTCGGATGCCAGACTTCCCACCAGACGACGTCCAGCGTGAAATTCACGGGCATAATGGAGAGGTCTCCATTCATGAGGCGCATGTTTTCTACCGTGAAATCAAGGCTTACTGCGCGTATGCCGGTAGACCGGTTCGGCCTGAGACAGCTCTGCTGGACTTCGGATGTGGCTGGGGACGGACAGCGCGTCTGTTCATGAAAGACGTGCGGCCACAGTCTCTTATGAGCGTGGAGAATACGGATCGCTTTCTTATGGCGGCCCGTCGTGCCAATCCGTCTCTTGGCTTTCTTCAGGCTGGGCAGGTGCCTCCGCTCCCGATGGTGTCCGAAAGTCTGGATCTGGTGACGTCCTGGTCCACCTTTTCCCATCTGGATGAGTTTCTTGCAGGCCATTGGATGCGAGAGTTTCATCGGCTTCTGAAGCCGGGCGGGCTGGTCGTTCTGACAACGCAGAGCCGTCGGTTTCTGGCGTTCTGCGCGGAACAGCGTCTGCGTCGCGCGTCCGGAATGAGGTTGGAACATCCATGGCACGAAGCCTGTGCAGACAGTTTTGTTGATGAGGCACGTGCCAATTCGGATTTCGAGGCCGGCCGGTTTCTGCATGCCTCTTCCGCAAAGCCTCCACATTTTCAGGCGCATTACGGAGAAGCCATTATTCCCCGGAATTATGTTCTGAAGGCATGGGGCAGCCTTTTTCGGATGATTGAGTATCTGGATAGTCCTGTGCGACTGCCTCAGGTTCTGATTGTCTTGCAGAAGATCGGATAAGACATCATTTGTCGTGAATGGGTATGATGATCAGCACACTTCGGATATGCGGGCTTACAGCGGCTCTCTTCTGTCTCTCGGTTCACACGGCTTACGCTGCTGATGAGCATGTGACCGTCTCGGGAAAACCTGCTGTTCGCGTGGCGACCTACAAGGACGTCGCCCATTTTTATGAACGCTTCGAAAAATTTCCGGCTGCTGCGCGTGATGGAATATCACTCCATTTTGCAGGTGAATTGCTGCCCGACCACGAACTTCCGTCAAAAGCGCGTCTCGTCATTCATAGTAAGCAGGGCGACATTCCCCTGTTCTTCGGCACAGATCGGGACATGCACTTTCCGCGTACTGCTCCACTCATAGCAGAAAATCCCCCAATTCTTCAGACAGAGTCGATCGGTCATAATGTCCGAACGGAGTTATCTCTTCGGGTGGAAGTGCCTCAGGGTGACAGATTTACGGGTGTTCAGGCCCGTCATTGGCTGACGCAGATCAACGCCTGTATCCGGGATCTGACGGGAGTGATTCTGTCCTGGTTCATGCCAGATGCGCATCGGCTCAAGATTGATCTGGCTCCCGGAGCACGTTTTGAGGCTGTGACTGACGGACATGCCACAATGCTGGCCAGGAACGAAGGGAAAGACCCCATAACGGTGATGCTGCGTCCTCAGGACTATTCGGAAGAAACGATTTTCCGCTCCACCAAGCCTTTTGTGCAGGTTCGCGTCAAAATTCCGGGAGATGCCTATCTGACTTTTACGCCGGACAGATAACCCAGAATTTGACAGAACGCGCATGAAACAGCATCACCCTGAGCCTGTTTTTCATGCCAGCAGGGGGCTCCATGTCCGTTCACGCTTTTGTCTTTCCCGGTCAGGGCAGCCAGTCAGTTGGAATGGGGCAGGCCCTGCATGATGCCTTCGCCTCGTCCCGCGCTGTTTTTCAGGAAGTCGATGACGCCTTGGGACAGAACCTTTCCAAGCTCATGTTCACCGGCGATGCCGACGAACTGACACGGACTGAAAATACGCAGCCCGCTCTCTTCGCAGTCTCACTGGCCACGGTTCGCGCTCTGGAATCCGAAGGTGGTTTCCCCCTGACGGATAAGGCGGCCCTCGTAGCAGGTCATTCTCTTGGTGAATATTCTGCGCTCGCGGCCGCCGGTACACTTGGAATTGCAGAAGGTGCACGCCTCCTGCGTCTGCGTGGTCAGGCCATGCAACGCGCCGTTCCGGCGGGTGAGGGTGGAATGGCTGCTCTGCTGGGTGTTGAAGCCGAGCAGGCTCAGTCGATCTGCGACGATGCGGCTCAAGGGCAGGTCCTTGAGATCGCCAATGACAATGGCGGTGGTCAGATTGTCGTATCCGGCCATATGGAGGCCGTGGATCGCGCTATTTCGCTGGCCAAGGAGCGGGGCATCAAGCGTGCCGTAAAACTTCCGGTCTCCGCGCCGTTCCATTCTTCCCTGATGGCTCCGGCCGCTCGTGAGATGGAAGAGGCTTTGGCCAAGGCAACGCTGAATGCGCCTAAGGTGCCCGTCATTGCCAACGTCACGGCCGCGAAAGTGAATGATCCAGAGGCGATCCGTGATCTGCTTGTCAAACAGGTGACGGGGACCGTTCGCTGGCGCGAGAGCGTGCAAGCCATCGCCGCCATGGGCGTGACGAACATGCACGAACTGGGTGCAGGCAAGGTCCTGTGTGGTCTGGCCCGTCGAATTGCTCCGGACCTTGCGACTGACAATGCTGGTACCCCTGCTGAAATCGAAGCTCTGCTCAAGGCTCTGTAAGGACAACGAACCATGTTCTCTCTTTCTGGCAAGATCGCACTCGTCACAGGCGCATCCGGTGGCATCGGTGCAGCTATCGCCCGTCAGCTTCATGCACTCGGTGCAACGGTTGTTCTCAGCGGCACGCGTGAAGCGGCCCTGAAGGAACTGGCCGATAGCCTCGGTGCGCGCGCACATATTGCAGTTGCCAATCTGTCAGACGCATCCGAAGCCGATGGCCTTGTTGCCAAGGCAGAGGCAGTGGCTGGTGCTCCGCTGGACATTCTTGTGAACAACGCAGGCCTGACACGTGATACACTCGCCATCCGCATGAAGGACAGTGACTGGTCGCAGGTCATGACGGTGGATCTGGAAAGCCCGTTCCGTCTGGCCCGCGCTGCCCTCAAAGGCATGCTGCGCCGTCGTGCTGGCCGTATCATCTCCATTGCCTCCGTTGTTGGAACAACAGGGAATGCCGGTCAGGCCAACTATGCGGCTGCAAAGGCTGGTATCGTTGGCATGAGCAAGTCTCTGGCTCAGGAAGCCGGGCCACGCGGTGTGACGGTCAATGTTGTCGCCCCTGGTTTCATTGAAACGCCGATGACGGATGTGCTGTCAGAAGGCATCCGCGAGAAGCTGGTTGGCTCCATTCCACTGGGTCGGATGGGAAACCCGGATGACGTGGCTGCGGCAGTGGTGTATCTGGCTTCTGACGAGGCTGCATGGGTCACCGGGACGACCTTGCACGTCAACGGTGGCATGGCCATGGTCTGAGACGCTTGGCGTTTCAGGTCAAAGCGTGCTAATCGCGCGCTGCTTTGCCCGGTCTGATGAAGGCCGATGTCCGGTTCGGCCGGCGGCAACGCCTTTTCGCAAGGGGAGGTGGCCTGCGCTGGAAGCCCATGAGGGTTGCTGGACTGGCAGACGGCAATAAGAGTTTTTTGTAACGCCCTGAACGGGCAGAAGGAACAAACAGATGAGCGATATCGCTGACAAGGTGAAGAAGATCGTTGTCGAGCACCTCGGCGTTGAAGAAAGCAAGGTCACGCCGGAAGCGTCTTTCATTGACGATCTGGGCGCAGACAGCCTCGACACCGTCGAGCTGGTCATGGCTTTCGAAGAAGCTTTCTCCGTCGAGATCCCGGAAGATGCAGCTGAGAAGATCGCCACCGTCAAAGACGCGATTGACTACATCGAAAAGCAGAAGGCTGCCTGAGGCGCTTTCGGGACTGGCTTCAGGCTGGTCCCATCCCGCCCTATAATAAACAGGGGCGGATAAACGGAGCAGTCTCAAGGCTGCGCCGTACTGGTCGTTTATAACGTGAGACATGAGGCATCGATGAGCGGGAATGCAATCAACGGAAGACGCGTCGTCGTTACCGGTATCGGTGTTGTCAGCCCACTTGCGGTGGGTGCGGAACTGACGTGGAAGCGTCTGATCGAAGGGCAGTCCGGTATCGGGCGTATTACCCATTTTGATCCTTCCGAACTCCCTGCGCAGGTCGCTGGTCAGGTTCCTGAGGGACCGACCGAAGAAGGCGGTCTCACGCTGTCTGACTGGGTGCCGGTCAAAGACCAGAAAAAAATGGATCGCTTCATCCATCTTGGTCTGGCCGCTGCCATTCAGGCTGTCGAAGACTCGGGCTGGAAGCCTGAGAACGAAGACGATCGCTGCGCTACAGGCGTGATGATCGGCTCCGGTATCGGCGGTCTGCAGACGATTTATGAAGGCTCCCTGACAGTTTCGAGCGGCAAGGCGCGTCGTCTGTCACCGTTCTTCATTCCGTCAGCACTTATCAATCTCATTTCCGGTCATCTTTCGATCCGTTATGGCTTCAAGGGGCCGAACCACGCTGTCGTCACGGCCTGTGCAACGGGCGTACATGCAATCGGCGATGCATCCCGTCTGATCCAGTACGGGGACGCAGACGTCATGATTGCCGGCGGTGCGGAAGCAGCGATCTGCTCCCTGGGTATTGCTGGTTTCTGCTCCGCTCGTGCGCTCTCCACGGGCTCCAATGACGATCCGACCAAAGCTTCCCGCCCGTGGGACAAGGACCGTGACGGCTTCATTATGGGCGAGGGCGCCGGCGTGGTCGTGCTGGAAGAGTACGAACATGCCAAGGCTCGTGGTGCCAAAATCTATGGTGAAATCGGCGGCTATGGCCTGTCTGGCGACGCCCATCACATCACGGCCCCGGCTGAAGGGCATGAGGGTGCATTCCGCGCCATGAAAGCCGCGCTGAAGAACAGTGGTCTTCAGCCGTCTGATATCGACTACGTCAACGCGCATGGCACTTCCACCATGGCTGACGATCTGGAACTGGATGCAGTCGAGCGTTTCTTCGGCGATCATGCCAAGAACCTCGTTATGTCTTCCACGAAATCTGCCATTGGTCATCTTCTTGGTGCAGCCGGTGCCGTGGAAGCCATTTTCTGCCTTCAGGCGATCCGTGATGGTATCGTTCCGCCGACGCTGAACCTTGAGAACCCGGCACGCGAGAGCGTCATTGATCGCGTGGCTCTAAAGGCCCAGAAGCGCAAGGTTGATGTCGCCCTGTCCAACAGCTTCGGATTTGGTGGCACGAACGCCAGCATTATTCTGAAGCGTTGCGAGGGCTGAGCGGAGTTACTTCGGTCTATGCCTGACAGCCAGCCGGACGGCGAAGAAAACAAGGCACCCCTTCTTCCCCCCAAGGCTGGCCGCAAGCTGGCAATTTTCATGGTCCCGTTGCTCTGTATTGCAGCAGCGGTGGCCGGATATGGCCATTATACTGACCCTGGACCGCTTCCGGAAACCAAGGCCTTTGTGATCCCTCGCGGCAATAATGCCACGGTTACAAAGGCCCTACAGGAAGACGGTATCCTGTCGCCCACATGGGCCTCTGGTGCATTTTTTCGCATTTCTGCTTTTCTGACCCATCGTGAGGGGCAGATTCATGCGTCTGAATTTCAGTTTCCATCTCGTGTCTCTGTTGCGCACGTCCTTGAAATCCTGCGCCATGGCAAACCTGTCTCTCATCCGCTGACCGTTCCGGAAGGCCTGACAGCCAAGAAGATTGCGGACATCATCCGTAAGGCGCCAGTGCTGACTGGAGACGTTCCAGAGATTGCAGAAGGCACTGTTCTGCCCCAGACTATCGCTTATGTGTGGGGAACGCCCAGACAGGCCATCGTAGATCGTCTGCATCGCATGATGGATAAACAGCTTCAGGCAAGCTGGGAAAAGCGGGATGTGGAAGCTCTGGATGGCTTGATTCAGAGCCCACAGGAACTTCTGACACTGGCTTCCCTGATCGAGCGTGAAACGGGTGTACCGTCAGAGCGCCCCATGGTGGCGCGGGTGTTTCTGAACCGTCTCAAACTCGGGATGCGTCTTCAGACGGACCCAAGTGTGATCTATGGCCTGAGTGATGGTTTCGGAACGCTGGATCGTCCGCTGATGCACGAGGATCTGCAAACGCCGGGTCCGTATAATACCTATCTTGAGGCTGGTCTGCCCCCGGGACCAATCTGTTCTCCCGGTGTTACCTCTCTGGAAGCCGCCGCTCATCCAGCAGATAGCAAGGCCCTGTATTTTGTAGCGACGGGAGAGGGCGGTCACAATTTTGCGGAGACCCTGCAAGAGCAGGACCAGAATATCCGGGCTTATCGAGAAAAAACTGCTTCGCCACAGTGATAATAAAAAAGCCCCGCATTCAAAGATGCGGGGCTTTTTGTGTTTAGTGGACGGGTGCCAGAGACGAACTCTGCACTCCGCGCGTCTGTGTGCTGTAAGGGCGTGAAGCGTTGTAGTTGCTTGGATACGGGCTGCTGCCTACGGGATCGACGTCCGTTGTGGCGTTCTCTGACGCAGGTGCGGTGGCAGCTGTTGCATGAGCAGTGGATGCTGTTGGCAGCTTGGCAACATTCATCATCATGCGACGGAGAGGATCAGCAGAAGGATTATTCACGCGCATCGTTACGATGACGTCTTCGGGTCCAACAGTCTGGTTATAGTAGGCCCTGTTGGCCCCACTATCCACCGTCAGCTTTGAGCCACCAAGAGAGAGGCCTGCATAGAGACCCTGTGCCTTCTGAGCGGCGTAGATGTCAGTGTTTCTCGCGCCTGCGGTACTGCTCTCCGCGCCGGTCCCGATGGTCGCAAAGGACGCGGAGGCCGTTGCATCAAACTTGAACTGGCTATCCAGGAGGGCCTGGATGCCGCGCTGGGACATGATGAAGAAGATCATTTCCGAGCTCTGTACCCCAGCCTGGATGCCGAGAGAGCCTGTGCTCAGGCGATAGAACGCCGGGTCAGACCAGGAGCCACGCGCATCCCGGCTCATGAGAACGCAGCGCCCTCCGGAGCCGCCGAGCCCGAAGGACATGTTGAGCACGGACGGGCAGACCATGACGGCCTTGGCCTGCGCCAGTAGCTGCTGGGAACGGGATGTTGCGGTCGTATTTGCAAACAGGTCCTGAACGGCGATTGTCGCCTTGTCGACAACGATTTGCTGTTCGCTGGCTGTTGTGGTGGACGTACCAGAGCACGCCGCGAGCGTTGCACACCCTGTGGCGGCAAGAACGGTCGAACGCAGGAGACCGGACAGGGTCATAAAGCTTACCTTCTGCTAACGGCAAAATTGAAGTCTTCCCGCACTATGCGGGAAATGAGGCCAAATCACGAATGGGGATTGGGAAAGGAGTTCAGATTTCCACCTGAACCGCTTCGGAAAGGACCTTGGCAATGCCAGGAGCCGCCGCAAGAATGGTCGCTCCGCCTGTCAGTCCTCCAGTCTGAAGAAAAGGGGATACAGCCGCGCCTGCTTCTTCCAGAATGATGAGAGCGGCCGCGACGTCCCAGAGCTGGATCACGATTTCCAGATAGCCGTCACTGCGACCGCAGGCGACGTCTGTCAGAGCCAGAGCGCCGGAACCACCTGAGCGCGGCATGGCGCCAAGAGCCATGATGGCGCCAACTTTTTCGCCAAACAGTTCGGTCGAAACACGGGAAGACCAGCCCATCTCGATCATGGCTTCCTGCGGGTTGTTGATCGGGGAGGCTTTGATGGGCTTGCCATTCAGAAAGGCGCCTTTACCTTTCTGGGCGGTGAAAACCTCACCGAGCGCAGGGGCTTCGATCACACCGGCAACGGGTTCATCCCCTTTAAGAAGCCCAAGCGAAACACACCACCGATCACGGCCTCGCGCAAAATTGGACGTTCCATCAATTGGGTCCACAACCCAGCGGAATTGTCCTTTGCGCGTAACACCGCCTTCTTCGCCCTGAAAGCCATCTTCCGGGAAGAGCTCCTGGATACGTTTGCTGACCAGAGCCTCAACGGCACCGTCCGCTTCCGTCAGATAGTCCTGCCGTCCTTTCAGGGTGCCTGTCGGGCCTCCGGGGGCGGGGCGCATGGCGAGGGCCAGCATTGCCGCGTCCCGAACAACACTGCGGGCGGCTTCGAGGCGAACGGCGACAGGATCGAAACTCATTGGGGTATTTCCTATTCTGTGCGGCGTGCAGCACGCAGGGAGGCAGTGAGGGCGGGATCTTCAAGGGACATGAGGCGGCTGGCTGCCGTGGTCGCAAACAGGTGCAGGATGGTCCTGCGGCGGGCAGCGGCAAGTTTATGTTCCGCCGGTTCCCGGATGACGGCGCATTCCGCCACGATGCTGTGGAACAGACTATGTGGAACCATGCTGAGGCTGACTGTGATGACGCCAACGTCTTCCGGCAGAACATGCAGCGGGAAGTCATCATCCACGGCAAAGAACAGTCTGTCCGACCAGCTTCGATAGTCGGACCATTTCTGGTCCGTCTGGAAATCACGAATGCCGGATTTGATCTCAATACACGTCAGGCTGTGATCAGGAAGAAGCGCCATGACGTCCGCACGGCGCCCTGCTGACGGTAGGGCGAATTCATTGATCGCGGCCCAGCCCATGGTGCGGCAAAGCGCCAGAACAGCCCGCCTTATGGCGAGTTGTCTTTCGGGGAAACCGGGTGTCATCTCGGAAAGAACCGAACTCATGGTTCCATATTGCCCCGATCTGCGCTTTACGTCTGCCCCTGTTCTCGTTTTTCCCTGTTTGTATTTTCAAGGAGAGTCGGCATGCCGTTCCTGCGCACGGATCACTGGCGTTGCGCCATCATCCACGCTCCTCTGACCGATCTGATCCGGGCGGGAAGCCTGAACGGATTTGCGGTCACAACCCTGCCAGACATTGGAGATCATCGGTTTCTCGCAGATCCCTTTGGATTATGGCGTAACGGAAGACTGCATGTCTTTGCAGAAGCCTATGATTACCGCAGCCCGAAAGGCGTCATCGAGGTGTTGGTCTATGACCGCACCGGGCGGCTTATCGAGCGCGAAGAAGTGCTGCGCGAAGACTGGCACCTTTCTTATCCCTATGTGTTCGAGCATGAGGAAGAGACGTACCTTCTGCCAGAAGCCAGTGCATCTGGCCGGTTGACCCTCTACCGGGCAACACAGTTCCCCCTGGGTTGGGAAAAGGTCGAGGCGTTCAATTTCCCGGAAGCTGCCATTGATGCGACGCCTTTCCACCATGCCGGGCGGTGGTGGATGTTCTGGACGCCAGCCGGTACGCGAGAAGAGCGCCAGTCAACACTCTATCTCTCGGTGGCTGATGACCTTATGGGGCCGTGGACGTCTCTGGGTCTTTTCCTGAACGATCGCGCAGGGGCACGGCCAGGAGGAACGCCGATCGTGGTCGATGGGGAAATCTTCCTTCCCACACAGGACTGCCGCGGCACCTACGGTCAGGGTATTCGCCTGTTGAAAATCGAAGGATTGGAGCGTGGATTGCCGAAGGTCACGCCGGACGCGGTTCTGGACGCGCCGGCTGTACTCCGTCGCCGCTTTCCTGATGGTTTTCACACGCTATCTGCAGCCGGGCAGGTCACGCTTGTGGATGTGAAGCGTGTGGGGTTTGGCCCCAAGCGAGACTTTATGAACGTGAAGCGTCGTCTGGGGCTGGGCTAAAGCCGGGTAGTCGATCAAGGACAGTATTACCCTGTCTCAGGAAGGCGTCAGGGCCAAAGCGGTCCAGCACGCGCTTGCGGGACAGGGTACCCATGGCGTGCAGCTTCTTCGGGTGCATGATGAGTTCTGCAATGGCGCTGGCCAGAACGGGGGCATTGTTGAATGGCACAACCAGGCCAGAGTGCCCGTCATCCATCGTATGGGGGATTTCGCCAGCCGGTGTTGCAATCACAGGCAATGCGCAGGCCATGGCTTCGTGGGCCGCGACACACATTCCTTCCCAATGGGAAGGCTGAACGTAAAGGTGAAGGCTCGAAAGAAAGCCTAGAGGCTCTTCACAGTGCCCGAGAAAGTCAACGGGTAGCTTCTTGTCCTGAACGATCTTCTCAAGAGCGTCTCGTTCAGGGCCATCGCCCGCCAGCACCACCCGATAGGGGGGCAGGTCTGGATGGTCGCGCAGAAGATCCAGTGCTTCGAACAGCAGGTCGTATCCTTTAACCGCATGGAGCCGACCAAGGCTACCGATCCGAACAACTTTGCCCTTCTTCCACGCTGCCGCTTTCGGGCTGGCCGGATTTGCCCGGAAAATGGGCCAGGTCATGACCTTGTTTCGCAGGCCTAGGCTATTGCGCGAAAAGCTTTCGACTGTAGGGGAATCCGCAACCCAGAGGGCGGCTTTCCGACACAGGAGACGCAACAGGATATTGTTCCCCTTTTTCAGACGGGCGGAGTGCTGCCAGTGAACCGCCGGAACGCCCAACCTGTTGGCCGCTCTTTGGCCCAGCAGGGTTGCGCGGGTCAGAGAGGTCCAGATCAGGGCTGGCTGAAAAGCATCCATTTCATCACGGAGCCAACGCCATGCCGCCAGATGATCTTTATTGCTGCCGGAGCGGACGCGAACCTTGATCCCCTGCTTCTCCAGAACGGGGATGGCAAGCCCGTCCCGCTTCTCAAGGCTGAATACCGTCACTTCGCCGCCCCGGTTTTGGAGAACGGAGATGATGTCAGGGATGGGAAGTTGCGCGCCGCCACATTCCAGCGAATTGATAACGTAGGCAATTTTCATGAGGGACGTTGTGCCAGAAGCTCTTCGGCCAGGATAAGATCGGCTGGCTTGTCGACATCTACGGCGGCCTGACCGTCCGACAGGGGGACAAGACGAACGCGTGCGCCTGTCAGGGCTTCAATACGCTGACAGAGCGCTCTGGAATCCAGCCGTCCCAGAAGAGCGCGGAGAAGTGTCCCGAACCCAAGCGTCCGCGCCATTTTCAGCGGGCGCTTACGATCTTTCTGCAAGCGCTTCCAAAGCTCCACGACCGCCTCGGCGCGCGGTGTTCCCATCCAGAAAAGATTGCACCCCGAAAAACTCATGTCCGATAGGCGGATATAGGTGCGCTTTGTATTGGGAACATCCCGCTCAACGGTCGCCTTGAGTGCAACGCCGACAGCCAGATCGCAGTTCGCAGTTTTGCCGAGAAACTCCGTGATCCACTCGGGGCGGAGCAGCGCATGGTCTGCGGTCGTGACGAGGCAAGGCGTACCAATATGGGCCAGCGCCTCGGCAACGCTCTCACTGGGGGAGGGCGCGGCTTTCAGAACCTGAGCCGTGCCAGCAATATCACGGATGCAGGCAGGGGCTTCAATGCTGATGGTAACGGGGCCAAGGCCCGGGGTAGCGTCAAGTGTTCTGAGAACACGCCCAAGCATGGGCTCCCCTCGAACAGGGAGAAGTGCCTTGTGAGACACTTTCCCCAGTTGGGCGAGGATATCCTGCTCACCATCGCGGGAACCGGCAAGAACGAGAACGGGAAGAGTCACGCCGTGCGGCTGCGGTCTGAGGCTGGACGGGCACCGTCTGGTCGATCTTTCGGAGCAGAGCCCGTCAGATCCATGACCCAAGGGTAGCGCTTGGCTTCTTCGATGTCGTAGCCGAGATTGAAGACATGTTGGCTACGGGCGCGATCGCGGGCTTCCCGATAGAAGCTGCCAAACAGGCGGTCCGGCACATAATTTGTGATGCCATAATTGCCGTCTTCATCGTGGAAATGATGCAGAACGTGAAGTTGCTTGATATGGGCAACCCACTTCCAGCGCGGCTTGTAAGCCAGATGCTGGATGCAGTGGAAGAATTCATAGATGCACGTCATCACCAGCGCCGTGGAAAGCGCGCAGAAAGAGCCGCTCCAGCCACTGATGAGATACCCGATCGGCATGGTGATAAGAGCCATCGTGGGGATGGTGTTCAGGGGTGATCCGAACAGCACATCCAGAAGATGCGGGTCCTGATGATGATCGAAATGGATGCGCTTCCACAGGGCCGCAGTCCAGTGGTTCCGATACAGCCAGCGCCCGTGGAGGATGAAGCGATGGATCATGTACCAGGCCAGAGGATAAACGGCGATTACAACCGGGGTGGGGATCAGTGTGTCCCACAGGCTGTGGGAGAAGTGAAGGGCTCCAAAGGCTGCGGCGGCAATCAGCGCAAAATAGAGAAGGATCGTCGGGTAGGTGAGGTAGGCAATCCACAACTGGGGCAGTGACATCTTGCCCAGATCAAAGCTGCGGCCCGTCCGCAGGGACGACATGTTATGCCAGGGTTTGGACTTGCTCATTTTTCCTCCATCCGCAGGATCCAGGTCATCCCCAAAAAGGCGCCTAGCAGCGGGCCCGCACTGGTAGCCAGAGGTGCTCCAAGCGTTCCTGCATTTCCGAGTGCGGAAATCATTCCCTGCAGGATTACGAAACCCATGCCGGCAGCCAGTACATAGACCGGAAGCGGATTTCGAAGTCCTGCCCGTGGAGGGATATAGATCACCGGCAGCGCCAATAGAAGCATTACTGCAATCTGAAATGGAAGAATGATGCCACTGAAGAGTGCCATGCGATATGTCGCGCGTGGCAGACTGGCAGGGGCGCCCTTGTGAAGAATAGCCCCGATCTGCGCTGGTGTAACGGCAGCATTGTCTTCAGAGAGGGTCATAATCATCTTGGGGGTGGCCGGAATTTCGAAGCGGTTGTCACCCCCCGTTATTTTTACGAACGCTCCGTTATCCGTGAGCGTCAGATCCTGCGCCCCTGTCGGATGCCAGATCTGCCCGTCGTAAGAGAGTGTTGCCGCGTGCTCCGTCCCTGTCAGGAGGCCGCTGGCGTCCCGGTGGTAAATCGTCACGTCCCGCAGGAAGGCTCCACCATTCGCATACTGGCCGATCCGCACAAGCGTCGGTCCTGTACGGAACCAGAGAATGCGTTTTGCAGGTGTGTCCGGTGTTGCGGCATCCGGATCAGTTTTGTTCCACCACGTTGCAAGGGCGTTTTCGCAGGGGGGAATGACCCAGTACTGCACCGCCGTCGCGGTAAATCCGACAATCAGAACGGCAGGCAGAAACCGCTGGTACAGCCCCACAGTCGAAAGGCCTGATGCGCGGAGTGCGGCCATTTCTGACGAAAGCGTCATCTGCATGAGCAGGAACAGCGCCCCGATCATGAACGCCAGCGGTATGATTTCTACACTCAGGGCTGGTAGATGCAGAAATGCAAACGTCAGAATGCCACGAAAGCCCAGATTTCGGTTCAGGATGGGCGTTGTTTTTTCAAGAAGCGCCAGAATTTCGAGCAGGGAAACAAGAACCGCACCGCACAGCATGAAGCGCCCGAGAAGGGCGCGGTTCAGGTATCGGTACAGAACGTGTTGTGGGGCATGTGCAGTCATGAGGGACGAACCAGCTTGCGACGTCTCCAGGATCCGCGGGAGCGGCGAAGAAGCGTGGCGGGACAGGCGATACAGAAGAGAGCCAGCGGCACCCAGATGGCCAGCCAGATCGGCAGCCGCCCTGTAGCCGCCAGACTATGACCAAACATAAGGGTCTGATCAAAGCCCACCAGAATGGCCGAAACGGCGATTAGGCCCCATACGGATCTGCGTCGTCTCGAACCGATGGCCAGCGCCACGGCCAGAGGGGGGATGAACGGGATCGCCAAAGCGTGCGCTACACGGAAATCCATTTCCGCACGGAGTGTGCGGTATTCGATCCCGGGTACGCCGTACCGCAGGTCATGAGCCAGCTCAAACAGGGTCAACTCACGCTCATCCGCTCCTCTGGAGCGGAAAGAATTTGCCTGGGTCTGCCGATCAATAATGCGGACCACATGGGAAAAATGGGTCACTGTCGGCTTGAAATTGGCATGATTGGGGAAGGGATCATCAACGATTTCACCATTCCATAAATCAAGCTGGGTGCTGCGCAGCTTGTTCGAAATGGTGAGTTGTCCCGTTTGAGCCGTGATGACGTGGGCCATGCCATTCTTGTTTACTTCCCGAATGAAGATCCGTTTCATCCGTGTTCCCGCGTGGCTCACATTATCTGCCGTCATCACGGCTGTGCTGGATGTCGATGCAAACATGCCGGCCTGAAGATGCGGAGCCCATCCCGTATGCGCGGCAAAATAGAAACCTGCCCGGTAATCATATCGGGCGACCGGCTGAATATATCCGTAAAGCAGAACGCTCGCAGCACCGAGCATGAGGCCGACGAACATGAACGGGCGGCTGATGCGCAGAAGGGAAACCCGACCTGCTTCAAGCGCATCAATCTCGTTATTATCGCTCATTCCGCGAATGGTGAGGAAGACGGAAATACAGAGGGCCGCAGGGATCGCGATTCCGAAATAATGCGGAAGAAGATCTGTCAGCAGCTTGATACAGGTCGCCAGGGAGCTTCCTGCCGAAGCCAGATAGTCAAACAGAGCCAGAAGCCGCTCAAGAAGCAATGCGATCAGCATCGCTACCAGGGCAATCACGAACGGCGGTATCATCTGCGTGAGAAGATACCGGTCCAGTATGGTGGCGCGCTGTTTCATGCGCGGCTGTTCCGCGGACGTACCCAGGACGCTTTTTCCGTAATCCGGCCATCGGGTCTGTGGCGAGACATCTGAATGGCCCAGCCATCGTCCTGCGCATGAATGGAAAGATGGTTCCAGCAGGCCTGTCGATGTTCCCGTTTGTCCATAAGAGACGCTGAGGCTACGCCGAGCAGGGGAATGTCCGTGCCGGGAATGTGGGTCAGGGTCGCGTCATGGGAATGACCATGCAGGACGATTTCGGCGCCCGTCCGCTTAAGGACGCGGGCAAAGGCCCGGTAGTCGTGCAGGGCCTTGCGCCATGTCACCAGACCGCGTCTGGGTGGGTGATGGATCATGACAACACGGCACAGCCCGGCGTCTCCAAGCTGTTTCAGAAGGGCTTCAAGCCGCGCTAACTGCCTACGTCCAACGCGCCCATAGGCCATGAAAGGCGGCGTCGGCACGCCCGAATTCACACCTACAACAGCCACACCATCATGAATGCGCGCATACGGATAGGATGTAGCAGACCATGTCTTCCACTGGAGCAGGCCTTTTTCGGCTGGCTGGCGAATCATGCAGTCATGGTTGCCCGGAATGACCATGGCGGTAACCGGAAGCTGTTTCAGCCAGTCGGCAGCCAGGGCAAATTCGTCCGGTGTGCCGAAATTTGTCAGGTCACCACTGACCAGAATGGCATCCACATCACTTCTGGTAATGTCCTGCACGATCGCGGCGCATGTTGTCGCCAGATGTACGTGACGCCGATGCTTTTTCCAGGAGAGGAGGCTCAGGGCGCGCTTGTTGAGGGCGTCACGCCAGTGCACCGGCGGGGGTGGAAGATGAGGGTCCGACAGATGGGCCAACGTGACGGCACGTGCTGTCCGCGGAGTGCGTGTTTCTGCGGGACGTGTGTGGGGCATTTGAGAAACGTGGCCTTAGTCTGTCTTTCTACCAGAAGGAGACACCCATATTCTGGTGGAACCATCATAGCCGTGCTAGACCCGCCCGCATAGCTCCGAACATAACACGAAGAATTCCCCCCATAGTGCGATTTGCTCTTATTCATAATGCCCGTAGTCGCAAGAACCGGCGCAGTGGTTCCGTTTTTGCTGCGGAGGCCAAGGCGATTCTGGGAGAAAATTTCGTTCCATCAGATAGTCGGGAGGGCATGACGGAGCATGTGCGCCATCTTTGCGCAAGAGATGTGCGGACGATTGTGATTGATGGCGGAGACGGCACGGTCAGCACTGCTCTGACCGCTATTGCCCGTGTGTATCCTGCTGACCGGTTGCCCGATATTGCAGTTCTGGCGTCTGGAAATACCAATCTGATTGCCAATGATGTCGGGTTCGGGCTGCGCGGGATGGAAGCGATCCGTCGCCTGCAGCAGGGGGCGGCCATGCGGTCCAGTATTCGGACGCCGGTTCGGCTATCATGGCCAGAAACGGATCGCATACCGGTTCTCGGGCTTTTTGGAGGGTGTACCGGATATGCACGGGCGGTTCGGATTGCACATTCCCCGACCGTTGTGCGCTTTGCGCCGCATGATCTGGCTGTCGGTTTTACGCTGCTCAGCACTGTTGTCAGCCTCATGTTTCGTAAAAGCCGGGAAAGCTGGCTCTCGGGCGAGCCACTACGTGTTGAAACCTCCGGTCATGCATATGATGGGGACAGCTTCATGTTTCTGGTAACGGGTCTGTCCCGGCTGTCACGCGGGATCTGGCCCTTCTGGGATGCTGAGCCGAATGTTGAGGGATTGCGATATCTGGATGTAGGCGCGCATCCTGAAAATCTCTCACGCGCGACGGCTGCACTTCTGTGCGGTCGGGCACCACGCTGGCTGCGCCGGCATCCGGATTATGTCAGTGGTCGCACAGATGACATGATGCTCACGACAAAGAGCGATTTCGTTCTGGATGGAGAGGTCTTTGCCCCGTCCGAACATGAGAAGATCCGTCTTGAACGTGGGCCGGCGTTCCGTTTTCTCCATGCCTGATGCGCTTGAAAAATTTCTGATCGGGGAACTGACGACCCCGGTTCACCCAGATGTCGTGGCTTTCGCGGACGCTGTGGCGTCTGCCTGCCCACAGATGCCTCTTGGAATTCTGTTTTACGGTTCTGTCCTGAGGACGGAAGATTTCGAGGGTATTCTCGATTTCTATATTGTGACGGAAAATGCCTCCGGCTTTACAGGCGGCCTGATCTCCCGCACTGGCAACCTCCTGTTGCCGCCCAATGTCCGCTATGCGGAGTTCAAGGCCGGAGAGCGTATCCTTCGTGCCAAGATCGCCGTCCTTTCACGGCAGCAGTTTGAAGAGCGCACAACCCTCGGCACGCTGGACACAACCCTGTGGGCCAGGTTCTGTCAGCCTGTCAGGCTCATTTGGGTGCGGGATGAAAAAGCAGCAGATACGCTTCTCGATCTGATTGCGCGATGCGTTACGACAGCGTCCTGCTGGGCTGCTCTTCTTGGGCAGTCACGCATGACGGCCGTTGAATACTGGCAGTCCCTTTTCGCGCGAACATATGATTCTGAACTGCGGGTTGAGAAGAAGGGGCGGGGGCACAGTCTGATCGCCGGTCAGGAAGACCGGTTTGCAGCGATGTTACCGTTAGGGTGGGCGCGCGCTCATCTGCGTTATTCGGCAATCGGCAATATGCTGGAGCCTGTTCTCTCTTCTGTAGCTCGAAAGCGAGCCGCCCGACGGTGGGCTTTGGTAGGCCAGACCGGCAAGCCCCGGAATGTTGTCCGCCTGATAAAAGCTGCCTTCACATTTGAGAACGGAGCGTCCTATCTCGCTTGGAAGATCCAGCGGCACACGGGAGTGGATCTGAGCCTTTCTGAAAGAGAGCGGAAACACCCGCTTGTCTTCCTTCCAGTTCTCCTACGGCGCATGCAGCGTTTGAAGAAACAGGCTCAGTCGCCAGGTTAAGATACAAAAAAGGGGACCTTAGAAAAGGTCCCCTTTCTCATGCTTGAAGATGCAGGTCTTCAGGCATGGAAGTGTTCTGCGACAGCTTTGAAGACGGCAGTTGCTTTGTCGATTTCTTCCGCGCTGTGCGCTGCCATGACGGAGCACCGCAGGAGAGGGCGGTTGTCAGGCGTTGCTGGTGGAAGAGACAGGTTCACATACACGCCGTTTTCCAGCAGGGCATTCCAGAAGCCCACAGCCTGCGGAATGTTCTCAAGCGTAACTGCCACAACTGGAGAAACATGCTCCCCTGTCTGGAGACCCGCTGCCTTGAGGCCTGCGTGCAGACGAGCGGCGTTTTCCTGGAGTTTTACGCGCAGTTCCGGGCGCGCTTCCATGTCATCCAGAGCGGCAAGGGTCGCTGCGATGATTTCCGGAGGCAGGGAAGCCGTGAACATGTAGGGACGAGAGCACAGGCGCATCAGGTCCACGCCATCGTGGTCCGTAATGCAGTACCCACCGACCGTACCAAGAGACTTGGAGAAGGTGCCGACAATAAAGTCGATGCCATCTTCACAGCCCTGCATTTCTGCCACACCGCGGCCATTTTCACCCAGAACGCCGAAGGAATGCGCTTCGTCTGCCATCAGGTAAGCGCCGTGACGCGTCTTGATGTCCACAAACTTGTCCAGCGGGGCAACATTCCCCGTCATGGAATAGATGCCCTCAGCAATAATCAGCTTCGCGCCGGGATGATCTTTCAGGCGTGCAAGACGCTTTTCCAGATCAACCGGATCATTGTGGCGGAACCGGATGACCTGCGCGCCGGAAAGCTTTGCACCATCATAAATGCTGGCATGGCTGTCAGCATCGAGAAGCAGGACATCGTCCTTGTTCACGAGCGCGGAAATTGTGCCCAGATTAGCCTGATATCCGGTGGAGAACACCATGCAGTGCTTGCGACCAAAGAATGACGCAAGACGCTTTTCAAGGCGCTGGTGCAGACCGAACGTACCATTGGCAATTCGGGAACCCGTTGTGCCAACGCCCATGGTGCGGGCAGTTTCAACGGCCGCTTCGACCGCACGTGTAGACTGACTCAGACCAAGATAGTTGTTGGTGCCGAACAGTAGCGTCTCACGGCCTTCAATAAGTCCGACCGTGGCCGACAGCGGTCGTTCGATCACAACTTCAAAGGGATTGCGCGGTGAGACTGCGGTAAGCCCCTCGTAGGCCGTACGAAGCGCCGCGTGCTTGGCGAAGATATCGATCACGCTTGGCTGGCCTTGAGGGTATGCAGGCATGCAGCCAGATCGTTGATGGTCCGGATGTCGGCCAGCTTGTCCAGCGGGACCGAAACATCCAGTTCGTCTTCAATTTCCATGACGAAGTTCATGACAGCCAGGCTATCGAAAGCCAGATCTTCGACGATCTTGCTGTTGCCATTGATGTCCCGAGGAACTTTCGGGTTGGCGAGCAGTTTTTCGATGATCATGCCGGAGATGCCGGCGACGCTGTCAGTCATGAAATTGAACTCTCGGTCTTCTATGCAGTTTTGGGGACGCTTTATGCGTCAAAGCACGTCAGTCCGCTACCCCTTCTGTGCAAGGGGGCGGACTGATGTTTTTCAGACCGCTGAACTTGCAGCCTGTTCCAGGTCAAACTGACCCGAGAGTAGCATTGCCTTGGCGCGAGCACGCGTCAGTTTTCCGGAAGACGTCTGTGGAAGCGTGCGAGGTGGTACCAGAACCACCCGGACATCAACGCCATGCTGACGACGGAAGAGGCTGGTGACTTCGTCGCGCAGGCTGTTGCGGTTTTCTTCTTCGGTGGCGCGACATTGCACCAGAGCCACAATGCTCTCGCCGGTTTCTGTTTCAACCGAAAAAACAGCGACGTCACGTGATCGCAGGGTGCTGATTTCGCTTTCAGCGGACCACTCAAGATCCTGAGGCCAGATATTGCGGCCATTGATGATGATCAGATCCTTGGCACGGCCTGTGACGACGATCTGGCCATTCAGATGATAGCCAAGATCGCCTGTATTCAGCCAGCCATCAGCGTCCAGAACAGCTTCTGTCTCTTCCGGACGACGGAAGTAGCCGCACATCAGGCTGGGGCCACGAACGAAAACGCAGCCGACATGGCGGTCAGGCTGGACCTTACCTGACGGGTCGCGAACCTCAATTTCATGCTCAGGGAGCGGTTCGCCGCAGAGTACGAATGTCCGAAGAGCATGAGACGGGTCGTTGGAGGGCTGGGCGAGGCCATCTTTCTCCAGAGTCCGCAGGTCGATCGTATCTGTCTGGATGCCAGTGTTCAGCGGAGCAAAACTAATGGCGAGCGTGGCTTCTGCCATGCCATAACTGGCGACGAAAGCGCGTGCATCAAAACCATTAGAAGCAAAACGCTCAGCGAAACCTTCAAGGATATGGTGGCGGATCATGTCACCGCCGATGCCAGCGATGCGCCAGCATGAGAGATCCAGTTCGGCCTGACCGCTACGACGTGAGCAGAGCTCGTATCCGAACGACGGGCTGTAGGCGATCGTACCACGGTTCCGCGAGATCAGGTCCAGCCAGACATGGGGGCGACGGGCAAATTCACGCGTCGGCAGCAGATCGACCGTCAACTGGCATGTGAGTGGCGTCAGGAAAAACCCGACCAGTCCCATGTCATGATAAAGCGGGAGCCAGGACACACAGCGATCATCACGCGGGTCTTCTGCCGGATGAACCTTCAGGCCGTCCCGGGCAATGGCACGGGCATTGGCCATGCCGGCAGCCTGCGTCACGGAGACGCCCATCGGGAAGCGGGTGCTGCCTGATGAAAACTGTAGATAGGACAGGTCTTCAGACCGGATTTCCGGCAGTTCGACGCTGGCTTCGGCATGGCGATGAAGGTCGGCAGGCGAACCGCCAAAGATCAGGTCCAGGCCGTCAACGATATCAGACGTCCAGCTTCCAATCACATCCGGCACAACAACGGCACGAGCAGCCGCAACCTGGATCATGCCACGAAGCGTGGACACATATCCTTCCTTGCCACCAAAGGCGACAGGAAGCGGAAGGGGAGCAGGAACCAGACCGGCATACTGACAACCGAAGAAAATGCGGGCGAAATCGCCATCGCTTTCCGCAACAATCGCGACCCGGTCTCCGGGAGCCAGTCCAAGACCCAGAAGACGTCGGGCCATCGAGACCGCCTGTTCCCGCAGAACGCGGTAGGGCAGAGCTTCCAGAAGCTGGCCACGTCCGGAGTAGATGTTGAATCCACTCTCGCCCTGGGCTGCATAATCAAGTGCTGCAGCGAAGCTTGGGAAGTTTCCGTACCGTCTGACCAGACCAGAGCGGCTGGGCGTTGGAGCGGGATGGGTGATGGGGTTCTGGTTGTCCTCGGTCAAACCTAGACTAGCTCCATTAGGGTCGCCGGACATCAGGCGGCTTTCTGTAAAAAATCGACAATGGCATCCGCAGCAGCGGGGGCCGTAGGCTGTTCGCCTAGAGTTTCGAATGTCTCTAGTACATATTGGCGCTGAATCTCAAGAAAACGTGAGTGTGTCTCAAACGCCTTAACAATTTCCTCAGCCGGATGGGCGATATTATCCGTAACAGGCCCAAGCGTCCATGACTGATAATTCGGGTTGTTCTGCCAGTCTGCTTCATGAGCATTCAGAAACAGACAAGGCCGGGGTTTTATCATGAATTCTGCCACTTGACTGCTGACATCCCCGAGATAGAGATCTGCACCCATGGTGTAGGTCATGTCGATACTGCGTTGACTTCCTGGATCCACGATAAGGTGCGGAACACTCTCATAATCACGTTTGAGAGCTTCTCCCTCATCACGATTATTGTCAAAGAGGCGGAAGTGGGGTGCAAAGATCACATTGTACTGGTCCTGTCGGGCAAAGAAGTCCAGCAGGTCGCGCCCCATAGCCTTCCAAGAAGAAAATTTCTGCACAAAGTGTGGATTGTACAGAACGGTCGGACGATTGTTGCTGAAGAGTGGCTGTCTGCGGGCATGCATTCGCCGAACCAGGTCAAATTTCGCGTATGTTCCACGATGATAGAAACCTGGGCGAATAATGCCTTTCTTCAACATGCGATCTTCGACCTTCCGGCCGGGTACGAGCAGGTAATCAAACTTTCGCAGATGCTTTGCGAAGCCGATGGCACGATCCCCGGCTCCATGACCAGTCCAGATCATGCGGGGCGTGCGGACGCCCATATTGCGAAGTTGCAGGGACGTCGCTTCCGGAACGATAATTGCTTCAAAGCCGCGAAAATACCGGCGGGAAAAGAAAAGCCCCAGAAGTCTGTCAAGCACACGCAGGCCCTGAGCCTCAATGCGATGACGCAGGTTTTCCGAGATAGGAAGAAGATCGAACTGAACGCGTGACTCCGGATAGAGCGTTGCCAGGGAGCGCGCCAGTTCAAGATGGCTGCTGGTCAGGCAGGCGACATGTACGGAAATTTCGGGATACCGGGCCGACATTTCGAGCGCAATCGGCAGGGCATGCAGCGTCTGATGACGCTGTGCAATCAGAGGAAAGACGACTTTCATAGTCAATTTGCCGTCCGCAATGTAGGGGTTCGAAGGACAAGTAAAAGCTCCAGACCGATCAGTCCGTAGCGACGAACAGCCAGCGCAAGTTTGGGAAAGAAAACGAGGCAGTCTAACAGGCGGACTGATCTTGCCGGGCTGGAGCAGTTGGTTCTGAAAAACAAAGGCTCCCGCGGAAGCCTCCAGACCACCACGACCTCCGCGGCCAGTAGCCACAGGATTACGGGAAGCGTCTGCATGGCTCCGCTCTTACCAATATAGAACTGAAGGAGGGGTTTTCCAGAGAGAAGGGTTGCGATTGGCAGGCAGGCGCCAATGCTGCTCACTGCCAAGGCCGCCAGAAGGATAAGGCGATACAGGTGTGTCATGGCGAACTCACGCCAGAGGTGACCCATTTCCGGATAAACGTTTGTTTGGATAATGGATGTTGGCTGGGCGATGCCAGAGGCGATCTGGCTGACCCCACATAGGTTCCAACGCCAGGCGTACCGATATGATTGAATGTCAGAGCCAGAGCGGAATTGAGGCTGGTCAGGAGGTGCAACCCATATTTCAGAACTGGTCTGCCAGAATTTAAAATCCACAGATCACTCATCGTCCGGGCGAATGGATACATCATGGCGATCAACTCACATCCGTGACTTCCGAGTAGATGAGTTGTCGGCCAAATATGGATGCGGCTGTGTGGAGCGTTGATGGCGCGTCCTCCCAGCAGTACGCCTACATTTCTCATGACACGTCGACTGCGGACCGCTTTCAGAGGCTGTTGAGACCGTTTTGCGTCCGACATCAGGGTATGGAAACTTTCATCACTGTCAGATCGTTGTCATATATGGGCCTCAGAAATAGGCTTTTAAGCGAAAATCAAAACTCACATTTTATGACCGAACATTGCACATGTGTGCGAGGTACATAGGGTCAGTCGTGAGGTCATTGATTAGAATGGAAAAAATTTCCAGAAAACCAGGAATTTCTGGCGCCTTATTCTGCCCCGTATTGTCTTGGAAGTAGAAAAATAGGACCGTGCTGGCCTGTTGTTTCAGTCGCCTTTCGAAAATGCGTGTCATTCGAAATCGTGAAAGAGGCGAAAGATGATGGGGGGCTGCGCGCTGTGAAAATGCCCTGCCCAAGGGAGTATATCAAAATATCTTGGAAATAGCTGACCAAACGTTGTTTCATCTGCCAATAGAATTAAAAAACTGTTAAAAACAGACGATCGGATAGTTGCCGGAAAATAGAGAAAAGCATGGCGAGATATACCGTCTGAATTGATATGGAGAATATCTTCCAGTACGCGGAACATATTGCAGGCTCAGTGGTATCCAATGCCAGACAGGCGCTTGAGTCTCGCAGGATCCATGAACTACTGCTGCGCATGTAGCGTCGCCTGCTTCCTGGATTCAGTATACGGAAGCCATCCTGCGTCAGAGTGTCTTGCGTAGAGAAAGGCCAATCGTGCGTCCGATCGGGTCCATGAAAGCAGGTTGATAGCCTGCAGGGGTGATGCCCAGCCCGTTATGCGCGTGAATGCGATTGTTGGAGACGTTGTCCAGCGACAGCATGATACGAAAGTTTTTTGCCCAGTTCCGATTCTGCCAATGCGGCATATCTCCCAGTGTCACGAAGACGGAAAGATCGAGTGTTGCGAGGCTGCTGAAATAGAGGCTTCCCGCTGAGGTGCTTCCGAGTGTGGTGGTGCCGGACTGCCATTTTCCATCCAGTCGCACGCCAAAACCATTTTTGTAAGCGCCAGCCTGAAGTTCAACTTCGTGTTTCGGTTTTCCGCCCGTCCCTCCGATGGTGCCACCATTCAGCAGATCAATGGCCGGCAACCCGGAGCGTAGCCTGATGGTATCATCAAGACGCCAGACCTGTGTCAGGACAACGTAGTATCGTCCTTCGGCGCCACCTCCGGCATGTCTTTTATGACCGGCCGCCTCATGATCGTCTCCAAAGGGACGGGAAAGCGAGAAGGTGGCATTCCACTCGGTGCGTTTCTCGTTGTTGGCATTCACGGGTCGCAGATCTACGGTTTCAAGAACACCGCTTGCGTTGCGCTGATAGTTGTCGGGAAACGCATCCTGAATAGCTGCTGTGGCGGTCGGGAGTGAAAGAACGGGATTGTGTGTGTTGTCATGCACATAGTTGAGGTGCAGGCGTGATCCTTCCAGAAAAGGCGGGGAGAGAATGACGCCCAGACTGAGCTCGTGACGGTCTGCGGAATGAAGATTGCGATTGCCGCCGGAAATGGTTGTGACCTGCACGGATTCACCGCGCACATAATCATAGGTCGTGACGTTTGGCGTCTCGATGGTTGGGGCGACGAGAGATGAAGCTGCCGGGGCCTCTGTTTGTTGTAGAACCGAGAAGGGAAGCTGGACCCAGCTTGTCGGGGACCACGTGATACCGCCGCCGAGGGTGCCGAGTGTTCCAAAATGGGAGACCTGGCTCACTGCACCATTCACGTTGGCATCAAGTTTTCCGAGAAAGGACAGGACATGCTGCTTGCTGTTGGCGATCGGCAGATCCCCGTTGATCCGCAGGGTTCCTATATCTCGGCTGATCGATGACCGGGATGTAACCCCGTTAACAGAAGATGCTGCGTTCTGTTTGCTGAGTATCCCGGTCGCGGCGATACTTGTTGAAGCTTCACCTGCCGGGAGAGAAAAAACTGGGCCGGACAGCAGGCCGCTGATCTGGCCCTGATTGCTGGTCGTACGACCATGATTGACCAGTCGACTGTTGAGCCATGATGACGAGATTGTAGACCATGGATCGAAGGACAGGTCTCCGTTGTTCAGAGCCGCCTGGGCCGTTGTCAGGGAGAGGCCGGTCTGGCTTTCTGTTACTGTTCGTGCATAGTCGTAGCTGCCCTCGCCATTCCATTTCCAGCTTCCGAGGTTACCGTTGAAGTTCAGTCCTGCATGGCCTGTGTCAGTGTGTCCCGTTTGTTGAAGAGGGCGGACATTGCTGAAGCTACGATAAAGCAGAACATCTTGTGAAAAGGGCGAATAGGCATTCCCGGCTGGTATTGTCACTATTCCCCGCGCCGGGCCCTGAAGGCTGATCTGATCCTGATGGTCAAAGCTCAGATTGATGGAACTTGTGACGTCTTCAGTCAGATGGTCGGCATAGACCCCGTTCAGGGAGAGGTCATGTTTGCGCGGTTGCAGAGTGTAGGCAGAGGCATTCGTGCTGCTGGTCAGTGAATTCACAGAGGGCAGAATATCATTCAGCGTGGCGGCCTGTCCGTAAGGAAGTGACGGGCTGCCCGCTGTCGTGACGGTCTGTCCGGTGAGGCGATCGAGTACCGGATCAAGGCTGCTGTCATCAGCTGTGGCAAGGTTTCCCTGTGTGGAATAAAGCGAACTGGCTGCAGGAGGAACTACGCCCCGCTGGCTGTCTCGCAGCCATGCACTTGCCGTATAGCGTGCACTGAGATTGATGCGTCGGTCGTCATGTAGCCTGGTGAAACTGAGCGAGAGGGCAGCATTTTCGCCGCCGCCATCTGTCGAGGTTTCCCTATAGGCGCGGGCTCGAATTGCGTGAAACTGTTTGACCGTGATGATGTTCACCACGCGCTGATCTGCGGCGTAGCCATAACGCAGGGCTTCTTCTTCCGTGAAGATTTCTACACGGGATATGGCTTCGAATGGTAGGTCGTTAACTTCTTGGAGACCGGAAATCCGTTTGCCATTCAACAGGATAACGGGTGCATTCCCGGTGGCCCCACGCCCTGAACGTGTTTCGGGGGAGAGGGTCGTGAGCAGGTCAGTAACGGTATCGACCCCGTAAGAGCGAATTTCGTCTGCTCCGATCTGCATCAGTGGCTTGGGTGAGCCGATGACTGTGCCTTCAGATTTGTGACCTGTTACGACGATCCGCTCAGTCGTGGAGGGAGTTTCTGTCTGCGTGCTGCTTACTGGCGTTGTCGCAGATGGTTCAACCTGCGCCAGTGCTGTTCCGCAGGAGAGGGCGGTCCCGAGACCGTAATATGAAAGTTTTCGTATGACGAAACGAGACGAGATGGCGGCAAGATGGCCCTGAGTACGGCTATTCATTGTCGGCCCGCTGATCTCCGCGAAAATAGCCTTCAGTCCTGCTGATAGGGCGATAAGGTTAGAACCTGTGTTCTGAAAAGGATATTGGAACAGGCCTATTGTGACGGATACGTTTCGTTTTGTCGAGCAATACGACAGCAGAAAATGGCCTCCTCAGGGGGAGACTTTTTCTGCATTCCGCAAGGTTTCCTGATCAATCACATCCCTTATGGCGCGCGTGAGCTTGGAATGGTCTGTGTAACGGCGGCCATAGGTCAGGTTGAACTGGTGATCAAAATCAGGCGGATTGATTCCCGTATTGTGCTGCCAGATCGTCTCGATCTTGTCGAAAGCTTTGGCCATTCTGGCTTCAGGAGTGGAGGCGTTTTCGTATTCGTCCCAGAGTTCAAGGAACTCGGCTCTGAGGTCGTCAGGCAGGGGCGCCATGACGGTCAGAAGATCTTCCCGCTCCTGCTGGGATTTGTTGAGAGACGCCTCAATCGAGATTGCCGGAACATCTCCATGAATGGCTTCGCCCAGGTCATGCAGGATGCAGATTTTCAACAGTCGCAGCAGGTCAATGCCTTCAAGATAGTCTGCAAAGGTAATGACCAGCAGGCAAAGGCCCCATGTATGCTCGGCAGTGCTTTCCGGCTGGCCGTCCCGCGTAAAGGAGCGTCGGAGCACGTCTTTCAGTTTTGAGGCTTCACGCAGGAAATCGAGACGTCTTTCAATCTCGGTAATGGTCATTCAGTCAGTTCCGGTCGTTGGGTCTTCTTGCCCAGAAGAGCAGGTCGTCAAAAAATCATGGGAGATAGGAGTGCTTTGTCGCGTTACATGACCAGCGCATACAGGATGAGGTAGCCAATCAGAACCAGCGTCGCCAAAATACCGAGAAGAACCGGAAAACCAATTCCATTCTGAAGGGATTTGAAAGCTTTGACGAGGAACTGGGCCATGGCGCACTCCGGGTGAAAGTGCACAGGAGAGGTCTCGGGCACTTGGCAGGACTATAGGACAAATCCTCCGAAAAGATAACGCCCCTTTCAGAAATGGCCGGGTGGTCCAACTGTTTTTGCCGACATAGGCCGCTTATGCGCCGTACGGATTTGGCCTGAATGAGGCCATATTGCCGAACTAGGCTTCTCGTAGTTCTGAAAAAGGAAATATGTGATGAAGCGTTTTGCGACACTGTTTCTGGGGTTTGGTCTGATGCTGCCGTTGATGGCCTGCTACGGCCCTCATGGGCATGACTGGCATCATCACCATCATGATTATCGTGGTGGTCCATATATGGGCGGTGGCGGTGGGTACGGCCCTCGCTAAAAGGCGTTTTTCGTCTGATAGAGGGAGGTGTCTGTGCTCGTGAGTGTCTGACCGGCTTTGCCTGTCAGGTACGGGAGTGTAGTGAGTAGGAAGGTGTTCCTTTCTGGAACTGTTTTCTGAAAGCGTATGGATACAGAGATGCCCGCATCCGGGGTTGAGACAGGCTGGTTTCCCATTTCCCTTCGTCTTGAAGGCGCCCGTGTTCTCCTTGTTGGAGGTGGCGAGGTCGCCGTCAACAAAGGACGGCTTCTGCTCGATCATGGTGCAAAGATCGAGATTGTTGCTGAAACCCTGAATGGCGTTGTTCAGGGTTGGGTGGATGAAGGCCTGGCTCGACATGTGGGTGGTCGGGTTGATGATGAGATGCTCAGGCAGGTCATGCCGGGGTGTCGTCTTGTCTATGCTGCGACGGACGACAGAGCCGTTAACCGGACTGTTGCTGCTCTTGCAGACAGTCTGAATATCCCCGTCTGTGCGGTTGACGACCCGGAGCCCTCAACATTCATTACGCCTGCCCAGGTGCGACGAGGAGCGGTTCGGGTAGCGATTTCCACGGCTGGTGGAGCGCCCGTTCTGGCACGTCGTCTCCGGGAGCAGATTGAAAGCTGGATGCCAGAAGGAACTGGCCGCCTCGCAGCCTACATGCAGTCTCGGCGGCCTCGCGTCTCAGGGACATATCCTGCTGTTCAGGACCGCAAACGGGTCTGGGAAGACTTTCTGGATGGAGCGGGTGCTGAAGCTGCACTTTCCGGAGATGATGTCCGGGCGGATCGGATCCTTGATCAACTTCTGATAGAGCAGAAAAAAGCCGGAGAGGTCTGGCTGGTGGGAGGCGGTCCCGGTGATCCGGATCTTCTTACCCTCAAGGCACTGCATTTCATGCAGAATGCCGATGTCGTGCTTTATGACAATCTTCTTCCCAAGGTTCTTCTGGAGCGTGTGCGGCGGGACGCTGAGCTGATTTTCGTTGGTAAACAGCGCGACCGTCATGCCATGCCGCAGTCTGCTATCAATGCCGAGATGATCCGTCATGCAAAGGCTGGCCAACGCGTTCTACGTCTTAAAGGGGGAGACCCATTTATTTTTGGGCGTGGGGGAGAGGAAATTGAATCTCTCGTAGAAGCAGGCGTCGCGTTCCGCGTGGTACCTGGTATTACGGCTGCAAGCGGATGTGCGTCTTATGCTGGCATTCCGCTGACCCACAGAGATTGTGCACAGGCCTGCCTTTTCGTAACGGGGCATGCGCGTGCTGACGGCGTTCTGGATCTGCCATGGGATGATATGGCGGATCGGCGGCAGACTGTGGTGATCTATATGGGAATATCAACGCTGCCCGAGCTTATGGCAGGGCTTATGAAAAACGGTCTTCCGCAGGACTGGCCAGTCGCGATTGTGGAAAGGGGAACGCAACCTGCTCAGCGTGTTCTGACCGGAACGCTTTCTACAATCGCTGACCAGGCGGCTACAGCGGCGGTGTCATCGCCGGCACTCGTTATTGTTGGTGAAGTCGTCCGCCATCGTGTGATTTCACTGTAAGAATTTTGCCTCTATGGCGTTACTTGATGAAGCGCCATGCCTGACCCGGAGAAGTATTGCATGACGTCACTGACTGCCACAATTTCGGAAATCGCAGACGAAATGCGTGCTGAGACGGATCGGGGGCAGGTGGCAAATTATATCCCGCCTCTAGCATCAGTCGATCTGGGGCGGTTTGGAATGGCGATTGTTGATGCGGAGGGCGGCAGTCATACTGTCGGTGATGCTGAAGAGCCGTTTTCCATCCAGAGCGTCTCCAAGGTTTTTGGACTGACTCTCGCCCTGAACGCAGTGGATGCGGGCTTATGGAGCCGTGTGCGTCAGGAGCCGTCAGGTAGCGCTTTCAATTCCATTATTCAGCTTGAAAACGAGAATGGAATACCCAGAAACCCGTTCATTAATGCGGGGGCTATTGTTGTTTCGGACATTCTGGTTTCGCATTACGGCTTGGAAGACGCGCAGAATGAACTGCTGGGTCTTCTACGTCCGCTGAGTGCTGATCCAGATACCATTCTGATTGACCGAGATGTTGCAACTCAGGAAGAAGAAACCGGGTTTCGAAACAAAGCTCTTGCGAATTACATGCGAACCTTCGGGAATATTCATAACGCCGTCGATGAGACGCTCGCATTTTATTTTCATCAGTGTGCACTGACCATGAGCTGCCGCCAGCTTGCCGAAATGGGGACTTACCTGATGACCGGCGGGATTAATTCCCGTACGGGAGAGCGTGTCATTTCAACCCGCAATGCACAGACAGTCCTCGCCCTCATGATGATGTGCGGTCATTATGATGGTTCTGGGTCTTTCGCCATTCGTGTCGGGCTTCCCGGAAAATCTGGTGTTGGCGGCGGTATCCTTGCGGTTACGCCGGGGGTGGCGTCTGTTGCCGTCTGGTCGCCAGGATTGAACACGCAAGGCAACTCCCTGCTTGGAACGCGTGCGCTCGAGCGACTTGTCCAGCACACAGGGTGGAATGTTTTTCGCGCTAGTCGATAAGAAAAAAACAACAATAAACTATTGAATAACAAACTTAATTTAATTCCTCTATAGAAACGAATATTTTCAGCCATGTTTTGATGCAATGCAGTGAATACCTTTCAATTGACACTGATTATCAATTGCAAATATGAGGCGGCATTTCCGATCGCATTTCGGTGAGCTGCACATGTCGTTTCCCTTCGCTAAGCGTACTTTCATTCCTGCTCTTGTATTGGCGGGGCTGACCTCGGCTGCTGCCGGTGCGGAAGTCCCCGCCAATGCAGGAGATATTGAAGGGAAGGGGCAGAAAATTGCCCCAAAAACACAGCCGCATACGGCATCAGCAGTTCCCGGAAAATCCAAAGCAGAAATTATTGTTGTGACGGCTACAGGCATGTCGCATGCATCATCGGCAACAAAGACGCGGACGCCCATTATTGAATCACCTCAATCAATTTCCATCGTGAGCCGCGAAGAAATTGAATTGCGTGCCTCACCGACAATTGCAGACGCGCTGGCCTATACCGCCGGTGTTCAGGCTGAGCCTTCAGGTATTGATAGTCGTGTCGATGAAGTCTCTGTTCGTGGATTTGGTGCGGGCGGCTTCTCATCAAACAACAACTTTGTAGACGGCCTGCGTCTGCCATCCGGAGGGCAGTGGACGCGAACCTCGTTTGATCCGTTTGCCCTTCAGCAGATTGAAGTCCTGAAGGGACCGTCAGGAGCGCTTTATGGTCAGACGGCACCGGGTGGCGTGGTCAATCTTGTGACAAAGCGGCCGACCGACAAAAGCGAAGGTGAATTTTTTCTCCAGAGCAGTGGTTTCACCAACCTTTCCAACTGGCAAGGGCAGGCTTCCGGGGATGTTTCCGGTCGTCTGACCAGGGATGGCACCGTCACCGGGCGTATCGTCGGATTGGCCCGGTATGGTGATACGCAGGTCAATGAGGTCCGCACGGGGCGTTATTACATTTCTCCCAGTCTGACCTGGAAGATTACACCGCGGACCAGTTGGACCCTGTTGGCACAATACCAGCGGGACCAGGGAGGGTCGACGTTCCAGTTCCTCCCTTCCACGGGTACGCTTTATTCATCCAAGGGGCGGTATATTGCGAATGATGCCAATATCGGTGAACCAACGTGGGATACGTTTGACCGCAATCAGGCGCTTGCCGGGTCGTTCTTTGAGCATAAATTCAACCGCTATCTGACGGTACGGAACAACACCCGCTACACCTATCTCAACACCCTTTATCGCGCCACAGTTCTGTCGGGCGATACGATCTCGAAATGTACGGCGGCTATTGCTGGATGTGTTGCCGGGGAAACGGTTGGCCGACGCGCTGTTGAAGGACGTGGTCAGTCACAGGGCGTGACAACCGATACACAGCTTGAGGGGCATGTGCAGACTGGTCCCGTGCGTCATCTTCTGCTGGTTGGAACGGACTATTTCTACACGAACTGGCGCCATAGCCGTGATTTGGTGAATTCATCACTTGTTTTGCCCGTTCTGAACATTTTTAACCCGCAGGCCAGAGGCAGCAGAGGGTATTCTGCTGGTTTGGGTCCGCAGATCTATTCGGCCACAGTGAGTGAGCAGAACGGTATTTATTTCCAGGATCAACTCAAGTTTGACCGTCTGCGCGTCACGATCGGTGGCCGTCAGGACTGGGCTCGTGACAACACGCTCAATGTTCTGACGAAGTCCCGCTACATCACCAATTCGAACGCGTTCACATGGCGTGCAGGCGCAGTTTATCTATTCGATAATGGTCTCGCACCCTATTTCAGCTACGCCCAGTCCTTCCAACCTCAGGTATCTGATCCGTCCACGTCGGTGGATGGTAAGCCTTTCAAGCCAACAACCGGTGACCAGTACGAAGGCGGCATCCGGTATCAGTACGGAAAGAGCATTTACGTCACGTTCGGGGGCTATCAGATCACCCAGAACAACATGACAACCTCTGATCCAGCCGGGCGTCTGTGTGGCACAGCCACCTGTCTTGTCCAGACGGGGCAGGGACGTGTTCGCGGGCTTGAACTGGAAGGGAAAGCCAACCTTCCCTGGGATATGTCTGTAATCTTTACCGGAACCCGAAGCGACGCAAAAATCACCCGTTCCAATACGGCGTCTCAAGTTGGAAATTATCTGGGTCAGGCACCAAAATGGATGGCGTCCCTGTTTGTGGATCAGCGGATTCAGCACGGAGCGTTGGCCGGCCTCGGGATGGGGGGTGGCGTCCGTTATACGGGCGCCAGCTTCGGTGATACGGCAAATAAGCTCCGGATTCCGGATTACACGTTGTTCGATCTGTTTCTGCGGTATGATTTTGCGCTTGCTCATCCGCGCTACAAAGGACTGTCATTCTCGTTCAACGCACGAAACATTGCCAACAAGCGGTTCGTGGCTACGTGCACGGCTGTTTCCGCCTGCTATTACGGGCAGGGACGCAATCTGACGGCGCGTCTGGAATACCGCTGGTAACGTGTTCGGAGCCATCATGATGATGACGTTTTTTGCGATGTTGATTGGGGTGATAGGGGCAGTATTTCTGTACCTTGCCGCTCCAGCGCAGCGTCTATTGAAATGCCGCCTCACAAACAGGATCTGCGCATTGTCAGGAACGGGATTGCTTTGTCTGTCCCTGCTTTTTCATCTCATGATCTACGGGAGCGGAACGGCTTTTTTCGCTCTGCTGACCCTCTTAATGATTGTCTGGAGCCTGTTGCCAATCGGACTGGCTCTTCTGAAACAGGGGCATAAAGCGCCATGAGGTCAGCGCCGCTTTCCAGCAGGAACTGGTTTCCCAAAGCGAGCGCCGGTCTGGTGCTTGGACTGACCCTGGCGTTGTCATGCGTCGGAATTTTGGGGCTGCTTTGCCATACGAATGGAGATCCGCGTTCGCCGGCATCCCAGTACCTGATGTGGCTCGTAGCTCCGATGTGGACGGCCGTATTGGGGAGTTGCTTCATGTTTCGGACAGGCTGGAGAGCCTGGGGTATTCTGGGGGGCATTAATGTCCTGCTCTGGGCCCTCTATATTGGCGTGCGGAGTATAATGTCATGAAAATCCGTGCCGATATCGTCCGGATGTATCGTGAGATCCATAGCTGGGTCGGAATTGTCTGTGGTCTGTTCCTGTTTGTGGCATTTTATGCAGGTGCCATAACGATGTTTGAGCGCCCTCTGCAGGATTGGGCGTCCCCGCCGGTATCGCTTCCACCACCGGTTTCTCTGGAACGTTTCCCTGAGCTTCTGGAAAAGACATTCGCAGAGCATCCGGAAGCCAGAAACGCTTACACGGTTGTTCTTCATCCAACACCCTCTCAGCCGGCCAGTCTCGTCTGGGGAATGCCGCAACGGATGCACGGACCTGCGGCAGCGAGTTATTCAGCTCTTGCAGAGGATGGGTCGTTAGTGACCAGGCGGCAGCCCCCTTCTGAAGCTGCACATTTCATCAATATGCTGCATCAGCAGGTGGGTTTGTGGATGCCCCACGAAGTCGGCCGGTTCTTCATGGGGGTGGTGGCGTTATTATATTCAGTGGCGCTGATTTCAGGCACGCTTGTTGTTTTGCCAGGGCTGGTAAAAAATCTTTTTGCAATTCGACTGGGCCAGAACGCCAAACGCATGTGGCTTGATCTGCACAGTATGCTTGGGCTGTTCTCATTGCCGTTTCACATCATCATGGCTTTGACGTCGGTGGTGTTTGCATTTCACGATGAAATTTACGTCGCTGAACATGCTTTGCTGGGTGGAAAAGCGGTTCATCAGGTGCAAGGTCATCCGCACGCTGACCGAGCTTCAGGTCTGCATCAACAGCAAGTGCCAGCGGGAGAATTCCGGGCTCCGCTGGAACCCGCTCAAATCGTTGCCACCATCACAAAGCAGGCTCCGGGCTTTATGCCGGAAACGCTGGTGTATGATAACTCGCATGGCGGTCATCTCGCCTTGCGGGTTACGGGACATGACCCGCGATATGGCGCTCGTGGTGCTGGCGGAGGCTTTGCGGGCGTGGATCCGTACAGTGGCAAACTGCTTTCAACGGATTATCTTCCAGGACATCAGACCCTTCCCATGGCTGTTCTGACATCCTTTTTTGTCCTGCATTTTGGAAGCTTTGGCGGGGAAGGTGTGCGCTGGGGATATGCCGTGCTGGGGTTGGCTGGTGCATTCATGTTTTACGCTGGAAACCAGCTCTGGATTGTCTCACGCAGGCGCCGGGAGAGAGGAAGTGGGTGTGTGGAGGATACGCGTTCCACCCGGTTGCTCTGCTCTCTTACAGTTGGTTGTTCTCTCGGATGTGTTGCCGGTGTGTCCACTGTTCTGGCCGCGGCTCCATTGCTTCCGGCCGGCGGAGAGATGTCGCACGTTCAGATCATTTATTTCGCCGTTTTTCTCTCCTGTGTGGCGGTCTGTTTTTGCCTCAAGGAACGGCAGGCTATTCGAACACTTCTGTTCGTATCGGCTATTCTGACTTTTTTGATGCCAATTTCCGCATCCGTTGCAACGCCACTGTCTCAGGTGACGGCATCAAGCTTGATCGTTGATTGCACCGCCATTCTCTACGGCGCACTTCTGCTGCTATGGGCTATCCGGCCTCAAGCGGGACAGCCACTTTTCCGGAAGGAGCAGCCTTCAGGTCTTAGCAAGGTCTGAGGGATCAGAAATCAGAGACGAGTGAAAAACAAACACTCCGGCGTTGACTGTACTGGCCCTGATAAGTCCCGACACTGCTGCCATCGCGAATTTCCAGGTCACGTCCGAACGGAAGTGCGTGAGTGACTGGTACTCCATATTGAAGGCTGCATATTGCGGCTGTTTGTGTAGAAGGCTCCCGGGCTGGCTGTATGCAACTATAGCAGGCCAGCGCGGATCGTATGATCCGGAGTGAGAAGACAGATCGAGCCGTGATCCGCCGGTTGTAAAATCCTTGGCCTCGTGTTCGGCCACATCCGGAAAACTAGATCACGAACGCGGCAGGCGTAAAATCAATGCGGGCCGAACGGAAATAGGGAGAAACTGGAAGTTCAGCTTTTCCGCACTGTGCTGATAGGAAACGACAGCATAGTAATTCTGCTCTGCTTGGCCATCCTCCAGAAAGCGGAATTGAACGGAGGGGGGGTAGACTTTCCAGGGGGCGCGCCCGAAAGTGCAATATTTAAAAATATAGCAATTACTATATAAAAAAGCGCGCCTTGGATACGTAGATGCAATCGTCCTGAAAATGGAGAAGCCGTTGGATAAGGGCCGGTTTTACCCGGTCAGTGTGTCGTAGAGGAGTTTGAAATTCAGGAGGAGGATCAGCCCCGCAACTCCCCAGGACAGAGCAGTCATTACCCGGGAGATTGTGAACTCTCCCATCTTGCGGCAGTCAGATACGAACATCACGAGAGGAATGACAGCGAACGGAAGCTGAAGCGAAAGAATGACCTGACTGGCCAGCAGGAGCGTACCGACACCATGGTCCCCATAGATTACTGTCACAACAGCAACCGGAATGATGGCCAGGCCCCGCGTCAGGAGGCGTCGGGCCCAGTGCGGGATATGTAGCCGCAGAAAGCCTTCCACAATGATCTGGCCGGCAAGGGTGCCGGTAACAGTCGAGTTCGTTCCTGCGGCGAGGAGGGCGAGAGCAAATAGAGTGGAGGCAATCCCCAAGCCCAGAATGGGTGACAGAAGCCGATAAGCCTCCTCGATTTCTGCAACGTTCTGATGGCCTGTTTCATGAAAAGCCGCGGCTGACACGATCAGGATGGCGGCATTGATGAACAGGGCCAGCATGAGGGCGATCGTGCTGTCCCAGGTTGACCACCGGATTGCCTCGCGCCGCCCGGAAGGCGTGCGTTCATAAGCACGAGTCTGGACGATGGAAGAATGCAGATACAGGTTATGCGGCATGACGGTTGCACCGATAATGCCGATAGCAATGTAGAGCATTCCGGGTGTCGTAACGATCTGAGGGGTGGGGATCAGCCCCTTCAGAACACCGGCAACAGGGGGCGCAGCAGCGATAAGCTGAACGCCGAAACAGAGGGCAATGATGGACAGGAGGCTGATGACAAAGGCTTCCAGATACCGGAAGCCACGCCCCATCAGAAGCAGCACGATAAACGCATCGAGGATCGAGAGGATGGCCCCTGGGAGGAGGGGAAGGCCGAACAGCAATTGCAATGCCACCGCCGTGCCAATCACCTCTGCAAGATCGCAGGCAATGATGGCGAGCTCGCAGGCTAGCCATAGAATAATATTGACTACCGGGTGGTATTGATCCCGGCACGCCTGCGCCAGATCACGGCCGGTAGCTATGCCCAGCCGGGCGGAGAGCGCCTGTAGCAAAATAGCCATC
Organism: Gluconobacter thailandicus F149-1 = NBRC 100600; assembly: GCF_000964465.1. Lineage (GTDB taxonomy): Bacteria > Pseudomonadota > Alphaproteobacteria > Acetobacterales > Acetobacteraceae > Gluconobacter > Gluconobacter thailandicus. Next base: position 50,921 of record NZ_BANH01000028.1, on the reverse strand, counting down.
AGGTTGGAAAGCATGATGATGCAGAGCAGGCTGTAACCGTATTGGGCACCCCCCTGAAGATCCGTGGCCCAGTTGCCAGGGTCCATATAGCCTACGGAGACCATGTAGCCCGGGCCAACGAAGGCCAGAAAACGCTTCACCCAGGATGTTTGCCCATTCGGGACATGCACACTGGAAAAAACTTCCGGAAGAGAAGGGCGTGTCCTGTCCTCATCACGCGAAAAACGCCATGCCGCAGCTTTGTGAGGCAGGTTGCGTGGGGTTGTTTCGGGGGGGAGGGACTGTTCTGGCATCAGAATGCCATTCAAACGTGAATCTCTAAATTATGCAATGTGCTATATTCAGGATGTGACTTTCGATTTTTCAGAGGCTGGAATTAAGAAGAGGAATATTTTATTCTTCGCTGAATAATTTATATTGAAAGTTGGTAGCCGAACAGTGGAACGGAAAAAGAGCAGGCAGAAGACACTTTTGGATATGGAAACCCATTCAGAGGGGTTTCGTGCCAACCGGGCCGCGCGGCAGAAAGTTCTGGTTGAAGATTATGTCGAGCTGATTTCCGATCTTTTGTCCGAAGGGCAGGAGGCTCGTCAGGTTGATATCGCTGGACGCCTGGGGGTGTCTCAGCCAACGGTGGCCAAGATGCTTGCGCGGCTTTCAGCGGAAGGGTTGGTTACGCAGAAGCCCTACAGGGGGGTGTTCCTGACGAATGCCGGGCAAGACATGGCCAGCAAGGCCCGGCATCGACATGGAATTGTGGAGGCTTTTCTTCTCGCACTTGGAATTAGTGAAGAGAACGCGCGCATCGATGCTGAGGGTATTGAGCACTATGTCGGAGCAGAAACGCTCGCAGTATTTGAAAAAGCTCTCAAGAGAGGGTTGGCAGACTTCATGAAGACGTCATCCGTGGTAGGAGACGAAAGCCAGAAAGCGGGCCGTTAGTTCCTGATTATCCGGGATGCTGTGCATGTCGCAGCAAAACGGCATACGGAGCATACGACCGTGATGGACGGGTCATCGTTGAAAATGCAGCCCTCTGAACGCTCCATCGCATAGCCTTTAGGAGCGGGGTTGCTCCGAAAGGCGTCAACAATCTGGCTCATCCAGACAGTCAGACGCTCAGGGACGTGTTCCTGGTTGTTTAACCACCATTCGACGTCATCCGGATTACGATCAATCTGGGCGGCAAGTTCGGCTGGTGTCCAGCGCGTGACACTCAGGAAATCGTTTAATGTTATGCCAGACATTCCAGCATCTCCAGGTGTGTCGAGGAAGACGGAGAAAAAGGGGTACGCGGGTTATTGGGCGATCGTCAATATATCGTTAATATCATTGTGGACACAAATGATACCAATTGAAACTTCCGTTCCGTTTTTGGCCATATTTCAACGAAAATGAAGGTTTTCGCAGGATACCTACCGCCCGTATTGAGGTGGCAGTTATTCTAGGAAAAAAGGAGCAGGAGTGCAGAAAACAGGACAGTCTGCCCAAGGAATAATTTTTCACTAAAATATATAGTTAAAATAGATAACTTTTTTGTGTGGGCGTGTGAGATACATGAAAAAATGCTTTGCGAAGGGTATGGAGCGGCGAGATCGCTCTGCTCCAGACATTATTCGAAGCCGATTCTGGCCAGTCAGTGCTTCCACAAATGATCGGCGTGATAACAGTGAGATTTTATGCCTTCTCAGGTTTGGCTGCGCTGTGTCTTTTCATTAAAAACGATTTAAAATAGTGTTTTTTCGAGTTTTAAAGCTGGCACATCAGTCAATCATGGCTGCATTTGCGTTTGACAATGAAGCGCAACATGAATGTTCCGGGAAACTCGATTTCGAAATTTCCCGGAATAAGAAATCAACCGCAGGTTTCTATATTGATTCCATCCTGGATAAGAGACTTCCGAATGGATGGTTTGAGTTGAGAGTCCGTCAGGACAAGATCGAATTCGTTCAGGGAGGCGAGTCGATGCAGGCCACCTTTTCGGAATTTCGTGCTGTCCACAAGCAGGACTGTCTGATCTGCGATCTGCATCAGAGCCTGCTTCACTTTCACGACGTCCTGATCGTTCTGGAAAGCAGTTTCATTGTGAATGATTGATGTTGAGAGAAACATCGTATTGGCGCGCAAAGACTTGGCCGCCTGTTCACACACGAGACCAAAAAATGCATTGCGCGGCTGATTATAATCTCCCCCAAGACAGATGAGCTTAAGGTTCGGGTAAGGGGAAAGAGCCTGAATAACCCCGACTGCGTTAGTAATGATTGTCAGGGGAGCAAGAGCCGGCAGGAGAGGAAGCATTGCTGCGACTGTTGTCGAGTCATCCAATACCAGAATCTGTTCCGGCGTAATCATCGAGATGGCTCGATGGATGATGGATTGTTTCAGATCAGGTGCGCGGGATTTTCGGAAATTGACTGTTTTCTGGGTTACTACCCGGTTTTTAAGAACAATGCTGCCATGAAGTTTATCGATCAAACCTTGGTCGGCAAGGGCATGTGCGTCCCGGTGAATGGTCATCCGGCTGACGCCAAAGCGTTCTGAAAGTGTCTCGATCGTCGCGCTTCCGGTTTCCAGAAGGACATCGAGGATCTGCTGCTGCCTGGCGCTATTGTCCCGACGTTTGCTGAGAAGGACGCCAGGGGAGGCAGTTATCACGCCCGAACCATCAGTCATCTGTCAAAAAGATCCTTGTCCATCGGGAAGGCCGTTTCGCGGCAAAGGGAGTTCTACATACCAGCGCTAGCCGGATTTGTAATGTTCGGATGTGCAGTTTGATGAGGTTTTGCGAGGAAATATCACACAAGAAGCTCTCTAGCGCTGAAAGTGATATTTATCACGTTGACGCGGACATAATAACACTTATATCACCTGATAATAACATTTCTCATGTTATCAGTCGCGTGTTCCGTGAAGGCTGATGGCGAGAGAGCGTTCGGAGGGCCAGTAATGCGCCAGGATTTCACAATCGGGATCGACTGCGGTTCCACTACGACGAAGGCTGTTGTCTTTTCGGGAACGGGAGAAATCTTAGGGTTGGGCCGTCGGCGGGTTCCACAGCATATGGATGAGCCGAAACACGTCGAACGTGACATGCATGAAGCATGGCAGGCTGTCGTTGAGGCTGTCAGGGATGCGGTGGAGACGTCCGGCGTGGATCCCCGAACGATTGCTGGTGTGGGCGTGACGGCACATGGAGATGGGCTTTTTGTTCTTGACCGCTCAAGTAAACCCTTGGGGCGTGGGATCATGTCGCTCGACAGCCGTGCGACGGAATTGCACGAAGAGTGGAAGCAGGCGGGGCGCCTTGAGAAGATCGTTCCGATTGCGGGGCAGCGGCCTTATCCCTATTCGGCCAATACGCTTCTCGCATGGATGAAGCGTCACGAGCCGGAACGATATGGCGCGATAGGCACGGTCTTTTTTGCCAAGGACTGGATCCGGCTGTGCCTGACCGGAGAAATTGCCACGGATCTGACGGAAGCCAGTACGTCGTTCACCGATCTGTACATGCAGGACTATAACACTAGCATTCTTGATATTCTGGACATCAGGGAGATCAGGAACGCACTTCCACAGATACGTCTTTCCTGCGACCGGGGTGGTGCGATCACGCGTGAGGCCGCGGTTGCGACAGGACTTCTGGAAGGAACGCCTGTTTCGGTGGGGCTGCATGATGTGACGGCTGCGGCTGTGGGGTTGGGTTACACCCAGCCCGGTGACCTCTCCATTACGGCCGGGACCTTCTCTATCAACGAAATTTTCCGGAGCCGCCCGGTCATTGGGGATGGGTGGTCCTGTCGTGCCGGATACCGGCGCGGATTGTGGAATTGCATGGCAATTTCGCCTGCTTCTTCCAGTAATCTCGAATGGCTGGCGCGCCTGCTTTTGCCGGAAGAAAAGGAGGCCGCCCAGATTTTGATGCGGGAAGTCGAAGCCCGGCTTGATCGTTCACGTGCGGAGCGTCCGGTTCCACTCTATCACCCCTTCCTGTTCGGGTCCCCCTACGAAGCACCGGCCAGTGCGTCTCTTTTTGGCGTGCAGTCCTGGCATGATCGTGCTGACCTGTTTCAGGCCATGATTGAAGGGACGATCTTCAATCATCGAGAGCATGTCGAAACTCTTCGTCTAACGGGAGCTGTTCGTCGTCTTGGGGTTTCGGGAGGAGGGAGTGGTCAACCCTCAATCGCTCAGATGTTTGCCGATATTCTCAACATGCCGGTGGAAATTTCCGGGGTTCGGGAAGCCGGAGCGCTGGGCGCGGCCCTGACGGCCAGTGTGGCCGTTGGTCTTCATGACAGTCTCGAAGACGCTGTTGCGGCGCAGGATATTCCCATGACTGTCTATCAGCCTGAACCTGTCCGAACCCGCGTCTATGAGGGCATTTACCAGCGTTATGTTGCGCTTACTCAGGCCATGAAGCCGTTCTGGTCAGGTCTGTATGAGGGGGCGGCGGAGCGGTCGGCCCAAGAGACGACTGACCAGATGCCGGTATCGAATTTTCTTGTCGCAGCTGAAAAGACGCAGGAGATCAGGCCATGAAATCCGTTTCCGTTGTTTCGGACAACGCTGAATTTGATGTTGTCATTATTGGCGCGGGCATCAATGGCGCAGGGTTGTTCCGCGAACTGGCTTTACAGGGCGTCAAAACGCTCATTCTGGATCGGAGCGACATCTGCACGGGTGCATCCTGCGCGCCCTCCCGTCTGATTCATGGTGGCATCAAGTACATGGAAACAGGTGAGTTCAAGCTTGTGGCGCAGTCCACGCTTGAGCGTAATCTGCTTCTCAGAAATGCGCCGCATGTGGTGCGTCCATTACCGACGGTCCTACCAATCCGCACATGGTTTGGAGGCATTGTTCCGTCTTTCCGCCGCTTCCTGAAGCTTGGGGGCAAAATGACGGACCGGGGCGCGCTTGTTCTGGAAGTCGGTCTGCAGATCTACGATTTCCTCGGACGTCGGGCCAGGGTCATGCCGCGGCATTCGCTGTTCCTGAACGGTCGTACGCGTCGCGAATGGCCGCATATGGCTAGGGATGTTGTAGCGACAGCTCAGTATTATGATGCCGCCATCACACAGCCTGAGCGGCTTGGTTATGAATGTGTGCAGGATGCGCTTGAAACAGCGCCGAATTGTAAAGCGCTGACATATACCGTACCTGTTTCATTGCAGAATGGTCAGCTTGTGCTGCGTGATGTTCTGACGGATGAAGCGCGTATTGTGAAGGCCCGTGTGATCGTCAATGCGGGCGGCGCATGGATTGATCAGATCAATGCGATTCTTGGCTTCCCGACAAAGTATATTGGAGGCACCAAGGGTTCCCATCTGCTTCTGAAGCATGATGATCTGCTTCGGGAATTAAAGGGACGGATGGTTTATTTTGGTACTCCCGACGGGCGTATCTGTCTTGCTTATCCCTTCTTTGGCCAGGTGCTCGTGGGGTCCACGGACCTGCGGATTGACGATCCGGACAAAGCTGTCTGCACGGATGAGGAGCAGCATTACATGCTCCGCATGCTGGCGGATTTGTTCCCCGGTTTCCATATTGCCAAGGAACAGGTTGTTTACCGTTATAGTGGTGTGCGACCTCTGCCAGCGACGAACGCGGCGGACCCCGGTGCTATCAGCCGGGATCACATCACCCACGAAGACAATCTCGCAGGAACGCCTTTGCTGTCCCTCGTAGGAGGTAAGTGGACGACGTTCCGGGGACTTGGTGAAGAGGTGGCTGATCGCATTCTGAATGTGCTGGGTTACCCCAGAAGCACGTCCACGAAAGAGCTGCCTATTGGTGGCGGCCGTAGTTTCCCGTCTGTGGAACAGCATACCGCCTATCTGGACAAGCTGGCCATCTCCTGCGGGATACCGCGCCCGCGGGCTGCGGACCTTCTGGATCGATATGGTACGCTTGCGCGGAAAATTGCGGCGTTCTGTCAGGAAGAAGCGGATGCGCCCCTGCGAACATTGCCGTCGTACACGCGTCGTGAGCTGGCGTTTATTGCCAGAAATGAACTTGTCCGCCGACTGTCGGACGTTCTGTACCGGCGGACACCTATTGCATTGAGCGGACACATGACACCGGACGTGGTGCAGGAGGTTGCTCGTGTCGTTGGGGAAGAGCTTGGCTGGAGCGAGCAGGATATTGCTCGTGAAGCTCAGGCTGCCTGGCAGGAAGGGCGTGAACGCCACAATCTTCCGGGTGAATTCCTTCTTTCGTCTGAACCCAAGGAAATTCTGAAGGCTTGAGCCATGAACCGTTACGAAGAAAAAATTGCACGCATGGTGGCTGGCAAGGACACGCGCTACGATTTCATCCTGGCAGACGCCAAGGATTCAGATATGGCTGCCGGGATCAGTGCCATGGGACGCCGCCGGAACCCGCGGCCGGGGCAGTCTGACTTTCGGACCAGACCGGAATATCTGTCTGAGATCCAGTCCATCATCGGTCAGGATATTGTGGACATCATGCTGACGTCCGCTTCCATTCTGGAAGACCTTCTGGAGCGGGACGCATTCGACGGAACAAAAGTACAGACGGCCATTCGCGCGAACGATACGACCGATCTCTGGCGTGGTCGGGGAAGTTCTTATCGGTCCCAGAAATCTATGCCATTTCGCTCGGCGTCCCTTGAGCGCGCCCAGACGGGCCTTGGTCTGTATTCAATGACGTTTAACGGCGATGTTGAGCAGGATACGCTGGCTCTGGAAGACTTTGCCCGCTTCCGTGAGGAAGCGCAGATCCACCGGTTCTCGTATTTTCTGGAAGTTTTCAATCCTAACGAAAGCCGGATCGCGCCTAACGATTACGGCGTATTCCTTAATGATATGATCACCCGATCTCTTGCAGGTCTCAAAAAGGAAGAGAAGCCTGTTTTCCTCAAGGTGCCGTTCAATGGGGGAGATGCTCTGAGTGAACTCTGCCATTATGACCCGACGGTCATTGTCGGGATCATGGGCGGCGGCAGCGGAACAACACGCGACTGCCTTGAATTGGTGCATCAGGCTCAGAGCCGCGGTGCACGCGCCGCGCTCTTTGGACGCAAGATCGTCGATGCTGATGATCCATTGCTTCTGATCGAAGCCATGCGTCGTGTGACGGATGGTGATCTGTCGCCCAATGAGGCAACGCATTTCTATCATGATGGGCTGAGCCGAAAGGGCATTAAAATGCTGCGTCCGGCCGAATCTGATAGTCTGGTGACGGAAAGCGTTCTGCTGGAACAGGCCGCCTGATCTTGAAAAGATCTTTATATTCCAACTTCTTCGCGTCTATCTGGGTATTATCCATAGTGATTAGGCGCGGAGAGTTGACTGGAAAATATCATTCGTTTTGAAACTTCCTTTGTTTTGGGTGTTAGAATTTAGCGTTAAAGCTTTCCTATGTTGAGCGATAAAGAATAGGCAATTGCTCTCTTCTGTGTGGAGATGAATGGTGACACGCAAGACAGTCTGGATCGGCACGAACTGGAAAATGAACAAAGGGCCGGCAGAGGCTCTTGCAGCGGCCGAGGCTCTGAAGAGTTATCACCCGCCAGAGGGGGTGAAGCCCTTCGTCATCATACCCTTCACCTCTCTTCAGGCCGTTGCAGGCGTTCTGAAAACTTCCGACGTTGTGGTCGGTGCACAGAACATGCATTGGGAAGAGAGTGGCTCCTGGACGGGTGAAATTTCACCAGAAATGGTCAAGGAATGTGGCGCTGATATTGTGCTGATTGGTCATTCCGAGCGCCGCCAGCATTTTGCTGAAACGGACTGGACCGTGAGTCGCAAGATGGCCGCAGCAATGCGTCACGGTCTGCGTCCACTCCTTTGCATTGGGGAAAGCCTTGAAGAGTATGATTATGGCGTGACAGATGAAACGCTGGCACGGCAGCTCAAGATCGCCCTGCATGATGTTGCAGTAGAAGATCTGCCTGACATTCTTGTTGCCTATGAACCTGTCTGGGCAATCGGTGCAGGGGGGCGTGCTGCCGATACGGACTGTGTCGCACGTGTTCATACCGGCCTGCGTCGGGTTCTGAACGAAATTGCAGGTGCGGAGATCGGCGCGCGCGTGCCGCTGCTTTATGGTGGCAGCGTTACACAGGACAACGCGCGCAGCTATGTTGAACAGCCCAATGTGGACGGAGTGTTCGTGGGGCGCGCTGGCTGGAATGTTCCTGATTTCGAAAAGCTGATTGACCGTATCATTGAAGAAAGGGCACCAGCATGATTCCCGATTTTCTTCCCGGAAGCCATGGGCTTTCAACGCGCCGACAGGCCGTACTGGATTATGTGACCGAACAGGGCTGCGTCCTGATTCAGGACCTGCTTTCGCATTTCGTCATGACGCGGGCTGCCATGAACCGAGATCTGCATGCGCTAGCCACACAGGGGCTTATTCGAAAGGTCGGCGAGAGTGTTACGACACTGTCCAATGCTGTTGCTGCCAGCAGTATTACGCACAGGGCTCGCCAGGCCGTTCAGGAAAAGCTTGGAATTACCGCCATTGCTGCAGGTTTGATTGAAGAGGGCGATACTATTGCACTTGATGACTCCACGACGTCCCGGTTTTTGTCTGAACGCCTGAGTTCAATCGGGGAACTCACGGTGGTAACAAACAGTCTTGGGATCAGCACCAAGGTTGGGCGTTCAAGGGATATCAGCCTGATTGCACTGGGTGGACATTATAATCCGACCTTCGATGCATTTCTGGGAGTCCTGTGCGAGCGGAGTGTCACGTCTCTGCGGATCAACACGCTGTTCATGTCCACATCTGCCATTCACGGGCTTTCAGCTTACCATCAGGACGAAGATCTGATTAAAGCAAAAAGTGCGTTGATGAACATGGCAGACCGGCGAATTCTAATGGTGGATAGTCGCAAATTTGGCATTAGCGCACTCAACCATCTCGCCAATCTATCAGATTTCGATACCGTAATAACTGACTCCGGGCTTCCGGATGAAGTTGCTGATCGTATGGTCAGGGCTGGTATTAATCTCCGTATTGCAGAAATGCAGCCTATGGAAACTCCTGTCGTGGCTGTGGCCTGATATTTATCAGAGATAAGAGTAAGATTTCTGAAAATCGAAAGTCACGAAATTGCTGTCAGAGCTGGTTTTTTCGTGATTTTCAAAGAAGAAAAAACACAAAACTGAACGTCCAATAGCTCGTTTTCATTCAGAGAATACTTCTGAAAAACGAGCCAAAGGATAGCCCTTATGATCAGTGCACGCGGCAACGGGCTTATTGCGGTCGATAAAAAAGCTGCTCAGGTTCTTTTCCTTGATCCTGATACACTGGAGACGCTGGATCATATTACGGGAATGCCGGTTCTGCCTCATGAACTGGCAATTGATCATAAACGCGGACTGGCATTTATACCTGCATTCGGAAATGGCGTGCATGGCGATAATCCCAACCCAAACCATTTCGTTACCGTAATCGACTTAATGGCCAGAAAGCGTATTGCCGATATTGACCTGACACCTCTGGAAGCGCCGCACACTCTACGCTTTGGGCCTGATGGTTTGTTGTATGTCTGTTGTGAAAACAGTTCCGCGCTCGCGGTGATCAACCCGGAAACCAAACGCGTCACGGCGGTTCTGCCTACATATTCCTGCAATTCCCATAGGCTGACCATTCTTCCCCGCCGCAAGCTTATCGTGACGGAGAATGAAGAAGACGCAACTTTATCTGTTATCCGGATTGGCGATGATACCGTCAGGCGGACAATTATTCTTCCCGTATCTGTCGCTGGGATCGAGCATTTGCCGGACGAAAAATTCATCGTGGTGACAAACGCTTTCAAGCCGTCTCTGTTTCTGATGGACGTGGATGCAGGGGAGTTGCGGCAGGAGATCGTACTCAAGCATCATCGCAAAGCCGCACAGATCGTGCGTCTTAGCCCCGACGAACAGTGGCTTCTGGTGATTGGCGATTCTGAGTCTGTCGTGACCTTGATCAGTCTGCCGCAGTGGGATCAGTACCCCGTTGCAGTCGGGAACAAGCCGATGGATGCAGCTTTCAGGCCTGACGGAACGACCGTGATCGTAGCGAATGAAGATGATGGCACGTTGACCGAAATCGACCTTGTGACCCGGAAACCTGTGAGGACGGTTAAAGCTGGATCAGGCTGTGAGACGCTCGGTTTTTTCTGAATGGCTGGTAGAGTGTACGGGCCATTCAGAAAAGTGGTGAGTCATTTAAAAGTTGATGAGGGTCGTGACTTTGAAGCTGCGACCAGGCTGTGAGTAATAGGATTTTGGAACGCTGATGCTGTCCGGAATATCCAGCGCATTATAATAACGCTTGTTGAACATGTTATACATACCGGCCTGAACGCGCAGGTTCGGGAAGAATTTTGGCGAGTACCAACCTGTCAGATCAAAGATCGCGTAACCTGGCGTCTTGTTGGCATTGGACGCCATGTTTTCGACCTTGTTACGCGCAGCGGCAAAGGTCATTGAGAAGTTCGCGCCCCAATGCTCCCGGTTATAGGCAACGCCTACAATGCCACGAAATGGTGCTACGGAATTCAGGTGAACATTCTCATCCGTGTCGCGTCCATCTGAATACGCGAGGGAGGTCCAGACCTGCCAGTAATTTGCAAATGTCCAGTTGGCGCGGGCCTCTACGCCGTAGATACGAACATGCTGACGATTGACATATTCAAAGACACCGAACGGATAATAGCCGCCAATGCCTGCGGCGGCGGCCGTCGTGGTGATGGTGTCGATGAAGTTGTGATAGTAATTGTCAAAGAATGAAATCGTAGCGCCCCGCTTAGTATCTCCATATCGGGCACCGACCTCCCAGCCTCGACTGGATTCAGGTCTCAGATTTTGATTACCAATCGAAACATAACTTCCTGTGCCACCATATGTCAGATACATTTCGGTTGCGGAAGGTGCGCGGAAAGCTTCGGAGTACTGCCCATACAGTGTGAGATTCTTCAGAACACGGGCTTCGACAAGAACTTTTGGCGAATAATGGGAGCCACTGGCATCGTTAGGTGTTCCGGTATAGGCGGCATTATTTGCATATGTCGCTGTATATTGCGGGCTGCGCTTGTAATAATCGAAGCGGAAGCCTGGTGTGATGTGAAGCCACTCCATTTTTCCGACCCCAATGCGGTCCTGCACAATCGCACCCAGGTCTGTGCCATGAACATCTGGCATATCTGACTGGTTAACATGCAAGAATCTACATGCGTAGAGAGTTGCAGTGCAGTTATCCAATCCGCCTGCGTACTGACTGGTATCGGTGATGTAGGCTTCGCCCCCTAATGTAATGACGTGATGGAGGGGGCCAGTAAAGACGTTTGAAGTGACTGATCCGCTCGTACCGTAAGACTGAACGGCAAGATTACTGTTCCGATCATACTCGCCGAGCGGGGCTGTAAGGCGATTGGCGGCTGTATCGGTAATCATATTGACCTTCTGCCAGTAGGCAATGAGATGGGCCTCACTGATGAGTGCAGAAGGGCGTTCCGCCTTGTAGTCGTAGCTGCCGGAGACGCGAGAGCGTTTACTTTCTTCAAGCGTGTGATAGCGGCTGTATGTGGAACTGATGCTGCTCAACGTATTTTCGTTATAGTTGCGGTCGAAAACTTCTCCTGTCAGGCCAAAACGATGGCCACCTTCGACATACTGGTGAATTTTTCCGAGGAAATTACCCTGTGTGTAAGAGGCAGGATCCTTGTCAGAACGCGTCGTGCCTACGCCACCGGTGCCGCCTCTGTTTCCGGTCTGGCTTCCGGTCTGATAGCCGCCCTGAACAAGGATCATTGTGTTGTGGTAACGCCCTGCGAGAGCCTGATTGAGGTATCCGCTTTCGCTGGACCCATCATAGGTCAGTTTTGTCAGTCCGCCGAAAACCTTGTTACCCGTCAGGATATCTTCCGGGTCCAGAGTTTTAAGGGAGACGACACCTCCAAGGGCACCCGTTCCGAAAAAACCGGAATTTGCGTTTTTGACAATATCGATCGATCCGAGCGAGTTGAAATCGTAGGATGATACGCCACCACCCACGCCGCGGGCGCCGTCATTGGCCCAGATTGTCCGAATACCGTCGATCGTGGTCAGGATGCGGTTCTGATCCAATCCACGCATGTTAATGCTCAGATTGTTGTTGTTGTAATTTATCCCGGCATCCACGCGCCGGGCATAATCTGCAATGCTGTCGATCATGCGGGACTGGAGTGTTTTCAGTGTCACTGTCGTCGTCATGACACGGGGCTTTCCGACAGCGCTATAGTCTGCGTCCGGGTCAACCTTCATGGAATTAATGACATCTGCCGAAGCCTGTCCGCGCACATGGAGAGGGCGGAGCTTTACCGTGGGGGCACTGGCTGCCGTGGTTGGAGTTTCGTCAGGTGATGCTGGTGTTTGAGCCTTTGCGGCAGGGAAGGCTGAAAGCCCCCAGGCCAGGGCAGATGTTGCCAGCATTGTCTGATGCCTGTGGCGGGTCAGAGCCGATATATGTCGAATCATTTTCAGCCTCTAAATGAGAATTGTTCTCATTAAATCGACCAGACTTTTCGCTGCGTCAATCTAGTTGATATTGATTCTCATTTTCATTGAGGTGAGAAAGCAAATCTGCCACATAGACAGTGAGCCGGCTCTTCAAATCTGATGGGGGAGTCTTGGTTTTTGAAAAGTTGTGTTTCTTGGAAAACAGGAGGGAAAGCCTAGCCATGTGCGCCTTTTTTGCGGAAAATACGCTATCATTCGCGCTGCGTGAAAAGACAAAAGCCATTCATGACCGGACGGATCATCGGATCATGTCCATGGGGCTGTTCTCAAGTCTGAACGGTTACAGAATGTTCCTTCTGTCACAGTATATTTTTCATCGTGACATAACGAAAATTTACGAAGACGAAACATTACTTCGCATTCTTCCCGATTTGAAATCACGTAACCGGTTTGCGTGCATAGAAGCCGATATGCGTGATCTTTGTCTGCCGCCCCCTCCAGCCAGTAGCGGAGATGTGATCCCATTCAACCCTTCGGTTGCAGTCGGTTGGCTCTATGTTGCGGAAGGGTCGAAGCTCGGCGCCAATATTCTGTCTCGCATGTCACTGGCGCTGGGTTTGACGGAGAGTTTCGGGGCTCGGCATCTCGCTCCGGCGCCAGAGGGGCGGGGTCAATCATGGAAAGTGTTCAAAGCGGCGATTGATGGGGCCGAATTTGACCAAAACATGTGTGTGGCTGCCGGAGATGAAGCTTTTACAAGGTTCGTCACGTGTCTGGATCTGGCTCAGAAGCTGATGGAAGACGATACCATCAACGGAGCTGTAAAAGGTCGTGCTATGCTTTAAGTGAGAATGAATGTCATTTTCATTATATGGTCTCTGGCGCATGATTTGTTTGGGGATGAGGGAGAACAGGCATGATGCATAGTCGTAGCCTTGATCGTCGAGGCTTTGTCGCTCTGCTTGTGGGAGGAGCGCTTTTCCCTACGGCCGTGCAGGCGCAGACCAGTCTGATAACAGATTGTCGTGGGCGGTCCGTTTCAGTGGGAAGTGCATCCCGTATCGCCTGTATCGGAGGTACCATTACGGAAACGCTTTACCGGTTGGGGGTAGCGAACAAAATTGTTGCCGTTGATACAACATCGACCTGGCCGGAGGAGGCACTTAAAGACAAGAAATCTCTCGGTTATATGCGCGCCATTTCCTCAGAAGGCGTTCTGTCCGTTCGGCCGGACCTCATTCTGGCCATGAATGCGTCAGGCCCGGCGGATGCGATGGATCAGCTTGTTGCGTCCGGTATTCTGATTGTTTTCGTAGACTCCACTTCGTCGCCAGACGCTATTCTGGAGCGCACCAGATTTTTGGCCAGAGCGGTAGGGCGGGAAGAGGCCGGAGAAGAGATGTGCCGGGATATCCAGAGCCATTTCAATGTGCTGAAACAGTGGCGCGCGGATCATTCTGGCACTCCCAGAGTTCTGTTTGTCATGCGGATGACCAATAACCGCCCTCTTGTTGCTGGTCAGGGCACTGCGGCTGATGCCGTGATCCGTCTGGCGGGGGGCATCAACGTTGGAGCTGATCTGCAGGGCTACAAGCTGCTCAATACGGAATCTCTCGTAACGCTTCGTCCGGATATTATTTTGACCATGAGTCAGGGCGGAGCAGAAATCCGCCAGGCTTTGCTGAACGATCCGGGTTTCAGCATGACGCCGGCAGGCCGGAAGAAAGCGATCGTGGAAATGGAAGGCGAGCGACTTCTGGGCTTTGGGCCACGCACACCAGAAGCTGCGCTTGATCTGGCGCATATGATGGCCAATGCAGGAAAACCGGTATGATCGACGTGCGGCGGCACGTAAAACTTTGGCTTCTGTCTCTTCTCCCGGTACTGGCGCTGGTGATGCTGGGTGCTCTGGACGTTGGTGCAAGCGGTATCGGAATTGCTTCACTGCTACATGGATCTGAGGATGCTGGCAGATCCTTGTCCTGGATGGTGATGGCCCATATCCGTGCGCCTCGGGTTGTCCTTTCCGTGATGGCGGGCGCAGCTCTTGGAACCGCAGGAGCGATCATGCAGGGGCTGTTCCGGAACCCGTTGGCTGATCCAGGTTTGATTGGTGTTTCTTCCGGAGCGGCTCTCGCGGCGGCTTGCGTGATTGTGCTGGGCGTCGATATGGCGCAGCCCGGGCTTCTCAATGGCTGGGCCGTACCTGTTGCCGGAATGGCAGGAAGTTTTCTGGTCACGATCCTGCTGTACGTGTTTGCAACGCGAGCAGGAATTACTTCCGTCACGACAGTTCTGCTGGCGGGCGTTGCTTTCGGGGCTTTTTCGGGAGCATTGACGGGAATCCTCATTTTCCGTGCCAATGATACGGCGTTACGGGACCTGACATTCTGGACGCTGGGGAGCTTCTCTGGCGCAAACTGGGAGCGGATTGCGCTTCTTACGCCTTTTCTGCTCATCTCTGGAATTATCGCTACGCGTATTGCCGCACCATTAAATGCAATGCTGTTGGGTGAAGCGGATGCGGCATTGATGGGGTATCCTGTTGAACGCACCAAGCGGCTGGCCATGCTGGCTGTCGCGGCGTCAGTCGGGCCGGTTGTCGCGTTTGTGGGAGCTATCGGTTTTATTGGTGTTGTCGTGCCTCATCTGGTGCGACTGGTAACAGGGCCGGACCATCGCTTTGTCCTGCCGGGAAGTGCTCTGCTTGGAGCTATCCTTCTGACTGCTGCGGATACGGTGTCCCGCATTATTGCCGCTCCTGCGGAACTGCCGGTCGGGATTGTGACGGCAGCTTTGGGAACACCTGTCTTTGTCTGGCTTCTCAGCCGTATTCATGGAGCGGATATTCCATCATGACGCTTGAAATCCGGAATGTTTCCGCCGCCGTGAATGGGCGAAGCCTTGTGCGGAATCTTGATCTGTCCCTGGCGGCAGGAGAGACGGTCGCCATCATCGGGCCGAATGGAGCAGGTAAAAGCACGTTGCTGAAACTGGCCTGAGGGTTGATGCCTCTGCAACAGGGCTCTGTCAGCCTTGGGGGAGAGAGCATCAGTCTTCTCTCAAGTGGCGAACTTGCAAAGCGCCGGGCATTGTTGCCGCAGGAATGTCCCATGCGGGCAAGGTTTACGGCTCTGGAGCTTGTTCTGATGGGAACAGCCATTTCAGGACAGTCCCGGTCTGCTTCGGAAAGGGCTGCTGCCGCGCAGGCTGCGCTGGAGCATGTCGGGCTTTCTGCTTTTGCCGCCCGCGATGTCATGACCTTGTCAGGCGGGGAGCGGCAGCGTGTTCATCTGGCTCGTGTGCTTGCCCAGCTTGAGATTGCTGCCCAGGATAACGCGCCGGGATTTTTGCTGCTCGATGAACCGCTGTCAGCGCAGGATATGGCTCGGCAGCGACTTGTTCTTCAGATTGCGGGAGCCCATGCGAGACGAGGGGGCGGAGTGTTGCTTGTCCTGCATGATCTGAACTGGGCCGCCGCCTGTGCTGATCGGGTTGTTGTCATGCACAACGGGGAGATTCAGGCGCAGGGTACGCCTCAGGAGATCATGACCTCCGAACTGCTGAATAACGTTTTCGGAATTCCGGACGGCTGCATTCATTATCATGACAGTTCCGGCCGACCCTATGTTGTCCCTCATGATCTCGTCATGTCGGGCAGAGCATCGAACAAGGAGACATCATGTATATTGCAATGAATCGCTTCAAGGTCCGCCCGGACAGCGAAGAGGCTTTCCGCCAGCGCTGGCTGGAGCGCGAAGTTCTGCTCAAGACAGTACCGGGCTTTGTCAGCTTCCAGTTCCTCCAGGGGCCCAACCGGGAGGATCATATTCTTTATGCGTCCCATACTGTTTGGGAGTCCTATGACGCTTTTGTTGGATGGACACAGTCGGAGCAGTTCCGTGCCGCTCATGCTGGTGCAGGGCAGGGCAAGGTGCTGACAGTCGGACCGCCAGTGTTCGAGGGGTTTCAGGTTCTTCAGAACATTGAAGTCTGACATGCGATGGGCGAACAGAAACGAAAGTTCCTGATTGCGCGTTTTTGTTCGGATTGTCACACTGACCTGAAAATCATTTCAGGTCAGTGTGCATGAGCAATCTCTCTCTTCGGATCAATCCTCGCCAGGAGCAGATCATTCGGCTGGTTCGCAGTCAGGGATATGTCTCTAATGAAGACTTGGCCTAGCAGTTCGATGTAGCGGTCCAGACCATCCGCAGAGATATCGGTTTCCTGGCGGAGCAGGGGCTTCTGATCCGGCATCATGGAGGGGCCACGCCGAACTCCACGATTGAAAATATTGCCTATAATGAGCGCCAGATCCTCAACCTGAAGGCGAAGGACGCGATTGGACGATGCGCGGCAGCACTTATACCGGATCGCTCGTCTCTCTTTATCAATATCGGCACGACGACCGAGGCTTTTGCTCGCTCTCTGGGTGGCCATCGTGATCTTCGGATTGTCACCAACAACCTGCATGTTGCGTCTCTGATCTCCGGCCGGCCCGATTTTCGCACTGTGATTGCTGCCGGTGAACTCCGTCCCAAGGATGGAGCAATTCTTGGGGCAGCAGCTATTGAGACGCTCGACTCTTTCCGGACGGAGTATGGCGTGATTGGTATCAGTGGCATCGCTGAGGATGGAACACTTCTGGATTTCGATCTCACCGAAATTCAGTGTGCCCGTACGATTATTCGCAATTCCAAGCGTGTTCTTCTTCTCGCCGATCATACCAAATTCAGTCGGCAGCCTATGGGATGTGTGGGAGGACTGGCCGATATTGATGATCTGATCACGGATCGGCCGGTTTCCGCTGAGTTCAAAGCCCTTCTGGATGCAGAAAACGTCACGCTCCACATCGCTCAAACATCACAGTAGAAAGAGAAAAAACAACACTAATATGTTATAAAACGAAGAACGCTCTTTACTTTATCGTTCAATATGCGCGAAAACGAACATCAGATGCTCGTTTTGGAGCGTGGTGACAGGAGAGTGTTATGTCATCGATTCGTGAAGTTTCGCCTTTGAACCGGGAAAGCGCGCCTTATGACGTGCTTGTCGTCGGTGGGGGCATTAACGGCTGTGGTATCGCACGTGATGCCGCAGGCCGGGGCGCTAGTGTTCTGCTTGTCGAGCAGGATGATCTGGCCAGCCATACCTCTTCTGCCAGCACGAAGTTGATCCATGGCGGTCTTCGGTATCTGGAATATTATGAGTTCCGGCTGGTCCGTGAGGCGCTGATTGAGCGTGAGCGATTGCTGAAAATCGCACCGCACATCATCTGGCCGATGCGGTTCGTTCTGCCGCATTCCAAGATGCTTCGCCCCGCATGGCTGCTGCGAACGGGCTTGTTTCTGTACGATCACCTCTGCACGACCATGACACTGCCGAAGACGCGTGCGGTTAACCTGCGTACTGATGTAACAGGTCGGCCGCTCAAGAGCGAATATGTCCGTGGCTTCGAGTATTCCGATGGATGGGTGCAGGACAGCCGTCTTGTCGTGATGAATGCCATGGATGCTGCGCGTCTTGGGGCTTCGATCAACACACGTACGCAGTTGATCCATGCAGAGCGTGGATCAAAGCTCTGGACGACTACGCTTCTTGACCGCACAAGTGGCGAGACACGCACCGTTCAGGCCAAGATCATCATTAATGCTGCTGGTCCATGGGTCGCAGAACTGCTGCAGGATCGTGTTGGCGTTGCCAGCAAGAACAAGGTGCGTCTGGTCAAGGGTAGTCACATCGTTGTGCCTCGACTGTTCGAGAGCAAGCAGGCTTACATCCTTCAGAACCCTGACAAGCGGATCGTGTTTGCCATCCCGTATGAGCAGGACTTCACGCTGATCGGCACGACGGACGTGCCGTGGGAGCAGGATCCCGGCAAAGTCGAGATTTCGAAGGACGAGATCCAGTATCTCTGCGAGAGCGTGAACCGCTATTTCCAGAAGTCCGTCAGCCCGGATGATGTGGTCTGGACGTATGCTGGCGTTCGTCCTTTATATGACGATAATTCCGGCAATGCGTCTGCTGTGACCCGTGACTATGTGCTGGATGTTGATGCCTCTGGTGCGCCAATCCTGTCTGTCTTTGGCGGCAAGATTACGACGTTCCGCAAGCTGGCAGAGCATGCACTTGAGAAACTCGTGACGTACCTGCTGGTACTGGGCGGCCCGTCCTGGACGGCAGAGACACCGCTGCCAGGTGGTGATTTTGCGTCGGCCGAGTTCGATCGTCAGGTCGCAAAACTTCAGGCTTATGCGCCTCATCTCACGCCGAAAACAGCGTGGCGTCTGGTTCGGAATTACGGTCTGCGAGCGTTTGATATTGCGACGGCTGCCGAGGCCGAAATGGGGCAGTGGTTTGGTGCGACGCTAAGTGCCCGTGAAGTCGATTATCTGATCGACAACGAATGGGCCCGCTCCGCCGAAGATATTCTGTGGCGCCGGTCCAAGCTTGGTCTGTTCATGACCGATGCGGAGAAGGCGTCTCTCCAGACTTATATCGAGGAACGTGGCGGGGCAGGTCGTCCGGCGCATTCCGAAACATCCCAGACCTGGCGGCAGGACGTCGCCTGATCTTCTTCTCTTCAATTCTCATGTCGGATATCCGGTCATGTCAGAGAATAAACGCTACTTTGGTGAACTCCTTGCTGAGTTCTTTGCCGTCGCCATCATCATCCTCTTCGGAGATGGTGTGGCCGCCATGTACTCACTTTACGATCCCAGTCCGTACAAGACGGCGTACTGGGGTGTCTGTATCGTCTGGGGACTGTCCGTCACGGTTGCGATTTACGCCACCGGCGCGGTTAGTGGGACGCACGCCAATCCGGCGGTGACGCTCTCACTCGCGCTCTTCCGTGGATTTTCATGGAAGAAAGTTGTGCCCTATATGGGGGCTCAGGTGCTGGGAGGTCTGGCTGGTGCGGCGCTGGTGTATTCGCTCTATGTGCCGGTTATTGATCACTACAATGCGGCTCATGGCCTGACGCGTGCTCTTGATGGTGGCTCTGCCGGCGTGTTCTTCACGCATCCGGGCGATTTCATCACCGTATCTCATGCGTTCTGGGATGAGGCTGTTCTGACCGGTATTCTGGTGTTCGGTATTTTCGCCGTGACCTGCCAGTATAACACGCAGGCACCACAGGCGAATTCCGGAGCATTGATTATCGGCCTGCTGGTGGCAATCATTGGCGCTTCTGCCGGTTATCTTGAAGCATGGGCCATCAACCCGGCTCGTGACTTCGGGCCGCGTCTGTTCTGCTTCTTTGCAGGATGGGGGCAGGCTGCCATTCCGGCGCCGTCCAACTACTGGTGGGTGCCGATTGCGGCTCCGATGGTGGGTGGCCCGATCGGTGCTGCAATCTATCAGTATGGGGTCCGCCCTTACATGCCACGGGTTTCTGTCATGGCAACTGAGCGCTCATCTGAAGCGCTAAACACAGCAGAACCTGTTCTTGTTGTCTCGAACCCTTCCGTGCCTGCTTCAACAGGCCCCGTCATCGACAAGGTTTCTTGATCTGTCCGTTTCCGGAGTAAGTACCATGACACAGAAAGACTGCATCCTGGCGATTGATCAGGGCACCACGTCAACCCGCAGCATTGTTTTTGATCGCAATGCAAAGGCTCTGTCGATTTCCCGCAGCGAATTCCCTCAGCATTATCCTGAACTGGGCTGGGTGGAGCATGACGTCGAAGATATCTGGGAAGATGTTCTCGAAACGGCACAGGAAGCCGTATCGCTGGCGGGTGGCATCGGTCGTATCGCTGCGATCGGGATCACGAACCAGCGCGAGACTGTGGTGATCTGGGATCGCAAGACAGGCAAGCCCATTCATAACGCTCTGGTCTGGCAGGATCGCCGGACGGCCAATGAATGCAACCGTCTGCGGGAGCAGGGGGCAGAAGAGATCATTCGGGACAAGACCGGTCTCCTGCTGGACCCCTATTTTTCAGCCAGCAAAATCGCCTGGACGCTCGATCATGTTCCCGGTGCCCGTGAGCGTGCAGAAGCCGGAGAACTGGCTGCCGGAACGATTGACAGTTTCCTCCTGTGGCGTCTGACGGGTGGCAAGAAACATGCCACAGACATCACGAATGCCTGTCGCACGTCCCTGTTCAACATTCATACCCTCCAGTGGGACGATGAACTGTTGAGCCTGTTCAATGTGCCTCGTGCGCTTCTTCCAGAGGTTCAGGACAACAGCGGCGAGTTCGGCCGAACGGATCCCGAACTGTTCGGTGAGTCTGTTATCATTGGTGGTATGGCTGGCGATCAGCATGCCGCGCTCATCGGTCAGGCCTGTTTTGAAGAGGGCATGGCCAAGGCAACCTACGGTACGGGCTGCTTTATGCTCCTCAACACCGGGGAAAAACCGATCCAGTCCAATAACCGTCTTCTGACGACGATTGGTTATCGCATTGGCAACAAGACGACCTATGCACTTGAAGGCTCCATTTTCGTAGCCGGCGCTGGCATCAAGTGGCTGCGCGATGGTCTGCATCTCATCACGCATGCCTCCCAGACCCACGACATGGCAACGCGCATTCCTGACAGCCATGGCGTGTACATGGTTCCGGCCTTCGTTGGCCTCGGTGCGCCTCACTGGGACCCGGAAGCCCGTGGCATGATCTGCGGCCTGACGCTGGGTTCAACGCAGGCTCATATTGCCCGTGCGATGCTGGAATCCGTCGCTTACCAGACGTATGACCTTGTTCATGCCATGCGTCAGGATGGCGCCATGCGGGCCAAGACGTTGCGTATTGACGGCGGCATGGCTGCCAATGACTGGTTCGCCCAGTTCCTGGCCAGCATGCTCAAGGCGGACGTCGAGCGCCCGGTCAATGTCGAAACCACGGCGATTGGTGCGGCCTTTCTGGCCGGGTTGCATGTTGGTCTGTGGAAAAGTCTTGATGAGGTCGCGGCCACCTGGGAGCAGGAGCGCCTGTTCTCACCCAAGATGGACCCGGCACAGCGTCGCATCATGATCGATGGTTGGCACGATGCCGTTCAACGTACGCTGACGCCACATGCGGCCAGTGCTGTTGCAGCACGTTCGCCAGCGCAGAAGGTTAGTACAGTTCAGGCAGCCTGACCGCTCTCCAGGTCTGTCTGATATGGCCGGTTAGTTCGTCGGGGGACGATAACCGGCCTTTTTATTGAGAGTTGGATGCCTCGAGGCCTCAGTTTTCGATCTGTAGGATCCGAGCTGTTTCCTGACGAAGATTACGGCAGAGTTCCGGAGTGGTCTTCAGATCTACACCATAAGCCGGGAAGATCTCTTTAAGGCGAGGCAGCCACCCGTTCGCAGTTACGTTCTGTGGAAAGCATTTTTCCACGACCTGCAATGCTACTGATGCAGCAATGGATGCGCCCGGTGACGCGCCAAGAACGGCAGCGAGAGACTGGTCTGAACTGCGCACCAACTCTGTTCCGAAGCGCAGGACACCATGCAGGCCGTTATCGGGCTTGATGATCTGGACGCGTTGTCCGGCCACGATTTTCGTCCACTGGTTCTCGTTGGCGAGTGGGTAGAAGTTGAGAAGGGAGCGGAAGCGTTTGTGATCGCTCTGTGTGACTTCCCGGACCAGGTAGTTCACCAGAGACAGATTATCCTTGGCCGCGGTGACAGCAGGAATGATGTTGCCGCCATTCAGGGAGCGGAAATAGTCCATCCGTGAGCCGGTCTTGAGAAATTTTGTCGAAAACCCTGCATAAGGCCCGAAAAGCAGGCAGGATTTTCTGTCGATCACGCGGGTATCAAGGTGAGGGACGGACATGGGAGGCGAGCCAACCGGCGCTTTCCCGTAAACTTTCGCATGATGGCGTTGGGTGATGGCCGGGTCAGTACACTGCAGCCACAGCCCACTGACTGGGAAGCCTGCGTAGCGGCGCGCTTCCGGGATGCCGGATTTCTGAAGCAGTGGCAGGGCAGCCCCGCCAGCGCCGACAAAAACAAAGCGCGTCAGAACAGAGCGTTTTACACCCGTTTGCGTATTCACCGCCGTAACGCGCCAGCGACCATCTGTTGTTTTGACGAGATCCGTGACGCGATGGCGATAAAAGCTGTGGAAGCCGTTTTCTTTTTCCAGGCTGGAAAAAAGGCTGCATGTCAGTGCGCCGAAATCGACATCTGTTCCGCTTCGGATCCGTGTGGCCGCTACCGGGACGGAGGGATCGCGTCCTTCCATCGCCAGTGGAGCCCAGTCTGCAATGACATCGGGATCTTCGCTGTATTCCATCCCGTCAAAACAGTGATGGCTTGCCATAGCGTCATATCGGGCCTTGAGGAATGCAACATCTTCCTTACCCCAGACCAGACTGACGTGCGGGCAGGCATGGATGAAGGAGTTCGCATCGGCAATACGTCCGCTGCGAACCCAGTGAGACCAGAGCTGCCGGGAAATATCGAATTCCGTATTGACTGCCAGAGCCTTGGAGATGTCCACGCTGCCGTCCGGGCGTCGGGGCGTGTAATTCAGCTCACAGTTGCCTGCATGACCTGTGCCGGCATTATTCCAGGCTTTGGAGCTTTCCTGTCCGCACTGTTCCAGTGTTTCGAACATCGTGATGGACAGTTCGGGAGACAGTTCTTTCAGCAGTGCGGCAAACGTCGCACTCATGACACCGCCCCCGATCAGGACGACATCAGGGAATGTGGCGGAAGCTGAAGACATTGCGGGCAGGGTCCGTAAAAGCAGAATAGAAGAGGGGCCCTTATCCTCTATAAACGGGGCCCTTGGGAAGCAATTTGCCCGGATTGAGAATGTGATGGGGGTCCATTGTGGTCTTCAGCGCCCGCATGACGCTCAGGGCGCCTTCTCCATGTTCCGTCGCCAGAAACTCCAGTTTCCCCATGCCGACCCCGTGTTCACCGCTACAGGAGCCATCAAGGGCCAGGGCGCGACCAACAATCTTCCGGTCCAGGTCGAGGGCGCGCTCATATCCTTCCGGTGTGTGTTCCGTGATGATGAGTGTGTGAAAGTTACCGTCTCCGACATGGCCGAGAAGGGGAGCTTTCAGGCCGGATTCCGCAATATCCTGCGAGACGCCTTCGATCAGTTCCCCGAGACGGGAAATCGGGACGATGCAGTCCGTTGAAATAACGCGGGCGGTTGGCTCAATCGCCTTGGCTGCCCAGAAAGCGTCATGCCGGGCTTTCCAGAGGCGCGCGCGGTCTTCAGCGCTCTCGGCCCAGGCAAATCCCAGTCCATTGTTGGCGAGTGCCAGTTCTTCCGTAGCAGTGACCTGTTCCTGTACGGCAGCAGGCGCGCCCGCAAATTCAAAGAATAAGGTCGTAAGAGGGCGGAAGCCTTCGAGCTTTGAAAAGCGGATCGAGGCATCCATCTGCACACTGTCCATCAGTTCAACGCGATTGATGGGGATGCCGCACTGGATGATTTCCATGGCCGTCTGGATAGCGTCATGCAGGTTTTCGAACTGGCAGACGGCGGCAGATAGCGTATCGGGGCGGCCGTGAAGGCGAAGCTGGACTTCGGTAATGATGCCCAGTGTGCCCTCTGAGCCGACGAAAAGCGATGTCAGATCATAGCCCGTTGAGGATTTGCGGACGCGGCCCCCTGTGCGGATGATTTCGCCCGTTGCCAGTACGACGGTCAGACCAAGGACATTCTCTTTCATCGTTCCATAGCGCACGGCTGCCGTACCGGAGGCTCGGGTTGCGCACATGCCGCCAAGCGTGGCCTCGCCGCCGGGGTCAACCGGGAAGAACAGGCCAGTATCCCGGATCTGGGTATTGAGAGACTGCCGTGTCAGGCCAGCCTGAACGCGGCAATCCAGATCCGCGGCGTTTAATTCCACGATGGCCGTCATGCGAGACAGGTCGAGGCTGATGGCGTGCTCCGGTGGTGTGACGTGCCCTTCAACGGATGTGCCTGCACCAAAAGCCACTACGGGAACACGGGCAATGTGGCATTCTTTCAACACGGCCGAGACGTCCTCGGAGTTGTCCGCAAAAATGACTGCAGCCGGAAGGCGGGCAGCATCCATGGCCTCACCGTGGCTGTGTTCCTCCAGAACGGAAGACGCTGTGCTGATCTGGTTCTCCAGCCTCGGGCGAAGGCGGGACAGAACAGTTTGAAGGCGTTCTTCGGCAGATGGGGAGAGAACCGTCATGGAATATCCAGAATGAAAAATGCGTAATTTTGTATTATTATTATAAATTTAATACGTGGAAAGACAATCTCTCTCTCTGCCAGCTCCGCAGGAGAGCAAAAAAAACGCCCCATGACGGGGCGTTTTGAAGGAGGAGGGAACTAGCCGTTTCTGCGACGGTCCAAAAACAGGAGCAACAGATAAGGCAGGAAGAAATATAGTGCCATCACGACCATCAGTGGCTTGAGAAGCCAGCCCATATCGGCGTGAAGAACGGAGCGGCTGAACATGTTGGCGAGCCCGAGAAGACACGTCACGCAGAAGAGCCCGAAGAAGTTTGCGAAGAAACCACGCTCACCATTGATTTGCCGAAGCTGGGTCAAAAGCCCGTCGATTTGCTGGGATGCCATGAGCGTGGGTCTCCGTTGGATCAGACTGTGAAGTATTTGGCGCGCGGGTTCAGAATGACCAGAGCGGACGTCGACTGCTCCGGGTGAAGCTGGAACCCGTCAGACAGGGAAATACCGATCCGTTCTGCATCCAGAAGACGCAGGATGGGTTCCTGATCTTCAAGGCGCGGGCAGGCCGGATAACCGAAGGAATATCGTGATCCCCGATAGGACTGGGAGAGCATTTTCTCCATGTCGCGGTCGTCTTCCGCAGCAAAGCCGAGTTCGGCACGGATGCGCTTGTGTGTGTATTCGGCCATGGCTTCCGCCATTTCGACCGACAGGCCGTGCAGGTACAGATAGTCCTGATAACGGTTGGCCTCAAACCATTCACGCGCCAGATCAGATGCCTTCTGGCCGACCGTCACGACCTGAAGGCCAACGACATCGCGCTGTTCATCGTTGATGTCCCGCACGAAGTCGGCAATGCACTCGCCGTCCTCTTTGGGCTGGCGGGGAAGGGTAAAGCGGGTGGCTTCTGTTTTTCCGTCCTCTTCGAACAGGATCAGATCGTTCCCGTCTCCTGCGGCTTTCCAGTAGCCGTAGATGGCCTGCGGGCGGAGAATGTTCTGTTCCGCATTCAGAGCCAGCATGCGCTTCAGGACGGGCCGGAGTTCCGTCTTCGCGTAGTCCATGAATTCTTCAAGGGTACGGCCCTGTTTCCGGAAGCCCCACTGGAACTGATAAAGCGAGCGCTCATTCAGGAACGGCAGAACGGCGTTGGGCGTGGCTTCCACCTGGCGGGCGCCCCAGAACGGTGGCTCAAGCGGAGGAAGCTCGCCTGCAACGCGGTTCCGGCGCTCGCGGGCCGCAGCCGGATCTACGGCACCGAAGCCGCGTGTCTCTGCTGTTTCTGGTGCGCGGGCGTTTTTGCGGCTGGCCTTGCCAGCACGGCGCGTCTGGATGGCCCCCAGATAGCTGTCAAATTCCTTCTGGGAAATCTTGTCCATGAGAGAGAGGCCATCGAACGCATCACGCGCATAGGCCACGCGACCGGGCTCTTCGCCGCCATAAGAGAGGGCGCATTCTTCCTCGACGTAATTTCGCGTCAGGGCGGCGCCCCCCAGGATGACGGGAACATCAAAGCCCTGACGTCTCATCTCTTCCAGGTTCTCGCGCATGATGACCGTGGATTTGACCAGCAGCCCGGACATGCCGATGGCATCGGCCCTGTGCTCCTTAACCGCCGTGATCATGTCCGCGAGGGGAACCTTGATGCCCAGATTAATGACCTGGTAGCCATTATTGGTCAGGATGATATCGACAAGGTTTTTACCGATGTCGTGAACGTCGCCCTTCACGGTCGCCAGAACCATTGTACCACGATGCTGGCCCTCGACACGCTCCATATGCGGTTCGAGCCATGCAACGGCGGTTTTCATGGTCTCGGCGGATTGCAGCACGAACGGCAGCTGCATTTTGCCTGAACCAAACAGTTCACCAACAACCTTCATGCCATCCAGAAGCACGTTGTTGATGATGTCCAGCGCGGGCATTTCCTGCATTGTGGCTTCGAGATCTTCCTCAATGCCCTTGCGGTCACCATCGACGATCCGGTCCTTGAGGCGCTCAGCCGGGGTTTCTGCGCGGCGCTTTTTGACAGCATCGGCAGCCTTACGTCCGGCGAACAGTTCAAGGAGTTTCTGGAGCGGATCGTAGTCCTCGGTCCGGCGATCGAAGATCAGGTCCTCCGCGACCTTGACTTCTTCAGGCGCAATCAGATGCAGCGGACGGATCTTGGAGACATGGACAATAGCGCCTGTCATGCCTGCCTTGACGGCATGGTCAAGGAAGACAGAGTTCAGGACTGCACGGGCGGCCGGATTCAGACCAAAGGAAATGTTGGAAAGACCAAGGATGATCTGGATGTCCGGGAATTTGTCCCGGATCATGCGGATACCTTCAAGCGTCCACTGACCCAGCTTCCGATCGTCTTCCACACCAGTGGCGATCGTGAAGGTGAGGGGGTCGATCATTAGGTCAGACTGGGGTAGCCCATACTGATTGCAGGCGAAATCGACGAGGCGTTCAGCGATGCGCAGCTTGTCCTGCGGCTCCTTCGCCATACCAACTTCATCAATCGTCAGGGCGATCATGGCAGCGCCGAACTTTCGGGCCAGCTTCATGCGGTCGTGCGCGTGCTCTTCTCCATCTTCGAAATTGATGGAGTTGATGATCGGCTTGCCACCATGCAGCTTCAAGGCAGCTTCGATAACGGGCGTTTCCGTTGAATCAATCACCAGTGGCGCATTCACTGAGGACGTGAAACGCGTGATGATTTCGCTCATTTCCGCGGTTTCGTTGCGTCCTACGAAGGCTGTGCAGATGTCGAGCGCGTTGGAACCCTCGGCAGCCTGTTCGCGGCCTACGGCAACGCAGCCATCCCAGTCACCGCTCTCTTGCAGTTCGCGCCATTTCTTTGAACCGTTGGCGTTGCAACGTTCGCCGATGGAGAAATAGCTGTTTTCCTGCCGCAGTGGCGTTTGGGTGTAGAGGCTGGAAACGGACGGCATCCAGATCGTGCTACGCTTGACGGGCGCAGGACGATATTTGTCGCCACCTACACGACGCAGCATGCCATCCAGGGCCTGAATATGCGGCGTGGATGTTCCACAGCAGCCGCCGATCAGGTTCAACCCGTCTTCACGGACAAAACGCTCCATCCAGACAGCCATTTCAGCGGGGCTGAGCGGATAGACCGTCTTGCCATCCACCAGTTCCGGCAGACCGGCATTGGGCTGCATGGAGATCAGGCCCGGCCAGTTTTCAGATAGCCAGCGCACATGCTCGGCCATTTCCTGCGGACCGGTTGCGCAGTTCAGACCGAGCGACGGAACATCAAGTGCATTAACGGTTGTCGCGGCAGCAGCAATATCCGGCCCGACAAGAAGGGTACCGGTCGTCTCAACCGTAACCTGCACGAAAATCGGTGCGTCCGATCCAAGTTCGATCCGGGCGATCTTTGCAGCGTTCACCGCAGCCTTGATCTGGAGCGTGTCCTGACAGGTTTCGATCAGAAAGCCATCCACGCCACCGTCAATCAGACCGCGGCATTGCTCAACCAGACCAGCTTCAAGCGTGTCGTAGTCGATGTTGCCTAGCGTTGGGAGCTTCGTGCCCGGCCCGATGGACCCCATGACGTAACGGTGTCGGTTGTCTGCAAACGTGTCTGCGGCCTCACGGGCAAGGGTCGCGGCGACACGATTGATCTCACGGGCGCGATCCTGAAGACCGAACTCGGCAAGTGTGATGATGGAGCCGCCGAACGTGTTGGTCTCCACCATGTCTGCGCCGGCTTCAAAATAGCCGCGATGAATTTCACGGACCAGTTCCGGGCGGGAAAGGTTCAGGATTTCCGTGCAGTTTTCCTGTCCCCAGTAGTCTTTTTCAACTTCCAGATCGAGCATCTGTACACGCGATCCCATACCACCATCACAGAGCAGAACCTGGTCTGACAGGGCATCAAGAAGATGGGGACGTGAGGACATTGAGGCGCTCTTCAGGAAGGAAACGGAACAGGACAGACCATGACGCGGGCATAGTCTGCGTCGGAGGTTCGCCTGTATAACGGTTCCCGGAAGCTGCTGGCAAACCGGATCTCTCTTGTCCTTCTTTCGGGCCTCCTGCCATAATGAGAACTACCTCCCCGAGGGGACACATATTTGCTACGGCATTGTAATGAAAAATTCAGATGGTCGCTTTCTTCTCCTGTTCGTAGCTGTCGCCATTCTGTCGTGGGCCAGTGCCTACCCGGTTGTGCGAATTGCTCTTCATGATTTTGCTCCTATCCCTCTGGCTGCCCTGCGTTATGCGATTGCGGCAGTCATTGCGGCGGGATGGCTTCTCTGGAAGCGACCGGCACGTTTACGTTTCTCTGACTTTCCGCAGGTGCTGGCCTGTGGTGTGGTCGGCATCACGCTTTACAATATCTTCTTTAACTGCGGAGAAATGACAGTTTCCGCTGGCGCGGCAAGCCTTCTCATCAGTGCGGCTCCTCTGATGGCAGGCTTGATGGCCATGGCTTTTCTTGGAGAGCGCATGTCTCTCTGGGGCTGGGCTGGGTCCGTGCTTAGTTTTGCAGGTGTGGTCCTGATTGCAGAAGGGCAGTCAGGCGGCTTGTCCTTCGGCTCTGGTGCGACGCTGGTCTTCGGGGCTGCCGTCTGTGGGGCGCTTTACACCAATCTGCAAAAAGGGCTTATCCACCGGTATGGCGCGCTGACAACCATTGCTTATGTGCTGATCAGTGGGGCGTTGTTTCTCAGCCCATGGCTTCCGGCTGGGATCCGCAGTTTCGTCCACGGGTCTTTTGCAAGTCAGGCCTCGGTGCTGGAACTGGGTACCTTTCCGGCGGCCATAGGGTACGCGGCATGGGCCTTCGTGATTGGCCATCTGGGGGCAACCCGTGGGGCTGCGCTTCTGTATCTCCTGCCACCCGTGACAATGCTTCTGGCCTATATTCTGACGAATGAAATCCCGACAGTTCGAACGCTTCTGGGAGGAGGTATCGTCATGGCAGGTGTGGTGCTGACCAACACCTGGGGAAGACGCACTGTGATCTCCAAAGCTGGTCGGACTTTGGGATAACGGGATGCAGCTTTCCGTTTATGTCGTGACGGATCTGTCAGACTGGCCGCTGGCTCGCCGGTCTGGCGCTGTGCTGGTTGCGGATCAGGCTGCAGAAGGCTGGGCGAGACAGATTTCGCTTCCTCCTCCATCTCCGTTTCGCAAAGTTCATGGGGCCGGTTGCTCCTGCTGTTCGCGGGAAGGTCTTTCCGTCACCATGGCGCAACTGTTTCAGGACCGTATTCTGGGCGTTGGGCAACCCTTCAGTACAGTTGTGTTGCTCGTGAAGACGGATGAACGTCCCGAAGTTCTTGCCTTGCTGGAGCAGGATGTCCTCGTTCGCGCCCGATACCGCGTTCACGGTTAAGGAGCCGGGCTTTCCCAAGGGGGGACAGGAGCGTAGCGTTCAGCCAGAAAGTCGATCATCGCCCGGACTTTCAGGGGGACATGCGTAGTTGGAACATAGACGGCATGCAGGTCAGGCCCATCCAGAACAGGCATATCGAGGGTGATGAGGCGTAATAGTCCGGAGCGAAGTTCGTCCGCTACGATAAAGGTCGGCTGATACAGGATGCCTTGGCCCGCAAGGGCTGCCGTTCTCAGGACGTCCCCGTTATTGGCCCTCAGAGTGCTCCGGATGGGAATGGTGCGCTCTCCCTTTCGCCCAAAACTCCATCGTGTTGAGCCCCCGGCATCACTCAATGTATATCCAAGACAGGCATGCTGCTGGAGGTCACTGACTGTTTTCGGGGTGCCATGCTGCTCCAGATAGGATGGAGCCGCGCAGAGTGTGAAAGTGATGTGAGCCAAGCGCCGGGCTTTGAGGCTGCTGGGCGAGAGATGACCTATGCGCAGGGTCAGATCCCAACCCTCCGTCAGGGGATCGACACGGCGGTCATCCATACCAAGCTCAACCGTTACAAGCGGGTATTTTCGGCTGAAGGCAGGCAACAGAGGCGCGACATGGCGGATTGCAAATGAGACCGGTGTGTTTAATCGCAGCAGGCCTCGTGGTTCCAGGGCCTCGGCGGACACTTCCTGTTCCATTTCTTCCAGGTTGGAAAGCAGCTTCTGGCATCGATCCAGATAGAGGCGCCCTGGTTCCGTCAGAGACAGACCCCGGGTACTACGATGGAACAGCGAGATGCCAAGGTGGTCTTCAAGGGCTGAGACATGCTTGGTGACCATCGTCTGAGAGAGCCCAAAAGAGCGGGCTGCCGCTGCGAAGCTGCCTTGCCCGACCACCCGGACAAAAACCTGCATACTGGTTATGCGATCCAGCATCTCACACTCCAGGTGTTAAATGACTTTCCTGAAGTCAGGATTATCGTCATGCCGGTTCGATGACAATCTGCCTTTCAATAGATGAAGGGAGGTAGCTTCTGATGACAGACATTTCAGCGAAGAAAGTCGATGGGAAACGGCAGCCCGTGATTTTCATGCCTCATGGCGGCGGCCCATGCTTTTTCATGGGATGGTCTCCCGTCTGGGATCGTATGGAAGAGCACCTGCGTGGCATCGGGAGTACCTTGCCACGCCGCCCCTCGGCAATTGTCGTCATGTCCGGACATTGGGAAACTGATCGCCCTACCGTAACATCCGGTGAAACGCCTTCACTGATTTACGATTATTACGGCTTCCCGGAACATACCTACGCACTCCAGTATCCCGCTCCTGGATCCCGGGATCTGGCACGTCAGGTTCGGCATCTTCTGGAAGAGGCCGGTATTGCCGGTGATGAAGATGATCAGCGCGGTTTCGACCACGGTGTGTTCATTCCATTCATGCTGGCTTTCCCGGAAGCGGACATCCCTGTCGTTGAACTGTCTCTGCCGCATCATGCTTCAGCAGACCAGGTCATGAATATTGGCAGAGCACTCGAGCCCCTGCGGGATCAAAATGTCCTGCTGGTCGGGGCTGGCATGTCTTATCATAACCTGCGCCGCTTTCTGCGGCCTGATGCCGAAGCGGCCCATCATGCGATACAGTTCGACAACTGGCTGACCCAGGCCGTCGAGGCTGCGCCCTCGCAGCGTGCTTCCCTGCTGGCCTCCTGGCAAGATGCTCCCTGCGCGAAGGCGTGTCATCCGGAAGCAGACCATCTGATGCCATTGATGTTTGTTGCCGGGGCTGCGGGAACTGATCCTGGTTCTCGGGATTACAGTGATACCATCATGGGAAAAACGTTGTCCGGCTTCCGTTTCGGCTGACACCATTTTCTTTTTTTAACGTTCAGAAAAGGACTTTGTCATGAAGACAATTCTCTCCGGCGCCGTCGCTGCTCTTTCGCTTACGCTTGCCGCCACCAGCGCCCTTGCGGCGGCTCCGGCAGACGTTAAATCCGGTACTTACAAGGTTGAGGCCGGCCATACCCAGGTCAATTTTTCCGTTCTGCATTTTGGCTTTACGTATTATTCGGGACAGTTTTCAAACGTCAGCGGCAGCCTGAAGCTTGATGCTGCTCATCCGTCAGCGTCAAAGCTGTCAGTGACCATTCCAGTTTCCAGCGTTGCGACGTCCAGCACAGTCCTGACAGATGAACTGAAGAACAATGAATGGTTTGATGCCACAAAGTATCCTGAGGCGACATTTGTCTCGACAGAGGTTTCTCCGGCCGGTGCGGAAGACGCTGTTGTGAGCGGCAACCTTACACTTCATGGTGTGACCAAGCCGGTCGTGTTGCATGTGCATTTCGTCGGTGCTGGCGTGAACCCGATGGATAAGGCCTACACGGTAGGTTTTCAGGCCACAGGGACAATCCATCGCAGCGACTTCGGGGTGAAGAAGTACGTGCCTTATGTCAGCGATGACGTGAACCTGACAATTGCAGGTGCATTCGAAAAGCAGCCGTAAGCGTTCAGGTGAGGGAAGGCGAGAGGCCGCGGCCTCTCGTCTTTCACTCTTTGAATAAGCGCAACTCGGCGTACGTGCTGTAAATGAGGAGAGTACTATGAAGCTGTATTACAAGCCAGGCGCTTGTTCACTGGCTACCCACATCATTCTGAATGAGATCGGGAAGCCTTACAGTCTTGAGAAAGTGGATACATCCACCAAAAAGACGGAAACTGGCGCAGATTACCTTCTCATCAATCCTCGTGGTGCAGTTCCGGCAATCGAGATTGAGCCAGGTGTCGTTTTGACACAGAACTCGGCCATTCTTCAGTATATCGGTGACCATTCCGATATTGCCGCGTTCAAACCCGCGTCTGGTTCCCTGGAACGCGGCCGCCTACAGGAAGCGCTCGGCTTTTGTGGAGACCTGCATAGTGCTTTTGGCGGGTTGTTTGCGCCGGGCCTGACGGCCGAGGCCGAGAAATCTGTTCATGAGCAGATCCATCGTCGAATGAGCCAGTTTGAAGAGATGCTTTCCGATGAGCATGCCTATTGGCTGGGCGACGATTTCACTCAGGCTGATGCCTATGCTGCTGTCATCATGACATGGTCGGTATTCAAGAAGCTGGATATTTCCCATCATCGCAAAGCCTGGGCACTGAGGGAAAAGGTCATGGCGCGCCCGTCTGCGAAGCGTGCCTTTCAGGAAGAAGGGCTCGCCTGAGCTACAAAACGGTCAAGCCGGGTCTTTGTTGGCCCGGCTTTCTACGCAGAGCAGGCGAGGCTTATCGAACGCTGTCGATGTGGTATCCGTTGGCCATGCGATAGGTAATCAGGAAGTGCTTTCTTGTCTTGTGATTCTCGTACCATTCGGCAGAAAAATAGTTACTCAAGGGATGGCCGTGGAGATCATAGGTTACCTTGTATGAGACAGGATCATCACTATCCCCGGTGATTTTTTCGACACTGATGACCTTGGCAATCGCGACATGCGTGATGGAATCATCGCCCGAGACTTTCTCCCAACCCAGCCAGCCGAATAAGCTCAAAGCCGCAACAAGAACGAGGGCCGAGGCCAAGCCTAACCAGTCCTTGGAGTTAGGTGAGAGCGGCATAAAGACCCCTTCCTGAAAACATCAGATGCACATATCCAGATCATTCGTCTGGCGCATCTAAAATATTCTTTTATCGGAGGTGGGTGGGGGGGAAGACCGTGCAAGCGGTCGAAATCCAGACGTCTGAAAATAATATCGTCGATAGATAAGAAAAGGCTCGGGTCAATATTCACCCGAGCCTGTTTGTGCTTCAGTAAGGGCCGGGGCCAGGCGGCGGCGGCGGGGGAGGAACTGGCTGATACCCCGGAGCCACTGGCTGGGGACTGGCAACCATTCCACCCACAACACCTGCGATAAGGCCGGTTGTAACAGCCGTCAGCAGATACTGGTTTCCGTACTGCATCCAGTAGTAACCACGAGGCGGCTGCCAAAGACCTGGGCGACCGCGCCAGTTGTTGACAATCCATCCGTTGTTCCGTGGTCCCGTGTAGCGTTCACCCTTGCGCCACACCCGGTTGCGATCGAATGAGTTTGGACCACCGTTGTAGCCGCCACGGTTCTGAAAGCCGCCCGGCCCACCTTGATTACCTGGCCTGCCTTGTCCGCCCGGGCCACCTTGATTACCCGGCCCGTCTTGTACACCCGGGCCACCACGTCCACCTGGACCGCCGTCGCGCGGGTCGGCGGAAGCCGGGTTCATCGTGATTGCCAGCATGCAGCTCATCAAAGTGCCAGCAATAATTTTTTTACGCATAAAACTGCCTTTCTCAACATGGTTCGGGGAGGGGCAGAACCACTTGTCCGAACATGGTCTTGAGAGAAATATGACGGGTCCAGCGTGGCAGTAATATGGCGTATCCCCTGAGGGAAAATCTCGGATTGTAACAAAAATTCAGGTCAGACTGTGCCAGTTTGGAAACACTCGGCCCGGAAAATTGCACTTCCACGCGAAAACGAAGCTTATATAAATTGTGGCACTCAGTGCCAAAATATAGAAAGCCCACAGAATCTGAAAGACAGCATACAGGATAATGGAATGAAAATCTCGCGGCTTGCGATGTGTCTTCTGGCTGGCTCAGTCATGAGCAGCGTCTCGGTATACGCTGCGGAGACCCAGACAGATGCTGCGAAACATCCGTCATCTTCAAGAAAAGCCGTGAGTGCGCCCAAAGCTGAGCAGATTACGGTTCACCGTCGGAGTGGAAGCGGAACGGTTGCAGATTACCGGACGAAGGAGGCTGCCCTCGGCCCTCTTGGAAGCCGTTCCATTCTGGATACGCCGATGTCCGTGATGGTGGTGCCCCATGACGTCCTGGTCAATCAGCAATCCAGAAACATCAACGATCTCATTGCTTTTGTACCATCTGCCCAGCTTGAGATGCGTGGAGATCCAAACACCAGCCGACCGCAGTCCCGTGGGTTTGAAGGGGATGTGATCGCCAACTCCCGGATGGATGGCCTCAACATGGTCATCACCACGCCTTATGCTGCCGAGCAGTTTGATAGTCTGCAGGTTCTCAATGGTCTTGCAGGTGCTGTCTATGGGCCGCAAAATCCAGCAGGCACGTTTGATTTTACCCTGAAGCGCCCGACGGATCGCCAGACCGAGCGCTTTGTCGTCGGTGTAGATTCAAATGGTGCGCCGATGGAGAGCGTGGATGTCTCAGGGCGTGTCGGACACAACAAGTGGTTTGGATATCGCCTGAACCTGCTGAACCAGAATGGTGAAGGGTATGTTGCAGATTCCCATATGCGCCGAAATCTGGTGAGTGGTGACTTCGACATTCACATTTCACCCAAAACCGTCATCCAGATTGATGCCAGCCAGTACACTTACGCCCAGCGCGGATATCCGGGTGGCTTTTCGTACAGCACCGCTATTCAGCTGCCTGATGCGCCGGACCTGAGCCAGAAGGGCTACGGCCAGAAGCAAGCTGGCTACAATATGGAAACCGACACAGCTCTGATGAAGATCATTCATCACTTCAATGATGAATGGAGCCTGAAGCTGGGCGGCATGTGGGAAAATGCAGGCAGAAACGTCTTCAGTGTTGGTAATCAGTTGCTCAATTCTGCCGGTCGTTACAGCCAGACGATTTCGGCAGCCACAACGGCGAACGATTTCGTCTCGGGCAGCAACATGGCCTACCTGAATGGCGTGTTCCATACCGGGCCATTGAAGCATCAGATCGAGGTTGGGACAAACGGCTATGTTATGGGGAATTACAACCCGACATCCTCTACAGGAAATATTACCCTGGGGCAGGCCACGATCGGCAATCCGCAGACCGTTTCGAGCGCCCAGCCTTATTATTCCGGGCGTTACAAGTCTGCAGATACCATGACGCAGTCCCTGCTGGCGGGCGATACGATTTCCCTTGGCAAGCACTGGTCCATCATGGGCACATTGGCCTGGAGCTGGCTGAGCACAAACAACTATTCCAAAGGCGCTGTCAAAACATCGACCTATAGCCGTTCTGCGGCCTTCAGTCCGATGACGAGCCTGCTTTACAAGCCAGCCTCCAATCAGACGGTCTATTTCACATGGGGCCGTTCTCTGCAGGCGGGAACGACGGCTCCATCTGGGGCTGTCAATGTAAACGAAGTTACGGCACCGCTGCGTTCAGAAGAATATGAGGTTGGCTACAAGATCCTTGTCGCAAAACGGCTTCAGCTGAATGTTGCCGGGTTCCGCATGGCTCGGCCGTTTGGCTATACGGATCCTGTGACCAATGTTTATGCGAATTACGGCATACAGCGGAACTATGGTGTCGAGTTCCAGGCTTCTGGAAACATCACGGAAAGCCTGAGTGTTCTTGGCGGTATGACATGGCTTGATGCACAGCTTCTGAACACAGGGGTGGCGAAGACGTCCTACAAACAGGTCGTGGGCGTACCACCGCTGATGGCGAATGTTCTGCTCGATTACCGTCTGCCCTTCCTGAAGGGCGGAGCGGTGAATGCGAATGTTCATTACATGGGCCGTCGTGCGGCGAATGTTTATAACACCACCTTCGCGCCATCTTATGTGACGCTTGACCTGGGTGCCCGTTACGCAACGCATGTTTATCAGCAGCCACTGGTCTTCCGCTTCGGGGTCAATAATGTGACGAACCAGAACTACTGGGCATCTGTCTACCCCTCCAGCATCAATGGTGGCGGTACGGCCACTAACTCCGCAGTGGCGGGTTTGCCAAGAACCTACCACTTCTCCATCGAACTGGATCTCTGAGCCGCATGAGCCCTTTCAGCCGAGGCTGAGAGGGCTGTCTTCCATCCAGAGAAGGGGATGGAAGGTAAAGGCGCGACGAAGCAGACCTTCAAGATCTGCATTGCCTTCCGTTTTCATCCATTCATCAACTGCCGTCCGATATGTTGCGATGGCCGTGCGGGCAATCAACCGCGCGGCAAGAGAGGGCATATCGGTGGGAGGAAGGCGTGCCATCAAAGCTTTGGCCAGCGCTTCCTCCCATTCTTCATATTTCTGCAAACTGACGCTGCGTAATGCCGACTCAAGCTCCAGGAGCTGGACCAGAGCGTAAGCATACTCTCTGTTCGCTGTAATACGATGCACCACGGGCAGAAGTGCCAGCAGCACCATGTCCTGAAGAGAAGCATCCGGGCTGGCTGAAGCGATTGCGTTCTTCAGCGCCTCTGTCATTTCACTGGTCCAGGCGAGGATGATATCGCCTTTCCCTGAAAAATAGCGAAACAGGGTCCGACGCGAGACATTGGCGGCTTCAGCAATCTGCTCGACGGATGTCTCCTCGTATCCCTGCGTTGAGAACAGCCGCAAGGCTTCCCACGCTAGAGCTGTGGCCGTACGGTCTTTCTTGCTTTGGCGGCGGGTAAGGTCTTTTTTGTCATCCTGCTGCCCGTCCATCATGGCGTTGCAGCAGTCTGGATGGACTGTCTGGCGGCAGCCAGAGCGGTGTGGAGTTCTTCAAACAGGTTCTCAGCGCCAATCGCGCCTACAAGCCGATGGCGGTTCATGTCTGCTTTCAGCTCAGGACTGACGCGCCCGAAAAACATCCTGACTCCCCGTTGTTTGAGACTTTTGAGGAGGGCACGCAGGTCCTCCGCAGCCGAATAATCAATATCCGTGATCGGACTACACTCTACCACAATACATCGAACGGGATGAGGGGCATCATTCAGGAGGGTGATAACGTCCCGACTGAACCGGGCCGAGTTCGCATAAAACAGGTCTGCACAGAAGCGAAAGATGATGAGACCAGGCTGGGTTTCGAGGCCTCCATGGGCTGGAACAGATTCAAGGGCTCCCGTTGCTCCGAAAGGCTGAAGAACCGCCGTATGAGGAGCGTAGCTATGGCGGACATGGCGAAAGAGCGAAAGGGCAATGGCCATAAGAATGCCTTGCTCAACTCCGGCGGCCAGAACAATGACCGCCGTTGTAAGCGCGAGCCAGAATTCTCCGGGGCTTTCGCGGCGGATAGCCAGCAGCGCACGGATTTCGACCATGCCGATGGCCACAGTGAAAACAATCGCTGCCAGAACGCACTGTGGAAGATACTGCAACGGTCCAGTGAAAAAGAGCAGAACAAGTAGGGTAACGATTACGAAAGTCAGTTGCGCAATCTGACTGCGGGCACCGGAGCGAACAGCCATGGCTGTCTGTGTGGGGCTGCCATTGACTGTGAATGTTCCGCTGAGTGCCGCCGCCGCATTGGCGATCCACAAACCTTCCAGATCCCGGTTTTCGTTGAGCGCTTCGTTGAAACGTGTCGCGAAAGAGCGAGAGGTTGCAGCACTCTGCGTGATGATCACGAAAACACACGATGCTGCGACCGGAAGAAGAGAGGCGAATTCATTTTACCCAATGACCGGAAGCCGGACATGAGGAAGGCCCCCACTGACAGGCCCGAGAGTAGAGACGCCAAAGCGCGAAAGCCCTATATATTTGCTCAGGACTATGCTTCCGACGACCACGCACAATGCGGTGGGAAAGCGCGAACAGAAATGGTTGAGAAGCAGTATGACGCCTACTGTTCCTGCTGCAAGGCATGCTGAAACGCCATTGGCGTGATGTAGGTTGGCAACGGTTTGTGCAAGCTGGAGAATGGGATTGTGGGCATCAGTTTGAACGCCAATGAGTTCATGAAGCATGGCGATCATGATCTGGAGCCCCACACCCGTCATGAAGCCAATTAGCACTGTTCGGGAAAGAAAATCTGCCAGGAAGCCAAGCCGGAACAGGCGCGCGACAAGGAGCAGCCCCGCCACAATCAGCGTCGTCGCGCTGACAAGCGTTATATAATGAGCACTTCCAAGCGGGGCCAAGGCGCTGAGGGAGCCTGAAAGGATAGCCGCTGTGGCAGAATCAGCAGCAACAACCAAGTGTTTGGATGATCCGAAGAGTGCAAAACCCGCCAGCGGAAGCAGAACAGTATAGAGACCTGTCACTGCTGGCATGGCCGCTATCCGGGCGTAACCCAGGACCTGCGGAATATTGGTAAAGGCAAGAGATAGTCCGGCGAGAATGTCGCTCCGCCAGGTGGCAGGAAGAACTCTGCGCCAGGACTGCCCCATATTATTCGCCTTTCGGATACCTCGTCAGATCCTGGACCAAAATCCGGCAGGTTTCATCAGTCAGCCCTGCACGATGCGGATCAGAACGTCCACAATTTCGGGGTCTGCGAGCGTGGACAGATCACCCAGCCCGTCTGTTTCTCCGCAGGCAATCTTGCGCATCAGGCGGCGCACGTTTTTCCCCGAACGGGTTTTTGGAAGATCCGGTACGATGTAGACTTTTTCCGGTGCCGCGTAGCGTCCGACCTTGGCTGTGATGGCGCGGACCGCAAGCATTTCCAGTTCGGGATGAGACGGATCGCGGGCAACAGCGTACACGACGATCCCCTGGCCCTTCAGGTCATGTGGGATGCCAATGGCCGCGCTTTCAACAATGGCGTGCTCGGCGGCGAGGGCATCTTCAATTTCGGCGGATCCGATACGATGACCAGATACGTTGATCACGTCATCGACGCGCCCGGTGATCCAGTAATACCCGTCTTCATCCCGTCGGGCGCCGTCACCCGTGAAGTAATGGCCCGGGTAGGGGCGCAGGTAGGTTGTCTGAAAGAGCGTATCGTCGTTCCAGATCGTCAGTGCGCGACCTGGCCAGGACCCATCCAGGCACAGAACACCTTCTGTTGCGCCGTCAAGAACCTGCCCCTTGTCATCCAGAAGCACAGGATGAACGCCCGGTAGGGGAAGGGTGGCAGACGCCGGCTTTTCCTTTACGGCACCTGGCACAGGGGAAATCATGATGCCGCCGCTCTCGGTCTGCCACCATGTGTCGACAAATGCACATCGGCCACCGCCAATCACGTCATCAAACCAGGACCAGGCTTCCTGACTGATTGGCTCGCCGACAGTTCCCAGAACACGCAGGGACGTCAGGTCATACTGACGTGGGAGCTCATTGCCTTCCCGCATCAGGGCACGGATGGCCGTTGGGGACGTGTAGAATGTCGTAACCTTGTGGGACTGAATAACTTCCCACCAACGACCAGGACCCGGGTGAGACGGCATGCCCTCAAACAGAAGAATGGTGCCACCGTTCGAAAGCGGGCCGTAAACGACGTAGCTATGGCCTGTAATCCAGCCAATATCTGCTGTGCACCAGAAGACATCGCCCGGCTGATGGTCAAAAACCAGTTCATGCGTATAGGAGGCCCATGTCAGG
The DNA here is from genome assembly GCF_000964465.1 of Gluconobacter thailandicus F149-1 = NBRC 100600. Classification (GTDB taxonomy): domain Bacteria; phylum Pseudomonadota; class Alphaproteobacteria; order Acetobacterales; family Acetobacteraceae; genus Gluconobacter; species Gluconobacter thailandicus. The sequence goes on along the minus strand of NZ_BANH01000028.1, from coordinate 10,750 downwards.
TAGCCACCCGTTCCGTGCACAATGCCTTTGGGTTTCCCGGTGCTGCCCGACGTATAAAGCAGAAATAATGGGTCCGTAGAGGCCATGGTTTCGGCAGGGCAGGAGGCCTCGGCCTTTTCCAGAAGCGGGGTCAGCATTTCGTCGCGACCCGCCTGCATGGGAACTGGTTCATCCGTTACACTGACAACCAGAACGCTGCGGACAAACAGGGTCTCAGGCCGCAGGCTCAGAGCAGAGTCCATGGTGGTCTTGAAAGGAATGCGTTTTGCACCACGACGCCCGACATTGGCAGTAATGACCAGTGCCGTGCCGCTATCGGCCAGTCGATCTGCAATGGCTTCCGGAGAAAATCCGCCAAACAGAACAACATGAATGGCACCCAGCCGGGCGCAGGCCAGCATGCCGATCACACCTTCGAGGACGGTAGGAAGGTGAATGGCAACCCTGTCTCCGCGAGAGATACCATGGGCACGCAGGACATTGGCCATCTGGCAGACGCGCGCATGCAGGTCACGGTATGTCAGGCGAACAACATGATCGGCTTCTTCCGCCCGCCAGATCAGGGCCGTCTGATCGCCTCTGGTCTCAAGATGGCGGTCCAGACAGTTTACACTGGCGTTCAGTGTGCCATCGGCGAACCAGCCGTTTCCGGTATCCTGCGCTGAGGAGGGCGCGTTCACCCATTCCAGTCTCGTGCCCTGTGTTTGCCAGTAAGCTTCCGGGTTCTGGCGCGCTGTGTCTGTGAGGGCGCGATAATCGGAAGGGGAAAGGCGAAACGCACCAGAGCGGAAAGGAGTGGACATAAAGGAAACGTGCTCACAGACCAGAAGCTTAAAAACGGGAGCAAAGCTGTATCGTAAACTGGAGCACAAATCCAAAAGCAAAAAACCGGAAAGGCTTACAATATTGTAATTTCGACGAACTGTCTCTGTCGTTTGCGGTCGTCCCGAGGGTTTACGGGTTTTTAGCCAGACGTTGTGCCGTAAGGTATGAAACGGTCTCGCGCCAGTTACTCACGCGTGGAGACCATTTGACCTTCTGGTTGTGACGGGCAGAAAATAGAACACCCTGACCCTGAAAATCATGAAAATGTCGGACATTGTCGTCAACCAGGTAATCGGCAGCAAGAATATTTTTATGTCCGCAGAAGACTATATTCAAAGGGGAAATAAAAGGAAAATTCTTTTGAAGCCACTGAAATTTTGGCCCGCAGGAAGCAGGATATTCCATTGCTGCCGTCGTAATGAAAATATCGAAATCCTGACTGAGCTGCTTCAGAGCATCTTGTGCGTTTTCCATAACGCCCAGCTCGGCAAAGAACGCTCCAGCATGAAGAACGCTCTGCATGGCTTCGGCATGTTCCGGGGCAGCCAAATCACCGAGATGGCAGCCTTTCAGCTCTTCATCGTTCCAGTTGTATCCATGGACGTCCAGATACCAGAGACGTTGTGCTGCAAAAGTATCTGCAATCACTTCGTCCATGTCGATAGCAACGCGGAGGCGATTATTTTTCACGATTTCCGGACTCCTGAACGGGATCAGAGGAAGAAGTCTCTCCCGTTCAGGGTTTTAGTGCAATCTGCCTAGAGTCCGATTTTAATGCACAAACCGGTCAGGCAATGTTTGCTCTGCTAATTAGCGCAGACGTCGGCCTTCCTGAATGCCGTAGAAAATGAAGTGCAGGAAAAGATCGCCGTCATATTCCTGAAGATCAGGATTGGCAGCGCGATAATCATTGGAATTGAAAAAGCGGTTTGGCTGGCGGCCTTCTCGATACCCGGTTTCGCGATAATGTGTCGCGGCGTCAAATCCGGCTGCTGCAACGTCCGGGTATTCGCGCTCGTACCACGCTCTGTCAAAAGCACAGACCATGTCAGTGAGAAAAGGATTTACGACTGGCTCTGCGATTTCGGCAATTGTCTCTACGACTGTGATTTCAGGTTCTGGCGCAGCTTCTGCAACCGGAGCAATTTTTTTCGCGCGAGACGATGCTGCAGTTTTTTTTGATGTGGGACGGGGGGATGTCTGGCGGCTGGTAGAAGACATAATGGCTGGAACCTTTTGAGCTATATCTGTTTGGAGCGGGACACACAGAAGGCCCATCCAGACCTCAGTGCAAAACGTCTCGAATGAGTGAACGATAGCTTAACAAGATAATTATTAAAATGAAATTTGCACTATTGTGACAGGAAATAGCATTGATGCAGATCCGGTGTGCAAAAGATCATGTTGCGTGTGAGAAAACATCCGTTATCCGCCGTTATTTATCGAATAGCGTTGCATCGCTGCAAGGTTTTAGGGGGTCAAATACAAGGAGTTCGGACGATTTTTGTTTTTTAACGCAATTACAAAGTTTTTCATTCCCATGGGGCGCCTGCGCAGGTGCGTCCCTTAGGGGCGTCTTAAACAAATACAACATGCCTCGTGTCATTGAGGCTACTGTGTTTGCCTTGATGCAGGCAAAGCTGGATACTGTATTCACACTATCTTGCGTGTTGTAATGCGCTACTGTTGGCCACGAACAGGTTCGGCTTGTCCGAAGGATTTATTCGTCGGATACACAGGACGCGAAAATTATTTCAGGTGACTGCCCGTTAGAAACCCAGCCATCATTGGCTTCCGACGTGCTAAATGTATCGAATACGGATTGATCTTGGTAATGCTGCATGCCGGAGATAGTCATAAGGCGAGCAGAATTCCTGGAAGAAGATCTGGTCTATTTATAACGATAACGAAATATATTATTAGTTATTCAGGGTTGTGCACGGTATTTCAGTCAATATACATCAACAGCTTTCCTCGCATGCTGGAAGAAAGGTGTCAGGTTGTTCTTCACCATGCAGCACGGGCCGAGCTTGCGTGTGGCCGTTGGCAGTGCCTGTGTTCCAGTCCCATTCCGGATTCTGGAAAGCCGTATATTTAAAGAGCTCCAAAGCGACAGGAAAAGCTTTCTCTCGCAGGACCCGAGAAAATCACTTGATCAGGTATTGGATCAACAGGACCATGATAGATCTGTTCTGCGGATTTTGCTTCATTGGTTGTCAGGCAATCAGATGTGTCTTGTTCCTTACACAAAAAACTGGCGCGTCTCGACAACACAGCGTTCAGGGTCATCAAAAAAACCATGTTTTTTCAACATACGGCATCGGAAGAGACCATACCTACAAAACAGATCTATGAGGTGTATTTCCCATCAGTTGCCGTAATGAAAGCGGGTACGGGGACGAGTGCTATTCAGCTGCATGGCTTTAAGACGGGAAGTCTCGACTGGCTTACCTTAATCAAGGCTCCCCTCCTGATACAGCCTGGCATGTGAAGTGCCTGTTTCCAGAAGATGCGGCGATCCATGGTCTTCGGCAGTCACGTTCCCGAACCCAACCCTCTTATACACGAGACTTTTCCGTTAGCGCGCTGTGATGCCTGATTAAATTCCCGGCGAGGATTATACGGCATACTGACGGACACCGGCTGGAAGTGTTAATGGGAGGGCTTCCTTATTGCTGAGACGAAGCCATGCCAGACAACACCCCTTTGATCCTCTCTTTTGGAAGCATCAATATAGATGTCACGGCTCGGGCTGCTCGTCTGCCGCGACCCGGAGAGACAGTTCATGGGGAAAGCTATGCTGTCATGCTTGGTGGAAAAGGAAGTAACCAGGCAGCAGCAGCGGGGCGTCTTGCGGCAGGTTCGAATGTTCAGGTCGCACTCGCCGGGCGGATCGGGAAGGATGGATTTGGTGTGCAGGCGCATCAGGAGCTTGAGCGTTTCGGCGTAGATCTTTCTCCTCTACTTAAGGATGCTGCCAACCCAACAGGGATTGCCCTGATCGGAATTGATGGAAGCGGCGAAAACTGCATTACCGTCGTTGGCGGTGCAAACATGGCTGTTGATGAGACAGACGTTCTGCATGCTGAACAATGGCTGAGCCGTGCAAAAGTCTTGCTGCTTCAGTTGGAAATCCCACAGCCTGCGGTTCTTGCCGCAGCACGCCGCGCTCGGAACGCGGGGGCGATTGTTGTCCTTGATCCTGCTCCTGCGCCGGAAAATGGACTTCTGCAAGCGCTCTGGCAGGAAATAGATGTTCTGACGCCTAATGAGAGTGAAACATTCCAGCTGACCGGCATTCGTGCCGAAACTGTTGAGGACGCAGCGCGCGCAGCGGAGGTTCTACTGGCAAAAGGGGCGAAAGCCGCCCTCGTGAAAATGGGAAGCCGGGGTGTGTTCTGGCACGATGGCACGCGCAGCGGGTACAGCGCGCCATTTCAGGTACAGCCTGTCGATACGGTCGCGGCAGGAGACTGCTTCAATGCCGGGTTGGCGTATGCTCTGGCACAGGGACAAACGCTCGAAAAGGCGGTCCGTATCGCATCAGCGTGCGGGGCACTCGCGACAACACGTCATGGTGCGGCTGATGCAGCGCCGGAGTGGAATGCTGTCACGGCCCTGATGTCTGCTCAGCCCGAGAATTGATTGAGCTAAAACCGTAGGGGGAATTCAATGCCCTCTGCGGGATGCGTCAGAAGGACGGAGTTGAGGCTCCAATTGCTGCAGAAAGCTGCTCAACAAGCTCACGTGTCAGAGCGACGTTCTCGGCATCTGTAGCAATCGGCCCATGTGCTGTGAAACTTGCGCGATGATGCGTCACGGGTTTCTGTTCGTCTGACGGGATGAAAGACCAGTCTGCTTCCAGTGTACCCTGACCGTCCGCTGCAATATCCAGTCGGGTGACGTTGATGTTCAGTCTTGTGCCATGTGTCGAGGAGGAGGCATGGGAGGTCACAAAAACAGTTGGCCAGATCTGCGAGAGCTTTGCTGTCACCAGATCTGTCATTCCACGCGACAGACGACTGCCCCATCGACCGTTTGTGCTGCGATCCAGTAAGTCGCCGTGTCTGACGACCATGTCCTGACTATCCAGATAGTCAGGCAGCAGAATGGGATCGACCAACAGGACAGAGGTTGTCGCATTCAGCGGGCTTGTCGCCGTTGCGATGGCCGGTGCCCCCAAGGTGTAGAACTTGATGGGGGCAGACGCGCACCCGCTCAGCAGAAGTCCTGCGACGGCCAGAGAAGCAAAAGACAGTTTCATTGGTGGCGTCCCGTCAGCAGAAGTTGCGGATTGCGTTCGACATCATTGGCAAAGCCGCGCAGCGCAGAGGCGGCTGATGCAATGTCCCGCAGGCTGGCATCGAGATTGGCTCTGTCAACGGAACGGGGTGAAGTCATGCTCTGGATATTGGCCAAAGTCTGATCAGCTTTCTGGATCGTGGCATTACTGTTTTCCAGAAGTGTGTGGAGTTCTTTTCCGCGTGCGCTCAGTTGCTCCGATCCGGTATCTGCCAGCCTGTTCAGGCTTTTGAGCGTCTGTTCCAGTTCGGGCTGAAGATGGGTAATCAGGTTGCGGCTGGCATCCACCATATCGCGACTATGATCGGACGTAGAGCGCACGCTTTCAATCAGCGCTGGCAGGTCGCGATCCAGCCTGTCGGAAAGTTCCCGCACTGCTGCGAGAGAGGCGTTGGCATTATCCCCCAGTTCCTTGATGGGAAGGTTCTGCAAGGTCTGAGACATGGCCTGTATGGAGGACTGCTTGGTCGGGATCTCGGTGACCTTTGCAATCGCAGGGTGCAGAACGGCAGGAACTTCCGGGGCAAAATCCAGATCAATTTCGGACGAGCCGGTAACGAAGCTTTTGAGATTCATTTCTCCCCGTAGTCCCTGGGAGACCAGATCCTTGATTGTTGGCAGGTGATGCGTAGCGTTGCTGGTCAAGCTGATATTGTCCGGGCGCATGGTCACATACACCGGGATGTAGGCGTCTTTCGTCTCCGGATTATATTCAATGACGACCTTGTCCACTGCACCAACCTGTACGCCCCGGAACGTAACGGGTGCCCCGACGGAAAGCCCGGATGAGGCGCCGTGAAAAATCAGAACAGCCTTTTCCATGCGGGTAAACGGATGGAAGTTGCCGAAAAGCACAAATGCGCCAACGGCCAGCCCGATACCGCCTACGACAAAGGCACCGACAAGAGCTTGCCTGTTCATCAATTGCGTCCTTCTTCGTCACGTTCCCGGTGCATGAAAGCATGGACCTGAGGTTCATCACAGTGATCGCGCAGGTCTCTCGGAGACCCATGGGCGATGGGTATTTTGGTTTTGGCGTCCAGAAAGATGCCATCATCAGCGATATGGAAGAGACTTGAGAGTTCATGGCTGACGATAACAATCGTCGCACCCAGCCCATCCCGAAGATTGAGGATCAGGTCATCCAGACGGGCCGATGTAATAGGGTCCAGGCCGGCGGAGGGTTCGTCAAAAAACAGAACGTCCGGATCAAGGGCGATGGCACGCGCCAGGCCCGCTCGTTTGCGCATGCCTCCGCTAATTTCGGAGGGCTGAAGGTCTATGGCCTGTAGCATGCCCACAAAGCCAAGCTTCAGTTCAACCAGTCTGCGAATAACGTCGGGTTTCAGGTCCGTAAACATCTGGAGGGGGAGGGCGACGTTCTCCCCGATTGTCATGGAGCTCCAGAGTGCACCGCTCTGGAAAAGAACGCCGAACCGATGATTCAGCTCTGTTCTCTCTGCTTCCGAGCCGTCCCAGTATCTGTCGCCATCGACCAGGTATTCACCAGCAGTCGGGCGAAGGAGGCCGATCATGCTTTTCAGCAGAGTACTCTTGCCGCAGCCTGATCCGCCCATGACAGCAAAAATGCTGCCTTTTTTAACGTCCAGCGTGATGTTCTTCTGAATCACTTTGGGGCCAAAGGCGAGTGTGACGTCTTTCATGGAAAGAACGGTTGGTCTGGTATCGCTCATGGATCAGATCCCCACCACATCGGCGATAACCGCAAAGATGGCATCGATGGCGATGACGCCGACAATTCCCACGACCACGGCGCGGGTTGCGGCAATTCCGACGTCCGCCGCTGATCGTCCAGCCTTCAGACCAATGCGGCAGCTGGTGAGCCCAATGAATGCACCAAAGACAATGCTTTTAACAAAAGCAAAGATGAACTGACCGATCCCGAATGAAATCACGGTCTGATGAAAATATCCGGCAGCCGTAATATCGAGCATTGAAATAGCCACGACGAAGCCGCCAAGAATCCCGACCAGACAGCCGTAGAGATATAGAAACGGCATGGTGATGACGAGTGACAGGACGGCAGGCAAAATCAGATAGGTGGACGTTGGGATGCCGAAAACATTCAGAGCGTCGATTTCTTCATTGCCCTGCATGGTCGAGATACGGGCTGCATAAGACCCGCCGGTTCTGCCGGCCATGATGATCGCGGTCATGACGGCTGCCATCTCACGCACCATCGCGATACCGACCAGACTCGCAACATAGATGCCAGCCGCGAATTTCTGGAGTTCGACGGCACCAACAAAGGCGAGGATGGCGCCGACAAGGAAATTGACGATCCCGACGATCAGGAGCGCGTAAGGACCAGCATTCGTTGTGTCTGTCAGTAGGTCGACAAACCGCATGCGGCTGCGACCGGTCAAGGCAAGGAAGCCACCTTTGACGGTCATGGCCCCAAGCTCCGCAACGGTTCCGATTTCGGTTAGACCGTTCAGCGTGCGCGCGCCGATAACTTCCAGAAAAGTAGAACGTTTCTTATGGGAGGTCGGCTTGTCGGCCGGCACATCAGGCAGCAAATCAAGGAGTTGCCGCATCGGTGCCGGAAGACTTTGTGTATCCAGAGTGATGTGTCTGTCATGGCCTACGCGTTTGACGTCCCACAGGAAGGCGATGAGTCCTGTGTCCCAACGGGTCGTTGCCCGCGTATCAAATGCAAGAGTGCTGCCGGCAGGAGCGGCATCAAGGCCGTTTCCTGGAAACGACGGAATATTGCCGGTACGGGCCATCCAGGAGCCTTGCAGGGTCAAAACCGGACCACTCTCGCCAGAAGACAGATGCCAGTCTGGAGCGGCTGTGTCTTTTGTTGGGAAATCCGGCTGTTGCAAGTTTGCCTCGTCGTTTCCGTCAGCTTGTTCTTTCTCTTGTGTAGGACCAGATTTCTCCAGTGAAAAGGGGGAACTGAACCGTTCGGTCATTTTTGATTGAGGACGGATGGGGCTCGTCCATCATTGTGAACAAATCAGTTTTCCTTGTGGGGGCTGCATAAGGATGAGAGAACGAAGTCAGCTTTCATTTTCATCTGAGATATTCTCTATGCGCTCGTGGATCTTACCTGTTTCGTTTGTCTGTGCGGCTGTAGTCATGAGTGTTCCGCAGGCTCGTGCATGGGGCCCCTATGGTCACGCTATTGTTGCTGATATTGCTCAGGATCGTTTAACCCCGGAAGCCGCCAAGGCGGTACAGGCTCTCCTCGCGCAGGAAGGGCACCAGACATTGGATCAGGTCGCATCCTGGCCTGATACGATAGGGCATGTTCCAAAGAAAAAAGGCGGCCTCCCGGAAACGTTGGTGTGGCATTATGTGGACACGGACGTTTCCAATCCGGCCTACGAACGTGAGCGTGATTGTGCTGACGGAAATTGTGTTGTCGAGAAGCTGCCCGAATTGGAAAAAGAACTGGCAGATCGCTCAGCAACATCGCAGCAAAGGCTGGATGCGCTTAAATGGGTCGTTCATCTTGTCGGCGATCTTCATCAGCCCTTACATGCAGCTGAGCGGGACCATGACAAGGGAGGGAACGCCGTTCGGCTTTCTTATTATGGAGAGACGGAAAACGGGCATATGAACCTTCATGCCTTGTGGGATGAGGGTGTGCTGGATCGTCAGGCATCGCTGGTGGTTGGGCCGCATTATACGATTGATTTTGCCAAGGCCCGTACGGAGGCGAACCAGCTTGGCTCAACTATTACAGCAGATGAAACGGCCTACTGGGTTGCCGACCTTTCCGACGGCGATGTTCACCATGCGGTGGTCGACTGGGCGGATGAAAGTCATGCACTGGCCCGTTCCATTTCCTATGGTGCTCTTCCACACGTCAACGGAGCGGACATTCGAGACGCCTATACGGCTATTGCGTGGCCAGTTATTCAGCTTCGCCTGCAGCAGGCAGGGGTCCGGCTGGCCGCAGTTCTGAATGCGGCGCTTGGTCATGAATAAACCCAGACGCGCTCTCTAAACATTCTCGTCCTGAGAACTACAAACGCGGCAAGCTAGCCAGATCTGGAGTTGCAATGACAGTGCAATTTCTGCCGCGTTCTTTTGCATAGTAGAGGGCGCGATCGGCGTCCTCAATAAGATGAGTATAGTCAGGATGCCCTTCGAAGTGGGCAACGCCAATCGAGACCGTTACGGACAGAGCGGTTCCGGTGGGTTGTGTTGAGACTTTGGTGACACTTTCGCGAATGCTTTCAGCGATCTGGAAAGCACGTTGCAGGTCGGTCTCCACCAGGGCGACAAGGAATTCCTCTCCTCCGTAACGGAAAATGAAATCGCTTGTGCGGCAGGATGCTATCAATTTTTCAGCGACTTCCCGGAGAACAGCATCTCCTCCAGTGTGGCCGTAACGGTCATTGATTGCTTTGAAGTAGTCGATATCGATCATCAGAATGCTGAAAGGAACCTTTCTTCTGATGGATTGCGCGACCTCTCTCGCCATGATGGTAGGCAGAAATCGTCTGTTCAGAGTGCAGGTGAGGGGATCGCGACCACTTTCAAGCGCTTCACTTTTCTTGAAAAGATCATCCATCAAAAATCGGATCTCTTCAATTTGCGCCTGGAGTTCATGAATGCGGGCTGCAGCCGGAGGAGTTTCCGTGGCGAGGGATGGAATCAGAACCTGATCGATCCTGCGGATGGCAATCTTGATATGCTCGATCCCGCCGGTATTAGGGAAAAGAAGACTACCTTTGTGATTGAGCCACAACCCGAAACCCGATGCTTCAAGCAGGGGAAGGGGAGGGGGGGCATTACAGCAAATAGCAAGCAGGATTTTGTGGCCCCAGTCGAGAAGAGCTGCACGCTGGATTTCTCTCTCAAGAGTAACGTCCTGCCCTAATGTGACCAGTCGATATGCCTCGTCGGTTTCAATTTCCTTCTGAAGATCCCTGACGAATTCTCGACTCATCATCTCTATGGCGAGATCCATCATGTTTTCGACATAGTCGATCGCTTTCGCCAGATCTGTTGAGGAGGTCAGACTTTCAAAAAGAGATTGCCTCAAAGTGCTTTTAAGAAGGCGTGCGCCGTGCATGACAACGTGAAGGGGAACCCTGATTCGGGCATGGACAAGGCCAATCCTTCGCTGAGTTGCAACGAGCGAAGATAGATCCGGAGCAACAGGAGTGAAAAGAGACTGGCACCACTTTAGGAGCGCGGCATGTAAGTGGTCATTGACGATCTGGTTAGAAAGGAACGGGGTTGCTTCCGGGTGATTTAAAAGAGTGGAGTAAAAGTGTTCCACACCCGCAGGGGCCCTGTCCTCCACGATATCGGCGACAATCAAGCGGATAGCGGGTTCTACGGCATCGATGATGAGTTGCCACTCCATCTCATCCGGGGAGAGGGAAGCGGTAGTTATGGGCAATGTATCGACCGTCAACGGAGACTCCTGGAACGGAAAACGGCTCACGAGAAATAGGGATGCGTACGATACAAAGTGCAAAAGTGCGCTCTGATTCTCGGTGAAGAATACCGCGGAAAGCTTTTTGTAGCGTTAACAGAGTGCTTCTTATCTGACCATCATGAACGGCGAGAAGCGAAGGGTGGAGTTTTTTCGTTTTTTTTATGATTTTGTGATTGACGGGTTCGGTGGGTAGTCTTA
>NZ_BANH01000029.1 GCF_000964465.1 Gluconobacter thailandicus F149-1 = NBRC 100600 | reverse complement strand
ACAACCGCTCGCTCAGTTCAAGAAATTAATAGGTCCTGAGCCTAGCACTACAGTTGCTTTCATCGAGCGTGACAGGTTCTGGCTTCTCAGAAGAGCAGCAACTTCTCGAGCGACTTCAGGGCTTCCTGGAGCGGGGTACTGGATGCTGAACAGGGGGCAGGGCAGGGAGGAGCCGAAATCGTGGATGGTTTTAGGACGTGCCATAGCCGTTACGCCCACACCGCGTGTCAGCCAGTGGGCCGAAATGGAGAGGATTGCGCGTGGTTGCCCGTAATCATGCTCGATACGCAGGGCGAGTTTCCGCCAGAATTGCGTAGTCGTGTTGTCCTGCATGGCGATACCAGGGCTTCCATGTCCAAAAAAATGACAGGCATTGCATGAATCGTTCCCTCTTCGTTTCAGATCCGCCATTGAAGGCGTTTAAAATACAGTCGCTGTGGTCTCTTTGGTGCGCCAAGTGTCTTTATGTCGAGGCGAGGGGAACGTGCTTTTCCATGATAGTCTATGTCGCATTCAGACAAGCCGCGATGATGGAACAATGTCTAGATCGAAACAACAGCATGTGACATACGTCGCTGTAGCACCCAGAGGAGAAGCAGAAAATGGCGGACTCGATGGCAACCCAGACAGCTCTTCATATTGTTCCGCTCAAGCCGGGTTCAGGCTTCGGCGTAGAAATCATTGATCTCGACATCAACGTAGCTGATGACGCAACCCTCGATGGTGTTGTGGATGTATTCAATCGGCATGGTGCGCTTCTTCTGCGCGGTCAGAAGCTCGATCCAGACGCCCTGATGCGCTTTATCCGTCGTGTAGGAACGCCTGAAGGGCATACGATCCAGGATTTCACACTCCCCGGCTTTCCGGATATCTATGTGCTGTCCAACCGCATTGAGGATGGTCGTCCGATTGGCGCTCATAATGACGGCGTGGGGTGGCATACCGACTATTCTTACAAGGAAGAGCCGGTCATGAGCACAATGCTCTATGCGGTCGAGGTGCCCGAAGAAGGTAGTGACACGCTGATTGCTGATGGAGTGGCAGCATATGAAGCGCTTCCTCCCGAACAACGTGAAGCCCTTGAAAAACTCAGGCTGCATCACTCTTACCGGCATTTCATGGAAACGCGAGAGCACCAGCGTCGCGAACTGACGCCCGAGCAGATCCGCGACAACCCTGATGTTGTTCACCCTCTGATCCGTGTTCATCCCAAGGATGGTCGGCGTGCGCTCTGGCCGTCTACTGGCACTGTCACCGAGATTTTCGGTCAAGAGGACTCAAAGGATTTGGCGGTCCTTGATGAACTGGTTGAATTTATGACGAGCGAGAAATTCGTATATCGTCATAAATGGCAGGTGGGTGATCTTCTAATGTGGGATAATCGCTGTACGCTTCATACGGGTACGTTGTTTGACGATAAGAAATATATCCGGACAATGCATCGCCTCTGGGTGAAGGGCGATCGCCCTTACTGATGGACCAATTTTCAAAAGTTTTCTGACGATTCATCAATGGTGAGATGGTCTGCATTATATTTAGATATGATTTTATCTCCGATAGGTTGATTTTTTAATATCTCTACGGATGAGCATTTCCGCGATAAAAGCCCATTTAAGAATGCTTACATATCGGAACGATCAAGAGTTGAAAGATCTTTGTACCGGGGAAATAGTTTCGAGACTCCAATGGTACGGACAGCGGAAACGGCAATCTGTATATCGGAATTTTCAAAGCCTCTACCGCGCGGTCTCATCTTCAGCCCCGCGGCTTGTCTTGTAGCGAGTGCAAGCCGCATGTGTGGCTTTTGATTGATAATGATGACATGCTTGAACGTTGCCTTTACTAAGGCCGTTGCGTTAAGTGCAAACCATGGAGGTACTAGCTTCCCTGTGTTGCTGTTATGATTACTCTGAAACAGATATAGGAACGACTTTTAGTGTTTTGCGCATTCTGATCAGTAGAATAATTGCACTACCGACATTTTTTGTCATTATTTGAGATGTTCATAGCCTCAGGTAACATACAATTGGTACGCACTTAGAGTGCTATTTCGGGTTTATTCGTCCCGGACAATACCGGTCGCCTGACGTCGCCATTCGCGTGGTGTCAAGTCATAGGCCTGCCGGAAACTACGGCTGAAATGTGCCGCATCATTAAAGCCCCAACGGAAACAGATCTCCGAAATTGAAAGATGCGCTGAAAGCGGACTGGCGAGATCGTCGTGACAGCGTGCGAGGCGGCGTTGGCGGAGATATTGACTGAAATTCTGTCCTGTCGACGCAAAGAGTTTCTGTAACCCGCGAGGTGAGATGCCGTGTTTGCGGGCAATGGCCGTCATGGTCAGATCGGGATCCGTCAATTCCGATTCGATGAGCTGGCACAGGCTGTGCATGGCAGCGATGCGACGGTTGAGCGGTGGGTCCCCGCCTCCATAGGCAGGATCGCTCAGGACGCAGCCGATCAGCAGTTCGGACAGTGCCAACTCAATGGCGCGGAGCTGGCGGGTATCCATCGCCTCCAGCGATTGTCCCAAAGATTGGAGAAAACCAGCCAGAACGCGGCGGATACCAAGCGTTGAGTCCAACACGCCGACGCGCAAAGGCGTCGGAGCAAGCAGTCGGAAATGTAGTGATAATCTGGGAAGTCGCACATAAAGCATCGAAAATGAGCGTGGTAACGTCAGGACGGCATCGGCGGCCAAGGGGCCGCACCCGATGGCCCCTGCACCGAGCGTCCAGCTTTTGCCATTCGATGCGAGGGTTGCGCTCGGCCCATCGGATGTGTCGCCTTCTGAGAGCAGAATTGCCAGCCAGACACCATCTGTCTGCGCTGAGTAGCGGCCTGCGATTCGCTGCGGTGAGCCGGTCAGGCGTGTGATCTCGATTCCCAGTGGTGTAATGACCTGAGTCACACGCCCGGTTATTCTCTGGCGTGGGTCGGCACGACGCTCTGCATCCGTTGGTACTAGTAGGGTTGCTTCAGGAAGAGAGAGCCTTGCTAACGTCTTCCGCCATACTGTTGCGGCGGGTTGATCTGTATGATCTGCAAGTTCGAACGTCCAAGGTTGCACTTTGATCTCCTGCCAATCGCATAGGATCATACAAATGAGCATCGCATTCAGACAAGAATTTGAGTGGAACGGATGCGTAATATTCCTGTGGTTTTTGCGATCGGACTACGAAACGATCGGCTAGCAAGAAGGAGAGGGCCGCATGCCCACGATTTCATCCCCGGTATTTGACCTGCCTTCAGAACAAGGTGGAAAGGATTTCGGGATTTTCATGCCGATCGCCAACGGGGGCTGGATACTGTCGACCACAGCACCCAAGATCGACGGTTCCTATGAATATAACCGTCGCGCGGCGCTTCTGGCGGAAGAGATCGGACTGGACTTCGTCATGTCTATGGCAAAATTTCGAGGCTACGGTGGCGCGAATCACCAATGGGATACCGCGCTTGACTCCACTGTTCTGATGAGCGCGCTCGCCGCACAGACCCGGCGAGTTAAAATCTGGACGACGTTTCAGACACTGCTACACAACCCGGCTGTCGTCGCCAAAATGATCGCCACGCTCGATCAGGTCAGCAATGGGCGCGCCGGGCTCAACATTGTGCCCGGCGCGTTTAAAGATGAATTCGCTCAGATGGGCGCGTGGCCGGAAACATTGGGTCACGATGCGCGCTATGACTATGCCGGAGAGTGGATGGAGGCTGTCCGGCGTCTTTGGGAAGAAGATGGTGAAGTCACAGCCGATGGCAAGTACATCAAACTCGACCATTGCATTTCTGAACCAAAGCCGCTTCAGAAGCCGCGCCCTTTCGTGGTAGCCGCAGGTCAGTCTGAAAAAGGCATGGAATTCGCGATTCACAATACAGATGCACTGTTTATTGGTGGGCGAGATGATGAAGAAATGCGCGCAATCAGTCAGCGTGCCAAGGCCAAGGCAAAAGCCGCGGGGCGCCGTTTGCGGACGTATGCGATGGCCATCATCGTCCAGGGCGACACTGATGCCGAGGCTGAGGGCATGATGGACGTGTTCCGCGAGGGCTTTGACGCGGAAGGCTTTCGCAACATGTTGCGTGCATATGGTGTGATCGATACCGAGATTGGTAAGGAAAATGCCATGACAGCGCGAGCGCGGACCGGTTTCATGGCTCCGCATATCGCAGGTTCGGCAGAGACGATTGTCAAACGCATAGAACAGGTCATCGATGATACCGATCTTGATGGCCTCATGCTCATTTTTCCAGATTACGAGCAGGGATTGAAGAGATTGTCCCATAACGTTCTTCCAGCGCTTCGGGTACGCTACGGCGCATGACCGACATGCTCACACAGCGTCTTGAGGCATTACTGGATCGGGATGTGCTGCGCCGACGTATCCTCGAACTGTGCAGCATCCTCTCCCCCCAAGGCCATGAACGGGAAGCGGGAGAGTATGTCGAACGCTGGATGGCGGAGGAAGGCTTTCGTCCGCGTCGTATCGCCGCTGTCCCGGAGCGTTTTCATGTTGTGGGGAGCCTTGGCGGTCATGGCCGGGTATCGTCGCGCGAATTGCTGATTGCATCGCATCTCGACACTGAGGGTGGCCTGGATCCCCGGGATGCACGTTGGTGCGTCCCGCCTGAAGCCGCTCCGGAAGAGCCTGTTGCGGAACAGGGCGGAATTTTTACAGGAGCGGCAGTCGCAAATGATCGCGGGCCCATGGCTTGTTTTCTGATGGCGGGCTCACTTATCCAGAAAGCAGGAATTCGTCTAGCAGGCCGCTTCTATATGGCGGCCTGCCCGGGCGAAATCGGTCCCGATCCGGTGGACGGTCGTGAGGGGGTGACGCAGTCGGGCAAGGATGTCGGTGCAGCATATCTTCTGGCCAATGGAGGTATGGCTCCCGATTTCATGATTGCCGCTGAAGGCACGGATTTCGCTCTGACGGCGCAGGGGGCTGGATACGCGATCTTTCGGCTCAGCTTTTATGGCGAGCAGATATTTACACCACTGTTTGATGCGTCCCTGCCCCTGAAGGATCACCCTAATCCGATTTACCGGCTTGGTGATGCCATCGCGCGGTTACATGCCTGGGCGCCACGTTTTGAGCAGGAGCACCGGTTCGAGACGGCGTGGGGGACGACCGTTCCCAAGGTGCAGATCGGAGCGGTGCGCGGTGGTTTGCCGTATGCGATTGGCGGCGGTACGGGGGTCTGCGCTCTCTATGTCGAGGTCGGGCTATCTGCGGTCGATCGCGTTCAGGGTATCCGTCGTGAGATCGAAGAAGTGCTCGACGGCATTGGTCCGCATGCAATTGATTGTGTTGCTTATCGTCAGGGTGGAGTGGCGGATCAGACTGCGGTTGTGCCTTTGCTCGGAGCGATTGCCACAGCCAGCCGTGTCGTGCGCGGTGTGGAGCTGGAGGTTGCTGACCCTGTCTATGCGTCCATGTGGCGAGATCATAATGTCTATAACCGCGCGGGGATTCCGGCGGTCACGTTCGGGCCGCGCCGTTGGCGCCCGACTCTCGACGATTTCGTGACGACAACGCTGCTCTATGCCCGGATCGCGATTGAGGTCTGTGGCGTAGCGGATTCGTAAGCCTAGTGATGTCCGGAGACTTGAAAATGAATGTGATCTGTCTTGAGGGCAATATCATCGTCCGTCCGATGACAGCCCGTATTGGTGCCGAAATCGAAGGGGTGGACCTGACGCGCCCGCTCGATCCGAATACCGTGAAGGGTTTGCGGGACGCGCTGCTGCGCCACCAGGTGATTTTCTTCCGTGATCAGCCGATTTCGCATGAAGATCATTTGCGTCTTGGTCGCTTTTTCGGAGAGCTCGCGATGCATTCTGGCGTGTCAGGCTTGCCGGATTATCCTGAGGTTGTGGCGATTCACGCTGATGCCAGTTCGAAGTTTGTGGCCGGTGAAAATTGGCATTCCGACCTTTCATGTAATGCGGAGCCGCCGCTGGGCAGCATTCTTGCGATGAAAATCGTGCCTGAATACGGAGGAGATACGTGCTTCTCGTCGATGTATGCCGCTTATGACGCGCTGTCTGAGTCAATGCGTCATTTTCTTGACGGGCTGACCGCGATTCACGATGGCGAGCATGTCTATCGTCCCATTGTTGGCAACAACGGCAAGACTTTTCCATGCAGCGAACATCCCGTTGTGCGCACGCATCCCGAGACCGGTCGCAAGTGCCTCTTCGTGAACCAATCTTACACGACGCGGATTCCGCAACTTTCCAAGCTGGAAAGCGATGCAGTGCTGAACATGCTCTACCAGCACTGCATGGCTGCGGATTTTCAGGTGCGATTCCGCTGGAAGCCTGATTCCGTGGCGTTCTGGGACAATCGTTGCACGCAGCATCAGGCGATCTGGGATTATTTCCCCCAGACGAGATCCGGGTTTCGCGTGACCGTCTCTGGCGACAAGCCTTTTTAACCCTTCATTTGCGATCTGGATTGACCATGACGAGCATTTCCCTCGACGATGCCTTGTTCGACGCGATGGAGACTTCCATCCTTCCGACCGAAGAGGCGGAGAGCCTTCCCCCGCTTTGCTACACGGATGCTGGGTTCTACGAATTCGAAAAGAAGGCGATCTTTTCGAAAGAATGGCTATGTATGGGGCGCGAATCCTGGGCGGCGAACCCCGGAGACTATTTCACATCCTTTATCGCCGATGAACCGCTGATCGTTGCTCGTGGTCGCGATGGCGTGCTCCGGGCAATGTCCAGCGTGTGTCAGCATCGCGCGATGCTTGTTGCAGAAGGCAGCGGCAAAGCGCGCGCGTTCGTGTGCCCCTATCATCACTGGACCTACGCGCTGGACGGCTCGCTTGCGGCAGCTCCGGCAATGGAACGCTCCTGCAAATTCCATAAAGAGGATTTCAACCTTCCGGTTTTTGCACTCGAAATTTGGGAAGGTTTCGTCTTCATTAATTTCGATACGAACGTGGCCCCCCTTGCGCCGCGTTTGGCCAAGGTTTCTGAAGTACTGCGCGGCTACGATCTGCCCAATGCCCAAGGGGACAAGCCGGCCGAGGAGCAGCGCTATCCCTGGAACTGGAAAGTCATGTTTGAGAACAACAACGATGGTTATCATGCAAGCAAGCTCCACCAGGGACCGTTGCATGATTTCATCCCGAGCGAACTGGCAGAATTTCCTGATGATCTTGGTGAGGATACAGCAGGATATTATCGTACGAACCGCACGCTGCATCCGGATGCAGCATTCAATGCTACGCAGCGTGCTGTATTGCCAGTTTTTCCTGACCTAACGGCGGAGGAGCGTCATCGTATGGTGTTCGCTAACGTTCCTCCGACACTGTCTCTTGTCATGACTGTGGATTCTGTCATCTATCTTATTCTGCGTGCTGATGGGCCCGAGAGCCATCGTGTTGATCAGGGAGTTTTGACAGCCCCGCGCGCCAAGGCAGATCCAGCCTATCAGCAAAAGATGGCGATGGGCTTTCTGGCTGCGACCGAAATCATCGACCAAGACCTGCATGTTGATGAGATGGTACAGATCGGACTGAGATCACGTTTTGCTCCCCGTGGTCGCTACTCCTGGCAGGAGGGCGCACAGCGCTTGTTCAATACATGGTTGGTACCCCGATACCGTGAAGCATGGTCAAACCCAAAAAGAGGGAAAAACTAAGATAGGGACTAGAAAAGCCCCTCCAGGTAATACTGTAATTCCCTTGGCGTTTTAGCGGAGTTTTGAAACAATTTCTAAGTGGATAATATTTATCGAAGTTGCGCGATCGGAATATAATTCGTTGCTTTGGCGCAAGAATGTCATTGCGGCGCGGTCTAGCGTCTAGAGATGCCCGGCCGTGTCGCAAAGGCGCTCATGGCCAGTCTTTTAGACAACCTGACTCGATCTGTCCTTTCGGCAGAGGGGTCCGTGAGGTGGAATACTGTCCTATGTCTCTCGCCATTTCCAGTGAGGATAGCATTGTGGTGATGCCACCGGACCCAATCGCCGCTTCTACAGTCAGGCGGTATTTTGCTCTGGCGGCTGTGACGGCTCTTTATTTCTTTCTTATGGCTGGGTCGTTCAATGCGCTGGGCGTCGTGCTGCCAGCCATGGTGGCGGACCTGCAACTGAGCTGGAGCGATGCCGGTTTCGGCTTTACTCTGCTGGGCCTTGCATGTGGCCTTACCAGCCCGTTACCTGCGATGGCGATCCGGCGGGTCGGGATCGTTGCGACGCTGAGCGCTGCTAGTGTCTTTCTGGCACTGGGGTTTTCACTGCTTGCTATTGCGTCAAGTAAGCTTGAGTACGATCTGGGCACGCTCCTGATTGGATGCGCGTTCACGATTGGAGGGACCGTCCCGGGCACTTATGTCGTGACCAATCTCTTTGAACAGCCAAGTCGCCCCATGGGAATCTATTTCGGTGTTGGCGGGCTAGGTTCTATCGCGGGGCCACTTTTGTATCTCGGAGTGAATAACGTCTTTCATGCATGGCGCCCATTCTGGTGGCTCTGTGCGTTTGCGACAGGTCTGTGTGGAATTGCAGCCACCCTTGTCGTTCGTGGTATTCATTTCGGCCATGCCCATGATAACACAATTCATATAGCAGGCTGGCCCGCCAGGGCGGCGCTGAGTGTTCCTGCATTCTGGGTCATTGTCGCGTCCTATACTGGGTGCCTCGCCATCAGTACGACGTTGCATGGTTTCTCTGTCCAGCATTTCACTGAACACGGACTGTCATCGACGCACGCGGCCGAAACAATGTCGCTGGTCGCTCTTTTCGCTGCTGCCGGATCGTTTCTGGCTGGCGAGGTCGGACGGGTCATGGGGGCACGCGTTCTAACAGTTGCTGCCACGGCTGCTATGACACTTGCGGCTGTTGATCTTCTCGTTCCTCAAAGTAGTCTGACGCTGGGTTTCTTCGTGTTGACGATGGGGCTCGGTGTTGGCCTATCCTACGTGGCTAGCGCCATGATGCTGCTCGAATATTTCGGCCCACGACAGAACCTCGAACTGTATGCGACGATGTGTCTGATCTCGACGGCGGCGGCCTTCGGTCCCTGGGTGGGCGGGGCTATTCATGACAGCACGGGGAGTTTCCGCGCGATCTTTATGGCGTTCGGTTCTTTCGGTCTGGTTCTCACAGTTGCCGTCTCTTTTTTACGCCGGCCTCGCCTACGGGAGGAAGCATGACGCTCGCGCCTCAGGATGTCGCGCCGTCAGGTACTGCGCTGCTGGTCATAGACATTCAGAATGATTTTGGAGCGCCCGGCTTTGCCATGGCGCGTGCGGGCATGGCGCTCGGTCCCGTCGACGCGGCTATCTCACAGGCGCAGATGTTGATTGGCGCTGCCAGGCGTGCAGGTGTGACGCCGTGGTTCATTCGTGTTGTGACGCGCCCAGAAACTGACTCTCGTGCGCTCAAGCGCTTCATGGCGCGCGCTGACATGGCAGATGAGATTGCAATCTGCCGCTTTGGCACTACGGGAGTTGATTATTATCGGATTCTGCCACTGGAAGGAGAGCCGGAAGTAGAGAAACTGCTTTACAGTGCATTCGCGGGGACGGATCTTGAAGCCCGTTTACATGCGTGCGGAATTGAAACTCTTGTACTTTGCGGCTTGACGACCGATTGTTGTGTAGATGCGACTGCGCGTGATGCCTTTCATCGTGACTTCGATGTCTTCATTGCCCGCGATGCCTGTGCCGCCTTTGATTCTGCAACGCACGAAAATGCGCTGGCAATCCTGTCCGCGCATTGCGCCACTTCCGTGATGACACAGGACGTCATGATTGCATGGAACGTTTGACTTACTGCTCAGAAAGTCTTGGTTGAGCCTGTCGGATAGGTTGGCAAGGCGCATAATGCGAGGCTGCCGCAAGCAAAAACAGCAGTCATGGCGCCGAGAGACAACCTATAGTTTCCGGTATGATCGTAGGATATATCCATAAGAACGGGAGTTATGCCTTGCGCCAGCATTACAGCCGCATACATGGTGCCAGCGATACGTCCATACGCGGCAAGCCCAAAATACCGTGAGACAACATAGGGAAGCGCCCCAAACTCTGTTCCCATGGCAACTCCGACGGCAAATCCGCCGACCACGACGGCAATGAAGCTGCTGCTCTGCAGCAACAATATGCCCGCAAGTGCGGCAAGATAAAATGGCATGATGGTGCGGCCCGCACGTGTGCGATCCATGATATGACCGATGATAACCTGCCAGACTGCACAGGTTCTGGTCATGACAGACATGATCAGCAGGGCTTGAGCAATGGGGATTCCACGAGAGGTCAGGATTGGTATGAGGTGGGCGATCAATGCGGTGATACAGCCGGCGCCTGATGCAATGGTCAGGAGAATGATCCAGAAAGTCGGCTGTTTTGCAGCACTCCCTAGCGTATCCTGATGGGTCAGCTCTTTAGGCGCATGGGGAGGAAACGCAATATCGTCGGCGGGAACTTCGTGTGCGCGTGCTTTCGGCAGCGTGATGGGGTTCCCTGCATCCCGTAGCCAAACGAAGCCGACAGGAAATGCTGTTACGAGGACGATCAACGCAAGAACGGGGTAGGTGGCCCGCCACCCTGCATGCGCCATGATAGCCAGACCGATTGCAGGCATGATACTGGCGCCGATACCGTTACCTAGGCCGGCCATGATTCCGAGCATGAGCCCACGTCGTACATCGAACCATGTTGCGACCACGCGGGCGAGCATCATTGTACTCGGCAATGCTCCGGTGAGGCCTATCACGGCAAATATGACAAGAAATACCGCACGATTGGCCTGCAAAAGACCGACCAGTGCCAGCGATCCGGTGTACAGGATAAATCCCACGAGGATCGTGCGCCTGGTGCCGAAACGATCAGAAATACGTCCGGCAATTGGTGAGCCCGCGGCCATGCCGAGCGAGAGCATGAGGAAAGCCATGCTCACAAAGCCGTGCGACCAGTGAAAAGCATCTGCGATCGGGGCGAGAAACAGACCGAAGGTGATCATGACAACCGGGGTCACGCCAGTCATCGCGCCGATGGTGCAGGCGATCATCAACCCTAATTTATCACGTTGCCAATGTTCTGGACACACGTTGGCCTACTCACTTTGGATCAGGATTTTCGGGGAGAGGGGAGAATATTACGTCGGATTTTCATGTGGGCGCCGACGGTGCCGTCAACGACCTGCGTGACTCCGAGATCTCCTGAGATAGATAGAAGCGAATAGGCGTCGTCTGCGGACAGGCCGGTTTCCTTGATGAGTGAGAGCATGTCCAGCGACGCTTCCTTTGCCGCCACGTCGAGGTTGTCTCCAAAGCCGTGGACAATAAAATGGTCTGGTGTCTCGAGAAGTGGTGAACGAAAAGTGAAATCACGCCGCAGGATGACCTGAAAGAGCACGTCGAGCGATGCCTCGATTGCGGTGCCGCTAATCTCGCCGTCGCCCTGGCTGATATGAGGATCCCCTATGGAGAACAGTCCACCGTCGACCTGGACCTTGTAGTACATTGTCGCCCCCGCCCCGATCCGCCAGTTGTCAATATTGCCGCCATGCAGGCCGGGTGGGATGGTGCTGATCCGACCCGGCGCGTCGGGTGCGACACCCGCGGTACCCAGATGGGGGCGGACGGGAACGCGGACGCCAGCTAGCGCTGGCTTGCGATCACATTCCGGACAGTTAGTGATCCGGCCTGGCGTCAGGTATTTCTCATGGACGTCATAGGCATAGACAGCTTCGGCGGTATTCGTTGCCGGATCGAGGCCATAGATCGTGACACGTTCGCGCTCTCCAAGGTCGGAGTAAAGCTGTCCCCAATGGGCCGCGAGATTGGAACCGAAACGAAAGCGTGGGGTCATCGTGAGATAACGGACTTCCAACATGTCGCCAGGCTTCGCATCGCGGACATAGATTGGGCCGGTCATAAGGTGCACCCCGGGATTGCGGTCTGCCTCTGGAATGCTGCGCCAGATCTGGTGCATCGCCTCATCCATCAGGAGTGCCGGGTCGTCGCCGGCATGATGTGTTAAGGATTCGGCCTGGATCAGGTCGCCAGAGTCTATGATGAGCGCCGGTGCCAGTGAGGCGTCGAAATAACCCCAATGTACATTATGCGGGGTTGCCTTGAGATGGTGAAGCGCCTTTGGCGCGTCGAGCGGGCGCGTTGATCCTGTTTCACACATCAAAACCATAGGTGATACCTCTGCATCATAGAGATCTCCGAGATGGGAACGATCCTTTTGGACAACATAATAATGACAAGAGTGAGCAGGAGAATTGTGCGAAAGCGCCCTAATCCTTGATACGCGCGCACAAGTACGTCGCCTGTCTTGTTTTTACGTGATCGCCGATGATTGTCAGCGAAAGGACGTCCTCAACTCTTCCGATTATGGCGAGCTTGCTATGACCAATCCAATCCTGCCGATGCGTGTCTCCCGGCTTGCTGCGCTGACGTCACGGATACTCCGCATTACGCTGGAGTCTTCGAGCGGCATGCCCTTAATGCCCGTATTGGCAGGAGCACATATTGATGTACACATTCCATGTGCGGGTGGACTGATCCGGCAATATTCTCTGACAAATCTGCCAGGAACACGTGAACAGTATGAGATTGCTGTCCTGCGTGAGCCTCAGAGTCGCGGCGGCTCAGCGTGGCTCCATAGCCAACTCTCAGAGGGGGACATATTAGAGATTGGTATGCCGCGAGATCGCTTTGCGTTGTTCGAGCCTGCACCGCACCATGTGCTTATCGCGGGTGGTATCGGCATCGCTCCCATCTGGTCTCTGACACAACGTTTGATGCAGATCAGAGCCTCGTGGGAATTGCATTATGCGGCTTCTACCGCAAGAGAAGCAGCGTTTCTTTCTGAAATCCATCAATGTGACGGATCGAAGGTGAAAACTTACTTCTCGCATGACGGGCAGGAGCGGCTTTCGTTCGATGCTATTGCACAGGACTGCGATTCGGCTGCGCACGTCTACTGCTGCGGTCCTGGACGGATGATGGATACGTTTGAAACTGCATTCGGGGGACTCCCTGATGCCCAACGGCATCGAGAACATTTCTCGGCAGTTGCCGCTCCAGCTACCGGCGGGAATTTCGAAGTCGTTCTGGCGAAAACGGGATGCACCGTTCAGGTTCGCGCAGGCCAGACGATTCTGGAAGCTGTTCGTGCAGCAGGCGTCAGCGCGACGTTTTCCTGCGCGGAAGGTGTATGTGGAATGTGCGAGACACGTCTTATTGATGGTGTTGCGGATCATCGAGACAGTGTCATGACTCAAGAGGAGCAAGCTCGGGGTGAAACTATGATGATCTGCTGCTCCGGTGCGAAGACACCTCGTCTCGTGCTTGATCTCTAATGCCATATCAGAACATTAATTAAATAATTTATTTCGTTTTCAGAACATAGTGCGGGCCTCAGAAGCAAGAAGGTTTTTTCTTGCGCCCTCTAATCTTTTTTACGTCACCCCGCAGTCGCGGTTCACATCTGTGGTCTCAGAATGCAACGCAAGGAGAAGCTCATGCGCAAAGGTTCGTGGCTCCGTCATATCGCGTTGAACAGCAGTGCTTTGTCTCTGGTTGTCTCGTTGGGCTTCATGACTGAGGCGAGTGCCGAAACAATCTCCAACAAGGCCGCCAAAAAAGTCGCGGAAGGTCGGAAGGTAGGGATTGGAAAGCCCCTGAATAAGCCTGAGACCATTCAGGTCCGTGCAGTTGCTCGTTCGGTGGACGTTCAGAAGACGCCAACCTCAGTCACGACTATCAGAGCTTCTACACTCGATCATTCGAACGTGACGAGTATATCCGGCCTGAATGGACTGGCGCCTGGTCTCAATATCGCCAAGACTGCCGGATATCAGACTAACATTCAGATCCGCGGCGTGGGCATGCAGACTGCTCAGAACACACTTACGACCTCGACTGGCGTGGCTGTGTATATCGACGGCGTCTATATTGCCAATTCGGTATCGCTGGATCAGACGTTTTTCGACCTTGAATCCATCGATGTGTATCGAGGGCCTCAAGCTACCAAATATGGGCAGAGTGCGCCAGGCGGTGCGATTGTGATCAACACGGAAGATCCGACCTTTGACCGTATTTCAGGCAAGGTCGAAGCTTCAGGTGGCGATTACAACCTTGCCCGGGGTCGCGCTCAGCTCAATGTGCCGCTGACCAGCAATCTCGCAATTCGGGGCTCGTTCCAGTCTTATACCCATACTGGCTTTGCACACACGACTTCGCCTTACCTTGGACGGTATGATCTTGATGATGCTCAGGATAATGCTGGCAAACTTGCTATCAAATGGCAGGCCTTCAGCAATTTCACGGCGACGCTTACAGGGCAGTGGTATAATTCCACGCCACATGGTGCCGAGCAGAAGAACATTCTCGATACATCGACAAATCCGCGTATCGTGAATCAGGACTATCCTGCTCGGAGTTCGCTGACGAGTTCCCTTTATCACTTAAACCTTGACTGGAAGACATCTCTTGTCGAACTGACGTCCGTGACGGCAGCTCAACACATTCGCGATCATGAGCAGTACGATAATGCCCGCGTGAGTGAGCGTATTCTCGGCCAATATGATATTCTTCCTAATAATAATAATACCATGAACAATTATTCCGAGACAATTGCGCTCAAGTCACGCAGGGCGATGCCGATCGACTGGGAGGTAGGACTGTTTCTGATGGGGCAGAGAGGTCATGCTTATATCACTGAATTTGGGGGAACGAATTATACTGGCTGGCCAAATTATGCGGTTCCCGAGCACCTCATGACGAATGCTCCCTCCACCTTGACCTATGGTAACCAGCAGACAGCGACACGTTTTGCCGTGCAGCCTTATGTCGAGCTTGGGTACCACTTCACAGAGCGCCTTCACCTCAAGGGTGGCGCGCGATTCAATTACGACCGCTACAGTTCGAACAGTAATGGTTTTTCAGCCTACGGGAATACCTCAAGCCAGCATAGTTTTTCGACGAAAATTCCGACGTGGAAAGCCGAGATTGATTATGATCTGACGCGCTTGTCGTTAGGTATTGAGAGTATGGTCTATTTTTCCGTCGGCACAGGCTACAAACCTGGGGGCGTTAACGGCAACTCGACTGCCAAGGTCATAGGTCAAGAGTTCAAGGCAGAACGCATTCTCAATTACGAAATTGGAGCGAAGAACTGGTTTTTCAATCACCAGATCATGTTTAATATCGCGGCTTTTTATGCCAATTATCACAACATGCAATATATCGCAGACGATCCGTATCCCTATGCCTATGGCATCGCGAATGTGCCCAAAGTTGACTTGTACGGAATCGAAATGGAAAGCGCCTATGTGGCTCTTCATGACCGTCTGAGGATCGATGGCTCTCTCACTCTTGAAAAAAGCCGCATCGTGTCGAACTATCATTCGCTTGACGCTTCCACTGTCAGCACGGCTTATGCATCTTCTCCAGCTTGTGCCTATGGTGGACAGTACTACAATAGTGCCTGCTGGGCCGCGGTTCAGGCGTCAGCACCGAATGTCAAAGGCAATCAGGCGCCGGGGCTGCCGAATTTGCAGGCGTCTCTTTCGGCGTCCTATCTCTGGGACATCCCTGGTGGCACGCTCCTAACGCGCGCGCAATACATCTATCGCGGCAATTACTCCGCCCGGATTATAGATAATCCTCTGATCGATCATGTGCCTGCTTACTTTATCTTCAATGCTTTCCTTGAATACAAGCCACGCGCAAGCCATTGGAGAATGTCTTTCGCAGCAACTAATCTTGCGAACACGGCTGGTGTGAACTCGCGCTTTACAGATCCGTACGGAACGAACCAGACCAGTGAGCAGTATATTGCCCCACGTCAGTTCGTTGGTACGATTGGATATAGCTTTTAAACGACGCGCCGTAACGAAAACATGATTTATTACAGGCATTTTGCGTGGTCTCGTGCATGTTTCGGCTGAAGCGGCCTGGCGGCGTGGTCGGGAATCGGGATTTACAGTGCGATGAAATTTGCGATGGAGTGCATCGGACGCACGTTGCCATGAAAGTCGAACCCGTCGCGCATCAAGCTAGTGTCTTGTCCCGTCCCCAATGCCATGCTGGCCGATGGGGGGTATGACAGCAACTGTTTTCGTCAGGATCTACCGACTCAAGGAGCCTGCCAGTCATTCCACCACGCAAAGGCCGCAAGGCTTCTTGGAAAGCAGACTGACGACGTTACAGGGATCGCAACTGCAGCGAGCGCATGTTCGACAGGTTCAAGCAGATGCGCCGCATCGTAACCCGCTACGATAAGACTGTCCTGTCTTTTCGTAAGTGTCCTCAATCTCACTGTCGCAAGGCTCCGGATCAGGTCTTTTGTAAACCCAACCTAATCAACGTGGCGTCCAGTGGTTTAAAGCTGGCTTCGGAGGCGGTGGACTAGCAAGCGCCATTGAGCACATCTCCGATTATGCCGAGAACGGAGCATCGGGCCCATGCCATCCTGACGCGGCATCAAGGCGATGAGCCGAAGGACCCAATTCTGGCGGCTGTTGAGGCTGCTGAACTGTTGCGTTGCTTTCTGCGGGAAGACAATACGTTCAAATACGTGCGGGGAGGAAACTTATTGTTGAAGTACGACTTTGCACGTTGGCGTTCAGTCTTCACCCGACGGGCCAGTGAAATGCGTGGTGTTATTCGTAAAAATCGCGTTGATACAATAAAAGACAAGCAGGCTGCCGGATCATATTGTATCGTTCGACCAATCGGTCAATTTCATCGTGGTGCTCCCGTGGTAAACTATGATCCATAGTGCCTCTTTTTATTTACGTAAAACTCGCACTATCTAGCCCCAAGACCAAATACCATGCAGCCATAAGAAAAAATACGGAAAATGGCTTCAGCCGCCTTTCATTCTCTCAAGGAACAGCCGATCTAGAACATTGAGACGAAATGCAGCAGGATCACTTGCTGGTCGTGCGCTATCGTCTCCGAATTCCATCAGATTTTCACCTTCTGGCGTTAGTCGTGGCCAAGGAGGAAGCATGCCTCCATTCGGATCGCCGGTTCGTGCAAACTGAGCCCAGTAGCGGTTGAGCATTTCCGCCATTGCAGTATCAGCTGGACCGTAACCATAGCGGTTGGACTGAGTTTCGTTGTGGAAAACCAGCCCCTCATCCGTGCCGTGACCGGCGCCTTTGACCTTGCCGCGCTTTGCATGTGGGATGTACCCGAAACGGTAGAGCCAAACCGGGTTACCGCTCTGGGCCATCTGATGCGCGTAAAAACGTGATGGAGCCACATAACCAGCTTCTCCCCACCATTTCTCCAGTCTCTCAGTCCGTTGCGGGCCGGTCGCATTGTAAAGGTTCATAATCTGCAAGAAATTGGCTTTCTGTGCGGTAACAGCCTTTTCCAAGGCGCCAGGCATCCATTCTAGTAGACTCTGCTCGAACGTATTGGCACCAGTCAGGTAGGGCACGTTAGCATGTGTGCCTGACATCATGGCATCGTCGACCTGCATGGGAAGAATTCGTCCATCGATCACCGGTGTCGGCAGCGGTTCTCCCGGCCTATAACGGACAACGACATCGGCCGGGAGGCGACGTAGGGCGTCCATGTCGTTTTCATCCAAAACGCCTTGCGCGCGCGACCAGGCTAGAGTTCGCGCTTCCACTGGAGAAGGGGAGTGTGAACCCTCAGTCGGTATGATACTTTCAAGGATGTTCTGGCCCCCGCCGGACTGGGCGATCGCTTTCTGGAAAAGGCCATGGGCAAGGGGAGAGGTCAGCAGCATGTTAACTGACCGTCCTCCGGCGGATTCCCCGAATATTGTCACGTTACCTGGGTCGCCGCCGAATGCGGTGATATTTTTTTGTACCCATCGCAAAGCTGCGATCTGATCGAGCAATCCGTAATTAGCCCAAGGCTCTCCGGTTCTTTGGCTCTCTTTACGAAGTGCTGGATGGGGAAACGTGCCGAAGCGGCCTAGCCGATAGTTAATCGTGACAAGAATAATTCCCTGTCGCGTAAAGGCTGTGCCGTCATAGATGGGCAAGGACCCTGCACCCATCAGCCATGCACCACCATGAATCCATACCATAACAGGAGCAGGTTTTGGCGTAGAGGCTGGTTGCCAAATATTCAGGTAGAGGCAGTTCTCGCTAGTCGGATTCGTATAGCCGGGACCTAGCGCTCGACTCATTGAGATTTGCATGCAATCCGGCCCGAAATGCCTGGCATTTCGGAGGCCCTCCCAGGCAGCGACGGGTTTTGGTGATCGCCAGCGCAGAGAACCGACAGGAGGCGCCGCATAAGGAATACCGAGGAAAACTTTCACTCCCTTGCGGACTTCCCCCTGAATTGCGCCGGTATCGATGCGAATTTCCAGCAGGGTTGATTCCTGACCCGTGACCTTGGATGGCCAAGAAGACAGTAGAAGGCATGGCAGAAGAAAGCGGGAAACTGATGAGAATGGTATTTGGAAAACTCGCCTCATCACTGTACTCTCAAAATATGTGAAAACAGAGTTGCGAGAAGCATGACACGCTTCCGGTGGGTTTTCTTGCTTCTAAGACCTGAAATGTGTTTTGAGGGTGTCGCGCATCAAGCTAGCAACTGTGTTTAAGCGGCGGAGCTTATGCGCCATGGCAGGCCTGTTTTGAGGACGGCATTTGCGATTGTGACGAGACGCCGCGCAATCGCGATAATAACCAATTTATGTGGCTTGCCCCTCTGTTTTATGCGCTTTGCCACAGCTTTCAGAACCGGATTATGACATGAAGCTGCCAATCCGGCCTGAAACAGGACATGGCGGAAAGATCTCCGTCCCCCTGAAATGACACGCTTCCCACGCATCGCGCTGCTGTCATCATGAGCCATTGGTGCAAGTCCGGTCATGGCAGCGGCTTCAGTCGCTGTCATGCGGCCCAGTTCTGGCATTTCTGCGAGAAGCATGGCGACTGATACCGGGTCGATACCGGAGATGGAACGGAGAAGTTCTGCTTTGGCAGAAAGCCGTTTACGCGCCTCTACCATCTGAGCTCTGCGAACCGTTAATGCCCGGAGAAGCTGAAGTTTTTCATCTGGCAGTGTTCGGCCGACCTCTGGGCGAAGCGCCAGGAAGCGCGCAATCAGTTCTGCGTCGATCTGGTCGGTCTTCGCTCTCTTCCCCATGGAGAGTGCGAAAGCCTTGATTTGTGCTGGTGGCAACTGGACCGCATTGATTCCCATACTTATGAGAACACGCCAGAGTGCCTATTCCTGTCCGCCTGTGGCCTCAAACCCAACCTTGAGACCATCAGGCATACTCTGAAGGGTTTCCAGTAATCTGGCATGGCCATCAGGTGAATTTTGCAAACGGAATCTCTGTTTTTCGGGCAGACAGAAGCCATCAAACCAGTCTCGGGACACATCTATTCCGATAATGGTTTGCGCAGACATATCACTCTCTCTTTCTTATGTTCGCGGTCCCGGAAGCGGGCCGCCGTCAACTGTTCGAGACGGTGAAGAGAGGCGAGATCAGCCTACTGGAAAACGTGGTCAGGCTACCAGATGTTAAGCGCTGTATCTCACCTCCTGACCGACCCTGGCCAGGGTCGGTCAGGAGGCCATCATAGCTGGCTGGAAACACATAAGTTGTTTAGTCCCGGGGTTTAATGGGTTGGGTTGATGATGAATCTTTCTGGCTCTGAAGTCCATATTTTGCAGACGTATTCGTAAGGTGTGAGGCCACTCAGCGTCTTGAGCCTTCGCCCGAAATTATAGGCTGCCATGAAGTCGTTGAGGTGGATCCTCAACTGCTCATGACTGTCGTAATGGAAGCGTTTGACAGTG
>NZ_BANH01000030.1 GCF_000964465.1 Gluconobacter thailandicus F149-1 = NBRC 100600 | reverse complement strand
AGAGCTTGAATCACATCAGATCGATTTTCCAAACAGGCTCTTAAAGGTCCGGAACTAAACCGCGACACGTCCAGTTATGTCCTGTCGCGGATTGGCGACGAGTGGAGTATGCTGATTATCATGATGCTCGCCGAAGGCCCCATGCGCTTCAACGAACTGAAGCGGTCGATCGGGAGGATATCGTAACGCATGTTGAGACTGACTGGCACTAAAGACGGGCACTCTGGAAGAAAAAGGTATAAAGCCCTGCATTGCAGACAGGAAATCCTGCGGAAGCGCCCATCAGATACGACAAGTTGAATACAAGCGCCGAAACTGCATCGAAATCATGTTCGGTCACCTTAAGAACTAGCGGCGAGCCGCAACACGCTACGACAAATTCCCAAATGTTTTCGTCTCGACCATCTGTCTCGTAGCAACCATCATGTTCTGACTATGAATTCTGAGTCCAAGCAGCACGTTGCATCATTCAAGCCTTAACAGGCTCTAGGATGAAATTTTATTCGCGGAATATTCATTAGCACGGGAAGAATTCCAGATATTCAAAATAATATACTGAACCAAAAGAGCCGATATAGGGAAAAATACAAATCCCACATTTATCCAGTATTTTGTATCCTCTCCACACAATAATAAAGATGAATCGTAATGACCATAAGACAGACATAATGCGAGAACGAAACCAGAAACACCCATGGAAACTTTTGAAACCAGCGTATTAATCGAATACGCCAATCCAGTTGATTTCAAGCTACTCCGTGAGGATCCGTCCTCAATTGCAGTTGCTAAAAATACATAGGCCAGAGGAGACATGAGCCCCTGCGCAAAGGCGAGAACCGAGAAAGCTGGAACAAAACTAGGTATCCAACCACCAGAAACGAAAATGGCTCCGTAGGCTGCAATCTGGAGGAGTGTTGCGATCATTGCGGTCTTCATCACTCCAAAGCATCGTGAACTAAAAGGACAGAGCATTGCCCCTAAAAAAGAGCAGACCGTCGCCAGCGTCAAAGCCATCCCGCCCCAGGCATCTGTTCCGCCCAGGACACATTTTACATAGTAAAGTACAAAACCATATACTGCTGCAATGACAATAAATTGCTGAAAAACCATAACATTACACAGAATCCACAATCTGTTTCTACAAAGAATTTTTAGAAGGAAAAAGATATTATTTCTTACTGGCTCTGTCGGATACCGGGCTTGGCATGTAGTTCCGACCTTACGCCAGAGTAAAACGCCAGCACTCGACAAGAGCAGAACAAAAAGGACCATACCTTTCTGACGATGAGCTGCGCTACTCCCCCCACCCAGCCATGTGATAGCCGGAATGGTGAGAGCTGCAATACAGAATTGTCCAACCTGACACCCCATCATGCGAAACGAATTCAATTCAACACGATCACGCGAAACCACCGTCATCATAGGGGCTAGAGCGCCATAAGGTGTATTGATACAGGAGTAGATCGCGCCGAAGACAATATAGGACAATGCTGCCCAGAGAATTTTCCCATGAGGTGAGAACGGAAGAGGCAAAAAACAGAAAATATTTGCCATTCCCAAAGGGACAGCTAACGATCGGATCAATCGAGGAATAACCCAGCCGCCTTGCCGATCCACAAACCACCCGACGACAGGGTCACAAAATGCATCGAAAATTCTGGCAATCAGCAAAATCCACCCGACAGACGAAGCTTTCAGACCATAGATGTCTGTGTAATAAAACATGATATACGCAGAGGTGAGCCCCCACATCAGGTTGGAGGACAAGTCCCCCAACCCATAAACCATCTTCTCACGAGTAGAAATCGCGTTCGATACATCCGTCATGGCCTGTCCCTGCCCGGAGTGATTTATCTGCAAACGTCACCCAAGCTCTCGAAACCGACCTGCTTTGAGTTCACCTGCCAGGTGCCGACACGCCCGAACACTCATGGCCATAACCGTCAGGGTCGTTCCCAGCGCGCCACCAGTCGGAAAACTGGATGCATCCGTAACGTAGACATTTGGCACTTCCCAGCATTGACCATATGCGTTGAGATACGATGTTTTCGGGTTATCTCCCATCCGCGCGCCTCCACTCTCATGGATCGCAGCTCCCATTATGAGACTCTTGGGAAACATTTTGCGAAGAAGCCACCGGACAGGCCAGCTCCGCTCTGGAGACAAACCGGTCCCTTTCTGCCCTAGACCCAGAGGTGAGGCCCAGAAATCTACCACTCCTCCCCCACTTTCGATCATGTCTGCACAGTCCTGAATCTGCTGCTGGAGCATGGCACGTTCATTCGCATGAACACCACAACTGATATGTGGAACAGGTATGCCCCAGCGATCTTTCCGGGAGGGATTGAGGGTAACCCGGTTATCCTGATAGGGAAGCATTTCCCCAAAAGCCATGATCGTTACAGGGAAATATCCCTGAGCATCTGCCGCGCCATAACGGCCAATGGAACCCTGATAACTATACCCCCGCACGAAGGCCGGATTGCGCTGATCGCCAATATTTTCATAACGCGGCACATATATCCCCCCGGTAGGACCGAAGAATGGATGTTGGGGAAGCGTTTCCACTTCTCCTTCCCGGGCTGACGCTGGCCACCGTCCGAACATCAGGCTGGCGCACTGATCCATGAAATAGCGGCCCAGAACACCCGAACCGTTCCCAAGTCCTGCGGGATGCCGGACAGAACGGGAGTTCAAAAGCAGCCGGATGCTCTCGATTGGAGAAGCGCACACGACGACAGCCTGGGCTGAAATGGTGTAACGTCTGCGGGTCTTGCGATCCACGCATGTTAGGCCTGTCGCGTGCCCTGTTGCAGCATCCGTCTCTATACACACTGCAATTGTGTCGGACTGAAGCGTTGTGCGTCCTGTTGCGAGAGCTGCTTCAAGAGCAGCAGGAACGGGAGACCGCTTGTATCTGTTGAAACGCCACGCGATGGCCTGTCGATCCGGCCAACGGGCCTTGATGGCGGACCGAAAACCTTTTTCTTCAGGCGTCAGGGTAGCAGCCTCGGCCATGATGCCGTCAGGGGCGCTGTCCACACCATCGTGATTGCCACAAATCCCGATGAACCGCTCCACTTCCTCATAAAATGGTGCAAGATCTGCATAGGAAAAGGGCCAGTCTACCCCACCCATTCCTCTACTTTTCCCTCTGAAGTCCTCGTCGGACCACCGGAAGAGAACGCGCCCGAAGACGTGCAGCCGTCCGCCTGTCTGTCGTCCTCGTATCCATAAAAAGGGTCGATTTTTGGGAGTTGTGTAACCATGCATCCAGTCATTGACGAAAAAATGCCGGATCTGCTCTTTGAAGAAGGCTACACGCGCCTGAACAGGCTGCCCCAGGAGGGAGGCCTTGATCCGCGGGAAAAGTGCTGTATGTGACCTTTCACGTCCTTTGCGGAGTTGAACATCAGCCGGTTCAAGCTTTGGCCCAGCTTCAAGAACAAGAACGGAAAGGCCCTGTTCAGCAAGTTCCTTGGCTGCAAAACTACCCGCAGCTCCGGACCCTACGACAATGACATCATATCGCGGAGAGGTCATGCGTCTGTTCCCGATGTCAAACCATAAGCATTCCGGACAAATGCTGCGGCTTTTTGCAGAACCTGTTCCGGTGCAGGACAGGAATCCATCTCCAGGATGGGACCACATTTCAGAGGTGCGTTTTCCAGCAGACGCCGCAAGGTGGAAAAATCCACATCCCCCTCTCCCAATGGCCGAAAATACGGGCGGTGCTTCGCGTAAATCGTTTCGTCTATCACTATGGAAAGCGGCATGATCCCACTGGCATCTTTCCAGTGCATGGCAACAACCCGCTCAAGATGACGGTCCAGAACCCTGGTGGGATTACCCCCTTCAAGAATTATGTGAGCAGGATCGAAGCACAGCGAGACGTAACGGGGATCTGTCAGAAGCATGAACAGATCCACGTCCCGCGGAGCGCAACAGACAGAATGGGCCTCCGTGTGAACGGCCAGCATAATCCCTTCACGCGCTGTCAGGGCCCCCATACGATTCAACAGATCGGCCATGGGCTGTGCAAGCGCCATATCCACAAACTGCACAGGGTCTGCACACCAGGTACTTCGGCACGGCAATCCGACAACCAGAACACGTCCGCCGACAGCCGAAAGAAACTGCGCAGCATCCAAGGCAGATTGTAAAATCCTTTGCTGGGATGCCGAATGCTCCGAGATTGGAATACGATCGAGATCCGGGAAGAAGCTGGACCAGATAACAAGACCGCGTTGGCCAAGCTCATTCAACAGAGCGTCAATTGACCCAAAGGCTGCCACCGCCCCTCGCCAGTCAAACGGAGGAAAAGTCAGCTCTATTCCTGCGACACCCGTGCTGGCCTGAGCATCCAGAAGCCGCCTCCAGAAGGCACGGCCGTCCTGCTGTGCAAGCTGAGCAATTTCGACTTCGGAACTGACGCCCCAGAAATCCGGATTGTAGAACGTGACAAGATCCGTTCCCAACTGCATGGATGCTTCCTCCCATCATGGCTGCACGTCAAAAGCCGCAGCCGGCAGATTCCATTATGGGAAAGAAATGACCCTTATGCAACCGCTTGCCATGGAATTCTGGCAGGGAATTTTTATCCTTATACCACCCATTCAGACAGAAAATCACAGCGACTCATATATTTCGGGGAATGTTCCGGCGCCCCTCATCCTATGCCGTGACCTTGTGGGACGAAGGATAGACTAAGGAAAGAAAGTATTGACCATCTCAGGATGACGGTCCCAAAAATCGCAGTGATGCTGCTTTGCGACATCCAGACTTTGCACGATACCGCCACTGGCCCGATCCGAGATGACAAGAGCGATCTGATGGTCTGGAGTCCACTCTGGCCATGTGGAATCAGAGTGACCGAAGGCTGACCACAATTCGATCATTTGGCGCGACAATGCGACCTGCTCGGCTGACAATGGACGAGAGACCGATTGATAACCGAACAGATAGGGAAGTTCTGCCGTATGAGCCGCCCCGTTCTGGAAGTTCGGGGGAACGGGCAGACTGAGCGCAAGCGAGTGAAAGGGCGGAGCAGTCCGATCGGCGAATTCATAAACAGAGACACGCGTCGAGGCGGAGAGCATCGTTGCCGCACGCAAGGCGGGGCAAATAAGGATCTGATCAGACCGCATGGCCGCAAAGTTATAAAATGGCGCATTCCCGACCTCAGAATAGAGAGCTTCAAGCTCACGCCCAAAAGCGGGATAGGCCCGCGTTAGAGCTGCCTTGTAATCCTTGGGTGACATGGGAAAATACCCTGCCAGAAAGCCACGCAGTTCGTCCCGGTTGAAGCCGATCAGAACGGGTACCCGGTGCCAGTCGCCCTGTTTCAGAGCCTTGTCCACCGATACCGGCTGGAGGGCCGCGCCAGAAGGAGTTACGGGAAAAAGAGGCCGAGGAACAACCTGACCATTTGCAAGACGGACCGTCGGCTTCGCCCAGACTTTGTCCCAACTCCTTAGAAGTGTCGCGGTAGGCACTGCGCGCAAACATGCAAGGACATTCGCGCCAGCACAGCCAGCCTCCCGCGCCGTCGCCATCCCGATCGCCTCGGAAACAGAGAGAGGATATCGGCTGGGGCAGAACCCGCTCTGCATGATGGCCTGCCGGAACAGCCCAGCAGACTCTGGAGTGACCAGCAGGTCACAGACATTGGCAGCCCCTGCGGACTCACCGTCCAGAGTGACGTTCCCCACATCCCCCCCGAAGCTGGCAATGTTGACATGGACCCAGCGCAGGGCATCAAGCAGGTCTCCAAGTCCGATGTCGCCCGAGGGCGCTAGGCCATCCCCTGTACGTGGCAGAGCAAGAAAGGCGAAAACACCCAGACGGTAGGCTGGAATCACGACAATGGCATGTCTTGCCTCGGCAAAAGCCGACCCGTCGTAGATTTCCGGGGTACCGGACTGGTTGCCCCCGCCATGGATGAAGACGATGACCGGCAGCCGCGCGTCGGCTGACGTGTTGCGCGGCCGGTAAACATTCAGGAAAAGACAATTCTCGTTATGTGTCTCAAAAGCATCTCCACTGATGAGTGCCGCACAACCTTCATGCTTGAGATCCGCTTTAAAAAGAGACACAGCCTTCGGGAGTGGCGCGGCGGCCCTCCAGCGATGTTCCGCGTCGGGCGAGGCGGCGTAGCCAATGCCAAGGAATTTTTCAGTCGTCCCATAATCTACACCGATGAAAAGTCCCGCCGGAGCCGTGACGCGCGGTACCTGAGCATATGCGGTATGAAAAAAGACTGCGATGACGAGCATGGCAAGAAGAAAGTGAATGATATCTTTTGGTCTCGGAAATTCATCGAATCTCACAGGGAACCACATGGCAGGCATAGGATTATTTCCTGGTTTTGTAAGGGCGTGTCATTACCTGCAACCGGGCCCACTGTCTGACGATGATGGCACTCGGTTACAGATTTTGGAAAAATCGGACCAGTTGTTCCCCGGTCAGTATTCGACCGAAATGGCTCCCCCGAATGTGCGCGGCGCCGCAAAGGAGTAAGCATAAGCGTTCGCATAGCCGTTTTCGGCGGCATAGGTCAGAATACGGCTGTTTTCGAGATTCCGTACGAAAATCTGCGCATGCCAATGTCCCATGTCGGGAAAATATTCCGCAAGCGCGGTCGTGTTCGTATAGGCTTTCTGCCGGGAGTCCTTCTCATTGGTGAAGTAGAGATATGTTCCAGACTGGAAACGTGTCTTGATCTGCGTCAGGACACGACCAGACGGCACTCTCCAATACCGTGAAAAACCTGCTCCTACGGAATAGTTCGGTGCCTGGGGCAGTTGGTTTCCCGCAAACTGCTGCATGACCGTCGATGAAGAGCCATCTGCCATGGGCTTCGTGACCGCAACTGCGAAATCCCGAAACCGCGCGTGAAGCCACTGAAAGTCCAGATTGAACTCGCCAATTTCTGGCCAGCGGAGCAGAAGGCTGGGGTCTACACCATAGATCCGACTTGACCCGGCATTGTTAATGATTGCACCGCCCCCGGAATAATTCGAGACGATCTGCGAAACCTGCTGACCCGTATAGTTTTCCCAGAAACCAGAGACATTGAACTGAAGATGGTTGTTCAGGAAACGATTTTTAAAACCCACCTCATACGCACGTACCGTTTCAGGATTATAGGCGTTGAGATCGGTGAATCCCCCCGGCTTGTACCCAGTATCGACTTTGAAATAGGCCATGTTCCGGGATGTAATATCGTATTCGATACCCGCATGCCATGTGACTTTCGTCCATGACCCATGGCCGTAATTCTGTGACACGATGTAATTATAAGGCAGTTTTGAGGAATCTTCGGGAAAAAGGATGGAACCGCTACGTGTCTTTTCATCCCAGGTATAACGTACGCCGCCGGTAATCCGTAACGTGGGGAGGATGCGATATGTGCCATGCGCGTACCAGGCCAGAGAGCGAGCGATGGTCTGATAGTCAAAAATGAGTGGTTTCGCCCAGACGCCGTCGACAGGGATGTCGTCGTAGCTGTAAAGGCTGTCATTTTCCTTGAAGTAATACACGCCCGTTGTCCAGAAAAAGCGATAACTCTGGTCGGAGGAAATGCGGAACTCCTGGTTCTGCGTTTTCGGGCGCGCATTGGCGTTCCAGGTTTCGATCAGACGTGAATATGAAACATTCGAACTGGAGTCATTGGTCTCAGAATAGTTCGTTGTGGAATAACCACCCAGATAGGTCAGGGTAATATATGGCAACGTATATTCGAAATTCCACCGCAGCGCATGATCCAGGCTGGACAATGCCGGCCGTGTCGGAACATCAAGATGGCGCAAACTTCCTGAGGGAAGAGGCTGGATCGAGGTGATCAGATTGCCCGAAGCATCGAACTGATAGGGTGAATTATAGACGACCGGCCCCGCCCCTCCCATGCGCGTGCCCTGATATGTGATCGTTCCCTGAAAACCCTTGAAGGGATGCAGTCCCAGTGTCAGTCGGCCTGAGACATTGTTCGCACCGTCTCCGTAACCCGATGTGCCGAGATCA
Organism: Gluconobacter thailandicus F149-1 = NBRC 100600; assembly: GCF_000964465.1. GTDB lineage: Bacteria > Pseudomonadota > Alphaproteobacteria > Acetobacterales > Acetobacteraceae > Gluconobacter > Gluconobacter thailandicus. The sequence continues at coordinate 20,282 of NZ_BANH01000030.1, read as the reverse complement.
CGATATCCCTCATTGTAGGAAGAACTGAACGCGGCACGAAGCTGCACCTTGTCCGAGAAAGGGATATTGACCATAGCCCAGGAATTGACCGCACCATAATTGCCGAATTCAACCTTCGCATTGGCTTCTTTCCGGTTTGTCGGTTTCGCCGTGACCAGATTGATTGCACCGCCCACGGCGCTTCGTCCGGCAAGTGTTCCCTGCGGGCCGCGTTCGATTTCGATCCGGTCCAGGTCGTAAAACGAGCTGTTGAAGGAAAAACCGCGATTTGTGTAGACGCCATCAGTGGCAATGGCGACAGCGGGGTCCCCAATTTCGCTGACGTCGTGGCTGGAAATGCCACGAATGGTAATCACGGCGTTGCCTTCATTCTGAAGGATGTTAACGTCTGGTGCGACGGACGTCAGGGCCTGAATGTTCGTGATGCCCAGCGTCTGAAGCTCTTTTCCACGCCAGACGCTCAATGATATCGCCGTCTTCTGTGCCGATGCAGCACGCTTTTGCGATGTGACGATGACCTCCTCGATTCCTTGGGCTATACGCTCGCTTGGCACGCCTTTCCCTTCATCCTGACGCGGCAACAAAGACGCCGGGTGGGATGAAACTGGGACTTCGGGGCCCGCAGTAGTCCCGCCTGCCGGTTGGGGGGAATGGGTGACGGTTTTCTGCGTTCCCGAGGGTTGGGACTTTTTTTCATGTCCTGTCGCAGCGAACGCACTCCCGCAATGAAGGACCACTGCTGAGGTGAGCAATGTCACTTTTAGCGGATGGGATCGTTGTGAGCATACGGAAACGGCCCGTTTTTCAGGCGGGGCGAGAAAGAGGCAACGCGTCATCATGAGATGAAATCCTTCACGCGGAATCGGAGAATCTGGGCTTCGGAATAGGAGATTCAGGTAGATGCAAGCGCTTGCCGCGAGTCTTTATATTGTTGCGAAATCGGAATCAACTTGAATTTTGATTCTTGTTTTTCTGCGTGCGGGTTCTTGCAGGAATGACAGGACCTGCCGCTGCCGTTTTTTGATCGCCGCCCCTCTGGCTGCTAGAAGATAAAACGAGAATGAACTGGGGCAGACCCCTGACCGATAGAGGAAAGTTTGCACTTGATACGACGAGCTACTCTCGCGGATGTTGCACGGAAAACTGGACTGAACGCCTCAACGGTCAGTCGCGCCCTGTCCCGGCCTGAGCGGGTTAATGATGAAACACGCCGCCGAGTTGAGCAGGTCGCTGCAGAACTCGGCTATTCTCCCAACATCATGGCGCGAAACCTTAGCCGTGGTGTAATCAACACCATTCTGGTCATGGCACCCAATTTTGCCGATCAGGCCCTTCTGCCGGTTTTTACGGACGTACTGCTTGGAATCTGCAATGAGGCCGAGGCGCAGGGATTCAATGTCATGATCCAGCATCATTCGGCGTCGACCATCCCCCCCGAAGATGTCGTGAAGGTTCTGAATGGCGGTATGATTAGTGGCGTTATTCTCATGGCCACGGATCATTGGAAGGCTGTTCCCGAAATCGGTTCCGGGACCCAGCCTCCACCCATCGTCAGCATAATGGTGGACATGACACATCTTGGCCTGACCAGTGTCGTCGCCCAGGAAGCAGAGGGGTTCTCCGAAATGGTCGATTACCTCGTGCGGCGCGGATACATGAGTTTCGCTTATGTTTCTGGCCCAAAAGGCGCGACTCATGAGAAAATTCGATGCCGCTCCGTCATGACACAACTGACTACCCACGGTCTGGGAGACAGGCTCATCCGTCTGGAAGGAGGACCTTTCGACATGGCCTCGGGTGCTCGGGCAGCGAAGGCTTATCTAGCCCTGCATGAACGCCCCCGCGCGGTAATCTGCTCGAGCGACGCCCTGGCAGTAGGCTTTATGCACGGTATAATCGCCGCCGGGCTTTCCGTCCCGGAAGACGTGGCGATCGTCGGATATGACGGCCTAGATTACTCCGCATTTGTTACACCGACATTAACGACGATGAGTCAGCCGTCCACGGAAATTGGTCGGTCGGCAATGCGGTCCCTAGCAGATCTGATCCTTGGGCAGGCCTCTACTGCACAACTCATCGCGCTTCGGCCCAAGCTCCTCGTCCGCGATTCCGCGTAAGGAGCGGAGTGAAAAAGGGCAGTCGCTCGTAAACTGGAGGGTTCTTGGAACTCTCCAGGTATGCTGATCCAAGCAGACTATGCTGATATGTTGGCAGAATTGATGTCGGCTATGGCTTTTTTAATCGTTGCAATCACATGATTCGAGCTGATGTGCCGTGTACATTCAAATTGTCTGGATGTGTCTTTATGACGAGGGCAGAAAAGAAAGTTGCTGTGTTCGAAGGGATAACGAACATCATGCCAACAACTGTTACAGACGTGCGTGTTGAAAACCCTATACGGTGTCTCGAATTCATTTGTCGGATGTGTAAAGCCGGAAATCATCACAACGGGCGTTCCCGCCGCCCATGCAAGCCAGCTCAATCCGCTTGAGAGACCAACAAAGAAGTCAGCATGCTTAAGCCAGTTAGCGCGCTCTGAGAGAGGGCGAGCACCCGTTTGGTCTTCACATCCATTCGGGATCTGGTTCCAATGAATACCCTGCCCCCAGACCATATCTTTATCAATACAGATAACGCGATAACCGGAGCGCTTGAGGAATGCGATCACATCATGCCATCCCTCAGGGTTATTCCAGTATTTACACTGGGAACTCGCCTGAGTTGCGATGACGACGTAAGGCTCCTCGATCGGTCTCTCGTCTTCAAGAACAAGCTGGGGAGGCTCTTCATCAGAGGAAACACCAAGGATATACCCTGCGGTTCGATGAAGCCCGACCATCCGGAAATCTGCCGGTTGCCAGGAATTATCTTCATCCTCAAAGAACAGGCCAAGGTGATACGTCGCGTAGTATTCGCTGTTTTTTGAGAGATAATCTTTTTTAAGAATGAAGGTGATGTCTGGATAAGCTGGCTCCAAAAGCTTCTTCATATGGTCCGCAATAACAACAACAAGTTTGCACCCATGCTTTTTCTTGAAGCGGGCAGCGTATGGGAACCAGGCAATGCTATCACCAATGGTCCCGCCCGGCATCAAGATCGCCACAAGGCGATCCGTGGCATCATAAACGTGAGAAAAAACGAGAAGACCGTCCCGGAAAACTTCGATCTTTGCTCTCAGATAGTGTTTCTTCCGACTTGCAAAAGTACATTTACTTCCTTCACCATCGAAAAATACCGTTTCGGTATCAAGATCCAGGAAGCGTACGCGCCACTTACCTTCCGGAACCTGAACACGCAATCCGATATTGAAATCATATCTGATTCCTTCCGGTCCTTGCTGCGTGGGTATAGCAGCAGCAGTCAGAATGCCCCCCTGATGGTCCAGATCGCCTGACGAAGCCGAGCTTTCATCAGCATCGCTTTGATCAACCCCTTTTAAGCTGGTCGTTGGGCTTTCTCGATCGGAGATTTTGCCAACCTGCAAAATGGATTTGAAGATATCGGCCGCCTTTGTTTCAATCATGGCGTGCCCTCCAAAAGGTTGGGAATTGTCTTGATGATATCCATGACCTGTTCGGGCGCGATCAGTCTGGAGCACTCGAACTGTCTGGGCGTCCCCTCATGACGCGGACACCAGAGGTAGTTGGAAGTATCGAGGATACAGCGGATATCATTTGAGCAGCCATTACAGGCGTGCCAGTTTATAACCCGATAGGGCGTAGCAAATTCATTTTCCGGTCTGGTGAAACCACTGATAAGAACAACAGGTGTGGTGCCTACACACCAGGCGAGCCAGCTGAGTCCACTGGAAAGTCCTATGAAAAATTCAGCATGCTGTATCCACCGTGCACGCTCGGAAAGGGGAAGAGCACCAGTCTTATCCTCAGCACCGAATGGAATGTGGTTCCAGACAGTGCCTTGGCCAGTAACGCGCTCTCTGTCAATGCAGAAGACACGATAACCTCTGGCCTTCAGTTCCTGAATGAGCTTTATCCAGCCAAATGGATTGTTCCAGTATTTGTTTTGTGCAGACGCCTGTGAGGCAATCACCACATAGGGTTCTTCAATAGGTCTTCCGCCCTCACCTATTGTAATTCTCGCGGGACGAGAGATGCGCGACAAACCCAGTATGGAAGACGCGTTCCCTTCCAGCCCTGCTTCACGGTAATCAACGGGGCTGTGATTGAGTTTGTCGTCGTTGTAAAATACCAGAACAGTGTAGGTCGCATAATATCTGGCTTCCGGAGTATCTTCAGATATGAGTTTAAGAGTGGGATATTCATCCTGAACGAGTGTTCTGATGTCGGATCGAAGGTCGACCGTTAAATCACACTCATGCTTCTGCGCGAATGCGGCAACGTGACCAAACCACGCCAGATGATCTCCAATACCGCCTTTTCGCATATCAATACGGACTGGCTGGCCCTTCAGATCCATTTCGTGGCTAAAAACGAGCTTGTCGTCTTTCCTTATCTCGATACCAAAGCGAACGTAGTAGCGCTTTGCACTCTGAACGAACCCGTCATTAACATCCTGAGCGAAAAGGACGGTGTGTGTATCAAGATCCTTGATGATGACACGCCAGTGACCTGCCGGCACATAGACACGACAGCCATCATTAAAGTCGTATCGGATCCCTTGTGGCCCTTCCTGCGTCAGCGAAAAAGCATTTTGCGTTGAATTGGTCGCAGTATTCTCCACAATCAGACCTTTCCATGCGCAAATTTTAGAATACGAACCTGAGAGGTGCCTGCCTGTGTATAATACTCCTCTCCCAACACACTCACATGGTCCGACTTGAGGCGTTCTCGCATTTCGCCTACCCGAATTTTCCCGCTCGGTGTTTTGGGCATACTGCCCGCGCGCAGGAAGACTACCCAACATTTCTGTACTGGAAAGCGCTCACAGACCGTCTTACCAATGGCCTGCCCCAGGATTGTCTTGTCAGCCCCCGACCCGGACGGGAGTTCAGCCGCAATCACCAACGGTGCCCCCTGATCCTGGCTCTCAAGAAACACAGTCGTTGAGAACATCCGGATGTCGTCTGCATAGTTCGTCAGGCAGGCAATAATGTCTTCAGGATCCAGAATCATGTTGCCGACAGTTATGCGATTGTCCTGACGTCCCACAACGTAGAGTTCACCATCGCGCACAAAGCCTCTGTCTCCGGTACGCAGAAATGTCCCATCCTCTCCTACGACACCGCTGCCAAAAACACGCTCATTCTCGGCTTCACGATTGACGTAACCTGAAGAGACGCCTGGACTTTGAATCCGGATTTCACCAACCTGCCCATCAGGAAGCTTCTCGTCCGTTTCGTCATCTGCAATAAAAATCCGGATATCCTCAAGGATGGCTCCACAACTTGCGAGTTGACGCTGATCCAGAGGCTCTTTTGATGGTGTTGCCTCCCCCTGAGACAGCGAATGTCTTGAAAACGACTGGAAGCCGACCCCTTGGCCGCGTGTACTGGCCGTCACAAGCAACGTTGCTTCTGCCAGCCCGTAGCAGGAGAAGAAGGACCGGTTATCAAATCCAACCGGCGCAAATTTCCTGTGAAAATTCTGCATTGTGTCAGGACGGATGTATTCCGCGCCGTTGAATGCAATCTCCCAGCAGGAAAGGTCCAGACCTTGCTGGTCTTCATCCTCTATCGTGCGTGCGCACAGACCGTACATGAAGTCGGGTCCACCGGAGAGTGTTGCACGATACCTGCTGATAGCTCTCAGCCAGCGGACAGGCTTTTCAGCAACATGTTCTGGCGCCAGCAGAACACAACGCCCGCCTGTCCCAAGAGTAATCAGAGCACCACCAATCAAGCCCATATCATGCGAGAGTGGAAGCCAGTTGACCCCGCAGTCTCCGCGTCGATAGCCGAAAGCTTCTGCCTGCCGAAACAGGTTATGAGCAATATTCCTGTGCGTCAGGACAACTCCACGGGGCGTGCGCGTAGATCCCGAAGTATACTGTATGAGTGCCATGTCGTTGGAGCGGGGACTGAAAGTCTGCTTTCCGGGTGGAAGTCTTCCTGAATCGGTGGGGATCCAGAGGAAGCGTCTTCCGTCCTCCGGAGGAACACAGACTTTCTGAAACTCCGCCAAGACGGATTTATTGCCAATAACGGCGGATGCCTCTGAATCGTCCCTGACCGCAAGAAAGCGGTCCCGCGCGCCAAAAGCTTTCGGATGAACGCCAGATACCGGAACGATACCCGAGACCAGACATGCCATCAGTCCCCGGATGTAATCCAGGCTGTTGTCGTAGAGAAGAATAGCCCGCGCGCCTTCAGGTAACAGGCGTCTCAGCCAGCTTCCAAGCGCTTTGGCGTGTTGATCAAGCTCAGCCGCGGTAGTGCCGTCCGTCTCGTTTTCCCCGTCTCCCAGAAGGGTGTAGAGCTGGAGGTCCGGGGTCCGAAATGCGTGAAACCTGAGAGCGTCGACGATGGTGTTTTCACGCCAGTCGAGAATGTCCTCGCCGTCAGGGCCGTGCGTCGTGATGAATGTCTCGTTCATGGGAGTTGCGCCGTCTGCCCAATTTTGATGCGATTCAGGAGAAACTGGGACATCTTCTGGATACTCTCATCTCGGGCCAGAACCAGAATGGAGACTTCAACACCGAATTCGACCCGAAGAGCCGTCTGAAGTTCGACCCCGGCTAGGGAGTCAATCCCGAGCTCAGAGAGGCGTGCACGCCCGTCAATGGCAGACGGATCGAGGTGAAGGGTCTGTGCAATCAGGACCTTAACCTGATCAACCACGTAGGACAGTCGCTCGTCTTCAGGCAGAGTTGCCAGGGTAGCTAATCTGGCACTGGCTCCAGCTGCGTTTTCTTCTGCCAGACGCACCAGAGAAAACCTTGCAGCCTGCTCTGCCCCCGGAAAGACCTGCGCCCATTTCTTCCAGTCGATTTCCATGCAGGTCACCGACGGAATTTCAAGATCCAACATGCGCGGGATTTCTTTCAGGGCTCGTTGTGCAGGCATTGCTCTGAGGCCTGCAAGCTCCAGCGCTCTGGCTGCCGTCTCATTTCTGGCAAGCATTCCGACATCGCCGATAGCGCCCCAATCGACCGACAGCGCCGGCTGCCTCTTCTGCCACCTGTTCTCTGCGATCGCGGTCAGAACACTGTTGGCAGCAATGTAAGCACTCTGCCCGACGTTCCCCAGTTGGGTCGTCACAGACGAATACAGGACAAAATAGTCGAGTTTCAGATCAGAAGTCAGGCGATCAAGAACGATAGCACCTTCCGCTTTGGGCCGAATAACGTTCCTGATGCGAGTGCGATCGAGATTATGGATAAGCGCATCATCCAGAATTCCGGCGCAATGGAAAACCCCCTTGAGAGGCACTTTCCCCTTGCTGACTTCGTCGATGATATTACGCATGGCGCTTGCATCAGATACATCGACCTGAACTGTCCGAATGTCGAAACCGCCAGCACGTTTGCTCTGGATCTCTTCGAAGATATTTGTGCTTTCGGCAGATGTGCGTCCGAGCAGCAGAAGATGTTGAGCGCCACCGCTCATCAGCCATTGAGCTGTTGCCCAGCCAAAACCACCCATCCCGCCTGTCACCAGATAGAGACCGTCCTTGGAAATTCCCGGCTTCGGCCGCGGCAGGGGATAAGCCCAGAGATCTTCAAGCTGTTCGTAATCAATGACAACTTTCCCAATATGCTTGGCCGAGGCCAGCAGACGAAAAGCATCTGAGGCACGCGCAGCAGGGAAGTCTGTGTACGGCAAGGGCTCAACTGCCCCGGTTTTCAGCAGCTTGGCGACATCATCAAGCAGTGAGCGCATCAGGGCGGGGCGTTCCAGCATCATGCGGTCAAGGTCGAGCGAGAAGAAGCTCAGGTTCTCATTAAAGGCCGCGAGCGGCAGTCCTTTGTTTTCGATGATGTCCTTCTTGCCGATTTCGACAAAGCGACCGTAGGGCGCTACCAAAGAAAGACTGTGTGACTGCCCTTCCCCCGCCAGAGAATTCAGCACGACATCCACGCCACGTCCCGCAGTGGCCGCCTTGATACCTTCCACGAATTCCAGTGAGCGGGAATCAAAAACCCCGTGACAGCCAAGCTTCAGAAGGTATTCGCGCTTCTCAACACTCCCGGCCGTCGCGAAGATCCGTGCACCGATTTTCTTGGCCAACTGAATGGCAGCCAAACCGACACCCCCCGTTCCCGCATGAATGAGAACGGTCTCGCCTTCAGACAACTGGGCCAGTCTGGAAAGGCCATAATAGGCTGTGATAAAAGCAACCGGGAGAGTTGCCGCTTCTTTCGGCGTTCCAAGTCCCTGAAGGGGTAGCGCAAAAATGGTTTTCGCGTCTGCCAGAAAATGGGAGGCGAAGCATCCCGGCCAGGACACGACATATCGAGCGCCAACTTCAAAATCCGCAACGCCTTCACCGACAGCCACCACTTCGGCCGAAGCTTCCATGCCCAGTGTCTCACCGTGGAAAGTATCGTCGATGACGCTATCCGGGATGAGACCGGTCGCTTTCAGCACATCCTTGAAGTTGAGAGCAGCAGCAAGCGTTTTGAAAAGCACCTGGCCCGGGCCAGGCTCCTTAAAGACGATCCGCTCATAATGCAGCTTGTCAAAAGATCCGTTAGAGCCGGCCGCAAGCTTCACACCGATAGAGTGATTTTCAGAAGTTTCAGTCAGGCTGTAGGGCGTTAAAACCGGTTCGCTCTTTCCATCTGACGGAATCAAACGGCTGACAGCACGCTCATCTGCTCTGAGCAGGATATCATCTTCAGCATCGGTCTGCATGATTTCTGCACAGAGGTGCTTGAGAAGAGCAGGCTCAGCATCATTCCAGCCAATGTCGATGATACGCAACGAGAGATCAGGCCGCTCTGAGGATATTCCGCGAACGAAGCCTCGTAACGCGGCCTGTCCTGTTAGAACCGGCACCCCTCCCTTGTCCTCAAGGGTCACAGCCCCCCGTGTCACTACGACAAAGCGCGTCGGTGTCGTCGCGTCTTCGGAACCCGTGTTGAGTGCCTTCGTCAGACGCAGGACATCTTCCAAAGCCTCGATACCAGTCGGTTCGCCTTCAAGGTCAGGAATGTAAAGAACGACATCATAGATGGGTTGGAGGGAGTTCTCCAGACCAGTCTGATCAAGGGTATTGATGGCATGGAGGTCTACCATGACCCCCTGTTCGGAAAAAACATCCTGAACACGTTGAAGGAGAGCGGTATCACGCCCGAAAGCCGCAACAGACAAAGGCTCCGCGAACAAAGGAAGAAGCTCTGTTTTCAGCCAGGTCTGCCGATAAAGACGTGGAGAAGATTCTTCGATAGCGGTGAGCTTCAGCTTCTGGATAGCCTTTGCACGGAAGCCGATGATTTCAGCAACCGGATCACCGTTGGGTGTGTAGAGCTTGATATCGCCTTCAATCCCTTTGTCGGTGCGCTTCGTCAGCGTTGCGAGAGCCACAAGGTCCTTGTGCTGACCGCCACGATAAAGGATCTGACGCACTCCCGTTGGAACAAAAACTCTTTCCTCCGCTGGATTGTACCCTGCACCGATGAGCGCCTGAAAAGCCCCGTCGAGGACAGCGGGATGGAGGAAGTAATCGCTGATTTCTTCTTCGGCATCATAGGTGAGCGTCGCAACGGCAAGATTTTCGCCAATTTTCAGATTTTTGACGGCCTGGAAACACGGTCCGTACATGAAACCATGCTCGGCAAGGCCTGCATAAAACTGATCAGCGGGAATATCGATGGGCGCGTCTTTGTACAGATCATCTGGAAGGACAGGCATTACGTCCCATGGTGCATTGCTCAAAACCCGCATTTTCGCATGCTGGACCCATTCTTCATCGCCTTCATGACCATGAACAGATGCAACCGTCAGAATACGTGTGTCTGCATCGAAGGCCCAGTTCACCGTGGGGGGCGTCAGACTATCCAGCAGCAACGCCTGACCGATTTCGAGATCCTCAATGATGGCCGCGTCAGTCCGTTCAACCTGATGATGGACGGCAAGGCCGCCCTCAATATAGCCCGAGGCCGGAAACAAGCAGATCCCGTCAACCTTATGGTCTCCCAACCATGGCATATAGTTGCGATTGATGTCCGCAACCCATGCAGGCCGGGAAGCGCTCACGGGAATACCGAGAACCGGATGAACAGTACCATCAAGACGATCTCGCCGTGAGAGCTCAGTTTCAGCCCAAAAATAGCTACGAGACCACGGATAATGCGGAAGGCTGGTTCTGACGCCGCCTGTCAGCAAACCCCAATCAAGGGGGACACCTGCCATGTAGAGACGCGCAATGCTGCGGGCGATGGCTAGCTCTTCTGGATCTCGTCGCGTCAGACTGGGAATAATGACCACATCGCCATCAAGCTGCTGAACTGTTTCACGAATAAGGCCGCCAAGAACTGGATGGGCACCAATTTCCAGGAAAACGCGCTCACCTCTGTCGAAAAGATCCTGAATTGTATCCTGAAACAGGACAGGCTTCCGCGCATTATCGAACCAGTAAGCTGCATCATGCCTTTCATCATCGCCCCAACGCTTGCCGGTGACGGTCGAGTAAAGAACATCGGTAGCAGCGCGAGGTGAGATGGTAGCCAATGCGGCTGTGAGGTCATCATGGACCTCGTCCATCATGAAGCTGTGATAGGGAATTTCCACACGCAGGAGACTATTGAAAATCCCGTTCTCATGACACTCCGTCGCGATCGCTTTGAGGGCCGCCTGGGTACCCGCCAGCGTGCACGAGCGCACACTGTTGTATGCCGCGACCGAAACAGACTCTGCATAAGGGCCAAGGAACCGCTGCGCGGCAGCATGACCCGACATCCCGATGGCCAGCATCGTCCCCTGCCCTGCCAGACGCGCCTGCTGCTGACTACGATGATAGATGACGGTAACGGCATCTTCGACTGTTAAAGCGCGAGAAATATAAGCCGCCGCCACTTCACCAACACTATGACCAACAATGGCAGACGGCTCTACGCCATGGAAGCGATAGATTTCGGCAAGAATGACCTGAATAATGAAGATGGCTGGCTGTGCCACAATGGTTTCATCAATTCTTGACGAAGCACGGTCAGCAAGGATTTCGTCGATGATAGACCATCCGGACAATGCCAAGAACAGCCCGTCTATGCACTGTGCGGTCTTGAGAACTTCAGGCGCGGCATGATGAATAAGATGCTGCCCCATGCCCTTCCATTGCGAGCCCATGCCCGAAAAAACAAAGACAGGTTTGAGCGAGGAGCCATTACGTCGACGTCCATTGACAATCCGCGGTGAGGTCTTTGCATCCGCAAATTTACGAAGTTCTTGAACAAGCTCCTGTCGATCCGAACCTATAATGACGGTCTGGGACTGAAGACACGTCCGGTAAGCCCCTGCGGAAAAGCAGAGATCTTCTGCAAGTGGGCCGTTCGCATCCTCGAGCAGATCTGCGTAGGCCGTGGCAAGCGCTTTCGCCGAGGTATCTCCCATCGCATTGACAGGAAGAAGCAGTGCGTCTGAAGGTTTAAGTGCAGCTGAGCGCTTAGGAGAGTACGCTGGCGCTGATCGCAGAAGGGCCACAGCGTTCGTGCCACCATAACCGAACGAATTGACACCAACATGCACCTCGCCTGTCTCTGCACTCAGAGACGCCATCTGGTTCTGAGGGATTTTTAGTCCAAGCTCATCGAAGGGAATGGCAGGGTTGAGCGTTGTAAGATTTGCCTGCGGCGGGACGGCTTTGTTCTGCAAGCAGAGAACAGCCTTGATAAGCCCGACAACCCCTGCAGCAGCTTCAAGATGCCCGAGATTGGCCTTGATGGACCCAACGACCAGGGGATGCCCAACAGGGCGTTTCTGGCCGATCGCAGTTCCAATGGCGCGTGCTTCGATGGGATCGCCTACAGGTGTACCAGTGCCATGTGCCTCGACATACCCAATCTGATCGAGAGTAACTTTGGCCTTCTGGGCAACTTCAAGCAGGAGGGCTCTCTGCGCCTCCTCGCTAGGCATGGTGAGCGACATGGTGCGCCCATCCTGATTGATGCCCGTTCCTGCGATGACAGCATGAATGAAGTCACCGTCCCTCTGGGCATCGGCCAGTCTCTTGAGAACAACGATGCCGCAGCCTTCACCACGCCCATATCCATCAGCGTCTGCGGAGAAACTCTTGCATCGGCCGTCTGCCGCAAGGAAGTGTCCTTTCGACATGGTAATGGATGCCGGTGGGGCAACCATGATATTGATGCCGCCAGCGACAGCGACGTTGCTTTCGCCTCTCAGGAGGCTCGCGCAAGCCTGATGAATGGCGACAAGTGACGATGAACAGGCCGTGTCAATCGACATGCACGGCCCTTGGAAGCCCAGATTATGGGAGATGCGCGCTGCCAGCATGGTCGCGGATGCGGCAGTTGCTGCAAAGTGGTCGGTAATAAGCGGGCGGTTCAGGGGAGAACCGCAGGCGACAAGCCAGTCCAGAGAGAACGTACCAATGAAGACACCGGTGCGGCTGTTGGCCAAAGCAGCAGGAAGAATCCCTGCGTCTTCCATGGCTTCCCAGACGACTTCCAGCAACAGTCGCTGCTGGGGATCCATGATGGAGGCTTCTCGCGGGGAAATCCCGAAGAAGAGCGGGTCCATCTGATCAATCTTCTGACTTATGAAGGAACCACGACGCATGTAGGTCTTGTTCGGGGTTTCATATTCCGGGTCATAGAACCGTTTGATACCCCAGCGGTCCGCAGGGACTTCAGAGGATGCATCCTTTTGTTCGCACAGGAATGTCCAAAGATCCTTGGTGGTCTCAATTCCACCGGGCAGTCTGCACCCGATACCCACAATGGCTATATCGTCACCGTATTCGACCATGTGAGTTTACCTCTTCTATGCGTCGTCAAATTATAATGAGAGACCGGAACGCCAATCAGCTCTGCTTGACGGCCTGCGACAATGCGGCACGGTCTGGCTGACCTCCATTCAGGCGGGGAATTCCCATCACGAAAACTGCTGATGCCTGAGGAAGCGAGGGATAGGATTTACGCATCCAGTCCGAAAAGGCTTCGAGACTAAAATTATGGGAAGAGACCAGCGCTATCCAGGGGGACGGCAGGCCCAATTCATCAGGAACTGTGAACATTGCTGCGTCGGTTACACCTTCACACTGCAATGCATGAGCATCGAGTGCATGGAGATCGAACTTCTCCCCGCCAAAATTGACGAGATCATCATAACGCCCGTGCAGATGAAGAATACCATCCTGAGTAAGAGATCCCTTGTCACCGGGATAGAACCAGCCGTTCCTGAACTGCCTGCTGGTTGCCTCAGGCTCGTCAGCATATCCAGAGACAACGCCCGTACCTGAAATTCGCACCTGTCCGATGGTCTCAGGAGGCACAACAACGTCGGCATCATCAACAATCTGGAGATTAACCCACGGCAGAGCCTTCCCAACAGAATCGTCAGAGCTCGTTGAACCGCTTTCAATCGTGGCAATACCGCACTCTTCAGCTCCATAAACGACCTGAATGTTAGGTGTCAGCTTATCGCGGATGCGCTCACGCAGTTCATTAGGAAGCTTACCACCTGCAACCGTAAGATAAAGGCTCTTGAGCGGCTCCATACCTGGAGGCATTTGATCCAGTATAGCGGTGATATGAATTGGCGAAGAAATTGCGACTGTTGGTGCTTTCTGGGAAAAAGCGAGGCCGAGCTCGCGTTGCTGAAGCATTTGCAGTCTGGCACCAGACGCCAAAGCTGAGATGACAATCAGGAAACCTGTAAGTGTTGTCGGTCCAAGTGTTGGAACCACGCGCAATTCGTTGTTCCGGTACCCATAAGTAGACAGATCCTGGAAAACAAGATGGTAGACAGATATCTCGATATGGCGTGCTGTAAGGTTGATTTTCCTGAGGGTGCCGTTGGTTCCGTTGACAAGAGCGACACGGACAACATCATCCGGCAGAAATATGATGTCCCGAACAATGGAAGCCTCTGGCGATGCTGTGATGTGTTCAAACCACGCCTCTTCCAGCACAAGCGGCTGTGAAATTGGGACATCAACCTGCTTCTCAAGAAGTACAATGTCTGGGGAAAGAACTTCGAGAGTTTTTTGAAATGTCACATCAACCTGATCAGGCAGAGACGCAGAGGCAATACCAAGCTTTGAGAGCGCCAGAACAACAAGCCAGTGACGATATGGGTTCGTAAAATGTACCCCTATTACTTTAGGGGAAAGATCTCGTAACTGCAGAAGCGCAGCAGCCGTGCGGTTCACATCTTCGGAAAGCTTCCCGAATGTTACCTCGCCCCCCAGCCAAGTCATTGCAATTGAAGCTGGCAAACCAGCTCCCTGAGCCAGGGCCAGACGTTCAAGCATATAAAATCATCTGCCTTTCAGAGATGAGATAACAAGATACAAAAGTGGCATGCATTACGAAAACGCACACCACTTCCGTATTATTCAGCAGTTATTAGGAAGCGACAATTTCTTTATTGTCAGTAACGTCATCAGACAGGACGTATGGACCTGCATGACGGATCTCGAGGGACAGAATAGAGAGGTTGAACTTGTCAGGGTGCGGCAGCTTCAGAGTTGCATTACCGGTTGTCCAACGACCATGCGGCCCTTCGATACCGTTCCAGCCAGAGAGGCCTGCATCAGACAAATGGCTCGTGATGAGTTTCTTGCCGTTGCCTTCCCAAAGCTGAATTTCACCGATGTTCACACCGAAGTAGCGACGGTCATCAACCATTGGACCAATGACATCAGACGGACGGGATGCACGGGACACGATACGGACTTCATCAAGGCCGGCTGGCAGCATGAAGACGACGTGGCCATTCTCGGCGCGGCGAGCAGCATTGATGCGATGACCAGCTGGCGTAACCAGATGAAGGTCTGCATCGTCCGTCAGTTCGACCGGTGCCGTAACCTGCGGCAGGGAAAGCTCTGCTGCACGATCTTCAAGAGCACGATAGACAGGCTCAACCAGTTCACGTGTCACTGCTAGCGGTGCAGCAGCTTCCGTGCTCCAGTCACGACCGGGGCCTGCCGTGAGGCGAACAACCTTGCCCTGCTGACCGAATTCCTGACGGTTACCTGTGTCGAGGTAGGACTCTGTCAGGGCACCATTGGACCACAGGATGGAGTGGTTTTCAGTTTCAACATGATAATAGTCATATGTCGTCATGGTGGTGTCGTAGAACACGCTCTTACCATTAACGAGCATACGGGCCGGGATAAAGCGCCCTTCAAAGTAGAAGCAGTGCTCCGGAGTGACCAGAAGATCCTGATGTGGCACACCCGCGGAGATTGCATCCTTGAGGACGCGAACAGGATAACCCGCTTCGTCGAGCGGCAGACCTGACTTGACGTGCGCGGTCTTCTTACCGACCCAAACGATAGGCTGAACAACTTCACGGCCATCAACATAAGTGATGACATTGTCACCAATATTCAGGCTCTCAACAGTCGCTTCGCCATTCTCCGTACGGATGAGGGTACCAGCCAGGAAGCAGACGAACGTCAGCACGGTGCTGCCGTCGGTATCTTTCGTAACGATGAAGTAATCGTTGGACGACACCGCACCTGTGAACGTGGTGGTCCAGGTGCTTGCACCTTCGGTGACAGTCAGGACACCATTGCTGGAGAGATGAACTGTACCACCAGAAGCGTAGGCCAGATTATCGACATCAATAACAGCGCCGGAGCTAACCACAGTGTTTGTTAGGCTTGCACCCGAATTAACAACAAGAGATCCACCAGAGAGGATGCTCATACCATTCACGGTTGCACCGGAAGATACGATTTCGACACCACCCCTGTTAATGGTACCACCCGAAACGTATCCACCTTCTTCTACGATAGCAGTGCCACCTGCAGAAATGGTGACGGAGAGTGTGGAGCCCCCGGATTCAGTAATTTCGGTACCACCGCTCTTCACTGTGACCCCGGATGCAGTACCACCACTCGTAACTTCAAGAAGTCCAGTCTGGACGACTGCCCCATTCAGAATACCCGCGTTATTAACCGTTCCGCCGGCAACCGTAATATTGTTAACGTGGGCGCTGACAGCCGCAATAGTTGTGCCGCCACTTCCTACCGTTGTGGTGTTTGCCGTAGCACCAGACAGCAGGTTCTGAACACCGGAACTGTTGATGGTGTCGGAAATGGAGAGCCCGCCAGCAGAAACATACTGCTCGCCTTGAATGATAGTGTTTTGCCCTGTGCCGCCACTGGCGAGGATTTCTGTACCGCCCGCACTGATTGTGCCGCTGTTAATAAAGCCAGGACCACTAAGAGACGTGATACCTTTTCCCGTAAGAGCTTGAGCAGCGGAAGTCTGCGTCATGTCTCCAACGAAAATTGCACCACCGTTGGCAACATTGAAATTACTTATGGTGCCTGAACCAAACGCCAGAGCAGCGGCGCTTGCGCCTACGGTTGCACTGACAATTGTGCCGCCAGAAGCAAGCAGGGCTCCATTTTTCGTTGCTGTAAGATTTGTTCCAGCATAATTACTGCCCGTTCTATTGGCAATGATCGCTCCATAGGCACCCGCTGTAGCGCCTGACAAGCCACCGCCTGGAATATTGGCATAGTAGGTTTGAACGTAGGTCGTACCGCCACTTGATGTGACTGTGCCTTGAATTACGCCGCCGTTCGAAACATTTCCAGAACGTGCATCATAAAAATATGTCGAACCAGATTGATAGGCCATTCTCTAGTCTTCCTTAAAACAGGGAGCGAGAAGCCTAGACGCCCTATGCTTGTCGCCGTGGAATAACCTTTATTAACGTTTTGTTTTTTGTCAACAGCTGACTCGTAATTTTATTGATGAATTATTTTCGGAAATCACTTATATCGTTAATAGTCGTTATTTATTTAAGAGCTGGAAGCCTCTTCCTTGGATTTTGATCGGCCTGCATGATTCCGCCTTGCATCTTGTGATTGAGTAACGTCGGAATGAAACAACCCGTTTTGCTGTTGAGAAGCGATTTCCTCACCTGAACGCGGCAAGCGACCAGTTCGAAACCTTCTCCCAGACTATGGGATTATGAACTGTTTCGTCCTACCCCGAAGAAAACCTGGGTGTGTTCGGATAGCCACAAAGGCGGTTATCCTCCTTATGATCCGATACTGATGTTCAAAAATCTGCTAATCGGACACGAACAATTTCTCCGGTAAACGTGCGGAGTATGTAGTCAACAACCGCTTACTTTCTGTACTCTGATTTGCACTGCCTCTCCGTAATATGGAAAGCAAACAGGCAGCAATCGCTCCATCTCAGAGTGGCCTCTTTTTGCAAACGCAAATAGATCTATATGTTGACTTTAGCAGAACTGTATTTCTCTCACATACACAACGGCAGCTTCATCACGAAATCAGAATACCTACCTGGCAAAGTAAATTGAGCGCAGCACTCCCCTGCCCGATTGGTAACAGCACGAACAGAAAGCAGGGTGGAAATCCATGTGCCTTTTGGGCTTTCAGACAAGATGGGGAAGAAGTCACTTCCCCATCCTTATCAAGAACCGTTATCCGGCCTGACGCAGATCAGCGTGAGAAGACTGATCTTCCGTCAGGTAAGGTCCACTGGACACGACCTGGATGGAAAGAACGCTCGGCTCTCTGAAAAAGACACCGCCACTCTGCAGGGGCAGAGCCGCATCGCCCTCCGTCCAGCGATAAGCCGAAGATTCCAGAGCATGCCAGCCTGACAGATCCGCCACAGAAAGATGCGCTGTCAGGTTCACCGTCTGACGGGCTGCAAAGAAAGAGATATCTCCAACAAGAACCCCCAGATCACGGCGATCGTCCACAAACGGTCCGATCACATCACTCGGACGGCTTGTTCGCGAAACAACACGTACGGTCGCCACATTCGCGGGGATCATGAACATGACCCGGTCGTTCGCCTGACGCAGCGGACGGATAACCTGGCCAAAGTTCGTGACCAGATGAAGATCCGGATCATTGGTCAGTTCGACCTGACGTGTGGCGCTTTCGGCACGCGCTGCAATGCCCGCATAGATCGGTTCGACAAACGCACGGGAGGTTTCAAGCGGCAGCGTTTTCGAGCCCCCGACCTTCGATCCACCAAAGATTGCGGTCACGGTGTGATTGTCGAACTGGCTGCGGTTACCGGTGTCCAGATAGCTCTCGGTCAGTGCATTTTCAGCCCAGACTGCTTCGTGGCTCTCCAGTTCCACATGGTAGTAGGTGTAGCTGTTGATCGTGCGATCAATCAGGATCGAGGTGCCGTTGACCAGCATACGGGCCGGAACGAGCTTGCCCTCAAAGACCATGCAGTGTTCCTGCGTCACCAGAAGATCACGGGACGGAACACCATCGGCCAGAGCGCCCTCGCGGATGCGGACGAGCCAGTTTTCTTCAGGGACAGGCTGGGTGGAGACGGTGATGGAGCGGTGACCCAGCCATTTAACAGGCATGGCGCCTTTGGGTGTCATGACCAGCGTGCCAGGTACGAGGGTCTCGACAGTCGCTTCACCATCCGGTGTCGTGATCGAGGTGCCTTCTGCAAAGCACGTCGTGTAAATCAGCCCGCCATTGCTGTCAGAGGACAGCGTATAGCCGTAGCTGCTGGCGCCTGGCACGTTGAGCGAATAGGTTCCACCTTTGGTGTAGAACGTGATGCCAGTGGATGTTGTGGTGACGCTGGTGACACTTGCAGCCGGAATAGACGCCAGGTCGATCGTATCTGCAGGAGACCAGCCCGAAATGGTATTCGTTGGCATCGTCGTGCCGCTGATGACCAAACGTGCACCGTCACCAGAGAGCGAGACCGTACCACTTCCCGCTGTGCCATTAAGCGTTGCAGATGCACCACTGCTCACGGTTAGCGATCCGCTGATGACCGCGCCTGAAGAGAGATATGCACTCGCACCCGACGCCAGGATCTGATTCTGCAGAATTCCGCCACTCTGAACTGCAACCGTTCCGCCTGCCCCCATTGATGTGACGGCCATGGCTCCTTGATTGAAGGTGTAACCGCTATCGACCGTGACGTGAGCGCCGGCAAGAATGGACGTGTTTGTGGTCTGCACGCCTGAAACGAATTCGATCGACCCACCGCTGCTGATAGTTGTATTCGATAATGTTCCTTGCGTGCGCAGCGACCCACCATTGAGCACTGTTGTGCTGTTAATGGTGCCTCCGGAGCTGACGGACAATGTTGCGCCGCTTCCGACGCGGGCACTATTGATGATCGATCCGCTATTAGCATTTAGCGTTGCGCCAGATCCGGTAAGCGTACCGTTTGTTACGGTAGAGCCGGAAGAAACGTTGATAGTTCCTTCCAGAAGAGTACCTGAATTCGCAGTAATAGACGCACCAGTCGTGATCGTCCCGCCGCTAATGATAGCGCCTGATTCTGCACTCAGTACGCCACTGTTGAAAGCATAAACTCCCAGAATGTTGGCGCCATTTGCAGCACTAACAGTACCCCCAGTGCCAATGAAAGTATTATCAGCTGTTCCACCCCCGGAAACGTAACGGATGCCGCCATCTTGAATGACACCCTGATACGATGAGCCACCACTGGAGATATAGTCCTTACCCCCACTGCTGACTACGCCGTTACGAACGATACCGCCCGAGAGAACATACCGCTGACCGCCATTGTGCTGGTCTTGCGTAGCACCACCGCTTGAGACGGTTTCCACGTCCCCGTACACGAGAGTAGTCGAGACAACCTGCCCCGAAGAAACGTTATAAGTCGCCATTGCGTGTGCATCCTCAATCATCAGCCATGGAGCGCAATGTGAAAGCGTTCACGCTCTGGCCACTGAAACTGTCTCACTGCTGTTGCCCGTCATTCTTATGGGGGCAGCGGCAATGAGAGAAAAAAACAAACACCCTCCAGACATGAATTCAAGCTTTTTCTTCCAAACAACATGACAAATTTAACGGTTTTTTTACGGTATCATGTCATGATTGCTTTTCTCAAAAATGAGTGATTCAAAAAATTCTTGAAATAATCAGAGATTTTTAAAGATGACGATCTTCCGGGTGAGATCCATTCGCGTTGTTTCGATCCAAAATAAATTTCTCTGTCGCCCTAATTATTTTATGTTCTTGATTCGGTATTGTATTCGAATCGAATTCCACACATCCTTGATTTAATTTTCCCTGGACTGGAGGATAACGAAATATGGTGACCGGGTCTGAATCGGTCGAGTTTCTGATCACTTCAGGATACGGTCCCTGCATATGGCCGTCATGACGGACGTACCTTTGCGTTTGATGAGATTTGGAGACGGCGTTACTGATGTCTGATGTGAC
>NZ_BANH01000031.1 GCF_000964465.1 Gluconobacter thailandicus F149-1 = NBRC 100600 | reverse complement strand
AAAGTGGTTGTAAAGGAGACGTGGAATGGGACGAGTTTACAAGGCTGAGTTCAGAGACGAGGCGGTGTGTTTAGCTCTGAGCAGTGGTCTTTCGCGAGAGTGCATTGCTCAGGATCTGGGTATTGGGTCTTCAACATTGAAGACATGGATCCGCGATGGGCAGAAGCATGACACTGTGGTCACTGACGCAACGGATCATACGGCGTTATTGCGTGAGAATGAGAGATTACGTCGTGAGAACCTTCTGCTTCAGGAGGAGAGGGAACTGCTAAAAGAGGCGACACAGTTCTTCGCGAGCCACAGGTTATGAGGTTTGCGTTCATTGCGCGATATCACTCCGCTTTCCCGTGAACGGGTCTGTCGGCTATTTGGTGTCAGCAACCGAGGTTTGAGAGTCTGGCGACGTTGTCCGGTCTGTGCCCGCAGAAGGCAGGATGATACTCTGATGGTCCATATCTGCACCATTCACGCGCAGAACAGGCGAAGGAAGCTACGGACGTCCCTGCATGACAGAGGAACTCAGAGCTCGTGGCTTTTCTGCCGAACAGCGCCGTTTGGGACGGCTGATGCGGGAGAACGACATTCGTGTTGTCAGGACACAACGCTTCAAGGTAACGACCAACGGCGCTCACAGTCATGCCATTGAACCCAACTTGCTGGGACAGGACTTTTCCGCAACAGTGCTTA
>NZ_BANH01000032.1 GCF_000964465.1 Gluconobacter thailandicus F149-1 = NBRC 100600 | reverse complement strand
TGAGACGGAATCGTCATTGGTCCAGAATTGGTCCAAAATCGCTACTTAATTTTTTTGTTTTGGCGCCCGATACAGCTCTAAATTACTGATATCATTACCAAAAAAATTGGTGTCCCGTACGGGATTCGAACCCGTGTTGCCGCCGTGAAAGGGCAGTGTCCTAGGCCTCTAGACGAACGGGACTGGAGGCGTGAGCGGGTGTATAAGGGGGTTCATTTCTGCCGTCAAGCACCTGAAACGTCAGAAATGAAAAAAGTTAGATTTTGTCGTTCCTGCCAGGTTTCGACCCTCAGATGTCCGGCCAGGTGCAGGAGCGGCATTGTGCGATCTTCAAGCAAAGAAACGTAGGGCTTGTCGCCCGCGCGGAAGACCAGCGCCTTCAGGCGTGTCCCGCCATCTTCGCCTTGGAACATCAGGCGCAGGGTGTTGCCATCCTTGCCGATGCGATCACTTTTGACGCATCGGACATTGCTGATCGCCAGAACCGGCTCTTCATTGCCGGGGCCAAAAGGTGCCAGACGTGCCAGTTGTGAAGCGACTTCGAGCGAGGCGCCGCGCAAGGTCAGAAGCCCGTCTATGCGGAGCGCTTCCTGTACAGGGAGTGCGCGGGCCTCTGATAATGTGGCGTCCAGAAATTCGTGAAAGACCGTGGCATTGTCTGCGGTCAGGGAAAAGCCGGCTGCCATGGCATGACCGCCCCCAGTGACCAGAAGCCCGGACTGGCGGGCGGTAATGATCGCGGCTCCGATGTCGAGCCCCGGCACGGACCGTGCAGATCCCTTGATGATTCCATCCGCAAAAGCCCCTACAAGGGCAGGGCGGTTGAATCGTTCCTTCAGACGTCCCGCGACAATTCCCACGACACCCGGATGCCATGTCTCTCCGTGTAGAAAGATAACAGCGTGGCCGTCTTCAATCTGCTGTTCGGCCTGTTCCATGGCCTGAGCCAGAATGTCGGCTTCCACACTCTGGCGCTGGCGATTGACGCTATCAAGTTCATCCGCCAGAGCCCGGGCTTCGACCACGTCGTCAGACAGGAGGAGGCGCAGGCCCAGATTGGCCTTGGCAATCCGGCCACCGGCATTGATCCGGGGGCCAAGCGCAAAGCCGCAGGCCATGGCGCTGGCTTCTTCCTTTACGCCTGCCACGGAAGAGAGAGTCGCCAGACCGAGGCGTTCTCCACGCCCCATTACACGTAGCCCTTGCATGACAAGGGCGCGGTTCAGACCCGTCAGGGGCATGACATCGCAGATCGTGGCGAGGGCCGCGAGATCAAGGCGCTTGAGAAGGTCGGGTGGTTGACGTCCATCCGTGAACCAACCTTCGCGCCTGAGCAGTCGGGCGGTAGCGACCATCGTCAGGAAGGCGACGGCCGTCGCGCAAATCGTTCCGAGGGCCGATGTGCAATCCAGCCTGTTCGGATTGACCACGATGCCCTTTGGCAGAATGGAGCCGTCTGGCTTGTGGTGATCCAGAACAATGACGTCGGTCTGCCCATGGAAGCCGTTCAGAATGTCGATGGCGGCTGTTCCACAGTCGATGCAGACCAAAAGTGTCGCGCCCTCGGCGACAAGTTTTTCCAGAGCAGGCGTGTTAGGGCCGTAGCCCTCGGTCATCCGATCGGGAATATGTGTGCTGACCGTGCAGCCCATTTCACGAAGCGTATCGCAGACCAGTGCGGTGCCGCAGGCCCCATCGACGTCATAATCGCCGAAAAGACCCACATGCTCCCGATTGCGAACAGCCTCCGCCAGTCGGGCAGCGGCCGCGTCCATATCCTGTAAACAGGATGGGTCAGGCATAAGGTCGCGGAGGCGTGGGTCCAGAAAGGACGCCGCGTCCGTGGCAGTGACGCCACGGGCTGTCAGGATACGGGCCAGAAGTTCTGGAATGGCCGCGCGCTGGGCCAGACCTAGGGCGAGGCGGTTATCCGCCTCTGCCAGACGTGGATCGCGCCAGATCCACCGACGGTTGCCTGCGCTGCGGGATACTCCAAGAACCAGGCCCGTATCGTCTTCTAACATGCTACTCCATTCAGGATGGTCGATTTGTCTTCAGGCTGAAGTCATGATGGCTTTCAATATAGCGAACTGTGCCTGATTTTGAACGCATGACAATTGAATGCGTCTTGGCGCGGGTTGGACTGATCCGTTCCACACCCTTCAGCAGAGAGCCGGTGGTGACGCCTGTAGCGCTAAACAAAACGTGACCGGCGGCCATGTCGTGCAGCCCAAGAAGACGCGTGGGGTCTTTGCCATCAGCCATTTCGCGGGCGCGTTCACGCTGTGCATCGTCTTCGAACAGCAGGCGACCCTGCATCTGACCATTCATGCAGCGGATTGCTGCGGCTGCCAGAACACCCTCAGGAGCACCGCCGGAACCAGCGTAAAGATCCACACCACCGCCATCGATGCAAGTGGCGATTGCTGCAGCAACGTCACCATCGCTTAGAAGCTGAACGCGGGCACCAGCCTGGCGGGCGCGGGCAATCAGTTCTTGGTGGCGTTCGCGGTCCAGCGTACAGAGCACGAGGTCTGACACGTCGCGCTTCTTGGCTTTAGCAAGGCTGCGCAGGTTTTCTTCGATGGAAGAATCCAGATTGACGACACCGTCCGGCAGGTCCGGTCCGACGACGATCTTTTCCATGTAGATGTCTGGAGCGTGCAGGAACTTGCCGCGCTCGGCGAGGGCGACGACCGTAATGGCGTTCGGCAGGCTCTTGGCGCAGAGGTTCGTGCCCTCAAGCGGATCGACCGCGATGTCCATGGCGGGGCCGCCGGAGCCGACCTTTTCACCGATGTAAAGCATCGGTGCTTCGTCCATTTCGCCTTCGCCAATGGTCACGATGCCATCAATGGCAACCGTATCAAAGGCAGCGCGCATGGCCTGAACGGCCGCACCATCGGCGTCGTTTTTCAGGCCGCGGCCTGTCCAGCGGTCAGAGGCGATGGCCGCCGCTTCCGTGACGCGGACAAGCTCCAGCGCCAGGTTGCGGTCGGTAACGCGGTAGGGAAGAACACTTGTGGGATCGATCACTGGAGAGAATCCTCGATCTTGAGCACTAAAGGAGCTCCATTAACGACTGGGAGCGCGGAAAGTGCTGTTATAGCTGCAGAAATAGCCTTTTCTGGGGCCTGATGGGTCACCAGGGCCAGATGTGCACGTCCCGCCGCAGCGTCATGTTGCGAGACGAAGTGCACGGAAACATCATGGTCACGGAGAACGGATGTCAGATCGGCCATGACACCGGAACGATCTTCCACATCCAGACGGATATAGAATGCGCTCTTCAATTCCCCGAGACTTGTGCAGGGCACAGGCGCCGGAGTGTCTTTGACACCCCAGACCGGGAGATCTGCCCCGCGGGCAAGGTCGATCAGGTCTGCGACCACGGCGCTTGCAGTCGGGCCTTCGCCGGCGCCACGGCCGGAAATTGTAATGGGACCGCTGAAAGGCCCCTGTGTGGTGACGGCATTGAAGACCCCTTCCACGGCGGCAATGGCTGCCTTGGCAGGGACGAGGCATGGGCGGACCCATGCTTCGATCCCGTTATCCCCGGTGGCGCGAGCCATACCGAGCAGTTTGATACGGTATCCCAGTTCATTGGCGAACGTCAGGTCCGAAGCTGTCACATCTCGGATACCGTGGACGGGGAGGGTGTCGAATACGATGGGCTGAAACGCAATCCCGGTGAGGATGGCCAGCTTGTGAGCGGTGTCCCAGCCATCTACATCCGTGGAAGGCTCGGCCTCGGCGTATCCCTTGGCCTGGGCTTCCGTCAGCACATCTCCGAAATCGCGACCCGTCGTGCGCATTTCCGTGAGGATATAGTTGCAGGTTCCGTTCAGGATGCCACCAACGCTGTCGAGATGGTCCGCAGCCAGTCCTTCGCGGACGAGCTTGATCGCCGGAATGCCACCAGCGACAGCAGCTTCAAAGAAAAGTGGAGCGGCATTTTCAGCGGAGAGGCGCGTCAGTTCCGAACCATGCAGGGCTACGAGCGCCTTGTTGGCCGTCACGACAGGCACACCACGCGTCAGGGCAGTTTCCACCATGTCGCGTGCCGGACCTTCAGAACCACCGATCAACTCGACAGCAACGTCGATATCGGGGTCCTGCGCGACGGACACGGCGTCGTCATGCCAGCGCATGCTGGACAGATCGACGCCACGGTCCTTGTTCCGGCTGCGTGCCGTGACCGCAACCACTTCGATCGGCCGGCCGGCCCGGGCCGTAATCGTTTCGGCATTCTTCTGAAGAAGACGAATGACGCCGACACCGACAGTCCCTAGTCCGGCCAGTCCGATCCGCAGTGGTTTCACGATGATGCAGCTCCAAGAAGGTCAGCGGTCGATGCGCCGGCACCGTGCCGGCTCATGAAGCTCTTGATGGCCCGCGTCGCCTGACGCAGCCGCTGAGTATTTTCAACAAGTCCAATCCGGACGAACCCTTCGCCATATTCGCCAAAGCCCAGACCTGGCGCGACGGCCACGCCTGCTTCCTTCAGAAGAAGTTTGGAGAATTCTACGCTTCCCATTTCTGCGAAAGCAGGCGGAATGGGGGCCCATGCGAACATGGATCCGGCGGGGGCGGGGACATCCCAGCCAGCGGCGCTCAGGCCACGGAGCAGAACGTCCCGGCGATCCTTGTACATGGCGCGGATGTCAGACACGTAGTCCTGCGGGCCGTTCAGCGCGGCGACAGAGGCAACCTGGATTGGCGTGAAGGCGCCGTAATCCAGATAGGACTTGATACGCGTCAGTGCCTGGATCAGTTTCGGATTGCCGACGGCAAAGCCCATACGCCAGCCAGCCATGGAATACGTTTTGGACATGGAGGTGAACTCCACGGCCACATCCTTCGCGCCCGGTACGGCCAGCAGGGATGGCGGCGGCTCGGCATCGTTGAAGTAGATCTCGCTATAGGCGAGGTCCGACAGGATCCAGATGTTTTCCCGGCGCGCGAAGGCCACGATTTCTTTGTAGAAATCGAGATTGGCGACAAATGCCGTCGGGTTGGACGGGAAGTTGACGATCAGGGCCGTCGGCTTCGGCACGGAATGGCGCACGGCGCGATCCAGCGCGCGCAGCATGTCCTCATCCGGTGTGGCCGGAATGGAACGGACGGAAGCGCCTGCAATGATGAACCCGAACTGGTGGATGGGGTAGGACGGGTTCGGCACGAGGATCGTATCGCCGGGGCTGGTGATGGCGGCTGCCAGATTGGCAAGGCCTTCCTTGGATCCCAGTGTTGCGATGACTTCCGTTTCCGGATCGACGGAGACGTTGAAGCGGCGCTCATAGTAGTTCGCCATGGCGCGGCGCAGACCGGGGATACCACGGCTGACGGAATAGCCATGCGCCCGTGGGTTGCCTACGGTTTCCACCAGTTTCTGCACGACATGAGCCGGCGGAGCACTGTCCGGATTACCCATCCCAAGATCAATGATGTCCTCACCGGCCGCTCGCGCGGCTGCCTTGGCCTTGTTCACTTCAGCGAACACATAGGGCGGCAGGCGGCGGATGCGGTGGAACTCTTCGGTCATGACCAGCTCAGGGTGAGAAGATTAAAGGGGAGGGCACGATAGACAGGTTTTTCCGTGAGAGGAACAGTCCTTTAAGACATGCTCCTTTCAGGCCTGATCAGCCGCCATTCCGGACACGAACACCATCACCGATGGCCTCGGCACGCAGGATGATCGCCGATGCAGGGACGCCGCGCTTTATGAGTGCATCCGCAACCGTGCGGGCGCGCAAAAGGCCAAGGGCAATCTCACGGCTCTGATCAGCTGTGGACAGACCTGCATCTGCGCTCATGGCTGCGCCAAAGCCCAGAATCGTAATTTTCTGCTTGCCGCGCTGGGAGATGATCCTCTGGTAGTCGCCTGACGGGTCACCCACAACGTGATCTGTTGAAGGCTGGAAGCGAATCAAGGTGCCGTCAGGTGTGGAGGTATCAATATCCGGACGCAGAGGGCCCCTCAGGTTTGCATCCTGCGGAATATCAAAACCGGGAAACTGCGGCGGGGGCGGCGGAAGAGCACCAATCTGCGGAAATTCTCCCGGTGGTGTGGGCGGGATCGAGGCAGCAACAACAGGAGGAAGCTGGGCTTCTGACGCTGTGGGCTGCGGTGTCTTTGATGCAGGGGCAGACTTGGTGGCGGACGTAGGTGTGCCTGGAGCCGGACTGGCAGGGGGTGTGGCGTCTGCTGGCTGGCCAACCGATGTCATGGTCAGATTGTTCTGTTCTTCCGGCTCTGTTCCTGTCGGATTGACGGCAGATGGCGCCGTTTTCGGCGGCGGGGGCGGTATTGTGGGAAGTGTGCCCTGAGCGGCACTTTCGCGCTGGGCCAGATTGCGCTGCGCTTCAAGTTGCATGGTCAGGTTAACGCGCGCCTCGGGAGACGGCATTTCCGGATTTTTGGTCGGGGTACGGCCGACATGCGGGTATGGCAGGTTCTGTCCTGGCGGCGGCGGACGCAGCTTGGCGATCTCTCCGCCCTCAAAGCTGTGCCACCACCCGGCGGGTACATCGACGGGATCCTGATGCTGGCAGGCAGTAAAGAGGGGCGTGGCCAGCAGCAGCATGAACGGGATCTTTCCCGCGTTTCTGCGCGTTACCGCTTTCCCGGGATGCGTCATGTTCCCTGAACCCACTGTGCCGTTCCTGCCTTCGCAAAATCTCTGAACAGGGCGGAGACTAGCCGTTCGTGATCGGGATGGCGAGAGTTCGTCTTTCCCGGACTTGGCATGAAGGCAAACGAAGAGCAGGATAGGGGGATGAAGACGCACGATGGATCTGGAAACGACATGGACATCACCAGAATGACCCTTACCCGTCTGGACGACGAGCCCGATGCCCCAGAGGCGCCGGAAGACGACAACAAGACGCTGAACAGCCCGATCAGCGAACTCGAAAGCCGCCTGTTCGACCAGCGCAAGGTTCTGATCTTTGGTGGGATCAATGACAAGATCGCGCGTGACGTCACGGGGCGTCTGCTGGCGCTCGCCGGGTCGTCTGACAAGCCGATCGATGTGTATGTGAATTCTCCCGGCGGTCATGTGGAAAGTGGTGACACGATCCATGACATGATCCGCTTCGTGGATTCGATCGCCCCGATCAACATGATCGGCACCGGCTGGGTCGCTTCCGCCGGTGCGCTGATCTATGCAGCTGGCCGCCCGGAGCGTCGCGTCTGCCTGCCGAATACGCGCTTCCTCCTGCATCAGCCGATGGGTGGTGTGCGTGGTCCGGCAACGGATATCGACATCGAGGCCCGCGAGATCATCAAGATGCGCGAGCGTCTGAACAGGATCTTCGCCAAGGAAACCGGACAGACCTACGAGAAGGTCGCCAAGGATACGGACCGCAACTACTGGATGTCCGCGAAGGAAGCGATCGAGTACGGGCTTGTGCACCGTATCATCCACTCCGCGACCGATCTTAAGTAAAACGACAAGCTCCAAGGGGCACGGCGTGCCGCAGGGCACGCCGCGAAAATATCATGAAAAGCCTGGCTGACATCTATTCCCACCTTCCCGACGCACCGTCGGAGAAGACGCTTGAACGCGTCGATTACGAAGCGCGTCACTGGAGCAGCCCGATCAAGGGGCCTCTCAAGCCGGGAACGGAAGAGCACAAGAAGGCCGTCGCGCAGATGTTCCGCGATACGTTCAATCCGTACAAGCCATCTGTCATCGACTGGCCAGAACTTGACCCCGAGACGCTGCACCGCATCACGTCCCTGCCAATCTGGGACATTGCCGTGCAGACCGAGGGCAAGGCCCGTCTGCGAATGGCTGCCTATGCCGCGATGATTGACGACCCGGACATGAAGGACGCCCTGTCCCGCAATGCCTGGGAAGAGAACCGGCACAAGGAAGTTCTGAGTAAGCTGGTTGAGGCTTACAAGATTCCGATGGCGCCTGAGCCTCCGTATGTGGAGCCGAAAGACACGGAATGGGCCTATCTGGTTACAGGTTTCTCCGAATGCGTGGACAGCTTTTTCGCATTCGGTTTGTTCGCCCTGGCTGAACGCGCCGGTCTGTTCCCAATGGAACTGATCGAAACGTTCGAACCTGTCATGCAGGAAGAGTGCCGTCACATCCTGCTCTTTGCGAACTGGCTGGCCTGGCACCGTGCGACGATGCCGTTCTGGAAGCGCCCGTGGTTTGAACTGCGTGTCATTGGCGTCTGGATGTTCCTGGCTTACGAGCGCATGGGCTTGGCCCGTTCCATTGATGACAATGGTGAAGAGCATACGCAGGACAACAACTTCACGGTGACCGGCGCCAAGGACATGACGAATATCGACATCAAGGTTCCTGAGCTGATGCAGCTCTGCCTTGATGAAAATGATCGTCGCTTCGCAGGGTATGATCCGCGTTTGTTGCGTCCTACCACAACGCCAGCGATTGCGCGTGCGATCATCAAAGGCGCCAAGTTCTGGGGCTGCCTGAAAAACAAATTTTGCCCGGTTAAGTCAGTTGCCTGAAGACCGATTTTAACATTCCGAGCTTTCGGGAAGAGAAGAAGACAGGTTCGCCTGTCCTCTTTTTTTGTGTCTTGATTTACTCTGGAACCTTGGTGGGCGGATAAGGCAGAGGAAAAGCTGCATTCAAGGCAATCGGAACCCGCTTATATGGCCAGGCCCCAGTTTTCACTGATGTGTCAGCCGGATGCTCAAAAGGTCAAGGTGACGAATGAAGAACTGATCTTTGATCTGATCTATGTGTTTCGTTATCAGTGTTCTCGCAGGGCAAAGCCTGAAGGAGAAATCCTTACAGGCCGCTGACGGAAACTGACCGAGAACCGATGAGGCTCCGGTAAGGAGCCTCATTAATGCTCAAGCTCAGTCGTCGCTCGAAGCTTCATCACCTTCAGGTCCAACCATCAAAGCGTCCGCTACGACACCGGCATCAGAGCGAATGCGGCGTTCGATCTCGCTGGACATTTCTGGATGCTCGCGCAGGAACAGCTTGGCGTTCTCGCGGCCCTGTCCAATACGCTGGCTGTCAAAGGAGAACCAGGCGCCCGATTTCTCGACGATGTTGGCTTTTACACCAAGATCGAGCAGTTCGCCCATCTTGCTGATACCTTCACCATACATGATGTCGAACTCAACCTGACGGAACGGAGGCGCCATCTTGTTCTTGACGACTTTCACGCGCGTCTGGTTGCCGACGACTTCATCCTTGTCCTTGATGGATCCGATGCGGCGAATATCCAGGCGGATCGAAGAGTAGAATTTTAGTGCATTGCCGCCCGTCGTTGTTTCCGGGTTTCCGAACATCACGCCAATCTTCATGCGGATCTGGTTCAGGAAGATGACCAGTGTGTTCGAGCGGGACACGGTGCCTGTCAGTTTGCGCAGTGCCTGACTCATGAGACGCGCATGCAGACCGACATGGCTGTCGCCCATATCCCCTTCCAGTTCTGCGCGGGGCACCAGAGCCGCTACGGAATCCACGACAAGCACATC
This sequence comes from Gluconobacter thailandicus F149-1 = NBRC 100600, assembly GCF_000964465.1. GTDB lineage: Bacteria > Pseudomonadota > Alphaproteobacteria > Acetobacterales > Acetobacteraceae > Gluconobacter > Gluconobacter thailandicus. The sequence continues at coordinate 7,627 of NZ_BANH01000032.1, read as the reverse complement.
AACAGCGCCGGAACGAACCAGCGTATCGCAGATCTCCAGCGCCTGTTCACCGGCATCGGGCTGGCTTAGCAGAAGCTCATCGATGTTGACGCCAAGCTTGCGGGCGTAGCCGGGGTCCAGAGCGTGTTCGGCGTCAATGAACGCAACGGTTCCGCCTTTCTTCTGAGCTTCCGCCAGAACATGCAGGGCTAATGTCGTCTTGCCCGAACTTTCCGGGCCATAGATTTCGACAATACGGCCGCGCGGCATGCCACCGATACCCAGGGCGATATCAAGCCCCAGAGAACCGGTTGAAATGACGTCGGCCTGTTCCTTGGGACGCTGGCCCATTCGCATGATGGACCCTTTGCCGAATGCGCGCTCGATCTGGCTGAGTGCGCCCTCAAGCGCCTTGGTCTTGTCCATTCAATCCTCGTAATCGCTCATGGCTGGCAGGTTGGAACACGATAGACCGCACCACACCTGCCGCATAGGGCAGATTTCATTCTGTGAGGGCGTTGTGTTCGCAAATGTTCTGGTCTGCATATTATGATCCAGTGCATTTTCGCCAAGAGGGAAACGCCAGAAATAAGATTCTTTTTTTATTGTATGGGCGCGCTCCGGCTTCCGGGTCTTTTGAGCTTCCAGACATATGCAATGATTGCTGCGACAACCTTGAAATGCTCAGCTGGAATTTCACTGTCCAAAGGGAGAGGGAACAGTGCGCGGGCCAGAGGAGGGTTTGCGACGATTGGAACCCGATGATCCTGCGCGGCCTCCCGGATGCGGGCCGCCATGTCATCCATACCTTTGGCGACAATCTTCGGAGCACTGGAAGCCCCTTTTTCGTAGACAAGTGCCACGGAGTAGTGCGTCGGGTTCGTCACGACGACGGTCGCGGTTTTCACGGCCTCCATCATGCGTTGTTTGGCGCGTCGGGCTCGCAGGGCTTTGAGCCGCCCTTTGACGTGTGGATCCCCTTCAGTGTTGCGATATTCTTCCTTGAGCTCCTCGCGGCTCATTTTCAGCTTGGCCGTATGACGGAACCGCATCCAGAAGATGTCGCCACCAGCAATAACGAGTTGAGCCAGCGCCATGCTGATGGCTCCGCTGAGGCCCAGATGAGCAATCTTTGTCAGGATGGCACTTGTTGTGAGGCCAGTCATACTACGGGCATCGGGGATGACACCCTTAGCGAGGTGCCAGAGTACCGTTGTAAAAATGACCAGCTTGGCAAGGGCTTTGAAAGTGTCTGGCAGGGTTCCGCCGCCAAGAATTCTTGTCAGGCCACCCATGGGCGAAACGCGGGACATTTTAGGCAATAGGGAAGCCGGGTGAACTAGAAACCCTGTTTGCAGAAATCCGGCCGTCAAGGTTAGTGCGGTGACAAGACCTGCGACGGGAATGACCAGTTTCAGTCCGGCAATGATGCAATGTTCCGTAGCTGCCAGAAGGCCGCCCTGTACCATTGAGACCGTTCCTGCATTGGCCATCAGCCCCTGCATGCTATGGACAAAATCCGGGATAAGGAATGGAAGCAGCGTAAAGACGCCGAGTATGCCGCTCAAGAGGACGGTAAAGCTCATCGCTTCACGGGACAGAACAATCTGGCCGTCGTCCCGGGCTTTCTGAAGCCTTTGTTGGGAAGGGGCTTCTGTTCTGTCTTCTGCATCTGCCACGGGTTACAGGCCCGGCAGTGCGCGAAGTACGTCAAAAGCCTGTCCCTGCCAGACCGCAAGCAGGGCCTGAAGGGTCAGCCCCAGAAGGGCAATCCCTCCCAGCATCTGTAGAGGATTGGCTGCGTTGTAGATTTGCAGCGTAGGGAGCAGGCGCGTCATGATGCCGAGCATCATTTCCCAGACAAGGGAGAGGATCAGAAAGGGCGCGCTGAGTTCCAGCCCAAGTGTAAATGCCTTGCCGGTCATCTGAATGACGCTATGTGCAGCGTCTCCCAGAATAGGCCAATGAGCACTGGCCGTCTGCCCAAGCAGAGCGCCACCCGGTGGAATAAGGCCATAACTGCCAATCACGGCTCTGATCGGGAAAACATAGGCCCCCGTGATGAGCAGCATCAGGGGGGCAAGAAGGTTCATGAACCTTGCTGGAGCTGAACTGCCAGAGCCCAGATCGGGGTCCGGCTGGAGAACGCTGGAAATCCCGATAAACATGGCGATCATCTGGCCCGCGATGGGAAGCGCCATAGTGATGAGCCGCGCCAGCCAGCCGATCAGGACACCCGCAAAGAATTCAACGGCAATCATCCCTCCCAGTCCCAGAGGGCCCAAAGCATCCAGCCTGCCCATATTGAGCAGGGGGGCAACGAGAGGCAGGACCAGAAATGTCAGCGTCAAAGCAATTCCAGCCCGGCCCACCATCGGTAAAGACTGCTCACCAAGCCCCGGCATGACCATAACGGTCGCTCCTGTGCGGGAGAGCACGAGCAGGAAAGCTAGGGCCCACTCCGTAAGCGCAGGGCCAGCAAGATCTGTAGGCAGGAACGATGCCGTCACGTGGTGCCGACCAGAATGAGCTGATCAAACAGGTGGCGCGTGAATGTAAGGAGCGTTGCTGTCATGAAAGATCCCGCCATCATCATTACGGCACCAATAGCGATGACCTTTGGGACGAAAGACAGCGTGCTTTCATTGAGCTGCGTCACCGCCTGCACAAGAGAGACCAGCAACCCTACTACGAGAGCTGTCAGCAGGGCGGGTGCACTCAGCTTGAGAGCGACAATGAACGTTTGCTCGAGAATGGCACCCAGATCGATCGCCTGCATGGCTTAGATCGTCATTTTCATGACGTCCTGATATGCCTGCACCATCCGGTCCCGGATGACGGTTGAGGTCTGGAGTGCCAGTTGTGCATTGGACACGGCTGTGACGATCTGGGTCATGTCTCCGCCACCGTTCAGGCCAGCGGCCGACTGGGCTTCCGCATCATGGCCTGTTGCGATGACACTATTGACTGCCTGCGACATGACAGAGCCAAAGTCGTTGCCGGATGTTCCGTCAGGAACATCGTCCGTCACGCCTGTTTGAAGGCTGTTCTGCAGGCTCTGAGCGTAGGCACTATGGGCCTGGGAAAGGGATGTGATCATGGATTACTTCAGAAGATCGAGAGTGCGCGACAGCATGGTGCGCGAGCTCTGCATCGTATTGAGATTGGCTTCGTAGGAGCGTTCCGCTTCGCGCATGTCCATCATCTCCACCATGGAATCCACGTTGGAAATTTTCACGTAACCCTGCGCATCTGCGGCGGGATGTGAGGGGTCATATTTCGTCTGGAAATCTGACATGTCCTGACCGATGTCATGAACATCCACAGTTGATGCGCCGGTGTCATCGTCAACGTGCTCGGCAAAGGTGATTGTCTTGCGACGATAGGGATCTGCACCGGGTGTTGAGCCGGTCGTGTCCTGATTGGCCAGGTTTTCAGCCACGATGCGAAGGCGCTGGGCCTGCGCATCCATGCCGCTTGCAGAGATGCCAATCGTATTCGAGAGGTTCATGTGTCAGGGCGCCTTATTTGCCAAGAACCGTCTGGAACATGTTCATGTATTTTCCATAGATATTGACTGCGAGATGCTGCTGATCGTTGACGTCAGCCACCTGTTCCATCTGCTGATCCAGGGAAATCTGGTTTCCGTCCAGCGAGCTTTCGGAGTCCACTTCCCGTACGGATGTACCAGAGGCGCTGACCCCAATATGACCGGGCTGTGTCGCAACCGGTGTAATGTCGAACTGGCCTAAAGCCGCCTCAAAGGGGGAGACATCCCGGGGTTTGTAGTCGGGCGTATCTGCATTTGCGATGTTGCCTGCCAGAACCTGCTGACGTGCCTGGAGCCAGTTCAGACGGTCCTGACCCAGAGCAAACAGGTTCGTTCCACTGGCTGATGTGGTGTCCGTGTTGCGCATTGGTGCAGTTTTCCTCCCTGCGGTGCCGGGTAGCGGCTCGACAGAGAGGATCATGCCGGAAACATATTAATAAATGGTTGATGGTGGTTCCGATTCTGGGGTTTGGGGCGCCGCCGCGACGGGTATTAAAGAAAAAACGACCCGTTATTAGGCGTCTATTAATCTTTGGTCGGTATCATTCCCTTTAAAGTAAAGGAAACATGATGCCATGACCCTGCATGACGGTCTGACTGCCTGTTCGGCGCTGATGTTCGTAATCGTGCTGCTTGTTTGCCTCAAGCCTCTGTTGAAGCTTGTCTCGCCCCAGCGTGGTGGTCAGAAAGGGGGGAGTGCTGCTCTGTCTCTGGTGGGGCAGATGGCTCTGGATCGAACACGGCGTCTTTCGGTCGTGCGGTATGGCAGTCGTGAAGTTCTGGTTTTGACGGGGGGCAATCAGGACGTTCTGCTGGAATGGCAGAATGAAGGAGGGGCTTTTGCCGCTGCTCTGGAGGAGGCCTCGTGAAACGCTGGGTTGTTCTTGTTGTTCTGACACTTCCTTGTCTTTTTCCTCATCTGGCTCATGCGCAGGCAGTGAGTATTGACCTGGGGCAGTCTGGCGGAGCTGGCACTACCAGCCGTCTGGTGCAACTCAGTGCGCTCATTACTGTGTTGTCCCTTGCCCCCAGTCTTCTGGTCATGGTTACGGCCTTTACGCGGATCGTGATTGTTTTGTCGCTGCTGCGGAGTGCGCTTGGTGCGCAGGGTACGCCTCCCAATACGGTTCTGATTGGGTTAGCCCTTTTTCTGACTCTCTTCGTCATGCAGCCGACACTTCAGAAGTCCTGGGATGCCGGTGTGGCCCCGATGATGGCGGGTCAGGTCGGAGAAATGGAAGGGCTAAGCAAAGCTGCGCAGCCGTTTCATGATTTTATGGCTGCGACAGCACGGCCGGCCGATATTTCAACTTTTCTGAATATTGCTCATGAAAAGCCGCCGGAGAAAATTGTGGATACGCCTTGGCGTGTGCTGGTTCCGGCCTTCATGATCGGGGAACTGCGGCGCGGTTTTGAAATGGGGTTTCTACTGTATTTGCCATTTCTGGTCATCGATCTCGTCGTATCGAGTGTTCTGATGAGTCTTGGCATGATGATGCTCCCCCCCAGCACCGTGTCCCTGCCGTTCAAGCTGATCTTTTTCGTGATCGTGGACGGCTGGTCACTCGTGGCGGGGAGCCTGGTGCGAAGTTTTACCGGGTAATGTCAGTTCGTGGTGCCGGCAGAAAGTCCCGCGCCACGCGGGTCAGTGTTTCCGTGGCATGCGCTCCCGCTTGTGCAGGTGACGGCATTGACCCGGCCTGCACCGGAATGAGCAATCTCTGTACCCTGAGCGACTGCGCGTGCTGCATCACCGACCGCGTCAGCGGCATCGTTCTGGCCTGAAGCTGCAATTGCTGCGCGTAGACCACGACGATCACGCAGGATGGCAGCGGCCAGAAGAGGGCGAGGCGTTGAAGCTGGAGAGGCTCCCAGAACGATCCCGGTATTGCCAGCGATACGGCCTGTTCCGAAAAGGTTGTTTTCGCTCAGGCTGCACGCGACGGCCATGCCGTTGCGGTCGGTCACAACGAAAGATGTGGAGGCTGGCAGAGCAGGGAGGGAGCCACCACCGCTCTTGCCGCTATCCAGCGCGGCCTGTGCTGCAGCAATATCCGTTGCGCCGGAAGCGCGCCAGGAAGCAACTGCTCCCTGTGCCGAGGCACCCGTTGTGTAGTGAATAGCGGCCCCGAGACCTCCATCAGCGGGAGGTGCCAGGAAGGCTGCCGTAAGACCATTGGCCTGCGTCGTCAGGGCAACGGTCTGAACAGGAAGCGTCTTGCGCAGATCGTCATCGTTGAGGCGACCACCGGCTTTCTGGGCAGCCGTGACATAAACGTCCGCAAGGGCGCCATTGTAGAGATCGCCTATACCTGCGGACCGGACACGCTCCAGAAAGCCTGCGAGGCGCTGCTGGATCAGGCTATCACCTGCCGTAACCGTTCCTGTTTCACCACGCCCGAAGATAGCGCGGGCATTCTCGTCGGCCAGAAGTGCCGTGCGCACGACGGACAGGTCTGATGCGAGTGCGCGGCTGACGGTGATGCCATTGCTGGCAAGGTTCATCGCCGGAGCAATCAGATCATTGAATTCCACAGACCCATACTGATGCTGGATCAGGTAGAGGCCACGTAGCATGGCTGGCGTGGATGCGGGCCGGTCGCCACCCGCACTGGTGCCGGGAAGGGGCAGAAAGCTGATGCTTTCTGCGGCGGCATTGGGACGGGAAACGATGCAGGCGCCCCCCCCGCCAAATGATGCGCGGGATGGGAGTGTGACACCCAGAGCGATGGCTGTTGCAACCGCTGCATCGGCGGCATTGCCATTGCGGGCAAGAACGTCATGCCCGACCAGTGCTGCCTGAGGTTCGTCAGCGACGACTGTGCCGATGCTGCCGGTCAGGGCAGGGGCTGAAGCAGGCCCGACCAGAGAGTTGATACCTGGAATGCTGGAACACGCAGACAGGAGAAGTCCCGAGGCTACCGAAGCCAGAAGGATCGAGGCACGGCGTGCTTTAAGAATGCCGTGGATGGAAATCTGGTTTCGACGGTGCGCCACCTGGCGTTTCTCCACTATCTGGTCTTGGGTCCGGCAAGTGAGCTGTCCCAAGGAGGAAGCAGGACTCACATTCAGTTTTTTCAAGTCATAACGGCAATCGCGCTCTTGTGGGAGAGGTCTTGGCCGCTTCTCTTTGTGACAGTCTTTCTTTAATGCCCGGCTCCCGTTACGGTGCCCGGTCTTCTGCCAATCTGGAGCTTCCCGTGAAACATCGTCTGCTCGCAACGGCTTTTGCCGCTTTTTCCATGTTTTCCCTTGCCGGGAATGTGGCGGGAGCCGCGCCAGCAAGCCCGTCGGAGGCCTTCACGCCCGCCCAGCGTGCCGAGGTGGTTCAGATCCTTCGGCAGGCCCTGAAAGAAGATCCATCCATTCTGACGGATGCGATCAGTTCTCTCCGGGAAAAGGCAGAACGGCAGAAACAGGATTCGGCACTCGAGGCCATACGCGCCCATTTGCATGATCTGCAGACGGCGCCGGATTATGCGGTGCGTGGAAATCCGAAGGGCAGGATTACGGTTGTCGAATTCTATGATCCACGCTGCTCTTACTGCCGATCGATGATCCCGGAGGTAGACCGCTTTCTGGCCCGTCACCCGGACGTGCGATTTGTCGAGAAAGTTATTCCTGTGCTGGGAAGCGGAAGTGTTCTGGATACGCGTGCAATTTTCGCGGCGAGTACGCAGGGAAAATACGGCGTGATGCGGCAGGCGCTCATGGAAGATACGACAAAGCCGACCATGGATCGGATCATGGAACTGGCCAAGGCGAATGGTCTCGATGTTGATCGGCTCAAGACAGACATGAGTTCTGCAGCAACTGTGGCCCTGATCACCACAAATCTGGATCAGGGGCGTGCCATCGGCCTTGATGGAACGCCTACATTCATTTTCGGGGCCGCGGCGGTTGCCCCGGGTGCATTGAGTGCGGACCAGATGGATGCATTTCTGGAGCAGGCACGGAAATCCTGATTTCGTTACCTGATTTCTAAAGCCAAGATTTTCTGAAATCATACCTACCGCAGGTATTGAAGATTTTTATTTGCTGAAATGGCGGGTTTTTTTTAGGCTCAGGACCCATTGATTTTTGTAGGGAATTTTGATT
>NZ_BANH01000033.1 GCF_000964465.1 Gluconobacter thailandicus F149-1 = NBRC 100600 | reverse complement strand
CAGCGCCGCGAGCGAAGCCTGCGATCGCTGTAGTGCTGCTCGCATGGCGTGCGTGGTCGTGGCGCTGCCATGATGGTTCTGTCCCATAATGCTTCCTTCCACTCACGTGAAAATATCACACCATTAAACCCAGGGACTAAATACCGATTCACGGTTCAGCTATCGTGGCGAGGATGTCGTCCAGACGCTGGAGCGGATCTGTGGGCGTATCAGAAAGGAGGCGTACTCGACTTCTCGCGGCCCGGCAAGCCGACCGACAACAGCTTCATCGAGTCCTTCAACGGCAAGTTCCGGGCAAAGTATCTGAACACGCACTGGTTCATGAGCCTTGGCGACGCTCGGGCAAAAATGGAGGCTTGGCGTCAGGACTACAATGGGGGCCGCCCGCACAGCACCATCGGCAACAAGCAGCCGATATCACTGCTGAACGGTTCGGGTCATCCATCCGAAGGTCCGCTCCACGACCCAGCGGCGGGGCAGAACTTCGAAGCCCCTGGCCCCGTCCCGGCGCCGGATGATCTCGACGACGAAGTCCAGATAGGCTGCCTTGTCCATCAGCTGGAGCCGGTCGTAGGCACCGTCGGCGAATAGGTGCTTCACCCAGGGCCAGCGCTTGCGGATCGCGTCCAGGATCATCTGCGCGCCCGCGCTGTCGGAAATGTCGGCCGGGGTCAGGTTGACCATCAGCAGACGTCCGTCTGTGTCGACGGCGATATGCCTCTTACGCCCGACAACCTTCTTGCCGGCGTCATAACCTCTTGTTTTCGCATGAGGCGCCTTGACGCTCTGGCTGTCGATCACCCCGGCGGTCGGGCTCGCCTCGCGACCTGTCCGCTCCCGATCGAGCATCAGTTCGACGTCATGAATGGTCTGGAACAGAAAGCGCCGCGCCAACTCCCTGAACCAGCCATAGACCGTGCGCCAGTGACCGAAATGGATCGGCAGCATCCGCCAGCCGCAGCCCGAGCGAACCAGGTAGCGCACCGCGTTGATCACCTCGCGGAACTCGACCTCCCGCGGACGGCCCATCCGACCAGGCTCGGGCATCAGCGGCGCGATCCGCGCCCACTCCTCGTCCGTCATGTCCGACGGATAGCGCTTCGTCTTGCGGGCAATCCCGGCCATCCGGCCTCTCTGCTCTGGCGTCCATATCCAGAGCTTCAATCATACTTCCCGGACTTTCCAAATAGGCTCTTAGCGCTCGGGCTGCTCCTTCGGCCGACGTGGCGGCACGCATGGACATTGGACTTGCTACGGTTATGTGCCGGTTGACTGAGTGTTTTAAGCTCACATCGGAGGACATGCGAGACCATGGCAGTGACGCCCACAGAAGAATTCCGCCGTGAGGCGGTAAAGATTGCCTTGAGCAGCGGTTTGTCACGGACCCGCGTGGCGGCGGATCTGGTCCGGAAGAACGAGCGCCTACGCCTGGAGAACCGCGTTCTGCGGGAGGAGAGGGAAATCTTAAAAAAGCCACGCAGTTTTTCGCGAGCCCAAAGACATGAGGTTCGCCTTCATCCGTGAGCATTTTGTCCTGAGCAACTCCACCTATGGTCGTCCTCGGATGACCATGGAACTCAAGGGGACGGGGCTCGATGTCGGCGAACGTCGTGTGGGGCGGCTGATGAAACTCAACGGGATCCGCCCAGTGCGCACCCGTCGCCACAGGGTCACAACTGACAGCCGCCATTCCCTTGGTGTTGCAGCCAATGTTCTGGACGGCGACTTCCTGGCCAACGCACCCAACCGAAAATGGGCAGGTGAGATCAGCTCTATATGGACCACCGAAGGATGGCTCTACCTTGTCGTGGTCATCGACCTGTTCAGTCGACGCGTCATCGACTGCGCGATCCGTCGCCTGGCTGTATTTTCCACTCTGATCGTGGCAGCCAATATTGCTCACACGATTTCCAGAAGAAACTGACGGAATGCAGGATGATGCCATCCATGTCCGGCAAGGGAAATTGCTTCGACAATGCCGCCGTGGAGACCTTCTTCAAAAGTCTGAAGGCCGAGTTGCTCTGGCGACAGACATGGCCCACACGGCGGCCGGATGTGTTCTGCGGCGACACCACAAAATCCCGCTGGCTGTCCGCGACCGTCACGACGCGGGACGGCCGCATTCCCGACCTTGTGCAGAAGGTGACGGGACGTGATCCGCTTTGCGGTCGCACGGTCACGGGCGGCCCGGTCACCATTCAGGATTCCGCCTGGCTGATGAGCTGGGTGGTCAGCCGGCAGCCGCATTTCAAGGGCCAGAAGCCGGGACAGATGGTAGTGTGGCTTTACGGGCTGTTCAGCGACGTGCCGGACAATTACGTCAAAAAACCGATGCAGGACTGCACCGGCGAGGAAATTACGCGGGAATGGCTGTTTCATATGGGCGTGCCAGCGGATCGGATCGACGACATGGCGGCGACGGGCGCGATCACGCGTCCCTGCATGATGCCGTTCATCACGGCCCAGTTCATGCCACGCTCACCGGGCGACCGGCCGAAGGTGGTGCCGGACGGCAGCGTCAACCTCGCCTTTCTCGGGTAGTTCGCGGAAACGCCGCGTGACACGGTGTTCACCACGGAATATTCCGTCCGCACCGCGATGGAGGCGGTCTATACGCTGCTCGATGTTGATCGCGCCGTTCCGGAAGTCTTCGGCAGTGTCTATGACATCCGGATGCTGTTGCAGGCAGCGGCGGAACTGCGGGACGGAAAGAAAGTCCCGGCATCCGGACTGCTCCACCGCCTGACGGATGGAACGGACATAGAGGAACTGCTGGAACGTTACGGGTTGATCTGAAAAATGGTGTAAACGACTTCGTAGAGAGTCGGACCAGGGGTCAATGCACGACATGGCAAAATCTCCGCAACCCCGGGGTCCTCGCCCGGATGACGATCCGGAATTGCCGAGCCCCGTCGTGGGGCCAAGTCGGCCACGCCTGTTTCGCATCCTAGGGCCTGGTCTGGTCACGGGCGCGTCTGACGACGATCCGAGTGGTATCGCGACCTACTCGCAGGTTGGGGCACAATTCGCCTATGGCCTGTCGTGGACGCTGCTTGTCACCTACCCGCTTATGGTTGCCATCCAGGTCATAAGCGCGCGGATTGGGCGCACGACGGGGTGCGGCCTGGCGGGTGTCCTCCGTCTCCACACCCCGACATGGTTGCTCAGCAGCATCGTGCTGATGCTCCTGGTCGCCAACATCATCAATCTCGGGGCCGATCTCGGAGCGATGGCGGACGCGCTGAGCCTGCTGTTGCCCGCGCCGCGCGTGCTCTACGTGTTACTCTTCGCGGCGATCGCGATTTCGATGCAGTTGTTCCTGCAATACACGCGCTATGTCGCGGTTCTCAAATGGCTGACGATCGCCCTGTTCGCGTATTTCGGGGCGCTGGCCTGCGTCCATGTGGACTGGAGATCTCTGGCCTGGAATCTGGTCTGGCCCACGCATGCCCTGACGCCGGAATATCTGACGGCGCTCGTCGCCATCTTTGGAACGACCATCAGCCCCTATCTTTTCTTCTGGCAGGCATCGGAAGAGGTGGAGGACATGCATGTTCATCCCCGGCGCATCAACCTGATCGACGCGCCGGCGCAAGGCAAAGGCGCGTTTCATCGGATCGAGATCGACACGCTGGTCGGCATGGCGTTTTCAAACCTTGTCGCACTCTCGATCCTGGTAACGACGGCCGCAACATTGAATGTTCATGGTGTGACGGACATCCAGACATCGGCCCAGGCGGCGGAGGCGCTGCGTCCAATCGCGGGACAGTTCGCCGGGGCGGTATTTGCTCTGGGGATCGTTGGCACTGGGTTATTGGCCGTACCTGTTCTGGCGGGTTCGGCAGCTTACGCGGTCGGGGAGGCGCGCCAGTGGCCGACCGGACTGGAACGTCGTCCCAAGGAGGCACAGGCTTTTTACGCCACCCTGGTGATCGCCACGCTTGTTGGCATGATCATCAATTTCGTACCGGTTGATCCCATGAAAGCTCTCTTCTGGAGCGCGGTTCTGAACGGGGTGACAGCCGTGCCCGTTATGATCGTCATGATGATCATTGCCGCGCGGCGCGACGTCATGGGGGCGTTCGTCATTCACGGCGCGCTGAAATGGCTCGGATGGGCTGCCACCCTCCTGATGGGTGGCGTCGTCGTCTTGGCGATGGTGGTGACTCTTTTTTGAAAGGAGAATTTTCAGAGTTCGTCGCCTTCCGATGCGCCGATGATTGGGCTCCTCTACATAGATTGCAGTCTCCTGTGGGGGTTCCCGCAATGAATGAACACGTTCAGATGTCTTGTTTAACCGGTGAGATGTTCGTTCGGGGATGGGAGGAGATATCTGTCTCTCTGAGCTGCGAATGGGCGCGTGAGCATAGGTTGACCAAAAATGTCCGGTCGTCTCAAAAGAACCGGAGCGCCATTATTCCGCATGCCGGCTCGCTGACCTTTATCTGATCCGGCCCACGGTCGATGTTTCCTGATCCGCTCGTCCTGTAGCCACTGGCATGGACATGAGAAGATGACCAGCAGCGCAAGATGGCCTCATAGATTAACCGCTTTGTTCGGCATAGATTTGGCGGGAAAGCGGGATATTGGTCTTGGTATAAACCATCGTGGGTCTATGCTTCCCAGTACGGCATATAAACAGGTCTTGCTATCTTGTCGAACAGGAGGAGAGTGACCGTTCTCCTATTGTTCCATGGTCTCAATATTGGCCAGTACTCGTCTAAGCAGTACCACGAGTGTATCGATTTCCTCCGAAGTCAGGCCCTTCGTCATGTCGGCATTGCCTTGACGCAACACGGCGCGGCCGGCTGGCAGTCGCTCGAGCGCCATCTTCGTCAGCGAGATCAGGCTCGAGCGCCTGTCATTCGGGTCTGGTGTGCGTTGGATCAGACCATCGCGTTCCATGCGGGAGAGCATCTGCGCCATGGTTGGCTGCTCAACCTTCGCCCAATGCGCCAACTGCTTTTGTGAGAGCTGCGCGCCATCTTTGAGCGCGGTCAGGATCGGCAGTTGCGCCGTGGCCAATCCCAGATCGCGTAGTCGTGCATCGCCGACGCGACTCAGGCCTCGGGCGATCCGGCTGAAATAGTGACCAGGATGGCTCAGGGGATCCCATTCGTTATCGCTCATTGCATAGGTCCCTATGTTAGTATATATAGGAGCCTATATAAACGAAGGGCGCTGACATGGCAATGAATCGGATCGCGATCATCGGATGTGGGCCCGGAGGCTTGATGCTTGCGCGGCTTTTACAACGTTACGGCCGAGCTCCCGTCGTGTTCGAGCGGGATACTCACGCTGACGAGCGCCCGCAGGGTGGCTCTCTCGACTTGCACAGTCAAACCGGTCAGTACGCGATGCGGCAGGCGGGACTGGAAAGCGCGTTTGCTGCGGCCTCGCGTCCGGAGGATCAAGGCGACCGGCTCTACGATGCCGATGGTACCTTGTTGTTCGATCGTGACGACCCCACGGACGACCGGCCTGAAATCGATCGAACCGCGTTACGCAACATTCTCCTGGAATCGCTTCTGCCCGGTACGGTTCGTTGGGGGTGTCGTGTTGCGGGGATCACTCCTGGTTATGACGGTTTCGTACTGGTTGGCGATGGCTGGACCGAACAGTTCGATGTCGTGGTGGGGGCCGACGGCGCTTGGTCGCAAGTCCGGCCACTGCTCAGCGACGCCGAACCAGCCTATGAAGGAGTCACCTTGGTCGAGTTGGGCTTCGACGTCGCGAGACATCCGGCGATCAACAGGCTGACGGGTAGCGGGAAGATGTTCGCGGTGGGTGACAACCGTGTCTTGATCACGCAACGGAACGGGCTTGGACATATTCGAGGCTATGCGGGCCTTCGTCAGGCCGAGGCCACGGCAAAAGAATGGCGGGCGTCGTCTCCCGAACAACTGCGACAGGTCCTGCAAGACGCCTTCTCGGGGTGGGCACCCATGTTGAGAGAGGTGGTCGAGACGGGCGACGTGATCGGTGTTCGGCCACTTTATGCTTTGCCTGTCGGGCATCAATGGAAGAGCCGGGCTGGTCTTACGCTGTTGGGCGATGCGGCTCATCTGATGTCCCCCTTCTCGGGTGAAGGCGTGAATCTGGCACTTGCCGACGCGGTCGACCTAGCCGAGGCACTGACCTCAGGTGGCGGCTGGACGTCCGTCACCCGGTATGAAGAGGCGATGTTCATGCGTGCCACCACGTCGGCCGAAGGAGCAGCCCGAGCGCTAAACAGTGTCTTCTCGTCCGAGGGTGTTGCGCCGGTCCTGGAACATTACCGCGAGCGCGTAAGCGGTGCATGAGACGCCAAGCGGATTTTACGTCATACGGGGCGCGAGGCAGGGCATCGTGGATCACTTCCATCAGCGCGGAGATCGCTGCGACTGTGTCTTGTGCTCCGCGAAGACGCTAGGACTTTCACATTGTCCGGCGAATATCTCATCAATCGGGGAAATTACCGCTTCGTATCCGTTACACTGGCTCAAATGTTTCGGAATGGTACCAGCCGGCCCGCAAGATAAAGACGGTTCATCCGGCGCAATTCGCCGGGCGCGCCCGGCGTCGTGGGGGCATCCTTCGCGATCATGCCGCGCAGTACTTTCATGGTGTTCAAAACCACTGCAGCGATATCTCTCGCCAGTGCCTCATCCAGCCCTGGCGCACAGATACGCAGTGCCGCCGCAATTCCGGCTATGGCATGTCCTCGTGCACGTTCGCGGATCTCTATCTTGTCGGTCCGCGCCTCCATAAGCGCGGACAGGGATTTCACGCGAGGATGGAGCGTGACAAGCAGTTCGATCAGAATGTCCGCCAGAGCATCCGGCGAGAGCGTGGCCGCACGTTTGGCGAGTGAGGCGTATTCGTCCTCCAGAACGGCGATATGTCGTTGCACCAAAGCGTCCGCCACCGCCTCTTTGTTCGGAAAGAAACGATAGAGCGAGCCAATCTTCGCTCCTGCGCGAGCGGCGATCTCCGCCATGGTCGTCGCCTCGTAACCTCGTTCTGCCATGAGATCAGACGCGGCCTCCAGCAATTCCTCGACGCGCTGACGCCCAGCCGCGCGCAGCGGTTGAAGAGACGTCCGTTTACCCCTTGACGAATTTGAGTCCATCCTCAAATAATGCTCCTGCTTGAGTGTATGCTCAACTTGTTAACGTTTCCGCGTGTTCCGGACAACGGTTCAGGATGGCGGTTCTAACGCCGATAGGAAGGTTTCTCCATGATTTCGCTTCAAGCCACCACAACAGCTCTCGTCCTGATCGATCTCCAGAAGGGCATCACGGGGCTTCCTCTGGCTCCGATAGCGGGTGCTACGATTGTTGAGCGATCGAAAGAACTCGCAACGCGTTTCCGCGCTGCCGGGGCTCCGGTCATTCTGGTAAACGTCGCGTTCGCGCCAGATTTCGCCGATGCCGTGCATGCGGTCGTCGATCGTTCCTTTTCACCGCCCGGAGGCTTCGCGCCAGACTGGGCGGAACTGGTTGAAGGGCTTGCCGAGCCGAGCGACCTGCGCGTCACGAAACGGCAATGGGGTGCGTTCTACGGCACGGATCTTGATCTCCAGTTACGTCGACGCGGTATCACGACCATCGTACTCGGTGGGATCGCGACGAATCTAGGTGTGGAATCCACCGCTCGGGCGGCTCATGAGCATGGATACAACGTCGTGCTCGCCGAAGATCTCATGTCCACTTTCACGCAAGAGATGCAGCGCTTTGCCTGCGAAGAGATTTTTCCCCGCCTTGGCCGTGTGACGACGAGCGAGGCGATTACGCTGGATGCGTGAGCGCATGGCATCGGACAGCATATTCCATGGCTTTGGGCGAGATTGCTCGTGAAGGCTGAAACACTGCTGCCATCGCCGCGCTCGGAAAAATTGCCTCCGGGCACATGGAAAATCGTGAGCGTCGCGGCGGTTGGGTCTTTCATGGCGCAACTGGATGCCACGATCGTCAATGTGTCGCTCCCAGATCTTGTCACGACCCTGCACGCACCGTTTTCGCACATTCAGTGGGTGGTCAGCGGCTATCTGCTGGCGCTCGCCCTGACGTTGCCGCTGAATGGATGGCTCGTAAGCCGCATCGGGGGGCGAGCGGTTTATTTATGGTGCTTCGGTGCCTTCGCGCTGACATCGGGCCTGTGCGCGCTAGCATGGTCGGCACCGTCGCTGATCGCGTTCCGTCTGCTGCAAGGCATGGCGGGCGGCCTGCTTGCCCCTATGGCGCAGATGACGGTTGCCCGCGTGGCGGGTCGGCAGATGCCAAGGGTCGCAGGCGCAATGACGGCACCTGTTCTGCTCGCACCGCTTCTTGGACCCGTCGTCGCGGGCGCCATTCTCTCGGTCGCGTCCTGGCGATGGATCTTTCTTCTCAATCTGCCGGTCGGGCTCGCGGCCTTCATCCTTGCCGTTCAGTTTCTCCCGGATGACAGGCATGAGGAGCGTTCCCGTCCGCTTGATCTGACAGGGCTCGGATTTCTTGCGCCCGCCCTCATCTCGTTTCTGTACGGCATGGATCATGTCGCCAGGCCTTACGGGCAGGCGATCCTGAGCGCGTCCCTCGTGCTGTTCGTCCTGTATGTCCGATCCGCCCGACGCAAGGGCGATGACGCGCTGATCGACCTGCGCCTGTTTCGTGCACCCGCGTTTTCGATGTCGGCGGTTATCATGTTTCTGACCAACGGGGTATCATTCGCTGGTCAGATGCTTCTGCCAGTGTGGTTGATCCACGCTTGCGGTATCTCGCCCGAGCGGACAGGCCTGTTCATGGCGCCTCTGGGGCTGGGGATGATGTGCGTCTATCCACTCATTGGCCGTCTGAGTGACCGGTTTGGCGCGCGCGACCTGACCGGTTGCGGCGCAATGCTTTCTCTAGTCGGAACAGTGATCCTGGCGGTGCTCGCCTATAGCGGTCTGAACGTTGCCCTGCTCGCCATAGCATTGCTACTGCGCGGCGGGGGTGGAGGCACCGTCGGCATTCCGGCCATGAGCGCAGGATATGCTTCGATCGCACGCGCAGATATCCCCATGGCGACGACCGCGCTGAACATCGTGCAAAGGATCGGGGGACCAGCGCTGACCACAGCATGCGCCACATTCCTCGGGTGGCGGCTTGCGACAGTCGGTCCGTCTCATGTCGCATCAGAGGCTTATGCCGAAACATTTGGACTGCTCGCGTTATTCCATGGCGCTCTATTGCTCGCCACGCGCTTCATGAAGCCTTCAGAAAAGAACCGCCAGTCAGGAACATTCTGACCTGACTGGCCTTTGAAACGCACTTGAGGGAATAAAGTCACTCAGGCAAGCTTGGCCAAAGTCGTCCGCTTTGCTCTCACCTTGCGATTGCCGCAACTTGAGAAGCAATCCTGCCCCCGCAACCAGAAATCACACAAAAAACCCGCTAAGTCACTGACTCGGCGGGATTTTCTGTTGTACCCACATCACACGCCTATCAAATACATTGCTACTTCAAGGACTTAACGCCGGTAGGTTCAAA
The DNA here is from genome assembly GCF_000964465.1 of Gluconobacter thailandicus F149-1 = NBRC 100600. Lineage (GTDB taxonomy): Bacteria > Pseudomonadota > Alphaproteobacteria > Acetobacterales > Acetobacteraceae > Gluconobacter > Gluconobacter thailandicus. The sequence continues at coordinate 3,541 of NZ_BANH01000033.1, read as the reverse complement.
TCGGGGTCCATGACACCCGCAACCAACTGCTCCGTACGCAGGCGTAAATCGGCGTGCTCCGGCGTACCCGGGCGCAGGAAAAAGAGCGGGGAGGGGAGACTGCCCTCGGGCATGCAGAAACTCCTGAGACAATGCTATGTCGGGATGATGGAAATGGGGGAATTGCAGAATCTCTGCTGCCAGGTGAGGATAATGAAGAAGCGGCCACGCATGCTGGGGAATACCTCTGACAGTCGGACGCGTCAGTAGCGATTGAACAGCCTCCGCTGAAGCGAAATTCTAACGACTGGTATTCTTGAGCTTTTCAGCCTCATTATCGACGTCAGACGTTCGCGAGAGTAAAACACCGAAATGGCGGATAGATATGAAATCGACAAAGCGACTTTCCGGCGCGGTGTTACGCAGAGCATAACGGAGCTTCACATTACGGGCGGCTGTCGAGCGGTCGCGCGGGTGGGGCACCATTGGTCTTGGTACCCGGCTCTTCACGATGGCAACCTCCAATACCTCGCACCGCAACCCATAAAGCAGATCGGCGCTTTAGCAACGAAGGTCGGGCTCGAGTTGTTTGGCGGCGATTAGCAGAGTGGGGTCGAAGGCCTCCTTGTGACGCGCGTCTGGACTGCGCTCGATGGCAGCCATGCCGGAGGCCTTCAACCTGCCGATCTATGGAGCACGATCGCAGGCAATGCCGATAAAGCAGGGGATTCTGCTTTTGCACTAAAAGCACGCCACATCTCGTATAGCTTAATGGCAGCCGGGATTCGGCTTCGCGACGCATCAGATCATTATCATGCGCAATTGATGGCAGCTATTCAAACCGAGATGAGGAGCGGCAGCAGGTTTGCGAACATCCCGATACGCGACCTACAACTCGCCTTCCACTCTGTTTTATCCGAACTGGCCAGTACTAGGGACTATCTTGCTGCCTCAATCGCGAGCAAACTCGGTGCACCCAACAAAATCGACGCGATGAATCGCTTCAAAGATTGGCTTTCAGCGGCGAGCCGTGCTGATTTAGTCCACGGGCCAGTGGCGAGTGTAATGCTGGCTGCATACGATCCTCGTGGTTCCGATCCTTGGCTCCATCATCTGACAGAATATCGGAACCTCTACCTTCATCGCCAACCGCTTGGCTCGACGGTATCACCTGCATTTTTGGTCTATGAGACAGTCGAACATGCGGAGGTTATCTTTCCACGTATCATTATGCCGCTGGACGCGTCTGATCCTTTCGCGCCGGGTCAAGATGCTCTTACACGTTTCCTTCAACTCTATCGAGCAATGAACCAGCTTGCGCAATTGGCCGCAAGCCATGCTCCGTACAATACCGCCCTCCCAACGTTTGTCGTCAGCTAGAAGTGTGCGCCTCCTGAGCAGGCAGCCTGTTTTTGGGGGGGGAAGCGGAAAATCCGCTTCATACGCCCCATCCGTTAAAAGCGGACATCGGATATTTTAGGATTGAAGTAAGGTCACTCGGAATGGTATCTACTATGTAGACACAAACAGGAGAGATCCAATGCTTGGAACCGTCAGGAAATGGGGAAACAGCGCGGCCATCCGTCTGCCAGCCAATATCCTTGAGGCTGCTCACCTGCAGGTGAATCAAGCCGTTGATGTCCGCGAAGAAGATGGACGTATTATTATTCAACCCGTTCGACCTGCGGCACTGTCTCTCGAAGCCTTAACTGCTGCCATCACAGATGATAACCGTCATGGTGAAGTGAATTTTGGGTCCGAAACGGGTGGAGAAGTCTGGTAAATGTCAGCCTCCTGGGTGCCAGATTGCGGAGACATTGTCTGGCTGGAATTCGACCCGCAGGCAGGACGCGAACAGGCAGGGCATCGTCCCGCTGTGGTGCTCTCCCCTGCCGACTACAATAAAAAGTCTGGTATGATTGTTTGCTGTCCCACAACAACAAAAATCAAAGGGTATCCTTTTGAAGTGCCGTTGGCGGGTGAGCCTGCGAGTGTCGTTCTTTCTGATCAGGTGCGTAGCCTTGACTGGCGTGCTCGTCGTGCAAAGCATAAAGGTCGGGTCTTGGACAGCGAACTTGAAGCGGTACGTGAACGGGCTCGGCTCCTGGTGGGGTAATGGTCGTAGCTTTTCTCTCCGGTCAGACTAGCACTACAGTTGCGTTTTTCTGAGAGTTCTGAATCTATGGATAGCCATGATTCAGAACGAGATGAATAGCACGGCGTCGGTCGAGGATGTTTTGACGCTTACGCTGGAGGCATTGCGAGATACCAAGGCGCGGATGCGCCCGGTCTTTGGGCAGGAGCGGATTGCCGCGTCGGCAGGGCGTTTTCTGGAGATGCTTTTGAGCAACGAGCCGCGCAAGACTGGCTGGATGCGGGCAGAAGCGGCAGGCGATCCTGGACCGTGGCGGCAGCAGGCGTTGCTAGGCCGGGCGCGCTGGGATGCCGATGCGTTGCACGATGTCGTGCGAGATCATGTGGTGGATCATTTCGGCGATCCCGATGCCGTTCTGGTGGTTGACGAGACCGGTTTTCTCAAGAAGGGCACGGCCTCCTGCGGCGTGAGCCGGCAATACACCGGCTCAGCGGGTAAAATCACAAACTGCCAGATCGGCGTGTTCGCAACCTATGTTTCATCCAAAGGGCACGCCTTTCTCGATCGGGCACTGTATCTGCCGAAAAGCTGGACAGACAAACCTGAGCGGCTGGCAGCGGCGCATGTTCCTGACGGTATCCGCTTTGCCACCAAACCGGCGCTGGCGATTGCGATGATCGGACGTGTGCTGGATGCCAACATACCGTTCGCCTGGGTCGCGGGCGACAGCGTGTATGGTGTCGGTGATTTGGAAATGGCTCTACGCCGCGCGGGCAAAGGTTTCGTGTTGGGCGTGAATGCCAACCACTGGTTTCACTCCTGGCGACCTGACGTGATGTGGGTCGGCGAGGCCCGCGAGATTATCAAGACCCTGCCTGACGAAACCTGGGTCCGGTGTTCGGCCGGGCACGGTACCAAGGGCGAGCGATGGTATGACTGGTTGTATTGCCCGATGGCCAATCTCCACGCGTCGGAATATTCTGACACCCTGACCGGAACATGGACCCGAGGCCTGCTGGTCCGCCGCAATCCCGCTGATGGCGATCTGCGCTATTTCACAACCTGGTGCCCACAGGGGACGCCGCTTGAAACGCTGGCCCGCGTTGAAGGCGCGCGCTGGCGGATCGAGGAAGGCTTTGAGACCGCCAAGAACGAATTTGGCCTTGACCACAACGAGACCCGTTCTTGGCACGGCTGGCACCGCCATGTCTCTCTGGTCATGCTCGCCCACGCCATGATGGCCGCCGTGCGCTCCCAGGCAAACGTCCTTACGCTCAAAAAAAGACCGCTTCCAACGCGCAAAAGCTTATCCAATGGTCAATTCAGGAAATCCGGCGCCTCGCCGTGAAAATTACCCAGGCCCAGATCCGGGTCCCGCATATCCTCCGGTGGTCCGTTTTTCGACGAGCCCATCAGGCTCAGGCATATCTCTCACGCATTAAAACAAAAACGCAACTGTAGTGCTAG
>NZ_BANH01000034.1 GCF_000964465.1 Gluconobacter thailandicus F149-1 = NBRC 100600 | reverse complement strand
CATAGCCAGAAGATGACGGTTGCGGCGAGGCAGATGGCGGAGAAAAAGACATTCGGGCATCTGTCATAGCGTGTTGCAATACGCCGCCAGTCCTTGAGCCTTCCGAACATCATCTCGATGCGATTGCGGCGTTTATATTTTCTCTTATCGTATTTGACCGGTTTTCCGCGAGATTTCCGTCCTGGAATGCAGGGCTTTATCCCTTTCTCTTCCAGGGCGTCCCTGAACCAGTCGGCGTCATACCCGCGATCTCCCAGCATCCATTGTGCTGCAGGAAGACTGTCCAGCAGGGCAGCGGCACCGGTATAATCGCTGATCTGCCCCGCAGTCATGAAAAAGCTCAGCGGTCGTCCGTTCTGATCGGTGACCGCTGGAGCTTGGTATTCATACCGCCTTTGGTGCGACCGATCAGGCGGCCTGGATCCCCTTTTTTAGCCGCAGGCTCGAAGCCGTGCGGTGCGCCTTGAGATGCGTCGCATCAATCATAATCGTCTGAGGCTCGGTTTTCGCAGCAGACAGGCCATCCATCATCCGCATGAAAATGCCCATGTCGCC
>NZ_BANH01000035.1 GCF_000964465.1 Gluconobacter thailandicus F149-1 = NBRC 100600 | reverse complement strand
CTGAATCAAAATTCCCTACAAAAATCAATGGGTCCTGAGCCTACCAGGGCCGCAACTGCATCGAGCGGATGTTTAGCCGCCGCAAGGCTCTGGATCAGGTTTTTTCAACGTGACCTAGGCTCAGGACTCATAGCCAGAAGATGACGGTTGCGGCGAG
>NZ_BANH01000036.1 GCF_000964465.1 Gluconobacter thailandicus F149-1 = NBRC 100600 | reverse complement strand
CCGCAACCACTTACAGTTTCTGAAACCCCGCTAAGTCGCTGACTCAGCGGGGTTTTGCTATGCGTAAACTGAGGCCATCTTCTAGAGAATTTTTTAATTCCAGATGTTTAGGGGAAATAAGTTCAAAGCGGGGGTATCATACCGCGCAACCTCTTGCGATTATCCGCATTGACGTGAGCCGCTGTTACAATCAGGCTTAGAAACGAATGTAATTTTAGTTTCTGGATTGATGACCGACCTGATTCTAGACCTTATCTCCTTCGCTGGCGGGACGATCCGGCAGGGACCTATCAGAGCTGGTTTCTGTGGGACGAACGTATCAAGAATTTTCGGTCTATCCGCCGTGGTCTGCAGCAGGTCGTTGCCGAGATAGCCGAGAGCACATTCGGGGTCGCCTATCGTGGTTCCTCTCTGGAAACGGTCGTCCATTCGATTGCGGAGCAGCGCCAGATTTTCAAGGGTGCGGATCACGCCTTCCTGTGGAAGCCGAAGCTGCGCATTCCCGATATCTACGAAAATCCTGCCAACCAGAAAGCATTCGGGCTGCTTCTTGATACCTGTCTGTGCTGCAATACCGAAGAGCATGTGGTCTCGGCCATTCATGCGATTGATGCCCGCAAGATAAAGGGACTGGGACCAGCCGTCGCCAATCTGCTGTATTTCCTGCACCCCACAATCATGCCGCCTTTCAATACGGCGATCGTGAAGGGCTATAATGCCCTGACCGGATCAAAGGTGAAGCTGGGGCGTTGGGAGGAATATCTTGCCATGCGGCAGGGCATCCTGAAGCTGAATGCGACTTATCGTTCGCTGCTGTCCAATGATCTGGGCGCCATTGGAGGACTGCTGTTTGACGTCGGAAGCGGACGCTATACGGCGCCGCCTCTCAATGATGATGAAACAGCGCGAAAACTCTGGGAAGCCAATCTTCACCAGGTGAGGGAGCAGAGCGCAAAAGAAGCCCGGATACTCGCCGCAGAGCGGGAAACGGATCAAACCCATACCGAAATTCAGGGTTGGCTTCGCGATCTGGGGCTTTCCCTAGGGTATGATGTCTGGATTGCTGCCAATGATCGTGGCCGTCCATGGCAGGACGGTAAATTGGGAGATGGCTGTCTGTCGATGTTGCCGGGGTTCACGACGGAAACGCAGGGAGCGGAATCCGTGCGCCTGATCGATGTTCTGTGGCTCGGTCGGGAAAGCCACAGGATTGTGGCAGCCTTCGAGGTTGAGCATTCAACGACCATCTATTCCGGCATCGTGCGGATGCTGGATCTTGCTCTCGGGTCAGAGGCGCAGGCCCTGGAGGGACTGTTCCTTGTTGCGCCGGATAAGCGGGAAGCCGATGTGCGGGAACAACTGCGGCGACCGGCTTTCAGCAGGATTGCCGATCTGAAAGTCCGGTATCTGCCTTACGGGGCGCTTGAGAAGGATCGTAAGGCCATTGAGCGCTTTGGGCAGGGTATGAAACCCATTCAAGCTATATCCCATCTGCTGATCCCTGCGTGAAAATCTATGCTCTTGTAATGAACGGGTCATCGCTTCGTGTGGGTTCCTGTCGCGGATAGGCATGCCTTCCGAACGAAATAGGCAATCTGCTTTTATCGAAGTCTCAGGGCATTGAGCCGCAGTGCGTTTGTCACGACGGCCAGGGATGACAGGGCCATCGCGCCTCCCGCGAACATGGGCGACAGCGTAAGGCCAAAGACGGGATACAGGACACCTGCGGCAAGTGGGATGCCGATCCCATTGAACAGGAAAGAAAATGCCAGATTCTGCCGGATGTTGCGCATCGTCGCCTGTGCCAGGCGGCGGGCGCGTACCAGTCCGGCGAGGCTGCCTTGTGCCAGTGTCATCCCGGCGCTTTCGATGGCGACATCGGTGCCTGTGCCCATGGCGATTCCGATATCGGCGGTGGCCAGGGCCGGCGCGTCGTTGACGCCGTCGCCCGCCATGGCGACACGGGCTCCCTTCTGTTGCATGTCACGAATGATCGCGGCCTTATCCTCGGGTTTGAGGTCGGCATGTACCTCGTCGATTCCCGCCTGCCGGGCCACGACTTCCGCAGTCCGGGCATTGTCACCCGTCAGCATCACGATCCGCATGCCGGCTGCGTGCAGTGCCGCGATGGTCTCCTTCGCGTCGGTCTTCAGCGGATCGGCCACGACCAGCAACCCAGCGGCCTGTCCGTCGATGCCGACGAACATGACGCCCGCGCCCTCCGCCCGGTGGGTGTCCGCGACAGGGATCAATGCCGACGCATCGATGCCCTGCTGCCGCATCTGGGCCTGGTTTCCGACGACGACGGCATGCCCGTCCACGGTGCCGGTCACGCCCAGGCCGGTCTGAGACGCGAAATCCCCGACCGGCGCGGCCTGAAGGCCCTGCTCCGTCATCGCGGCGACCAGCGCCTGGGCCAGCGGATGCTCGGATTGTGTTTCCAGTGATGCCGCCAGTCGCAGGACGATGCTGGAATCCCATGCACCTGATGTTTCGGTCGCGATCAGCCGGGGCTTGCCTTCCGTTACGGTGCCGGTCTTGTCGATCACCAGCGTATCGACCGTATCCAGTGCCTGCAGGGCCTCGGCGTTGCGAACCAGCACGCCAGCTCGCGCCCCGCGTCCCATGCCGACCATGATCGACATCGGAGTGGCCAGGCCCAGCGCGCACGGACAGGCGATCACCAGGACCGCAATGGCGTTCAGCAGTGCGTGTCCGAAGCGCGGTTGCGGACCGACCAGAAGCCAGACAACGAAGGTCAGCAGGGACACAAGCACGACCAGCGGCACGAACCAGCCGGAGACCCGGTCCGCCACCGCCTGGATCGGTGCGCGCGTACGCTGGGCGGCCGCTACCATGCTGACGATCCGGGCCAGCATTGTGTCCGAGCCGACGGCCTCGGCCGTCATCAGCAGGCTGCCGGTGCCGTTGATGGTTCCGCCCGTCACCTTGTCACCCGGGCCCTTGGCGACAGGTGCTGGCTCTCCTGTCAGCATGGCTTCGTCCACGCTGGAGCGCCCGTCCATGACGGTGCCGTCCACCGGGATGCTTTCCCCCGGCCGGATGCGGAGCCGATTGCCGGGCACGATCTGGGCCAGCGGTACGTCGTCCTCGCGATCCTGCGCGCCGACCCGGTGTGCGATTTTCGGTGCGAGATCCAGCAGGGCGCGAATGGCGCGACTGGTACGGGCGCGGGCGCGCAGTTCCAGGACCTGCCCGGCCAACACCAGGGCCACGATAACACCTGCGGCTTCGTAATAGACCGGGACCGACCCGTCATGCATGCGGAAGGCAGCAGGGAACAGGCCAGGGGCTACTGTCGCGGCGATGCTGTAGAGAAAGCCCGCGCCGACGCCCAGCATGATCAACGTAAACATGTTCAGATGCCGGGTGCGGAGAGACATCCAGCCGCGTTCGAGGAACGGCCAGCCGGCCCACAGCACGATTGGTGCCGTAAGCGCCAACTGAATCAAGTTCGTCAGGCCGCCATCGAAAAATGCCAGCCCTCCCATATCCGCCGCCATGGCGATGACGACGAGCGGGACCGCCAATATGCTCGCTCCCCACAGGCGCCGGCTGAAATCCACGAGTTCCGGGTTGGGCATGTCGGCGTCGGATGGCTCCTCCGGTTCCAGCGCCATGCCGCAGATGGGGCAGGAGCCGGGGTGATCCTGTCGGATCTGGGGGTGCATCGGGCAGGTCCAGATCATCCCGGCCCGCCTGGGCTGAGGCTTGATGGGCGTCGTGTCCGCCTTGTGCAGGTAATGACAGGGGGCGGCCTCGAACTTTGTCTGGCAGTGCGCGCTGCAAAAATACCAGGTCCGGCCATCATGGTCGGCATGATGCGTCGCCGTCGCGGGATCGACCGTCATGCCACACACAGGATCCTTGACCAGGTGCGCGTCAACTCCGGTCGCTGCCGGGGTGGGACCCTCTCCATGGAGATGGGACGCGCAAGCTGCTGTATTGTCGTTCGTCATGAAGCCCCCTTGCTTGTGGCCGCCAGCCGCGGCGTCGAAGTATGCCATAATCGCTTGCACTTCAAGGTATGCCCCTGTAGGGTATAGTGCAATGAGGCAGTCACGGGTAAAGATTTCGCAGGGCCTGAAACGGGTCGAAGGTCAGGTGCGTGGCATCCAGAAAATGGTGGACGAAGACCGCTATTGCGTGGATGTTCTGCTTCAGCTTCGGGCCGCCAAGGCGGCGTTGCATCGGCTCGAGGGGCTTGTTCTGCGCGAACATATCGCGGGCTGCGTTGTAGAGGCGATCGAATCCGGCGATCCGGTGGAGCGTCAGGAAAAAATCGGGGAACTGATCGAAACGGTCAGCAAGATGACGGGGTAGACGTGCAAGAGATCGGCGCGATACGGTTGGGACGGTTGCTGGCCTGCCTGCTTCTGCAGGTGGGGCTGATGCTGGCATCCGTCATGCCGGGTCATGCCGCCACGTTGCCCTCTACAGTTGCTGTGGTTACCCAGCCGATGGCCGACATGCCAGGGATGCAGATGCCATCCCGTGCGGATACGACGACCGCACATTGCAATCATGAACCGTGCCACGACCATCATCCATGTCATCATTGCGGCGATTGCTGCGCCCAGGGTGCCTGCGTCGCCAATTGGCTGATGCCGCCCTCCGTGACCAGGGCGTTTGATTACTCAGGTGTTACGGCACCTTTCGGCCTGTCTCGCTCGGATCGCATCGTCGGTCATGGGTTCGCGCCGGCCCTGCCACCGCCCAGAGAGATGGCCTGATTCTGTTCTGACAGTCTCAGGGCTGGTCATGGACCTATGACCGGCTCCGCCTTCTCTCTTTTGCGGACTATTATTCATGTCAATACGATCCCTTGCGGGACGGAGCGCGATCACGCGCCGTCGTTTCGTCGTCGGGACGGGCCTGTGGGGAGCGGCACTGGCCCTCCCGCAGGGCAGCGCGAGCGCCTACGCTTCGGTCTATACACCGGCGTCGGGGCGGCCCGACCCGCTGCCTGGCACCCGTTTCGACCTTACGATCGGTTCTGTACCGATCAATATCACCGGTGCGCGCATGCACGCGGTGGGTGTGAACGGCTCCACGCCCGCGCCGATCCTGCGCTGGCGTCAGGGCGACACAGTCGAACTGAATGTCACCAACCGGCTGGATGAGCCCAGTTCGATCCACTGGCACGGAATCCGGGTGCCGGCCGACATGGACGGCGTGCCCGGTCTGAGCTTTGGCGGGATCGCGCCGGGTGACACGTTCACCTATCGCTTCCCGCTGCATCAGAGCGGCACCTACTGGTATCACAGCCATTCCGGCTTCCAGGAGCAGACGGGCCTGTATGGGGCTCTGATCATCGACCCGAGAGACGGTTACGCGCAGCATTTCGACCGCGATTATGTGATGGTCCTGTCCGACTGGACCGACGTCGATCCTGAGGACATCGTCTCCAACCTCAAATTCCAGAGCGATTACTACAATTTCCGCCAGCGTACGGTGGACACGTTCTTCCGTGACGCACATCGGCAGGGGCTGGGTGCGACGATCCGAGATCGCCTGCAATGGGGTGCCATGAACATGGCGCCGACCGACATTCTGGATGTGTCGGGCATCATCTACACCTACCTGATCAACGGCCAGTCGCCTGCTGCAAACTGGACGGGCCTGTTCCGACCGGGCGAGCGCATACGCCTGCGCTTCATCAATGCATCGGCGATGACGCTGTTCGACGTGCGGGTTCCCGGCCTGACGATGACCGTTGTTCAGGCCGACGGTAATGACGTGGAGCCCATCCCGGTCGATGAATTCCGCATCGGGCCAGCGGAAACCTACGATGTAATTGTCAGCCCCACCGCCGATGGACCGTACACAGTCTTTGCCCAGGCCGAGGATCGTACCGGATACGCGCGCGGCACGCTCGCCACCCGTTCGGGCCTTGCCGGGCCGGTTCCCCCCATGGACCCGCGCCCTCTGCGCACCATGACCGACATGGGTATGGGGAATATGGACATGAAGGGCGGCATGGCGGGCATGGAGATGGGGAGTTCGCCGGGGAAGCCCGGTGATGCCCCTGCCGGCGGCGGCATGGACATGGATCACATGGACATGAAGGAGGCTAACAGACCCGGAGCCGCTGCGATGGATATGTCGGGCATGGCGGCTGCGTCGCGGCATAAAACAGAGTTGAAACCCGGCGTCGCGGTGCAGAGTGTCGCCATGATGCCGATCAACCGGCTGGCGGAGCCGGGCGACGGGCTGGAGAATAATGGTCGCCGCGTTCTGACCTATGCCGATCTGCGGGCCACGATCCCGGGCGCGGACCCACGCCCGCCGTCGCGCGAGATCACCCTGCACCTGACCGGCAGCATGGAACGCTTCATCTGGGGATTCGACGGCAAGAAGTTCTCGGAAGCGGAACCGATTCGTCTGACTTTGGGCGAGCGGGTGCGCTTCGTCCTGATCAACGACACGATGATGGAGCATCCAATCCATCTGCATGGATTGTGGAGCGAACTGGAAAATGGGCAGGGTGACTGCCGACCCTACAAGCACACGATTACCGTCAAGCCGGGTGAGCGGCTGAGTTACTTGGTCACGGCGGACGAACCCGGGCTGTGGGCATATCACTGCCACCTGCTCTACCACATGGAGGTGGGCATGTTCCGCACGGTGGTGGTGTCGTGATCCGGGGTCTGATAGGTGGCACGGTCCTTGCCGCTGGACTGGCTACCGCGGTACCTGGCACGGGACGCGCCCAGTCAGTCCCGGCACGCCAGAGCGAAGGAACCCAGGAAGCGCAGACCGCCTCGGCTCCCGCGCCCGTGGTCTATGTCAACGGCATCCAGCCGGTCATGGACCATAACATCTATATGCATGCGCTGCTCGACCAGTTCGAGGCGCGCTTTGGTGCCGATGGCGGGCAGTTCCGTTACGATGGGCAGGCTTGGTTCGGCACTGACTACGACAAGCTCTGGCTGAAATCCGAAGGCACGGTCGGCACAAACGGCAAGTTCGGTGATGGAGATCATGAGGCCCTCTATGATCGTGCCATCTCCCGGTATTTCGATGTCCAGACTGGCGTGCGTCTCGATATTGACAACGGCCCCACACGGGCCTGGGGCGCGATCGGGGTCGAGGGACTGGCTCTATATTTCTTCAATGTGGAGGCCACGGCCTATTTCAGCGACCGGGGTGCGGCGGGGCGTCTGCAGGGCTCATACGATATCCTGCTGACTAATCGCCTGATTCTCCAACCCCAGGTCGAGATGAACTTCTATTCCGCGTCCGATCGTGCGCGCGGCGTCGGAACCGGGCTGTCCGATATCGATACGGGATTGCGGCTTCGCTACGAATGGCATCGGAAATTCGCGCCTTATATCGGCGTGAGTTACTCCGGCACGTTCGGTCAGGCCGCCGACATGGCGCGTTCAAGGAATGAGCGTGTCCAGGACCTGAATTTCACCTTCGGGATCAGGACGTGGTTCTGACCGCTCCTGCCCGATGTGAAGTCGTTGCGGGGCGCTCCGTGCGGCCCCGTTTCAGATAACAAAAGATAAGGAACTTACAAATGCTGACTATCAATTTCAGGTTCTCGGCCGCTCTGGCCGCACTTCTGGCCACGGTCTCGGTTGCGCATGCCCAGACCCCCGCTCCGGCACCGGCCCAGCCGCAGGGTCAGGATATGTCCGGGATGCAGGGCATGTCCGGCATGTCGGGGATGGACCACGACAAGATGAAAATGGACGGCATGTCCGGTTCCGGCATGGAGGGCATGGAGAACGGCATGAAAATGAAGGGAAAGATGGGAGACTGTATGAAGATGAAGGGCATGAATATGTCGAACGGCCACGCCATGGCGCCGTCAGATCACAAGATGAAAATGGGCTGCGGTGACAAGGAAAGCGGCATGAAGATGCCGATGGGGCCGCAGGGCATGCCTGACGCGGTTCATCAGCGCTGATCGGGTCCTGACCGGAGCGGGGCGGCGCCATCAGCGTCGCCCCTGGAAAGGCCCAGGGAGGCACGTATGACAAGGAGGCACGTATGACAAGACTGATCTGGGGGTTCGCCGGTATCCTGCTGTTTGGGATCGGCGCAGGAGCGACCGTCGTTTTCGGTGGCCTGTATGATGTGGGCGCCACCTCGCCGCACTGGCGGCTGACCTATCGTGTTCTGGAAACGGCACGCCTCCATTCAATCCGGCATCACGCCGAGGGCATTACCGCACCTGTCGATCTTGAAACGCAGGCACGGCTCGTCGGCGGCGCATCGCATTTTTCGACGCATTGCGCCTCCTGTCATTCCGCGCCGGGCGTCGAGGCCGAGGATATGGCGGTGGGGATGTATCCGAAGCCGCCGGTTCTGAAGGATGTGGCGCAACGCTATACACCGGGCGAACTGTTCTGGATCCTCAAGCATGGCATCAAGATGTCGGGCATGCCGTCCTGGGCGGATCATGGTGATGATGATCTCTGGAACATCGTTGCGTTTCTCGGGAGCCTTCCGGGAATGAACAGTTCTGACTACCAGGCGCTGGTCGCCCAGGCAGGAGCAGCTGGCGGACATCATACGCATCACGACATGGATATGCCGATGCCCCGACCGTAGATGCCGCTGCGATAATTGATCGAGATCAAGGAAAATATGCCATACCCCCGTATAGTAATTTCTTATTCCTGACGACGTCCGGAAAATGGGTCGGTATGCGCTTTGCCGAGGATGATGACGTGTTGGAGAAACCATGAGGCGCATCTTTTCGAGCGTGAGTGTCGTGATCATGACGCTGCTCGTCAGCATGTCAGAGGGACTCGCTCAGGCTCCGGGTGAGTCTCCCACTGTTCCGGCCATGTCCAGCGGCACTATGGCGGGGCCTACGGCAGGCAGTCCGCCACCTTCTCTGGCGCTGCGGCGGGATCAGCCGGAGGACGATGGGCCTATGGCAGCGCCCCGGGATGCCGACCGGGGTGCCGAATCGTCCGGCGGAATGAAGACGCCCCCCGCTCGACCCGACTCAGGCATGTCCGACATGGGCAGCATGATGTCGATGGGTGGTGACGAGCATGCGAGCCATCACCCGGGCATGGGTGACATGAGTAGCATGGGCAACGCTGGTGGATCGTCGTCCAAGCCTGCGGGCATGGAAGGCATGATGGGGCGCATGCTGCCTGAGGCAGGGCAGGCCCTGAGTGCAACTCCCGGGTCGGACAAGGCCGACGCAGGCTGTTGTGGCGCTCGTGGCCGTACGCCGCTTTACACCTTCATGATGACGCACCCGAACCTGACGAGCGAGGAACGTCAGATGCTGGCCGACATCGCAGCGCAACGGATGCAGGATGGCCTTCGCGAGATCGGCGCCGCATCGGTCGATGCCGGTCAGTCTATGTCATTGGAAGCGATGCGGCGGTCCAGCCAAGATATCCACGAGGGTGTCTCACTGCTCGATAGCGGCATGGCCGCGCGGGCAGCTGCTACGGGCCTCGTGAACCCGCAAATCGTGGCATTCAACTGGTTCAACACGCAGATGGGTTTGCCGGCCGCTGAAACACGTCAGCAGAACAGCATATTTTTTGGCCTGACCCCGGCGCATCTGGTGTTCATGACGATCCTGATCCTGGTATCGATCGCTCTGCTGATCTTGCAGGTGCTGCGGTTGCACCGGGTGCAGGAGATCCTCAATGCCACCAGGGTGTCTGTGCCGCAGCCCCCCTCACCGCCTGCGCCCCCATCGCCGATGAACAACGGCCCTAAGCCACCGGTGCCACCCACTCCGGGTTCAGGCGATGGGACCGTCGTGTCGACCGTTATTCCACCTCGGCAGGGGCTCTGGCGTGGCAGTCTGAAAGTGGCCCGGATCATTCGGGAGACGCCGGCGATCGTGACGTTCTATCTGGTTCCGGCCACTGGGGGGCGGATTCCATTCGATTTCAAACCGGGCCAATTCGTCCAGCTCACGATCGAGCCGACATCTGGCAAGCCCGCGACCCGATCCTACACGATCGCATCATCGCCGGGTCGAATCGAACATCTGGAACTGACGATCAAACGCGAAGAACAGGGCCTCGTCTCGCGTTACCTGCACGATACGGTCAAGGAAGGCGACCTTCTGAAGATTGCTGGTCCATCTGGAATGTTTACCTTTACCGGTGAGGAAGCGGACTCCATTGTCCTGCTGTCCGGTGGCGTTGGCATTACGCCGATGATGGCAGTTCTAAGATATCTGACCGACATCGTCTGGCCGGGCGACATCTACTTTGTCTATTCTGCGCATGAAAGCGCGGACTATGTCTTTCGCCAGGAAATCGAATGGCTGGAACGCCGTAACGACAAGCTGCGTGTAATTGCGACCATGCGGCGATCGCCGGGAACTGAATGGTCTGGACCAGAAGGGCGCATTACGAAGGAGTTGCTCCAGCAGTCAGTGCCTGATCTTGTAAACCGACGCATCCATGTCTGCGGGCCACCAGGTATGATGGCGAGCATGAAGACGATGCTGGCGGATCTTGGCGTACCGGCTGCCAATGTTCACAGCGAGGCATTCGGACCGGCTGCGATGAAGCCGGCACCAGCGGCCGTTGCTGCAACGCCGACACGCGGATCCTCGTCGCCAGCAACCACCCCTGCGGCGACGACCATTACTTTCTCCACATCGGGGAAATCGGCCCCGTTGCAACTGGATGAATCGGTTCTCGACGCGGCGGACGCGGCCGGCGTCACTATTCCATCCTCCTGTCGGTCCGGGATCTGCGGCATGTGCATGACACACCTGCTGCAAGGCCAGGTGACAATGGCGGTTGAGGATGGGCTCGATCCGGCCGACAAGGCCAAGGGCTTCATCCTGGCCTGCCAGGCGAAGACGACCGGTGGCCCGCTTGTGGTGGAGGCATAAATGCAGGAACGCAGCGCAATTGTCGTTGGTGCTCTGGTTGTCCTGCTGGTCTTGTTTCCGCTGGGATTTCTGGTGCATGTCGCACCGCGCTTTCCCGGAAGCTTGGCCGGCAGTCTGATTGGCATTTCCGCCGCCATCCTGATGCTGGTGCCGCTGATCTATGTGGCGGGAAAGCGGATTCCTGTCGTGCATCGTTATTTTGCACCTCGGATTGAGAGCCGCACTCTGCTGTCGGTGCATATCTATGCCGGCGTTCTGGCTCCTATTCTCGGCCTGATCCACGCGGCCCACAAATTCGACAGCCCGATGGGGATTTCCCTCACCGGCATCATGCTCGTCCTCGTCATCAGCGGCTATGTCGGACGTTACATGTTGATTCAGATCGGCCGTGGACTGCGTGGCCGCGCCCAGGAGTTGGCACAACTTCGCGCCGCACTTGCCGGTGCCGGGATGGCGCATCTGATGTCCGAGACGTCGGATGCGCCCCGCAACATCGTTCAGCGTCTTCTTTTGACATCGGCCTATCCGGGTACGCGGGGTGCATTGGATAGCGAAGCCACCATCGCCTCCGCGCTGGCAGATGTCGAGTACGCTGTCAGATCGGAGAACGTCGTGAATTCATTGTTCGGGCGATGGCGTAAGGTCCACATTGTTCTTGCGACGATCCTCTATTTTCTGCTGGTTCTTCATATCTGGTCGGGCGTGTATTACGGGTTGAGGTGGATATGAAGCCCGTCGTCCTGCTCTATACGATTTTTGCGGCCGCGGCCTTAATCGTTGGTGTGGCGGTGCCGCTTACCATGCATCATTCCGGCAGTAACGCCATTCCAGGCTGGGAAGGACTGGTGAGTCCGGGACCGGTCTCGAAGGCGCATCAGTTTATAGCGAGCCAGTGCGAGACCTGTCACAAGCCCTTTTCAGGTGTTGTGAGTAATAACTGCGTGACATGTCATTCTCTGGCGTCGTTCGCCGATAAGCAATCTACCCGGTTTCATGTTGCGGCGACGCAATGCACCTCCTGTCATGTGGAGCACGGCGAAAGGCCACACATGACCATGATGGATCACGGGGCGCTGACAAGGACGGAGTTTTGGTCAGACACTGTCGCAAAACTGCAGGCAGTGGGGATCGTCGGGGCATCATCTATGCCGGTCGGGCATCTTCCGGTTGGTAACTCCGCCCAGCGTCTGAATTGCGCAAGCTGTCACTCCAACGTCGATCCTCATCGCGCACGCTTTGGCCCTGACTGCGCGACCTGCCACGCTACAAATACGTGGTTGATCTCATCATTTGAGCATCCCGCCGATCAGACATCGACGGATTGCAACGAATGTCACAAGGCGCCGCCCAGCCATTACATGATGCATTTTAAAATGATTTCGCAGCACGTGGCACATCAGGATGCGCCAGTGGAGCATTGCTATGCGTGTCATACCACCGATGCGTGGAACAATATTCGAGGATACGGGTGGTATAAGCACCATTAATCTTGACTGAGTCACGAAAACTTACCCTACGTGTTTAGCACTACTTTGGCAGAAAATTCGGAATATGGATTCCCAACGGATGCGATCGGTGATTCACGGAAGACCAGTTGTAGTGACATGGGGGCTTGACTCATTGATGACTTCTCTTCCGAGTTTCGAACAGATGGGTGGAAGAACTCACTTATTTTCCGCATATCATGCGGATATAGCCTTGCGGTTTGCGGTGATTAAGCGCCATATTCTCCGCAAGGAGTGCAGGGAATATGGCGCGATACATTCATCAGCATGAAGACTGGCCCGGCTTTCAGTGGGACAAGGATACCATTGCCCATGAACTAGCCGCGGTGCGTCATCGGCAGGGACGCCTCCTAGGCCGTATGGAAAGTCTCGGCTTCGATTTCAGGTCGGAAGCCGTGCTCCAGACCCTGACGGAAGATGTCATCAAGTCGAGCGAGATTGAGGGCGAAAACCTCGATCGTGAGCAGGTGCGCTCTTCCATCGCCCAGCGACTGGGCATGGATATTGGCGCACTGGCACCGGTGGATCGGGATGTCGAAGGCGTCGTGGAGATGATGCTGGATGCGACCCGACATTATGCCGATCCGCTGACCGAAGAAAGACTGTTCGCCTGGCATGCGGCTTTGTTTCCAACCGGCCGAAACGGCATGTCACGTATTCTGGTCGGAGGATGGCGTGATGACAGAACCGGCCCGATGCAGGTCGTGTCAGGCCCTGTCGGACGAGAGAAGGTTCATTATGAGGCGCCAGCAGCCAGCAGGGTGCCCGCGGAGATGCAGGTCTTCCTCAACTGGTGCAATGCCGGACAAGCGCTGGATCCTGTGCTGAAGGCAGCCATCGCACATCTGTGGTTTGTTACCATTCACCCGTTTGAAGACGGAAACGGGCGCATGGCGCGGGCTATCGGCGACCTCATGCTGGCGCGCTCGGAGCAGACGGACCAGCGTTTCTACAGCCTGTCAGCCCAGATCCGTCAGGAGCGGAAGGATTACTATGGGATCCTTGAGGCCACTCAAAAAGGGGATATGGACATCACGGCCTGGCTGCTCTGGTTTCTGGGGGCTCTGGATCGGGCCTTTGATCGTGCTGATCTGGTCTTGGGAAAAGTCATCCAGAAAGCCCGTTTCTGGGACAATCTGGCCGGGCAATCGATCAATGACCGGCAACGCCTCATGCTGAACCGTCTGCTGGACGGGTTCGAGGGCAAGCTGACCTCTTCCAAATGGGCGAAGCTTGCAAAGACGTCACCGGATACAGCCCTGCGTGATATCAATGATCTCGTATCGCGCGATATTCTGGCCAGGGAGGCAGCAGGAGGCAGAAGCACGAGCTACGTACTGGTTTTCCCTGAGGTGTAGAGCATCGACCCGGGGTAACTGGAGGTGTCCCAGTGCGGTAGATTTACTGTAGCGTTGGTAGGGCTGGGCGATGAGATAAAAAATGAGATCAGGCCGAGACGGAAAAAAGTCTGTCAAAACGTCCTGTTAATCCTGCATTGTTCTCAAATTGCGATTGCTGCAATTTGAGAGGCAATCCTGTCCACGATGCCAGGATCATAAAAGCTCGAAGGACCGAATTCACCGCAGCATTCATCAACGCCGGCAAAACTCACGCGGGCCGTGATCTCGCCATGCGTGACCTCCTCCGGTTCCAGACCGCCTTCCTGACCATCGGGCAACCTCACCCGGCGCACGCCATTCGGTTCCGTGTCATCGGGAACCGCCGCAAGGACGAGACGCGCAGCCGCTTCCGCCGATGCAGCCGCGACCCTGAAGGTCACTTCGTCTGAGGTCACGACACGTTCGATAAGGGTAACGTCAAAAAACGGCATGACGCCCTCCTCGGTGCGAGCCGTTTCAAGACGGTGTCCCGCGCCGTAATGGCTCTCTGTGTCCATGGTGATCTCGGACATGATTCATTTCCTGTTCGGTATTCAGATCAGATGCAGCGAGGCCTGGTCCACGGCGCTGCATTGACGCCGGGACCAGACTGGACTTGTAACGGTTTTGTGCCGGTCATCTGAGCGTTTTAAGCTCGTATCAGGAGACCGACGGAACCATGAAGCATACGGAAGATTTCAAGCGCGAGGCCGTAAGGATTGCGTTGAGCAGTGGGTTGTCACGCACGCGTGTTGCGGCCGATCTGGGTATTGGCAAATCCACTCTGGCGAAATGGATAGTGAATTATCGTCCGGACGATCCGGCATCAGGGCCTCAGGCTGATCTGGCCCGCGAGAATGAACGTCTTCGCCTGGAGAACCGGATTTTACGGGAGGAGAGGGAAATCCTAAAAAAAGCTACCCAGTTCTTCGCGAGCCAAAAGCCATGAGGTTCGCCTTCATCCACGGACATCGGCATGAATGGCCAATCGAGAGGCTGTGCCAGGTCTTGCGGGTCTCTGCACGGGGGTACCGGGCCTGGACATCCCGACCGGCCTGCCAGCGCCAACGTACCGATCTGAAGGTGCTGACGCATATCCGTGAGCATTTTGCCCTGAGCAACGGATCCTACGGACGGCCGCGCATGACCATGGAACTCAGGGAAGCCGGGCTTGATGTCGGGGAACGTCGCGTGGGCCGCCTCATGAAGGCCAACGGGATCCGGCCCGTGCGCACCCGTCGCCACAAGATGACGACCGACAGCCACCACCAGTCTGACATTGCGGCCAGCCTTCTGGACGGTAATTTCCTTGCTGAAGGCCCCAACCGGAAATGGGCGGGAGATATCAGTTATATCTGGACTGCCGAGGGCTGGCTCTACCTCGCTGTCGTCATCGATCTGTTCAGTCGTCGCGTAATCGGGTGGGCCGCGAGCGATCGGATGAAAAAGGATCTGGCCATCCGTGCCTTGGATATGGCGGTAAGGCTGCGTAACCCGGCGCCCGGCTGCATTTTCCACTCCGATCGTGGCAGCCAGTATGGCTCCCATGATTTCCAGAAAAAGCTGCTGGCCCATGGGCTGCTGGCTTCAATGTCCGGAAAGGGAAACTGTTTTGACAACGCTGCCGTCGAAACATTTTTCAAAAGCCTGAAGGCGGAGTGGCTCTGGAGACAGAACTGGCCAACCCGCCGTCAGGCTACCACCGCCATCTTCCAGTATATCAATGGTTT
>NZ_BANH01000037.1 GCF_000964465.1 Gluconobacter thailandicus F149-1 = NBRC 100600 | reverse complement strand
TGCCACAAAGACGCCGAAAAGATTAACTTCCGTAAGCATCAGGCTGTGACCTTGCTGCCAACTATCGGACTGTTCGGCGAACTTTCCACGGGACTCCTCGCAAGTCCGTGACGACTCCCATAAAGGCGTGATCACGGCACAGGAAAAGTCCTTACGCCATTAACCTGCAGGTGGCCAGATGGCTTGGAGAAAAATCAGTCACAAAATGTCTTATTTGGAATGACTGAAAAAACTTCTGATGAGAGAGAAGAGTTTTCTGCCGGTAAATCGCCCTGCCGGACCAAGCAGAAGCCCCGTCACCGCCGTAATTGCGATGGACTGCTTCAGTTCGACCAGCTTGCGGTCGCGCAGGATACGGGCTTCGATTTCGACAACGTCCGGGATCGACCAGGCTGCCAGCACAGCGAAAATCAGGACGAACAGCATGTCTACACCAATGACGCACAGACTGGCCTTGACGTAGCTCAGTCCGGCAACACTGATGAAGAAAGCCCACAGGAAGCCATGAAAGGAAATGGCTGCGAACAGCAGGAAGACAACTGCGACAAGAGCGCAGGCCACCCGACGACCGATTCGCATCGCGGAACGTGAGAGGATCTGGCCTTGGGCGGAGAGGACTTCCTGACCGAGTTCGAGAGGCTTCATGGAGGATCGTTCGCCTTTATTCTTAACAGGACGGGTGCAGATTCATTCCGTTGCCTGCTTCCCGCCTGAAAAGGTTACGTGCCGATTACTTGGAGAAACGGCCCGCCAGGAAACCGACCACAGCAGAAATCAGCACAGCGGCAATAGGCCGTGACTGCACACGCGTCGATACGTTTTCGATTTCATGATCCGTGATTTTACGGGCATTTGCAACGGCGTGCTCCGTACGATCAGCAGCCTGAAGCAGAACGGGGCTGACATAGTCATTCAGGATCTGCTCAACCTGCTTGCGGAGGCTGTCAATCTGCTCCTGCGTGGTTTCAGCAGCGACTTCGATGTTCTTCTTGACGGTGTCACGGCTCATGTTCAAACCCTCATAGCAATAAAGAGGGGCCTGGGAGTCAGGCCCTGTATCTTTCTTTAAACGCAAAACCATTATCAGAGGTTGCATGCCCCGCCCACCCGGCGCTCCACGTACCAGTCCTCGACGTCAGACCCCGCCCCGTGCGCCGGTTGCCCTGCAGCTTGAAGCCTTCCGCCCCGGTTTGCAGGCAGAAGCCTTTGATCTGACAGTCCATCAAGGTGAGACGGTGACGATCTATGGCGCGGATGCCACCTCCCTTTCGGGTTTGCTGGATCTGATCGCCGGATTTTCTCCCCCAATGGGCGGACGCGTGCTCGTTCAGGGCACAGACATCACATCACGACCCGCTGGCCAACGCAGCGTAACCCTTGTCAGCGCACGCGACCCGCTGTTTCCGCATCTGGACGTACAGAGCAACATCGTTTTTGCTCTCCGTGCCCAGGGCCAGGGCAACGCAGAAGCCGTTGCTGGTGCAGGCCGCATGATGTCCCTTCTCGGGCTGGATGGCCTGGGGAAAGCAACACCCCGAACGCTGTCCCCTGAGCACACACTCCGCGCGATGCTCGCGCGGGCACTCGTCACCTCGCCGGCCGTACTTCTGCTCGACAACCCATATGCGGCCCTGGATCCACAGGCGGCACGGCGCATGGCGTCCCTGCTCTCCAAACTGATGCGCGCGCGTGACCTCAGCATCCTTCAGAGCGTACCCAATAAAGAGGATGCGTTACGAGCCGGCGGGTCCATTGCTTTCTTCCAGAACCAGACACTTCTTCAGTTCGGACGTGCGGCCGATCTATATGACCGACCTGCGGGCGTAGAAGTCGCCACACTTTTTGGAGAGGCGAACAGCCTGACTGGACAGATCCTCGATATCGGGGATGACGTTGCACGTATCCAGCTTGCGTGTGGAGGAATTGTCGAGGCCACTGCGTCTGAGAATGAACTGACGGAAGGACAGGCCTGTCTGGTCTGTATAAGGCCTGACCGGATTTCTCCGTTTTTCGGCACACAGTCCCTTGGACTTGAGGACGAAGACACGCCCCCCGTGCGCGGCACACTGACAGATACCGTGCATCTGGGCGACCATGTGAGGATGCGGGTCCGCTGCCCTGACGGGACGGAAATCGAACTACGTCGTCCGCCTCTTCAGACACAGAAACTACCCCGCCCGGGTACCCCTGTTCAGCTTGCGTGGCCAGCGGGTCATGCGACGGCCTTTCCGCTTCGGCCCGACCTGTATTAAAGTGCCGCCGCTTCCTGATGGGTTCGTGCGCCCATTCCGCTTTTATTGAACAAGGATCATCTTCTGTCCCGGCCCGCCTCCCCTTTGCGACAAACGCTCCCGGTCTGTATCCGGGCGGGTCTCGGTCGTACTCTGCGCCCTGCGAGATTGCTGACAGGTCTTCTGCTTTTCCAGTGCCTTCCGCTCAATATGCATGCTCACGCCACCACCTCAGGCTCTTCTCACGGCACTTCCAGCAGCGTGGAAAAGTTTTTCTCACATATCGGCCAAAGTGTGACGTCCGTCTTCTCAACGCCTGAAGCCTCGGCTCATGCGCACAAACATTCCAAAGCGCGACATGTCACAAAACGGCGGACAGTCGTGAAGCCAGCCGCCCCGCCTGCCCCCGGATGGGGCGTGCCAGAAGGCACTGTTGCTGCCAACGCTCTTGTTGGATCAGACAGCACAATACGGCTCATTGAGTGGGATGGTCAGCGCCCGACCCTGGATGTCGGCGTCCATGCCGCCAGAGCCGACTGGGCCACGGTTCTTCTGGATGGCAGCCAGCTTGCTGATGCCTGCCAGAAGGGCTGGGTTCGCCCCCTTGAAGGCAATACGACGTGCGGAATTCAGGGCGGTCAGAGCACTCTCGCCCTTGCTTGGGATAGATCGCGACTGCCGTCAGCGCCGAGCTGGAAAGATTTCTGGGATGTCGCTCGTCACCCTGGCCGACGCGGCCTGCGTCTGGGTGCCCGGACAACCTTGGAAATCGCCCTTCTCGCCGACGGCATTGATGCGAGAGATATTTACACCGCCCTCTCTACGCGGGCTGGCGTAGATCGCGCATTCCACAAGCTGGATCTGCTGCGCCCGTATGTCGTGTGGTGGAAAACACCCGATGATGCTGCGCGCATTATGGAACAGAGCAGTGCATTGATGACCAGCGCGCCCATGACGGAAATTTCCAGTGTCAGTGCAAAAGTAAAAGCCGGCCCTGCCGCTTCCCTTTTTGTCGCCCAGCCCGACGTCGTTCTGCGCACCGCTCTTTACTGGGCCATTCCAGCCAACACACCCAACGAGGTGGCCAAAAAGACCCTTGAACGCATAAACACGGCATCCCCTCATCTGGATGACACCCCTGACAGTGCGACCGACCCGAATGGGACGATACTGCCCGTCAACGAAGCATTCTGGACAAAATACGGAGATCAGCTGGAGCAGAGATTCCAGGACTGGTACGGCAGCAACCAGCCATGATGGCACTCTCCATGCGCCTTCATCTGGCGTCCATTCTCCTGGGCCTGTTTTTAGGTTGCGCCCTCATCGCGCTCTTGATGCGCCTGCTACCCGCCAAACATGTACGACTACTGGGCCTGCTTGTTCTTTTGCCGGGACCAGCGCTCGCATTTGCCATTCCCGAACTTCATAAGGCAGCCGTAGCGTTCACTGGACGGCATTATGATGTCCTGCAAGGGGCGCTTATAGCTCCTGCCGTCATGCTTCCTTTCGGAGCGACGCTTCTGGGTGTGCCCGCTGGTACAACGCGGGCAGCGATCGGGCTGGGAGCCAACTTCGCAACACGTGCACGCCTGATCTGGTTGCCCCTGTTACTCCCTGCCGCGCTCCTGTCATTCACAATGGCAGTTCTACTAACAGTCGGGTGTGTGATACTGGATCGTCCATGACGTCCGTACTTCCTTTCTGGCAGACCACACCTCTGGACCAGATGACCCCCGAACAATGGGAATCCCTGTGTGATGGATGCGGTCGCTGCTGTCTGAACAAACTACGCGATGAAGACACCGACGAGATCGTCTACACAACTGTCGCCTGTCGCCTTCTGGACACGCAGACCTGCCGGTGCACGGATTATCTCAAGCGCCACCGCAAAGTTCCCGACTGCATCACGCTGACCCCGGAGCTCCTTGCGGAAATTGACTGGCTGCCGCCAAGCTGTGCTTACCGACTTCTGCGTGACGGCTTTGACCTGCCTGAATGGCACCCCCTTCGTAGTGGCACCCTGGAGAGCGTCCGTGCCTCCGGTGCCTCGGCAGGCGGTCGCTGCATCAGTGAACGGCGCGCTGGCTCATTGGAAAACTACATTGTGGACTGGCCCGGAGAATGGCCAGAACACGCTCCACCGTGCATTTCCGTAAAACGGACAGGCTGAAAGCCTTCCATGCTCCCGCCGACTGCCCCTCTTGTCTGGCGACGTTCGAAACGCGCACGCCGCATGACCCTGCGAGTAGATGCCGTGCAAGGAAGTGTCGTTCTGACATTGCCTGAGCGTACCAGTCGCAAACAGGGACTGATGTTCGTTCAACAGCATATGGACTGGATTTCGGCTTCCCTGGCGTCCTTGCCTGAAAAGCCCGTTCTGGCAAACGGGCATGACATCATGATTGAAGGCAGCCTCGTTCCCATTCTTCATGATCCAACTGCTCGTCGCGGCACATGGCTGGACGCTGATGGACTTCATGTCAGCGGCGATGCCGACCACACCGAACGCCGGGTGCGGGATTTTCTGCGTGTGCTCGCAAAAGACCGCCTAAGTGCTGCGGTAAAGCGGCAAAGCGAGAGAATGCAGCTCGTCCCATCGCGTCTGGATTTAAGAGACGTTCGAACGCGATGGGGCAGTTGTACCCGACAGGGCCGCATCATGCTGAGTTGGCGTCTGTTGATAACGCCAGTTGAAATCCGCGACTACGTCATCATCCATGAACTCGCTCACCTCAGACATTTTGATCATGGTGCTGATTTTTGGGCTCTTGTTGATCATTTTTGCTCAAATGGTCGGCCAGGACGTCTTGCAGCCGAGCGCTGGTTGCGCGAAAACGGGGTCGCCCTGCTGCGTGCAGCATGAGGCGTGTGCGAGCTTGGCGGAATGGTAGACGCACGAGACTTAAAATCTCGAGTCCGTAAGGGCGTGCGGGTTCGAGTCCCGCAGCTCGCACCACACATAACCCACTGATTTAACTGGATAATTTTGAGGTTCCCGAAACCTCATCCCTGTATCTTCTACAGTGGATATCTACAGTGGCTGAATATGAAAGTCGTCCGAATCGGAACTACCTATAATCTTCGCAGATGGGTGCCTCTAGATTTGAGGAAAATTCTGGGGAAAAATGAGATGTGGCATTCCCTGGAAACATCGGACAAAGAGATAGCTAAGGTTCGTGGCTGTGCTATTTTCGGAATAACAAGTCAGTTCTTTTCCGTTGTGAGAACGATGAACGATAAAAGTTATTTATATGATGATATGCAGGATATAGCCGATGGCTATAGCAACAAGGATGTCATTAAAGATATCATTGATACCTATGAAGCCCATATCAACGAATTAAGAATACAATATAAGCTCCAACAAGCTGAGCACTACATGCAACGTATGGAAGACTATCAAAAATATAAAAAAGTTGAAAATATTATCAACGTTGCCAAACCTGAACTCGATGCTGTTCTCTCATACATGAAAGAACATAAAGACTTTAATGCCTATGACTCTATTCAGAAGATGCAACAGCAGTTCATGGATATCCAAGGCTGGGTTAAGCCTCCTGAAAAAAAGAGATCACCCGCTTTCTCTGTTGCCGTGGATGAGTATCTGAAAGCTCATTCAGAAAAGATGAATGACTCTGACTCAAGGGGTTTCCGCAATACGGCTCAGAGATTCATAGAAATATGTGGGGACCACGATATCAGAGATTATACAGGTGAGGATTCTGGGAAGTTCAAAGAACTTATGGAAAAGATGCCTGAGAACTATGGCAAAAGTTCCAAAGACGTTAGGACAGTTCAGGAGCTTGTCGCTTATTGCCAGAAGTCAAAGCTTCCACGTATCTCCGAAAAAACTATCAAAAATCACTTCGCAAGATTGTCCGCAATCTGGCGGTATTATCTGCTTCGTGAATTAGTCGATAGGAATATCTTTGTCGGCTGGAAGTTCGATGCCAAGCCGAAAATTAAGCGTATCCGTTGGAATGATGAACAGTTGCAGGTGTTGGCATCTGCACAATGGAATAGCACTGTCATTAGCCGTCAGACCTATGGATATATCGTTGGGCTTGGTGCGTACTGTGGAATGCGTCTCGAAGAGATATGCCGTATCAGGACAGAAGATATCCAAGAAATTAGGGGTATCACCTGCATACTTATAAGAGAGCATACAGCACGAAAAAATAGACCATGGGAAAGCTGGAACCCAAAGACCGAAGCTGGTGAACGTGTGGTTCCCATTGGAAATGCTCTTATTAATGCAGGATTCCTGGATTTCGTGAATAACAATAAAAAAAGTTATTATCTTTTTGGTGAGTTAAAATTCTCTGGAAAAGATAAAAAAAGATCCCAACAGTTTCAGCAGTCATTTTCCAAGTTCAAGCTGAAACACGGCATTCCTCGCGGAGTAGATTTCCATAGTTTCCGCCATAACGTCGCTACTAAATTAAGGAACATCTCGGATAGTGGTGATGGTGGTTTGAGAGAGGTTTGGATTGATAATTTTCTTGGTCATGAAGGTCAGAACAGGTCAGTAGGAAATACGATCTACCTTGACGAAATCGACGTTGAAAATCTTAAAAAAGTGGCTGATAGCGTCATATATCCTGATTTTTGGACTGTCGAAAGGATAGTACAATGAGCCATTCGTCTGGATATAAAAGCACATTTGAAACCGAAGGATTTATCTCAGATTATGTAGAAGAACATAGACATGATCTAAAAAAAATATATCATAAAGAATTTGATATTCTTCGGAAGACAAACCGCCTTCTACAAGAAATAATAAGTTCCTTAGACCCCAACAATTCTAAACTAGAAAAAATTTCAAATATACTCGGTGTTCGATTTTGTCAGAGCCTACAATCCTCCATTATATTGATTAGTTATGGCGTGAATTCGGATTCTTATTCGATAATAAGGAATATGCAAGAATGTTACCTTGCATTAGCCTGCGCAATAAAAGATGAGGAATTTTTCATAAAGATTGCCAATGATGATAGAGTAAAATTTAGCAATTCTATGATAAAGCACATTGAGAATAGCTCTCACTTAAAGGAGATTTATGAAGGCGTACAAGACAAGATGACAGAAATTAATTCACGAGTACAGAATCAATTAAAATCTTTAAATACCAAAAAAAGAACAGATGCAGGAACTTTTCACGATTTCACACAAGATGAATGGCAGAGCGACACGGTATATTTAAATTATCGTTTCATATCCAATACCCACTGCCATATCTCAGAAAATTCTCTTAGTAATCATATTTCAGAGTCAGGCTCAGGTATTGTTTGGAGATCAATTAGAAAAAATGAAATATATTCGGCAGTAAAGTACATTGTAGACACATCTGTTATATTTGGTAATCGTCTTGACGAATTATTTTTCAACAAAAAATATGCTGAACAACTGAAAAGCCAAATGGATTTTCTATACGGACATCTGAATAAAATTGGATATCTGGTTCATAAAAATGAACTATCAAAACATATATGAAATAAAAAAAGGGATAGATTTCTCTATCCCTTCACATTCCGTGCTATACTGCAATCACCACAAAAACAAATATACTGGAGTATGTGTTGTTTTTAATAATAGCATATGCTCCAGCCGATTTGTAAGATTTTTTGGTAAAGGAGTATTTTGAGTTATGAACGATTAGAGCAACACATATTAGAAAACAGTGTCGAGATATACGACACTCTAAACGCTCTCCACCCCTTCTATCGCTACAAGCTATATCAGAAAATGGCAGAATCCTGCCGTTTGTCATTGGATGACGATGCCCAAGAACTGGCCTTAAACGTCCTACGGATGCTCCCCAGACTGCATAAATCAGTACTGAATACATTCGAATTGATGTCATTTTCATATGCAGAATTAATTCAATATCAGGGAATCCTGGACAAAGAAAACCAAAAGAACAGCATCAACCCCGTTAAAAAAGTCCGTTTGTCACGCTCAGCTAACCGAGCACGTGTGAATATGAGACGTGTTCTCAAGATAAGTAGAGATGATGATGAAGTTCAAAAAGACTTTGATGAAAATAAAAAACAACGCTATCAGCATTTAAAATATAATGAACGTTCGGTTCAGGATTCCATAGATAAAAAAACATCGAACAATAGAAAAAGAGACTGGATGATATCCTGTTGTCTTGAATCATCAATGCGAATTGCGTGTATGACACAAGACCCATGTAGTTCTGGATGGTTCCTATCACTGACATTGCCGAAGAAATATCACAGCCTTTCTTTTGAACAAGCGAATGATGAAATCAACAGACGCTTAAACATGATCAAGAAATATGCTGAACGACATGGGATAGACTGGACTGGAATATTCGTTGTTGAGCTTCATAAAGACGAAACACCTCATCTCCACATCATATATTTCGTGAATAACGAAAAAAATTATATATCTCAGCAAACTGATCGTGATCGGTTACTGAATATCGTGTTTCAGTTCTTCAATAATGAAGATCCAGAACGATATGAACTGAATCAGAATATCACTGATTTTGAAGGCGTCCTTGGATACATCTTCAAAGATTACGGAAAACCTAATACCAGGCACGGATTCGTAGGGCTACGCAGAGATATCAGACGTGTATGGAATAATCTCTACATAGGAAACTATGGAGACCCATCGTTATCATATCTTTCGGATAAGAGATTATTCAATACCAGACAGTTGATGAAGAAGAATTCATGGAATGATGTCATCGAAGGTATTCCTGGATATGTCCTGTTTTCATTGGCAGGATTCAAATCTGATTATCTCAATAGTATTGGAAAAAATGATGAACCTATCAGATGGATAGGCATATCTCGGATTATCTTTAAAATGAGGGAATGTGTTAATTTTTCATACAAAAAATCATATGTGTACAAAAATGGGGCTCATGATTTTCATTCAAAAATCACTCACTTAAGTTATGTTTTAGAGATTGGTTGTATTTATATATATAATACTACCAAGAATGTATCAGGTAAATTCATAACACCCGAAATCATTAGAAGTAGAGGCCAACCCCCTCCTTTCGGAAGAGGTTAGATAATTTTCAAACCATTAGCAGGAATATATTAGCACATATCAGGACAAGATTGAGGAACTTGTAAAGCAATATGAGAAAATTATGGATCTCTCACACCCATGAACAAAACGAAGCTTGTTCTGGACACAATCAAATCATGATAATCAGGCCACCCGCTATCTACATGATAGCGGGATAAACCAGTTATTTTATTGGTTTGCCGTTTTGTGTCAGAGTTCCTGTTGGAATATCGTACACAACCGTTATCTCTTGATCTTTCTGATAACGCGGAAAATCTAATACAATGCTTTTGTTCGGAATAACGTGTGTTTTAGGTTCAGCACAGTTTCCAAACTCTTTCTGACTGGTCACACCCTTTGATGTCACCTTCGCTATAAGGTACATTGCATCGCAATATCTACCACCCTCCTGTGTCAGGAGGAGATAGTCCGCGTTTCCAGATTCAGCTATTTTTTCTACGAAATTTCCATCTATTTCCGGAGAAACTACTTTCCCACGGAATTTGATGATACTGGTACTCCCGTCAACAACACCAAACCTTGTTGTTGCCTGATGAATATCCTCAGCTTGTACCGTCAGTGGACAAAAAATCAGTGCAGACAAAAAAAAGAGATTTTTCATTCCCCGTTCCCATTCGGTGTATCTGAAATTGCAAGATCACCTTTATCATTCCGATAAAAACGCATCTTATCGGTCTGGGGTGCACCGTTCAGCATGTAGTTAACAGTGCAATCCCAAACTTTTTTGAAACCTTCCACTGACTTACAGTTAAGACCTTGTAAATCAACTCTCTTCTCTAAAGTTGCAATGGCCTGATCGCGTTGTTGCTGCGTCGGATTTTGAAAGAGAAAAGCCTGCTGAACACCCTGTTCAATAAGTATCTTTTTAACCTCAGTTTTAGATGGTCCTCCTCCACCACAGGATGTTAACGCAATAAGCAACGTGGTAGCAAAAATAGGCTTAGTGATACGCATGAAATACCCTGTTCTATGGTTAGAAAAGCTACGAAGCGAGGAGAATAAACAGTCACGCAACAAGCGACTCAACAAAGGTCGGATCAGCCTCAATAGCCGCATTAAGCTGCTTTAAAGCTCCTCGTTTGTTTTTCTCAATCAAAAAAAGCAGATGAAAAAAGCCGATAGGAATTAAGAGAAACGCAAATATAGCAATCGTAGTCAAAAAGTCTCTGGAAAAATCAATAATCCGCGCGTTTCGTAGCAGATTACCTCCAAAAGCTATTAAAATTAGAAATCCGATAACTTTTACATAGCGACGTGTCAGAGCACCTTGTCCATAATGAGTGATTTCACTCGGCAAGCCCTTGGGCTCTGTCCACCTGAGATTGGTTGTTAGATTGTGAAAAAAGACATGCCCTAAAGCGTCGCGGTCCTTTAACCCGGTATAGACAACAGAAACCAATTGTCCATCTCGCAACGGATAGTTTCCATTAACTTGGTATTCTCTTCCAGATGGGGCAACAACCCAGAAAGTTTGATGATGTGATACCTTATGCTGGACTGTTGGAGCGTTGATAGTATAGTTCCCAAAGGCATCTCGGGTGGCTGATCCATTGGTCGTTTGAACTGAGGTTTCCGTCCACTGACGGAGCCCCTGAACCGTTCCTTGAATTCCGTGAACCCACAAGGTTTGATCAAAAATCTTAATATCCATATCTTACCTAGAACCCTCAAAAACTTAAGGAATAAACTGTTCCTTGATATCGAAAAGAAACCACCAATCACTCTGTTCATACTGAATTATTATGCAATATACACTTCAAGAAACCGGATTGAAAATACCCCTAGTGCGGAATGATAAAATTTAATTTTGCGCGTTTAGTTTAGAGGCTTTGATACAAAAAAATAACTATAATTAGATTTGTGAATAACAAAAATTAATTTACATTCCAATTTGAAGTTTTATAGCTTTCACAGAATTTTTTTTGTGAATAACATTATTATATGTCTGTGGTTGCTCCTGCATTTTTTGTATTGCTAACGTTGTGGATTTAGATGCCAACAATAGAAGATCTGCATCTTCATGCTGTTGAATGTACGAGACTAAATTATCAATATCTTTTTTGTTATTCACATAATTAATAACATCGATGGATGAACTCCATTGATCATGTTTCTTTTTACGTGATGCTGCATATAAACTCGACATATTGCGAATAACATAATCATAATCTTTTTGATTGTTGAGTATGTCTAATCTTGGGAAATCCTTGAAATGCAGATCTCTTGTTTTTTCATTGAAAGCTTTCAATTCCTTACCACCAGATAACCACCCCTTCTTATTGAGATAAGCGGATCTCAATGGGTCTAGCTGTTCATGAATTCTTTGTTCTATAATATGTGAATCACGAAAAGATGGATTGGCGAATGGCTCTGGTGGGAGATGCTGATATTTTTTATGGAATGCTGAGATGACATCATCAAGCATTGCTGCAAACTTCTTCTGATCAGCCAATAACTCCCTCACCTGCTGGTCTTTTTCAGCTTCCTGCTTATTGAAATCATGGATGGATTGACGCTCTTGCTGAGTCATTCCCTCAACAGCAACAGACTTTTCAGTGTTCAGTGCAATAGGAGCATTACCCGACCAATGACCTGCTGGCTTTGATTGAGAAGCCTGATTTTGAGGCTGTGGCTTATTATCCTGGCGAGAGGACAGAATACGCGTTGAAGGATCTGAAACAGTCTGTGCGACCTTCTGTGCAGGTATGTTTTCTACTGATGCTTCTAATGGTTCGAACTTCGTATCCTGGCCGTTGATATAAGATTCATACTGCTGATTGAAATCAGTCTTTTTCATCTGAAAAAGACGGTTTGCTGAACCCAGCACATTTCCATTATCGTTATTAACAATAATATATGTGTTGGCTTTATCTCCTTTGCAAATTTCCAAATTGTGCTGATCCAGCCCCTCAATCATCTGACCAAAGGATTCCGAATTAATACGGAGTTCTTTCAGGGTCTGCCTGACCTCATTCAATGCAGTTCCAGATATTTTTGCTCTGCGAAATTGCTTGTCTGAATATGAGGCATCTGGTGCATCTTTTGGGTCTAATGATGGTGTGTTCTGTCTAATGATATCAGCATAATATTTTTGACCAGATTTCTCTAAATCCTTGATAACAGATGCATTATGCTTGCCCAGAACAGGTTTGTGACCAAAATCTATCTCAGCAATACGTGCAATTTTTTCTTCTCTGATTTTTGAAAATGATGAGTCCATAATTTTCCCATTAGCCAACACTTCAGGAAAATATATGTGATAATGATGGGTCGATGCTTTGCCATCCGCACGAGGCTTATCATGTCTGACTATAGTGGCTGATGACGGGTCTGCTTTGAACTCACGAGCATATTTTTTGACTAGTTTAAATAATTGCTTATCAGTCATGTCTTCATATGATGATACTTTTATGTGCCTGACAGCATACTGAGAACCAACTGATCTAGCTCTGCCAAGTTCAGCCCTTACATCGAACTCTGAACCTTGTAGAACAGTAATCTTCTCATTGTCAGAACCATGAAACACATGCCTACAGGTGGAAGATATTCCCTGTGCTGATGTTTTCATGCGAGCTGATTTCACTATCATAGATCATCTCTTGATAGTCGCGATCATGCTATCGATCTGACTCAAGATTTTCAGGCACTGCTTCATATTATTCTGTGCATCATTGAAGCCTTCCCCAGAGTTTAATGACCTGGCAATCTGGTTTAAATTATTCCCTATACGAGCAACTTCTTCACGAGTGTTTTTTAGTTCCGTGATTAACAAAATCTTTTCAGATTGAAGCATGGGAGCAGAATTCATGAGGCTCCTAAAATAGTTTGCAAGGGTCTTATGACCTGCTGACCTGGCTGTATGATTCCATGATTGGAGCTCCTGCTTCGATGCTCTTACTGATAGTCGGGTCTCGGTTCTGTTTAGATCTGGTTTCATATAATTCTCCTAAAATACTTGAATACTTAAAAGCGGGTCCACGGGTGCAACCCTGGCCAGATGGCATTGGATATCCCGTTAGGGGTAGCCATATGCCACCTCTGGCATCTAATTATAGTATTCATTATAAATATTATGATATTATCAGATGAATATGATATAACCAATTAGTATAGATATGGTTTTTATTGACATTTATATCAATATATGCTATATAATAAGTTATACATGGAGATATTTATGGACGTGTTGGCAGAAATAGAAAAGATAAACCAGACAAAAAAAGACCGTATACAGTCTTATAGAAATGCTTGTTCCAAAACGTCACATCGCCAGCTTTTCAATACTTTGAATTATGATATCGATCAGAAAGCCAATGGTCTGACAGGCGAAAATCGTGAAGCATACAAAAGAATGAAAGCTCAAAAATTAGCCGAAGCCGATGCGCGTGATAAGGCAAATGAAGAATTTTGGGATAGCTTGCTGTGAATATCGTTATTCACATATATAGCTTTGGAGAGTAGTCTTTGAACCCATATATGTGAATCACATTTCAAGAGATGTATGCTTTTTTGAAATGATCTTGCCGTCTGGTGAAACTTCCACTTTATCAAGCATTTTCATAACATCTCCGGAATGCATTCCGAAAACTTTCTTTTTAAAACTCTCGGACATATCTGATGACATGATTGATTGAAATTTATCAAGACGCTCTTGAGCCCGAACTGCTTCGGGACGGTTTTCCCACTCCTGGATTTTGTTTTTCCTATTCTCATTGCACTGAACAATGATCTTCTCCATCTGGTCCCTGACATTTCCGTCAGCAGTAACGATCTGCATCAACTCATTCTGGGAATGCTGAATCTCCAGCTCATACATTTCATCAGCAGTCAGACTTCTGCGGTACGGACCAGGATCATCAGCCAAACCCATCTTGTTCAAAATAGTACCAACAATGAATCTCGCACATTCCGCAATGTGAGCAGATAATTTTTCCATCTGTTCTGCTATTTGCGGATCAACCGGGTACTGCCCCCCCTTCCCCATCTGTTGCCACTCTTGCTGTCGCTTGGCTTGTTGCTGATGGATGTGAGATTCCAATTCTTTGCGTTGCTGCTTAAATCGCTTCAGCTCATTCGATACGTCGTTAGTCGTATTAAAAATATCATGCCTAATTTTATCCATATCCAAATCTTTGGCTTTGATCGTCGGATGAGGCTTATTAATTTCCTCACCAAGATTACGCATCAAGCTTGAAGACATAATAAAAAAACTTTTCTCAATCTGTTGTTCTTCTGTCATCTCTTTCTTTTTAAATAATTCCTTGTAATTCATTTTCGTGATTCCTTATATTATTTCATTTTTTGATTTATTGTGCTCTTTAATTATTTTCATGAATTCATTAGCGTACCACGCTTTGAAAAATTCACGTTGACCTGATAGCTCAACATAGTTTTTCTCTAGGCTCAGGACTCATAGCCAGAAGATGACGGTTGCGGCGA
>NZ_BANH01000038.1 GCF_000964465.1 Gluconobacter thailandicus F149-1 = NBRC 100600 | reverse complement strand
CAGGAAGCCATGATTATTTCAAGAGCGACTTTTTCAACAGAATTGCTTTATAGCTGGCATTCCGTTTTCCACGCATGCCGAACTTCTGACTCTCTTCGGGCGGTGGCCGAAGAAGGACGTTTATAAAATTCTCTGGATCACAACAAAAGAACAATCCAGTCTGTTTTATATTGCGAATCCGTTCTGTTTCGTTCATGGATGGGTCGTTCTTGCTGAAAGCAGTTCTCCAGCCCGATATGGAACCGGCACCATGGCGCTCAGACCCACCCCCTTTGTAACATCTACTCGCCTGGCAGCTTTGTTTGCGACGACCGTAATGAGTGCGACAGGCGCAGTGGCAGCGACAAAAGCTGCTGTGCATAAGAATAAACTCCCTGTGCATGAGACAAAACCGAAGAAGCTGGCTCCGCAGATTCAGCAGGACCCGGAAGAAATTAAGGTCAGTGCTGATCGCCCTCTTGCCGGTGGCTTGATGAAAAGACAGCATGCACCTGAAGCAACCAATTCAATCAGTGCTCTTGCTATTCAACAACGCGGGGCAGCATCTTCTCCACTCCAGATTGCCGCATCGCTTCCCGGTGTGAACTTTGGTTCATCCGATGCCTATGGGTTGTCCGTTCGCAATAATATTTCCGTACGCGGTCTGGATTCCACAGAGATGGGCTGGACAATTGAAGGTGCTCCAGGCGTCGATCAAGCTTATTACTGGCCATATACGGAAACATGGGCCGACAACGAGAATATCTCCGATATCACTCTTATAGCTGGCACGTCCCGTATCAATGACCCGGTGCAGACGGCTTCAGGCGGAGAGATGATTGAGACGGTGCGTGATCCCTCCCGTAAGCGAGGGGCCTACGTCGACTACAGTTATGGTTCTTTCCGAGGACAACGTGTTTTTGGGCGCGTAGATAGTGGAGAGATAGGTCACTCGGGTATAAGGCTTTTTGCGTCTTACTCTCGGACTGCAGCAGACAACTTCACCGGGCCCGGGCGAAACACGCGAGACCACGTGGATTTCAAAGCGATCAAAGAGTGGAGTGATCGCGCGAAATCTTCGCTTTTTATTTCATATTCCAATTGGGATAACGCACGCCTTGCGCCCTACACACTCGCATCATGGGAAAAAGCAAACAAGGCAGGAGACAATTTTTCCCAATATACCTACGCGGGAAACTATACTCCCGGTGTGACATCCAACTACTGGAAGTCATATGTTTATAAACGTACAAATGTCCTGCTATCCTGGCAGAATGAAATTACGCTGACTGACAAAGTCAGACTGCATGTTGTTCCATACTTTCACTGGTCTCTTGTGGATAGCCCGGGACAGACATCGATTCAGTCGAACTCTTTCTATTATGGCAATGAGAAAGTTGATCCTGGTCTGTCGTCCGCAACGACACCTGCCATGATTCATTCCAATCAAACCGAATTTGCTACAGGTGTAAACGCCTATATCCAATACGATCCCACTCGTCACAATCACCTGATTGCGGGCTATTGGTACGATCACTGGAACATTGAACAGAGCGGTGGCCTCACACCTCTGGACGCAAACGGCAATTCTCCAAATGCCACTGGGAAGTATGTCCTGCGCTCACCATCAGGTGATATCTACGGCGGAACCCATTATCAGGAAAGTTCGCAAGTTAATGAATTCTACGTATCGGACACGCAGGGCTTTCTGAACGACAAAATCAAAGCGACTATCGGCCTCAAAACCATGATGTACTATCTGTCAGGTACCAATCAGATTCCTGGCGGTCCGTATCATTTCTCGTCTGCTTTCGTGCAGCCTATGCCAAGACTTTCGTTGTCGTGGCAGATCAACAAGGCATTGCAGGTTTATATCAACGGGACAACCAATACACGCGCACCCGTTCCTATAAGCACGTATCCGACGACCTACAGTGTCTCGACAGGTAAGGTCTCCCAGGCTGGAAATACCAATGCAAAGCCAGAATATTCGATCGGTGAGGAGATTGGTCTTCGTTATTACGGTGCTGTGCATTTCGACATGGCACTGTTTAATATGAACCTGACCAACCACCAGCTCGTAGCGCTGACCTACCTGAACGGCGCTCCTGTACAGCAGGCCATTTCAGCTGGTGGAGAGACTATTCGCGGGATCACGGCAGAACTCGCCACGAAACCTTTCCATGGATTTTCCCCCTATATCAACGGCCAGTATCTTCACACCACGATCGACAACAATCTCGTCGTCAATGGTGACCTTCTGCCGACAGCTGGAAAAACCATGGTGGCCAGCCCAAAATTCATGGCCAATATCGGCGTGAATTATACGCACGGTCCATTCTTCGCCAATATCGCATTCAAATGGGTGGACAGCCAGTATTCGACATTCATGAATGATCAATCGATGCCAGCCTATAAAACAGTCGATCTGGGGCTGGGGTATCGACTTCCGAGGTTTTCCGTTTTTTCCCGCCCAACTCTACGCCTGAACCTCAGTAATCTGACCAACGTGTCTTACCTGAGTTCCATCGCAAGTATTCAGACGAATTCAAAAGCGACAAAAGGTATTTACGGCACCACGATTGCTGCCAGTACGCCCTCCTATTATCTGGCGGCTCCATTCTCAGCAATGGTCACGATCGGATCAGAGTTCTGATGTACACGTCTGCTTCCGAACTTCAGGTTGCCCACTCTCTTGCGGCTTCAGGGCAGCCTGAAACCGGGTTTTTCGAAATTGCAAAGGCCTTTTCCAAAAGGCCAGGTTTCAGGCTCTTTACAATTCTGCGGTACGATCCAGCGGCAGCTTTAATCAGGCGGATCTGGACCAGTCATGAAACAGAGTATCCAGTCGGAGGAGCCAAGCCTGTTTCAGACACGCCTTGGACAAGGCAGGTACTGGAAAGCGGGCTGCCTTATGTGGGAAGAAATTCGGAGGATATCCGCTCTGTCTTTTTTGACCATGAACTGATCGCGTCACTTGGATGTGCGAGCGTTCTGAATCTTCCGGTTCGTTGGGATGGGAAGATCATTGGTTCGCTCAACCTTCTGCATGAAGCTCATCATTATGATGATGTTGACCCAGCAGAACTGGCCATCTTCGTGCAGATGGCCATTGCGGGTCTGAATGCTGTCAATCTGAGCAGTTATGGATGAGGCACTGTCAGACTCTTTGCCCGGTTTCTTTGCGCGCACTAGACTTGAAGTGAGCGATGGGAACCGGAGTATGACCATGACTGATTTTCTTGCGACGGCTTCTTCAGGTCGGCGGACACAGCAGGAGCGAAGCGATACAATGCGCGCGCTCCTGCTTCAGGCGACGATTGAGCTGCTTTATGAGCGAGGCTACTCACGGCTGACAACATTGGATGTTGCCAAATATGCTCAAGTCTCTCGCGGTGCCTTGACGCATCATTTCGCTCACAAGGAAGATCTCGTCGTCGAGGCGATCTCATGGCAGTTGCGCAGTGCATCAGACGAGCTGGAAGAGTTTGTTGCCAATATCGAAGCCGGCCCTCTCGATACTGACCGGATCATAGATCATCTGTGGGAAATGCTCTCTGACAGACTTTTCCACATCACCATGGAATACCTGCCGGAAGCTCGGAACAACACACCATTCCGAGAACGTCTGATGCCGGTTGCCGCCGTATTCCATGCCGCCCTGGATCGGATATGGCTGCATCTCTCGCGAACCAGCGGATTATCAGCCGAACGGGCGCAAACCATTCTCAATGCAACGATGTGCCTTATGCGCGGAATGGTAGCTCAGCAGATTCTTCGTAATGACGAAAGTTACTATGAAGACCTTCTGCAATACTGGCGCGACCTTCTGCGCAGAGAAATTGCACAGGCAGCAACCTCTGAAAATATAAAACGGAAAAAAGACAGATGAGTAGTGCAGGGGCTCGCCTTGAAAGATTACCTCTGTCTGGATTTCATGCAAAGTTACTCCTGATTGGCGGGGCTGGTTACGCCTTTGATGGACTTGATTCTGCCATCATCGCTTTTGTTTTACCGACACTGGGAGGCCTATGGTCCATTGGCGGTGCGAAGCTGGGTTTCATAGGAAGTGCAACCTATATCGGTTTTTTCTTCGGGGCTCTGGCGGCCGGAACAATAGGGGACCGGTTCGGGCGCCGCATCGTCATGATGTGGGCTCTGGCGCTTTTCTGTGTCGCTTCTACGTTCTCTGCTCTTATGACATCCTATCCAGCCTTTCTACTTTGCCGAATTGTTGCGGGAATTGGCACGGGTGCAGAATCTGCCATCATTGCTCCGTACCTGACAGAATTTGTCAGCGCCCGTTACCGTGGAGCTTTTACGGCAACGCTTTCTGGCTTCTTTTCCTTCGGGTTTCTGACTGCAGCCCTGATGGGAAATTTCCTGGTTCCCATGGGACATGACGGCTGGCGATGGGCCGTTGGTTTGACTGGAGCCCCCGTCCTGCTTCTGCTGTGGTGGCGACGTGCGCTGCCTGAATCACCCCGTTGGCTCGAAAGCGCTGGCCATTGGCAGGCTGCTGCAGATGTCGTTGAAGGCATCGAGAGAAGATTACGCGATCGAGGCTACAATTTACCCCAAGTGCGCCAGATGCCTCCCACAGATGCGCCGAGCACTCTTTCGATTGGGCAGCGGTTTGCTGCTTTATGCTCGCCACTTCATCGGCGCTCGCTCGCTGTGAGCTGGATTGCCTGGTTCTGTCTGACATTCAGTTATTACGCAGTCTTCACCTGGATGCCGAGTTTTCTCATGGCGCGCGGCATGACCATGACACACAGCTTCAGCTTTTCCATTGCCATCTATGCCGCCCAGATTCCGGGTTACTTTTCGGCCGCCGCTGCCGTGGAACTCATTGGTCGGCGAACGACGATTGCTGTCTATCTTCTTGGCAGCGTTCTCGCCGCGGGCCTGCTGGTTATCTCACACTCAGACGGCTCTGTCGTAGGAGCGGCAATGCTCCTCTCACTCTTCCTGAATGGCGCATACGCTGGCCTTTATGCCTACACACCAGAACTTTTTCCGACAACGCTTCGTGCAACGGGTAATGGGACCGCATCTGCCATAGGGCGGATTGGCGCCATTGTCTCCCCCGTTCTGGTCGGTGTGCTCATGCCCATTATCGGGTTCGCAGGTGTTTTTGCACTGATTACCGCCGTTCTGCTGGTGGGCAGCACAACAGTTCTATTTTTCGGCCCTCGCACAGAAGGCCTCGCTCTCGAAGCATTGTCTTCTCAGGCTGAAAGCCACTAACCGCACATTTCTTTTTTACTTCTGATCTGTTTTTTGAGGCTTTATGACACAGACGCTTTTTCTGAACGCTACGATCATCGACTGCTCTCAGACAGAGCCGAGGTCTGGGAATGTTCTGATCGAAAATGGCCGGATCGTTGATACAAATGCGTCTTCGTCAACGCAGGTGATCGGTCAGACAATTGATTTGCGTGGTGCCACGCTCATGCCTGGCCTGATCGACTGCCATGTTCATGTTGTCGCAAGCACAATGGACCTCACAGCCAATGCCCAGCTTCCCGATGCGCTTGCCATGCTTCGATCCCTACCCATTATGAAGGGAATGCTCGAACGGGGTTTTACAACAGTACGAGATGTCGGCGGTGCCCCTTATTCTCTGGCGCAAGGCATTGAGGAAGGCCATATCATAGCTCCTCGGCTGGTTGTTTGTGGGAAAGCGCTCTCTCGCACAGGGGGACACGCCGATAATCGGCCACGTCACGATATTTATGATGCCAAGCGTTGGGCAAGGAACTATGGCGCACTGGGTCGGGTAGCAGATGGCGTTGAAGAAGTGCGCTTTGCATGCCGGGAAACTCTTCGTGAAGGCGCCAGTTTCATCAAGATCATGGCGAATGGAGGTGTTTCGTCTCCTACGGATCCCGTTGCTGCACAGGGGTATTCTACGGAAGAGATTTTAACGGCCGTTCAGGAAGCCCGTGATAACGGCACCTATGTTTC
Source organism: Gluconobacter thailandicus F149-1 = NBRC 100600 (assembly GCF_000964465.1). Taxonomy (GTDB): domain Bacteria; phylum Pseudomonadota; class Alphaproteobacteria; order Acetobacterales; family Acetobacteraceae; genus Gluconobacter; species Gluconobacter thailandicus. The sequence goes on along the minus strand of NZ_BANH01000038.1, from coordinate 21,733 downwards.
TGCTCATCTCTACATGCCGGACGCTATTGAACGCGCTGTTCGTGCAGGTGTGCATTCTTTGGAGCACTGCAACAACATTGATGCATCGACCGCAAGGCTGGCCGCCGCCGCAGGCGCTGTAGCGGTACCAACACTCGTAACATACGAAGCGCTTGCCAATGATGGTGCACGTTTTGGTCTGCCACCTGTCTCTATAGCAAAAGTCGCAGATGTACGGACACGCGGAATGGAAAGTCTTTCCATCATGCAGGATGCCGGACTGACGATGGCCTTTGGCACGGACTTGCTCGGAGATGCCCATGACAGACAGAACGAAGAATTTGCCATTCGTGCCCGCGTCCTGCCGTCCTTTGATATTCTTGCATCCGCAACAACAGTTGCTGCAGCATTAATAGGGATGAAAGATCAGCTTGGTATTGTGAAGGAGGGTGCTTTCGCAGACCTTCTCGTTATTAACGGCAATCCTGCCGAGGACGTCTCGGTACTGGCAGACCCCAAAAACGTCAATCTCGTCATGAAAGAAGGAAGCATATTTAAGAATACTATCTCTTACTGAGGTAGATTCTGTAAGTGTGTTTCTTGCTATAATATTTATCAGGGACTTCAGATGTATCTAACGCTTTCTTTAATAATTTTATTACAATGGACATCCGTATCGGTGCAATTGTAGCCGTACGATAATTTCCTGAGGCCAGAAAACCAGCATGAAAGTTGACTATTGATTTCGGTCCTGATCTTGGCACGAAGCGATCGAGTGCTCAGATCACTGCATTATATGCGCCCGATGAACTGCCAGGTTAGCAGATCATCGGTGTCGTTAATATTCCACCTAGGCAGATTGGACCGTTCATCTCCGAGGTTTTGACACTTGACTCTGCTGACGAACTCAAAAACATCGTTTTGGCTACAACTGAACGCAAGGTACCAAATGGCAGTCGGGTATTCTGGAATTGAGAGTCCTTTACTGCGCGTGTCTGATAGTAAGCGGACATTTCGCTTTCCTCGCAAATCGGTCCTTCGTCTAATGGAAAAGCAAGAGATCTTACTAAAGCCAACCAAGGCAGGTTTTGGCATTTAGGGGATGTCTTGCCGTCAGTTCAGGTGCTTTGGAATTCTCGCGATTTTGAGTAATCTCTGTCGCGCTCTAGGAGTTTTTTATCGTGATCCACGGGTTTGGAAGAACTTTAGACCTGCTGACCCGCTACGCGCGTTCATAGCTGATGGCCTCGGGGCAACTTGCACAGAGCCAAGGCCAATCCCAGCAGTGCCCACCGTGCCCCTGGTCAACTGGAGCTTCGACAAGAAGCGTCATCAGATCGCGTTCTTTGTCACCAACCTCAAATGCTTCCGCAGAATTGCCTTGTGATGTGAGAAAATTCTCTTCATCTTCATGGTCTTCGTCCATCCTGCATGCGCTATAATTTGGATGCGGTGAACGCAGACAGCACCTAGCGCCACTTGATTTGCGTCAAGGTCAGGGCTGAGATTTCGGTGCATGATGCAAGAGCACGGCAAAGAGACTGATCTGATGCTCCCTACGGCTACAGGTGCAATTCTTGTCCTGAATGCTGGGTCGTCCAGCGTAAAATTCGCTCTGTTTTCGGAGGGCGGTGTGCATGCTTCACGGCTGGTGTCCGGAGAATTGGAAGGGATCGGCGAGAAACCGAGGCTGATCGCACGCGGCGAGAAGGCGGAAATTCTTGTGGATCAGGAACTTACCCCGGATGCGCGAGAGAACGCTCACGATACTGCAATCAAGGCGCTGATTGCGTGGCTGGAAGCTCATCTCGGCCTCGAAACCCTGCGGGCCGTAGGCCATCGTGTGGTACACGGCGGCCCAGATTTTGTCAGTCCCGTTCTAATCGACGATGATGTGCTGGCTCGTCTCGACAAGATGACGTCCTTTGCGCCGTTGCATCAGCCCGGCTGTTTGGCGCCCATACATGCATTGCAGCGCATCTATCCGGATCTGCCTCAAATCGCCTGTTTTGATACGGCCTTCCATCGTACCATGCCTGCTGTAGCGCAGAACCTGCCGCTGCCTTGCTCCTATGCGGAGAAAGGTATACGGCGCTATGGATTTCACGGCCTGTCATACGAACATATCGCGCGTTACTTGGGCTCGAAGCATCATAATCTGGCGCGTGCGCGGGTTCTGGCGGCCCATATCGGCAATGGTGCGAGCCTTTGCGCCCTACGTCATGGTGTCAGCATTGATACAACGATGGGATTTTCCGTGCTCGACGGACTTGTCATGGGGACACGAACAGGTGCGATTGATCCTGGTGTCCTGCTCTACATGCTGCGCGAAGAGCAACTGTCCCCCCAGGAGATTGAGAATCTCCTCTATCACAAGAGCGGGTTGCTCGGTGTTTCTGGTCGGGCAGGGGATATGCGTACCCTGAGGGAACATCCATACGATCCGGCAGTTCGCATGGCACTTGATCTTGCAGTTTATCGTTTCGTGCAGCAGGCCGGGGCCATGATCGCAGCCTTGCAGGGACTGGACGGGATTGTTTTCACAGGCGGGATTGGAGAACATGATGCACAGTTCCGGCGCGATGTGTGTGCCCATCTCGCCTGGCTGGGTGTTACAATCGATGTAGCGGCGAACGCCGTCCACCGTCCATTGATTTCCACGCCGGAGAGCACTGTGAAGGTGCTCGTTATCCCGGCGGACGAAGAGTTATCCATTCATCGGCATGTTCTCGCGTGCATCGGGGACGATGCCGTATCCGAACCTGTCCGGAATTGAGGATCAAAAGGGATGACCACGAAGCAGAACCCACTTTCCGCCCAGGAAATCGCCCTGTTCGATAAATGGTGGAGAGCCGCGAACTATCTCTCCGTGGCGCAGATCTATCTCCTCGCCAATCCGCTGCTACGCGAGAAGCTTACGCTCGGTCAGACCAAGCCTCGTCTGCTGGGTCATTGGGGCACCACGCCGGGCCTGAACTTCCTTTATCTCCATCTCAACCGGATCATCCGCGAACAGGGCAAAAGCATCCTGTTCATCGCGGGTCCGGGGCATGGCGCGCCGGGCGTGGTCGCCAGCACCTATCTCGAAGGCACCTATACGGAATATTTCCCCGAGGTGACGCAGGATCTCGAAGGGCTCGAACGCCTCGTCAGGCAGTTCTCCTTTCCCGGCGGCATTCCGAGCCACGCCGCGCCGACCACGCCCGGCTCGATCCATGAGGGTGGCGAACTGGGCTATTCGCTCGCCCATGCCTATGGCGCGGTGTTCGACAATCCGGATCTGGTCACGGCCTGCGTGGTCGGGGACGGCGAGGCCGAAACAGGGCCGCTCGCGACGTCATGGCACAGCAACAAGTTTCTCAACCCGGCCACGGACGGTGCGGTTCTGCCGATCCTGCACCTTAATGGCTACAAGATCGCGAACCCGACGATTCTGGCGCGCATTTCGTCGGATGAACTCGTCGCCCTGTTCCGGGGCTATGGCTATACGCCGATCCTCGTCGAAGGACATGAGCCCGATCTCATGCACCAGAAAATGGCCGCGGCGATGGATCAGGCTTTCACCGCCATCGAGGCTATTCAGGAAAAGGCTCGCGAAACGGGCGATCTGACACGCCCGCTCTGGCCCATGATCATCCTGCGTAGCCCAAAGGGCTGGACCGGTCCCAAGACGGTCGATGGTCTGCGGACGGAGGGCTATTGGCGCTCGCATCAGGTGCCGTTCTCAGACCTGACCAAGCCGGGCCATCTGGAACTGCTCGGCGAGTGGCTCCGGAGCTACAAGCCTGAAGAACTGTTCGACGAGAGTGGCAAACTTCTGCCCGAAATCCGCGCCCTTGCTCCTGAAGGCGAACGACGCATGAGCGCTAATCCGCACGCCAATGGCGGCGCGCTCAAGCGTCCGCTCCGCCTGCCAGACATCAATGATTATGCGGTCAGCGTGACATCGCCGGGTGGGTCGAATGCCGAGAGCACCCGCGTTTTCGGCACATGGCTGCGCGACGTCATGCGCGACAATCTCGCCAGCCGGAATTTCCGCGTCTGGTCGCCGGACGAGAACAATTCCAACCGTCTCAATGCCGTTCTGGACGCGACCAGACGGGCATGGGACGCGGAGACGTTCGATTACGACGATCATCTCTCGCCCGACGGTCACGTCATGGAAATCCTCAGCGAGCATACCTGTCAGGGTTGGCTCGAAGGTTACCTGTTGACGGGGCGGCATGGCTTCTTTTCATGCTACGAAGCCTTCATCCATATCGTGGACTCGATGGTCAACCAGCATGCCAAATGGCTCAAGACGGCCAAGGAAGTGCCGTGGCGGCGCCCCATCGCTTCGTTGAACTATCTGCTGACGTCTCATGTCTGGCGGCAGGATCATAACGGGTTCAGCCATCAGGATCCCGGCTTCATCGACCATGTGATCAACAAGAAGGCGGATATCGCGCGCGTCTATTTGCCGCCGGATGCAAATACGCTGCTCTGGGTGACACAGCATTGCCTGGAGAGTTGGGACCGCATCAACGTCATCGTGGCGGGCAAGCAACCCGAGCCCCAGTGGCTGAGCATGGATGCGGCGATCAAGCACTGCAAGCAGGGCATAGGAATATGGGAGTGGGCGAGCAATGACGAAGGCAGTGAGCCAGATCTTGTCATGGCCTGTGCGGGTGACGTCCCGACTATGGAGACGCTGGCTGCCGTGTCGATCATGCGTCACCATGTGCCTGATCTGAAAATCCGGGTCGTGAACGTCGTCGATCTCTTGACGATGATGTCGCATGACCAGCATCCGCACGGCCTCGAGGATGCTGAGTTCGATAGTCTGTTCACGCTCGACAAACCCGTCATCTTCGCGTTCCACGGCTATCCTCAGCTCATTCACAAGCTGATTTACAAACGGGTTAACGCGCGTAATTTCCATGTGCACGGATTCCGCGAGGAAGGCACAACCACTACACCGTTCGACATGACAGTCCTGAACCATCTGGATCGCTATCATCTCGTTCTCAACGCCGTACGACGGGTGCCGAAACTGGCCGACCGGGCGGCCTATGCGGCGCAGGCCGTTCGCGACAAACTTGTCGAACACCGGCTGTATGTGGACACGCACGGGCAGGACATGCCCGAGATCGTTGACTGGAAGTGGGGGGTAAAGACGACCGGATGAGTGAATTTGCCGCCACGCAACTGATCGAGAAAGCCGATTGAAAGACATAGGATCAGGACCTATGAATTTATTGAATTGAGCGCTGTTCTATGGTTCACAATTTCTCGTAGAAGATGAGCCTGTGAGTGATGTGTATTTGCCTTCTGAAAGCCAGATAGAGAGAATTGCACCGTATTTTCCTCTGGCACATGGAGGGGCCGACGGATTCTGATCGGGATCATTTATGTGATCCGTAACGGCCTTCAGTGGAAAGATTCGCCCGAAGCGTATGGTCTGCACAAAACCTTATATAACCGGCTTATTCGCTGGAGCTGTCTGAGTGTTTTCGACCGGATCTTTGCGGTTTTGAGTGAACAGACGGGTCGCTCAACGCGTTTGATGATCGATGCGATACATCTCAAAGCTGCATGCCATATGTAATGGCCAGGGTCGGCCTGTTCGCCTGCATCTGACTGCGGAACAGGTCAGTAATTTCATGGGCGCCGATGTGCTGCTGACAGATATTCCCGATAAAACAGAACAAAGCATCGGTGATCGAGGATATCACAGCAGCCGGATCAGACGCGCTCTCGCAGACCGGAAGACCACCGCCTGCATGCCACCGAGAAAGAACCGGAAATCAAAGCCGCCTTACAACTGGCATCTGTATAAAAAGCGCCCTCTGATCGAAAACATGTTCGCAAAGCTGAAAGACTGGCGACGTGTCGCGTCCAGATAAGACCGCTGCGCTCATACATTCATGTCCGCAATCCACATCGCGGCAAGCTTCATCTTCTATCTCAAGAAATGAGGCCTGAGCCTGGTTGCCAGAGCGTTTCGGTCTGACACTCCTCCAAAGAAGGAGTGTCAGTTAGAAAGTGAGCCGTTCAGGCCTTGTAAAGACTGGTGTTAGCTGACTGCTCTACGACATACGGGCCAGCAGCGAGGATCTGGAGCACCAGCATCCCGATGCTGTTAGGTGTTCTCGCGTTCAAAGGCAGTTTTGCGTATCCATTGGTCCAGCGGGCGGGAATATGCTTTCGTGCTTCCCAGCCAGACAGATCTTCTGCCTTCAGGTGATGGTCGATTTTGACCGTCTTGACGGAATCATACAGGGCGATCTGGCCAATCAACACGCCAAGTTCGCGGCGATCGTCGATGAATGGTCCAATCGCTTCGCTCGGACGGCTGGCCCGCGAGAGAATGTGGATGTTTCTTACAGAGGACGGCACCATGAACATTACGAGATCGCCCTGCACGCGGGTCGGGCGAATAATGTGTCCTGTTTCTGTCAGCAGGCGGAGATCGGCATCATCTGTAGTGGTGCGAGGGATCGCACGACCTGTAAACCCAAGAGCCGCAGCTCTCTGACGAACCCTGTGGAAATGTGGTTCGACGAACGCACGGCTGACGTCCAGCGGTGCAGCTGCGTCCTGTTCCCATGTCAGCGCTCGGGTGCCGAGCCGCACAACAGAGCCGTCAGGACGGAATGCGCGGCGATTGCCGGTATCAAGATAACTCTCTGTCAGAATGCCATTGGCTGTAATGATGGAATGCTCTTCTGTCTCGATATGATAGTGGTCGTAGGAGGTTATCGAGGTATCGTAAAAAATTGACGCGCCGTTGACGAGCATCCGGACCGGAACAAATTTTCCATCGAGAAACACGCAGTGTTCTGATGTGACCAGAAGGTCCTGTGAAGGGAGGCCTTGTGCCAAAGCGTCCTTGACGATCCTGACCGGATACCCGGCCGCGTCCTCCGACAGGGTCGCATTGACGATAACATGGGCCTTTCCTGTCCAGACGACGACACGCGCAACGTCCTGGCCGTTCACGCAGGCGATGACGCGGTCTGTCGGGCGAATATCCTCAACAGCCATATCGCCGCGCAGGGTGCGGATCATGCTGCCAGTCAGGAAGCAGGAATTGGGATAGCGCTTCTCGGCTCCGTCAGCGTATGTGATTTTCCAGTTGTTATTGCCATTTTTTCCGCTTTGGAAAGACGGGCTTCCGCTACTGTCAACGTCATATCCCTTAGTGACGGTGAGGGCTGAATTGTTGCCATTGTCATTCTGACCAGCACCACTCAACCAATCGACCGTAACATTGGCAGGTGTACTTACTGTGCCATAGGACACATTGCCGCCTGTTCCCAATGCGAGGTGGACAAGATGGATATTTGTCCCCTGAAGGCTATAGGAGCCGCCTTGGGCGTTTTTAAAGCCTGCGCTCTGCGGATCCTGCAATGTGCCAGTCACAGTGAAAGGCGTGCTACCGGTTGACAAAGTTGCCGGTCCGCCGTTGCCGCCAAGCGTAACGTTGGCCACGGTCACCGGCGTGCTGCCACTCAGCGTGGGGGTCATGTTTTTAACGGCGTTGTTCATGGCGTTTGCATCGCCATTGTAGGTATACCCCGCTTGGTTCAGCGAGTTGCCACTCATGATAAGGACATTGTCCGCAGAGCCTGGGACACCTGTGGCTGTTGTCACGTTCGTGCCACTTACGACGTTCCAGTTACTGGGATTGCTCCAGTCAGTATTGCTCGCGCCCGTCCAGAGATAAGTCGTCATCTTCAGTCCCTTTCAAGATACAGCACCGCTCTCCAGACAAAATGGATGGCCTAGGCGAAATTGGCGTTTGGAAGGCGAAGCAAAGTAAAAAACCAATAAAATGGTTAACCTTCGTTGTCAAAATAGAAACACGAGTCGAAATTAAATAAATGACGATTAACGATAAATTAAATATATCGGTAACAAGGATTTAGACTCTGTCACATATAATAAAATCTCATTAATAAGAATCAGTAATTTCTATTTAGATTAAGTACTTATAATTATACTGTTTAGTGAATATGGAATGTTTTGGATGCATGAAAATGCAGGGTTAATTCATTGTTCTTAAAACAGCTTCTGCCTACCGGGGGGTGTGACGGGCGACCCGCAGGATCCTTCGCCTGCGTCCGTTAATCAGTTCGTCGCATCTCCTGGTCGAAGATTTTAGAAAGGGTGATACGCTGGCGCGCCCTGTGAGGGCGACACGGCTCAGGATTTCCACATCGAGACAGGCCTGCGAAGTTAGGGCGCGGGCCGCCTTTCTGACGAAGAGGGCTGGACCCTTTTCCTCTGTCCCACGACACTGCCACCATTATTTATCGTTTTGAGGGACGCTCAGATGACCTTTGTAAGGCCTGGTTTCAATGACCATGAGGGCACGGGGTCAAAGGACGAGAGGGTCGATCTGGGTGAAGTCTTCGTCCGAGGCGTTAGGCAGGTGAACGTTATGGAGGCTCGGCATTCCGATTTCGCTGCGGAACGTGCAGATCAGGTCTTCACCTTTCTCGCCGTTGAGCTCGGTCTAAAGGCTCTCATGCTGCGTGCAGCGCTGCTGCTATGCTCAATGCGCGAAGGGCCGCTAGGCTTTCAGGACCCATTGATTTGGTGAGGGAAATTTTTTTCAGGCGCTGTGAGGAAACTGAAGATGAGTGACCTTTTTGGGCTGACGGACGACCAGGTAGAGCGTCTGCAGCCCTTTTTCCCCAAGAGCCACGGCAAACCGCGCGTTGATGACCGCACGTGCTGAGTGGAATCATCTTCGTTAATCGGAACGGTTTGTGTTGTCGCGATGCGCCCTGGGAGTTGTATCCAGACAAAACACTCTACAACCGCTGGAAACGCTGGATCGCCATCGGGACCTGCATCCGAATGATGGAGGGACTAGGCTGCTGGACAGGCAGAACCTCAGACCCTCATGATTGATGCGACCTATCTCCAGGCACACCGTGTGAGGTTGTGAGACGTCATTGGGGTGAGGTATTGTGGGCTATTGCCGCCTATGCCCCCCTGGTTTGACGTTGAGCTCCGGAGTGATTGTTGATGCATCAGATCCATCCGCAAGCCCGCACCACTCCATCTGTGCGGGCAGAAATCACGGGCTCGACGGAAGGGACCGGGGTATTAGCCCGACGCTTCGGCATCAGCGACGAGACGGTGCGCAAATGGCGCAAGCGCGGAGTAGAGGGATGCATGGATCGTAGCAGTAAGCCCCGGGGGTTAGCCTGGAAAGCGACCGGGGAAGAGCGCGCGATCGTTTGTCATCTGCGTTACGCCACCGAGTTTGGGCTCGATGACCTGACCTTCGTGCTGCGGCATTTCCTGTCCCACCTCAACCGAGACAGCGTCTGGCGCCTCATCATGATAGCAAACTTGACCCCGGCCGATAGTCTCTGACAGTGCTGGTAATCAGAGAAATCTGGATGCGATCCGCAAGCGTTGGCCAGGGTGAGGCCTCTGTTCGGCGTGGGCGCCTATGACTGCTTGAAGCTGATCGGGCAAGGGGGCTTCTGGATTTTATCGTCGAGATTATCCGCTGCCGTGACGCTGGGTAGTTGAAAGGACCTTTAGCTGGATGACCCGCTGGCGGCGGCTCGTACATAATACGAGCTGCCACTTTGACGTGTCACAGGCCATGATATTCGTCGTCATGGGCGGCCGATCTCATGCGCAGAAAGCTCACCCGTGATTGTCCTAACAGGCGCTTACGATGAGGTCTGCGACCCACCATCCCACGGAGCTACATGGATCCCATTTTTTTTCTGGGTTTCGAAGCTGAGGTCGCGTTAACGAGGAACAATTCGAACAATGATGAATGGCATTTCTTCCATATCCTTGCCGTTGTGAAACGCAGGGAGGCGTGCCCATTGTCCAATCGTGCAGTATAAAGCGCCGTCATGGTAAACTATGCCGTCCGGTTCAATGAGGCGGGGATCATGTGCTATTATTGAAACGTCTCCTGAAGGGGAGCGCTTCAGAATACCATGTCGCTCAACATCCGTGATGTACAGTGACCCGTCTGGGCCGGTGGCCATGCCATCTGCTGTCGTGGTTTCGCTCTCATACTTTACCGCTGCCTCAATCTGGTTTTCGGGCACAGCCGGATCTGCCAAAAGCGCCGTAGGTGCCGAATACAGTTTGCGGCTGCTAACGGATTGCCAGAAAAGAGTTTGCTCATCCGCGCTTAGAGCGATGCCGTCCACTCCTCCTCGCGGAAGAGTTGGATTTATGGAATCGTGACGGGCAAGTATCCCGTCAATCATGCTGACAAAGCCAGCTTCTCCCGAGACAACCTGCGCGTTAGCTAGGATACGCCTTTGCGCACCTGTCGCCAAATCGATCACAATGATACCGGGATGGTTGCTGGTAGACGTGTCAGTTATGAATGCTGTGCCATTTGCACCATGAGTCAAATCGATCCGAACGTCGTTCAAATGACTGTCAGGGAGGAGAGCAGGGGCCGTAATGGTGTAAATTCTGACAATACGATTTGAGGCAGGGTCAATTTCAAAGAGCTTCTGCGCGCCGGCAATTGTACCCTGACCATCCAACATGCCTTCGTCGAGGATCCAGAGTGTGCCCTTTGAATCTACAGTCATGCCCAGAGGAGAGACAAACTGTTGTTGAGAAGAAGTATCAGGAAACGGAAGGATCTTGCCTTTGAGGTAAAGTCCGACACGAGGTCCTGCGTGTTCATGAACGCTGCGAGGAAACCCTACAATCATTCGGCCATCACGAAGAATGGCGATACCCGAGGCTTGTACATTCGGAAAGCGTGCGATGACTTGAACATTGCCCGAAGGAATAAATCCTTTGTCGATGCTGTCCCTGGCTATCGCGGAGAAAGGAGAAAAGATCGATAAAGAGCCGATACAGAAAAGAGCACGGAAGATACGCTTTGAGTACACTAGATGTTTCCTGTGATTGATCAGATATATAAATATATGTTCGATTTTAATACTGAAAGATATTATTTGTACAGAATATTACCTTCGATAATTTATATCGAAGGTAATATTAAATAATATTTTGATTATTTCTGTTTTTGAGTGCGCCGTCTGAACCACCAGATCAGGCATGACATTGCTGCAAAGGCTGCAATAACACCAGCCCCAATTAAGGCCGGCATATCCTTCACTAGTGCTGGCAGAGGCCCGCCTTCACGAGCGACCTTTACGTCCTGAGCTGTGACATGATGATCGCCACTTCCAAATGTCCCGGAGACATAGTTGGTGAGTTTCGCCACATCCGTATCGCTGAGCCGTTGTACATCGGAAGTGGGGCCGAAACCCGGCATCAGAACGTGATGACCATTCGTCGTGCGATCAACGCCGTTGACAATGGCCATGATCAGATTGTCAGCTCCCGGTGCACCGACTACTGCATTGGAGGACAGAGAGGGCGTGAAGTGATCGGCCGCTCCTGCACCATCAAGTCCATGGCAGGCTGCACAGTTGTTGACGTAGATCCTCTCCCCGTCCATCGGAAACAGGTCATCTTCACGATCAAGTTTTGGCTTCTGCAGATCCACGATGGGCTGGACGGCAACCCCGAACCGGTCACGCGGCTGTTTTGCTTGGCTGTCCTCGATCTTTGGGATCTGTCGGATATAGGCGGCGATCGCGTGGAGATCCTCGTCTGTCAGCTTGCTAAAGCTATGTTCAACAGCTTCGCCCATCATGCCTGCCGCCTGAGCACGTCCTGGCACGGAGCCTGTACGCAGGTACTGAACCAGATCGTCTTCGCTCCAATCGCCGATCCCGCTATTCATGCTCGGTGTGATGTTGGGAGCATACCAGCCAGCGAGCGGCGTTCCGCCAAGATAGGCACTGCTGCTGCGTTCGCCCATCAGGAAATTGCGTGGTGTATGACAGGTTCCGCAATGTCCCAAGGCATCTGCGAGATAGTGGCCTCTTTCGATTTTGGAATAGGTCTGAGGATCACCCTTTGCGGCCGGAGGTCCTGCGAACAGGAGATTCCAGCTGATCATCATTGCGCGGATATTGAAGGGGAATTTCAGCTCCGTCTTCGGATTGTCCTGCCGCAGGGGGGCCACGCCATGCATGAAGTAGACATACAATGCGTGGATGTCCGTATCCGCAATCTCCGAATAGGCCGTGTAAGGCATGGCCGGATAGAGATGAGCTCCGTCCCTGCGAATACCCTTGCGAAGAGCGTTGGCAAACTCCTCTTCGGTGTATTTGCCAATTCCCGTATCCGGATCGGGTGTAATGTTGGACGCGACGATCCCGCCCATTGGGGACGCAATGACAAGGCCGCCCGCAAAGGGAGCCCCACCTGGTTTCGTATGGCAGGCAACGCAGTCGCCTGCTGTAGCCAGATAGGCGCCTCGGCTGATAGTGGTGGCCTGATCCTCTGCCCTCGCTGACTGCGCGCCGAACAGGACACCCGAAGCTATGGCAGCTGGCAGAAAGAGGCGGCGTATTCCGGCTTTATTCCCCTCACGCATGAAGCATCTCCTTTTTCAGGGATGCTGCAACGCGAAGCGCCAGCGCGGCAATGGTCAGGGTGATATTGCCTGTACCGACCGAAGAGAAGACCGCTGAACTGGCAACAAACAGGTTTTCGTGGTCATGGGTGCGGCACTCACCGTCAACGACCGAATTGGTGGGGTCTGTTCCCATGATCGTGCTGCCCGACGGATGGCACTGCGGGAAGTAACCCTTTGTCCATTGAGGATCAGTACCACTCATCAGAGCCATCAGTTCCTTGAACAGCTCCTTGGTATGGTCACAACTCTTCACTGTGTACTCGGGAAGCTTGTAATAGACTTCGGGGTGAGGAATGCCCAGAACGTCTTTATGTGTTTTGCTCAGTGTCAGCCGGTTGTCGGGGTCGGCAATGCCTTCGTTATGGCTGAAGAGACGAACGGCATGAGAGGAGCCATAACGGATCTGCTCTTCCAGCTCTTTCCCGACATAGCCCTTGGCAATCGCCAGACCCGTTGCGAAGTCGACCTGATTATCGTCAACCATATGCACAAGATACGCACCACGTTCGCTCCGCCATGGGCCGTCACGAAACGAGTCGATAATGCTGGTCAGCAGAGGACCACGACCCGGCCACAGAGAGTCGTTTCCGCTCATAAACGAGAGCTGTACGCCCGTGTGATCCATCATGTTCCGACCAACCTGATCTGAACTGTTGGCAATGCCCCGGGGATTTTTGTCATCGGCGGACAGCAGGAGCAGCTTGGCACTCTCAATGCAGTGCGCAGCGACCACGAAGAACTTACCGGTGACACGATGAGAATTCTTATCGGGATCGTAATAATTTACGGCCACGACCTTCTTGTTGCTGGCGTCGGTCTCCAGTCGGTAGACAACCGCATTCGGAATAATACGGGCGCCTGCTGCTTCCGCATGATTGACCGAGTGAATTCCGTTGTACATCGCCCCGATCGGACAGATCGGCATGCAGTTGTTGTTGCCCTCACAGGTTGGGCGCTTGTCATAAGGGCGAGTGTTACGGGCCTGTGGCTCGTGAACGACGCGGTAATTCGTCTTCTCATGGATCAGTTTGCGAAACTGATCCGCGCCATAGGACAGGGGTACTTCCTTCATCGGGTAATTGTGAGATCGTGGAGATCCCAGGTCATCGACATCCATGTTAGGGCCTGCCACGCCCATCATGACTTCGGCCTGATAGTAGAATGGCTCCAGATCATCGTACTTGATGGCCCAGTCGCGGCCAACGCCATATCGGGAATGTAACTCGAAGTCAGAGGGGAGATACCGCCAGGCACATCCTGCCCAATGCCAGGTCGTTCCCCCGACAACACGCAGATAGCCCTGCTGATACGCAGCACCGTCAGGTCCGGTCGTATGCAGATAGCCATTGGGAGAGCCCTGATCAGGCGGATGCATCGCCCAAGGCACGGGTGGGTAGGGAAGCTGGTATGCTCCCTTGTTTTCCGTGGTGCGGAAATTTTCAAGAATATGCTGGCGGTCGATCCGGGGGCCGGCTTCAAGAACGATGACGGAGAGGCCGGCTCTCGCAAGTTCGTTGGCAATACTGGCCCCTGCGACGCCGGATCCCACGATCACGACATCTGCCGAAAGGGAATTCGAAGAACTCATTGAAATAACATCCGTTTCTTACTGGGATTCTGCGACATATTCCGATGGAGACAGTGCCGGGGCCGCTGTTGGCGTCTCAACGACTGGTGGCTTTTCAGTCCAGTAGAAGGGTCTCGCTGTCGCATAAGTCTTGGGAAAGACCGCATCATCAGTCAGAGCAAACATGGCGGCCGCACGGTAGACGACGACTGTCTGACCCACGACGCCCCGATACCAGCCGTGCATCAGGGCATGAATGGTCTCTTTCAGCGCGTTGTCAGAATGCTCGGCCTCACGGGCAAATTCGGCGGCTGAACTAAACTCTTTTGTAGTGAGAAGATCATGCAGTTGATTGATCTCACTTCGGTAGGCTGCTCTTTGAGACAAAAGAGTGTCGTAGAGGGCCTGCCCGATGAGAGGATGGACTTTTTCCCGATCCATGAGGCGACGAGACACTTCGAAGAAGCGTTCATACTCGTCCCGGCTTGCGAGAGGAGACTTCGCTTCCTCTGCATGTAAGCGTAGTGAAGTCGCTGTCAAAAGACTGATTCCACCCGCCAATATCCCACGGCGTGAGACCCGGAGAAGAGGCCGTCTTAGATCATGACGGTTTGTATATAGGTTTTTTAACACAGTACAGTTTTATCCTTTCCTTTTTCTAGGTGATTCATATTAATTACTGTGTAGCACACCTCGTTTAATTGGTTTATTTGTATTCATTTCGCACTTAGGTTGTGGTTCTAGACACCGTTTGTTGTGAAAGTAAACTGCTAAATTGAACTCACTTATTTGTGACTATCTCACCTCGTTCCGTAGATATGGGTGATTTTTTTTGTGTCAGATACAGGAAGCATCAGTAGAAAAAATATTCGAAAGAAAAATGATTGTCCGGAAATTATACATTTAAAACAATATGTTGTGGAATTAGGTGCTCGTAAGTCCCCTTTTTTGGAGAGGAAGAGGGGGAGCTCGGAAAATCGAGCTATTCAGCTTGCCAAAGCGCAAGAAAATATCAGAAAAATAAAATATACAGCCTAGATCAAGGACATAAGATGCCAAAATACTCATAGTCTTATCGAATGTTTGGAAAGCCTGTTTTTTCGCATCATGGCCTTGGAACCTAAGATGTGCTGTTGAAGTGTCATGCCTGAGGAATGGACCGGTCTGGCTGCAAGAATGGTGCGTAAAGCCAAGATTTCCTCATGAGACAATGGAAAAAAATGCTGTCATGCCCCCGAGTAAAGAAACAGGAAAACAGGAACCCGCTCCCGTTTATGAAATGATTACCGCCGCGCCAGCGCAAAGCTTCGTGGTGGCGCGGCATGATTTTCCTGCAGATCGTGCAAGATGGAATTACCATCCCGAATACGAGTTACATCTTATTACGGCCAGTAACGGTCGATATGTAGTTGGTGGCCATGTCGGGACGTTTTGTGCAGGTAGCCTGTTTCTGATCGGCCCCAATCTGCCTCACAACTGGTTAAGCAGCCTTGAGCAGGATGAAATAATTCCAGGTCGGGATCTGCTCGTGCAGATTCAGTCTGACTGGTTGCAAGGGTTAATTGGACTGTGTCCTGAATTCGAAGTACTGGGCGATCTTCTGAATGATGCGGCCTGCGGGGTGGAGTTTTATGGTCCATCGCTCAAGGATTTTGGTCAGCAGATGGGAATGATTGAAAAGGCGGACCCCATTGATCGGGTTGCTATGGTCATTAAACTTCTTACGGATTTGGCCAGAGCGCCTCGCCGGGTTTTGTGTAGTACACAATACTCTCTCGTGGCGAAAGGGAACGAGTCACGGACAGTTGATACGATTATCAAGTTTCTTCTGTCGGTGAACCTGCGTGAAATCAGACAGGCCGACGTTGCACGTCATGTTAAAATGACCCCTTCGGCCTTCTCTAGGCTTTTCCTAAGAGCTACCGGAGACACTTTTACAAGTTTCGTACGTCGGTTGCGCATCAGTCGTGCCTGCGAACTTCTTGTAACAACATCAAAGTCAGTTGGTGTTGTGGGGAGCGAAGCAGGGTTCGGTAACCTGTCGAATTTTAATCGTATTTTTTTAGATGAAAAGCATATGACACCGCGCGAGTATAGACGCGAAGCAAAAATGGCGCTCAATAAATTTAAGTTGCCACATTAAATTAAAGAAATATTCTATCATGAATCATAATAAAAACAAACAAGTGATTGGATGGGCTCAATTCGGTGTTATATATTAGAGCATAGAAGAAATAATTTTCTTCTTGATGTGTAACCAAAGAAAAATGAGGTTATCGGCAGTTATGGATATGGGTATTTCCGGAAAGGTTGCCGTTATTACCGGTTCGAGTGCTGGTATCGGTCTGGCTATAGCTGAAGGCTTTGCGAAAGAGGGAGCGCATATTGTTCTGGTTGCCCGTCAGGTAGAACGACTGCAAGAAGCGGCAAAATCTCTCAAGGAGAAGTTTGGAGTTCGCGTTCTTGAAGTTGCGGTCGATATTGCTACGCCGGAAGGTGTTGATGAGGTCGTTGAATCCGTTCAAAGCGCATTTGGTGGCGCAGACATTCTGGTAAACAATGCCGGGACGGGTTCTAACGAAACAATCATGGAGGCTTCAGACGAGAAGTGGCAGTTTTATTGGGAACTGCACGTCATGGCTGCCGTCCGCCTTGCGCGTGGACTGGTCCCAGGAATGCGCGCGCGCGGAGGTGGGGCCATCATTCACAACGCATCAATCTGTGCTGCACAGCCGTTGTGGTATGAGCCCATTTACAACGTTACAAAAGCAGCGTTGATGATGTTCTCCAAAACCCTCGCTACCGAAGTCGTCAAAGACAACATTCGGGTCAACTGTGTTAATCCTGGTCTTGTCCTTACGCCTGACTGGATCAAGACAGCAAAGGAACTGACAAAAGATACCGGGGGAGACTGGGAAGGTTATCTTCAGTCTGTTGCAGATGAACATGCTCCGATAAAGCGATTTGCATCTCCTGAAGAGTTGGCCAATTTCTTCGTCTTTCTGGCTTCTGATAAAGCCTCCTACAGTGTGGGATCAGCATACTTCGTTGATGGTGGAATGCTAAAGACTCTCTGAAATCCAATTATATTGTTAATATCGTGGTTAACTACCTTGCAGCATGAGTGCTGCAAGGTTTTTTTATTTTGATAATGAAAAATTGAGCAGGTTTCATCGACAAAAAATAGTCAAACAGCACCATTTTTAATCCAAAATCGGTCCATTAGGTTACATTGATAGAAGGTCTATACTGATTTGTTTCAGATTTGATTTACTGATTGCCTCAGCGAAGGCGGTACGGTGGAATGGGTATAGCACGAGGTGATCTGACAGATCGGGAATGGGCGATGATTGATCCGCTTCTGCCGCCTGAGCGCGGACGTTGGGCTCGACCAGCCGGAGGACAACCGCCTGTTTCTCAATGGCATGCTGCATGTCCTGCGCGTCGATTCTCCGTGGCGGGACATACATGAGCGCTATGGCAGGTGGAACTCGGTCTATGTCAGGTTTCGCCGTTGGGCCGAGCAGGGTGTCAGGGATGCTCTGCTGCAAACACTGGTAGACCTAGGTTCTGTTGACAAAAGACGGTAGCCACAGTTTTACGGCTGCGAGGTTAAGAAAGGCGAGGAACGATTTTCTTGTCTTGTCATAGCGTGTGGCGATACGTCGGAACTGCTTGAGCTTGTTGAACATCCGTTCGATACGGTTGCGATCCCGATAACGACGGAAGTCGCAGGGGATATCCTCTGTGCGGTTTGAACGGGGCGGGATAACAGGAAGAATACCTCGAAAAAGCAGGTTCTCCCGTATCCTGTCACTATCATATCCCTTGTCGGCCAGAAGTCGGCGCGGTGTCACGACCGGTAGGTCCATCAGGGCATCAGCGCCGGAGTAGTCAGAAATTTCACCGCCCGTCAGTTCAAAGCCAAGAGGGCGTCCCTGACCGTCAGCACGGGCATGGATCTTGCTCGTAAAGCCGCCGCGGCTTCGACCAAAGCCTTCCTTAAGAGTCCCCCTTTTGCGCCAGCAGCCTGGCTGTGCCCCCGAACAACCGTGCTATCGATCATGTGCTGCCAGTCATCGGTCAGACCAAGTTCGACCAGCGTTTCCAGCAAAGCGTCCCAGACACCCTGTTCTGCCCATCGACGAAACCGCACATAGACCGAGTTCCATTTTCCATAGCGCTCATGCATATCCCGCCATGGGCAACCGACACGCAGGACATAAAGCATTCCGTTGAGAAACAGACGGTTATCCTGTGCCGGCCGTGACCAACGGCCACGTTCAGGCGGCAGCAGGCCGCCAATGATCGCCCATTCCTCGTCCGTCAGGTCGCCACGCATACACTGGTCTCCGCAAAGACCAACTTTGAATCACGTCTAAGCCAGTCTGGGAAGATCTTTTGTCAACAAAACCTAGGGGGACCGATAACTGGCAGCGTATGGTCGACAGCACCGTAGTCCGTGCCCATTCACAGGCCACGGGCGCAAAAGGGGGCTCACTGGAAGCTTTTGGTCGATCACACGGCGGCTTTACGAGCAAAATCCACGTCCGATGTGACAATCAGGGACGCTCTCTTTGCTTTATCCTTACCCGAGGTCAGGTCTAGGACTACAAAGCCACAGACGCCCTGATGAAGCTGCCTGTCCCGAACCCCAGCGCCATGCTGGCCGACCGGGGCTATGACAGTGACAGCTTCCGCCAGGATCTGCTGGTCCACGGGATCCTGCCGGTCATTCCATCACGTAAAAACCGCAGCGCTCCTCAAAACACTGACTGGCGGCGTTACAGGGATCGCAATCGTGTTCAACCACCTCAAGCAGATGCGCCGTATTGCAACATGATACGACAAGACTGCCCTGTCCTTCATCAGTTTCCGCAATCTCGCAGCCGCAAGGCTCTGGATCAGATTTTTTGTCAACGTGACCTAATCAAGAGAAGTAAAGTCCATAGGAACGCAACAACATAACTACGGAATATTTCATAATTTAAATATTGGTTTTTTAAAAATATACGCAGATCAGCTTTAAAATTCACACCACAATTAATTTGAATTGTGGTGTGAAGGAGGTCTCTCGTTTACCAAACAAATCGTCGTTAGGTAGTCACATGCTCGCCCATCTCTTCAGCCTTCGCTTCAGAAATGATATCCGCAGCATGCATTCCTTGCGGCTGCTTGAGATGGATAAAACACGTCAGAACTGCGCCGAAAAAATATAATATTGCATAGACGATAACGACGCCCTGGGTGCCGTATCCGCTAACAAAGATTGTTGCCAGCGCAGGGCCTATAAAATTGGCTAATCCTCCGCCCAGATTCTGGACTGACACCGCTGCACCTTTGTTATGGGGAGCAAGCACAGGAAAGATTGCTCCCATTGGGACAAAAGACGTAATTGTAAAGGCGAATAGAAGGGCCCCGACAATCGCGATCCACATATTTCCCGGTGCCATGTACGGTAGGTAATAGAAGAGAAGCGTTGCGATGCCACACCCTACAAATCCGGCCCAACGCATCTGCTTCAGCCATCCTATACGGTCGCCGATGACGCCCCACATCACATTTGTAAATGGCTGAACGAGGAAGACAACGCCATAGATACGCAGCCACTGAGGCATCGTGAAGCCACCTTCAGCAGACGTGTAAAAAAGTGGCATAATCGCGGGAAAGCCAAAGAGCGACAGGTTGCAGATCACGCGCGTTACGAGCGCAATGGCAATATCCCGGTTTTCGATGATCAGTGTGAGACCGCGACTGATTTCGACAAGCTGGGATCGCAGAGTGTGAACCTTGATTTCTCTTTTTTCATGATTCTCTCCTGGAATGTCCCGTATTGCCAAGCAGGCAAGGAGGCCGCCTGCCAGTACCCAGATGAGCGAGAGCCACAGGGTTGGAACAAACCCGATCGCCGGAATGGTAAAGCTTGGCAAAAAAGCCGCTATGATGCCGTAGCCAATCGTAAACATTGACCACACCCACCCGATCGCAGACGCCAGACGATGTGACGGGGTACGCTGTACAATCCAGAAAAAGAACGCATAGAAGAAGAGAGGATATGCGAACCCACGCAGTCCATAGAAAAACAGCATCAGATTGAAATTATGGTGCCCAATGCCCAGCATCAGGAACGCCACGTGGCATAACGCCCACCAACCAGTTCCGATCGCCATGATCCGTCGCGGACCATAGACTTCGGCAAGGACACCGGACAGCCAGCTGGCAACAGCCGCTGTTGCGCCATAGACTGTAAATAAAAGCCCGGCTTGAGACGCCGAGAAACCCAGACTTGTGACGTATTTGGCTAGGAAAGCGACTTCGATTCCGTCTCCCGTCATATAGAGTGCGACCGCGACGTATCCCCAGAAGAGGACGACCGGCATTCCCCAGACGATGCGAGATGTCGTGCTGCCGTCATGGAGGGAAGAGGGGTGGATGGCATCCATTTTCATCATGCCTTTAACCATTCAGACTATGTCTGACGTGTTGCTGGGGGAAGCAAGCTGGTGGTGCTTGTTGATATGCACCACCGTGCTCTTCAGCCTGGAAGCTTAATTTGTAGCTTCACATCCGTTGGACGAGCGGAAGCCGCGCGTTCAAAGGCTGCGATACCTTCTGCAAATGGAAACGTTTCAGAAATAAGGGGCTTGAGATCCACTTTTCCTGAAGAAATCAGGGCAATGGCACGTTCATAGACATTCGCGTACCTGAAGACTGTTTCCATTCGGATTTCTTTGGCTTGAGCTGCGACCAGATCAAACGGGACCTTCTCGACAGGCATTCCGACGAACACAACGGTTCCACCGGGGCGGACGCAGGAAAAGACATCGTCATATGCCCCCGGAAAGCCGCTGGCCTCGAAAACAACATCAACACCCCAGTCCGCTCCGCACTGCTGCGACACCGCATCGCGTGGCCGTACTTCTTTAGCGTTCAAGGGAACGAGACCTTTATATTGTCCAGCGATCTGCAACTTCGGAGCGGCGATATCGGAAATAAAAACTGTTCCTGCCCCCGAAGCCAGTGCTGCCAGTGCTGTCATAAGCCCAATCGGTCCACACCCCGTAACTAGACATGTATCGCCCGGCTTCAGGGCGGCTTTGACGGCTGCCTGAACGCCAATAGCGAATGGCTCTACCATGGCGCCTTCGGCGAATGAAACATTCTCAGGAAGTCTGTAAGTAAAGGCCGCTGGGTGTACGACCGAGGGGGTGAGGCAACCGTGAATTGGCGGCGTCGCCCAGAAAGTTACGGCAGGATCAACGTTGTAAATACCCATTTTAGACGCGCGCGAGGTAGGGTCAGGAATGCCAGGCTCCATGCAGACACGATCGCCAACCTGAAGACTTGTTACGCGTGAACCAACTTCCGTCACGGTGCCTGAGGCCTCATGGCCAAGAACCATCGGAGCGTCTACGATGAAATGACCGATGCGTCCATGCGTATAATAATGGACATCACTTCCGCAGATACCGACTGTATGGATCGCTACCCTGACGTCATCAGGGCCGAGGACATCAGGCACGTCAATCTCTCGGAGGGACAGTTCGCCTTTACGTTCCAGAACCAAAGCTTGAGCCATATTTCACCTTGGTGCGCTCAATGGCGCCCCTTCTGTTAACTGGTGGGATGGTCACTTGGAAACGACATTCACATTTCAATCTAGGCTCAGGACTCATAGCCAGAAGATGACGGTTGCGGCG